>DASQQB010000090.1:0-16573 GCA_035643635.1 Nitrososphaeraceae archaeon | reverse complement strand
CTTGAAAGCCGCGATATTGATAATGACGGTTTGTTAGAACAAGGCCACAATGAAGACTGGATGGATACAGCACTAAGAGCAGGCAAAATAGTTTATAGCCAAGGATGTTGGATTTATGGTTTAATTCATCTTTCTGTTTTGCTCTCAAAACTAGGAAAAAGCAAAGAGGCCACTAGAATAAATCGCCTAGTAGAAAAGGCAATAGATGCAGTAAATCAAAAATTATGGTCAGAAGAGGATGGTACCTATTTGGATATTGTCCAAGGATTAGATAGTAGTAATCGTGAAAATGACCAAATCTATAGATTATTAACTCAGGACGTAACGTATTTCCTAACTGCAATCACGGCGAATACTGTGAATGATAGTTTCAAAGCCATAGTCCAACAACAAGAAAAAAAACTGCAACAACAGATGCAAGAAAAAAATGAACCGATAAAAATTCCTGACCTTCATCATCAGAGAAGCATTAGCACTCTTGATGCAATCAAGAAAAGAGTATGGAAAGACAAGTGGCCACTAGTAACAGAAAAAGAGCTTCCAAAGACTGGGCCTTGGCCTCTTAAACCATATCAATACCATAATCATACCTGTTGGCCCTGGACTACAGGAGTGGAAATGCTTGCGAGGAGCAGGTTTAACCAAGTTGAAGAATGCAATATTCTCCTGTCAAAGCTAATTTCAAGAGATAAAAAGAGTGTAGGTATACACACATTTTATGAATGGATAAATCCAATTACTGATGAAGGAGGCGGAGCATATCCGTTTAGGACAGGTATCTCGACATTAAGATTAGCTATCGTCGATCTAGTTCAAAAGATAAAAACAAAGCATTATATTCAGTAGATATAAACTAGCAGCTCTAGCTATTTCGGTCTGTATCTTTAGCGTCGCTAAAATGAAGCTGAATAAGTGATTTGCCAACGATTATATTTTATACGGTTCCTCCAAGAAGGGACGCTGGCTGCGTAAATTTGTTTTTCAAGATCACCAGCCGCATTATTATTTTCCTTTTCATATGATAATAATTAGAAAACCTGGTAATGCGAAAGATCTACAGTCAGTTTAGCATTGTACTCCTACACTTGTTATTTTGTATAATAATCGTGGAGCATACTCAGATATGCTGTCTGTAATCATCAATGTTAGAAACGTCGCGAAAATCATTCAGTACGGAATTCAGTATAAAACCCCTTGTGACAGTACAAAGATTTGGTATCCGTATCATATGAGTATTGTATTGGTACTCGACGTTAAATATTCCATTTCTTGTATAGATCGTATTCATATAATTAGGTAGGAGAAAAAAGGAAAAAGATCATGCGATTAATTACTGCTGCATATCTCCTAAACTTGTTCCTCGGTTGTAAGGACTTTCAAAACAAGCACACACAGGACATGCATCTAATATAGCAATCATCGGTTAAAGGTCTTGCAAAGTTTTCATTGTCTTTTTTTGCGGAAATACAGATCGGTCAACAACAATAACTGAGCTGAGGTAACAGATTTCCTTTTGCAATTATTTAATATATATCCTATAGATATAATATTGCCAAATTCGATAATTTTATATCTATAACTGGAAGAATTGGCTGTTGTTAGTATAACAATGCATCGTGTGATCAACAAAATACCACTTACAGTTTTTCTCTTATATCCAGACCTTGTGCAGTAAGAAAATAGCGTAGGTGAAATAAGAACTTGGGAAAATCAACAATAATGTATATTGCAATGGCTATCATATACCCATTTGCACATGTTACTTACGCTCCTGATGAGATAACCACCTACATTCAGTTGGATCATTTCATTCTGGTACAAATTTTAACCTGTAATATCTCACTATGAACATATTTAGGGGAAGCATGAACAAATTCACTATTGATAATTCAACCACTGATACGACTAAGAAGAGTTTGTCAACTACTCTGGAGAGGTGGTTCTTGGAACTCTCTAAAGTCTAATAGACCAAATTCTTTTATGAAATTGTCTAGCTGCTGCTGCTGATCTTTTGGGTCTACTTGTTTCTTCCTTACCATGTCTAGGGATCGAAGCATATACGCAAATCTGTCATAGCTCATTTGTAATCCATAATAATCTGATACTCTGTCTAGTGTGGTCTCATAATTGCTCTTTATGCCAGACGCAGTAGCATCAGAAATTAAAATAACATCATAGCCTAAATTAAAGGCATCTCTTATGGATGTTTCTACACATATTGAAGTATCAACCCCGCAGAATACTAGGGCATTTATTCTAAAGCTCTGCAACCACATTCTCAGTTCCGTATCTAGAAATGCTGAGTCTCTTCGCTTTATTAGTACATGATCGTCTTCTTTAGGCTTTATCTCATCAATTGTTTGTGCATCCCATGTTCCTCTGACACAAATGGGTATCTTCAATCTTTCTTCTCTAGATTTAGGTAACAGAGTGTGAACTTTGGTTAAAAGATCTACTCCACTAGCTTCCCGAACTGATTCAGTGTAAAACACAGGCATGCCAAATGATTTACATAAGGTAATGAGATCCTTCACCCTAGGAATAATTTCTCGATAAATTGGCGTGTTCATTCCTAACTTATCATATGAACCCCCTTCTGCTACAAAACCATTCTGCATATCGACAACAATAAGACCCATGCTGATTCTAATTCCAGCAAAGCCTACTTCAAACATGATACTTCATAATCATAGTGGAATAATTAAAGATTAATACAGAATTTACTACTATAGTCTTCTTGCGCTGGATATTAATTGAAATCGGTTTGAGAATTGATTTTAATAGTATCAAATATTGTATCTAATATTAATTTCTGACTTTCTATTTGCGTTCTCTGACATCACGGTGCATTAATGCAATGATTGCAGAAAGCAATATGACATCAGCGGCTAGAGGCGCTGGCAGCAACAGCTTTAGGCTAATATGGCAACAGGCTAATATTGCCAAGGTCTAATTTTCGGGAGTGCATTACTATCTAACCTCTTAGTTATCTAAGCCCACTATCTAGATCTATGGATTTTCTTTTCAGACAGGGTGGATGCCTCTTTCTTACCTACCTTGCACGTACTACAAGCACAATCCTTCACTGCCAGTCGACGTATTTTTCATTTCTGTAAGCTTGGCTCAAAGATGCTGACGGCATCAGATTAGATAGAGCATGTTATGTAGCTATATTGTATTGACCAAAAAGCATGCGACTGTTTATATCAAATTGTGTTAAACGCGGTCGTAGACGAGTACCTTACTCCATCCGAGTTACACTTCGCGATACGAGGATGGAGAGACTGTAATAAGAGGAGCTTTCGTATTACCATCTAAAGATCCCCCGCCATATTAGGACTCCTACGATCAAGGCTACTGCCAGTCCCAAGACTCCTACGATTATGAGCGCGTTCGAGCCCGTGTTCCTTCCCATATTTTTTAAGAATATTGACTTACTATTTAACGTTCTCTCAGTATCGTACCGGGCACAAAGGAGGTAGATTTGTTCTACATCAAAAGCACTATTTTTGATTATGTAAATAGCAAGCAGATCCTCGCCGTGGAACTTTCCTTTGTCACATATTTAAATCGATAGATGAGTTCTAAACTTATTTCATTAAGAAGCTTATCAAAAGCAATGAAATAGGTATACGAAAATTCCCCTGTTACATCTTATCGAGCTATTTGAGGTTCGACAGGTTTTAGCAGTTCCTTAGGAAGACATTGAAGCAAGACAAGATTACATTCTTTCTGTAATAAAAGAGAGTAGATAGATAATGCAGCTCATACTAAAACACATTTAAATTCTCTACGGTATATACAGTGCCGCAGCAAAGGCTCTTGCCTTCTCCTCTAAATTCTTACGTCTAATGCCAATAAAATCAATAAATCTAGCCACTCTTGTCTGATATCTCTCTCTTCTCATTGGTACTTTCATGGAGTATAAACAATGCCCAGCGCTCCGGTTCTTCCGACTCTATTATTATTTGGATTTCGCAACTTTTTCTATTTTACCATATTATTTGTGAAACTCATTAAAAAGCCCTGATATCGAAACTGGTTCGAATGTATTTGAATCAAATTTGACATTAATCTGAGGCCCAACATAGTGTGGACAAAATCATTCATGAATAAAATGTTAGGCAAGTACTGGCCCGGCTTGGTGGAATGCGCATCAAATTTGACTCAATTTTGCCACTGAGGAAGATTTTAATCGTTAGGTTTGTGGATAACTACCTTCTCTAGTCCTGTAGCTTGAAGTATGACTCAATGCATTATGCCTTATATCCTATCAATAAAGCCATCTCAAGCCATTTCCAGTAGCAATCCACATCCACAAATCCAATCTCCCCAAGCCAACCTAGTTGTGTCTCCATTGATAATAGTTTGTTTGACTTATCTTCAGTCTTTGGACTATATCCTATGGCATTTAGAAAACGAACATGAAGTTCAACAGAAGGTGATGCTACATGTTCTAGGTTACAGAAAACTCCTGTTGGATTAAGAATATTGTAGATCTCTTCATAAAGTGCACGCTTGCGTTTATGATTTAGATGATGAATAGCAAAGCTTGAAACCACTGCATCAAAATAGCCTAAGGAATCAGGCAATGGAAAATTAAAATCATGCTCGATTACTTTAACAGTATTATCATTTGCAAAGCGATCTCGTGCAGCCTCTAGCATAGTTGGAGAAGCATCTAATGCTATAGCCTCATTCATGTTAGGTCTGTCTATCTTTAGAAGTCTTAGTAATCGTCCGTCTCCTGTACCGAGGTCTAACACTCTGCTTGCGTCTTTAGAAACATGATCAAGTAAAACAGCTTCGCCTTCTGTACGATGTGGGAGATTATCAGCTACATTTAGGTATGCCAAAGCGTGTTGAACAGATGACCATTCTTCTTTTCCTCCACCAGATTTACTCATTGATATTTGCCCTTTTTGCGGCTACCACAGCCTTCAACGGTAATTTCATTGTAGCATATTTTGTGGGATTAGGTCCCTGCATGTATGTATACGGGTTCTGTTAATTTCATTGTTATATAGCTTTTTATTAAGTCGGTATATTGAGTTAGTTAGAGCATAGAACAGATTTGTCTTTATGCGGTGGTGGAACACATGACGATATCGGTGCTAAAAGTAGGTTCCTTTGTTTGATATCCTAAACAACATGTAGACATAAAAGTTTTCTAGAATCTAAAATTGACTAGAATATTCGGCTGTCAACTGTTAGTATAGCCTCTGTCGTTTGTGATTTGTTATTGATACAATTTCTGGGCCTACTACTATTACAAGAGGGCCTAAATGTAGGGACAAGATAGATGCGGGCTCGGAGGGATTTGAACCCTCGACCTGACGCTTAGGAGGCGTCCGCGCTATCCATTCAACGCCTATATCCCTGCAATACCTATTCATCATAGACATATACAAGTAATAGTCTGCGCTACGAGCCCTATTAGATGCAGCCCGATCAAGGCAATTTAAGTATTTTATATGTTAACTAGCAGCCGCATATAGAAGTAGCACTGACGATCTATGCTATTAATTTCTATTTTAATGGGGCTGTCATATAAAATGGTTTGACTAAGTCTGAGACGTCAACCCAGCACTTGGCTATTTTATCCAATGAGTAAATTAAATTAAGTGCCATAAATGCAGATTGGGAATTGTTAGATCCGGTGTCTTTAACAGATGATATATTAAGAGTTTTCATCAAAACTTTAAGTCTATCATACATTCTTACGACATCGGCCGACTCGACAATATTTTGGTTGATAAAAGCACTGATAGATTTTTCCTGCATTTTGAGAACCAACCGCTGAGCTTCAACTACAGTATTAAGATGGTTACTAGTAGAAATATCATACATAGACGAAATTAGATCACTAATATAGTCTCCTGCTGTTTCGAGGTGATTTGCGGCGATTCTATAATCCAAAATATCTATATTGCTCAAATTGAGCTTTGTTGCAAGTTTTTTTTCTATGATTGCAGTCCTTATTAATCTAACTAGCAGAAAATATTGTCTATCTACCTCATCATCCCTACTAGCGATCGATAATGCAGTGCTTTTCTCTTTGTTATCCAATAGGTTCAATGAATCGTGATACATCCCCGCAACTATTCCATTCATTCTCCTCAGAATCTTTACAGGATCCAATGTATTTGCATCGAGTAGGAATTGCGATACGATGTTTGAGCCGTCCTCATCTACTATTTCTAAACCAACCAGCTTTCTTGTCGTACGCCTAATCAGTTCGCGATCCTCATACGTTATTGGTGATTTACCTCTTATACGGATAATATCATACCCCAAAAGGTATGCACCGTAGATCAGGTTTGTGAGGTCCAAGGCAACAGTCTGGGGATACGGAATCGAGACTTCCTTGATGGAATCCCCAGTTGAAGTTGATGGCGTCATGGTGAGCGAATTGTCTTGGTTTACTTCTATCAAAATTGTACTTCCCTTATCTAGATCATTCTTTATCACCCAGACCTTTGGTAAAGAAATCAGAAGGCTACTTGCGATTTTTTGTAATCGCCTCACGTAGGTTTGCATTGAATATATTTAAATTGATATAAACTAATTAAACATTATTTTTATATTTCACTGAGTTTATAAATAAATGGTAGGTAATGATTGGAGCTACACCAGATAAAGTATCTACGGCTTTCAGCCCTGGGCATATTACTGGAATTCTGGAAAAACCCCTATCAATACAGACAAATGATAATTTTGTTAATTTAGGATCGAAGGGAGTCGGATTTAGTGTAGACTGTGGAATAACTACGCATGTCAGGGTTTTCAAAAATAAAGCCTTTGGATATAGTGTCTCCATTAACGGAACTCCCACAAACGGAGACGTGTCAAAGTGGATATTAGATTACTATCTTAGATTACTTCAACACGATACGGTAATAGGCCAGCTCAATTCAGAGGAGCGAAGATGTTACATCCGAGTTGAACATTTAGTCGATATTCCAATTGGTTTTGGATTAGGTTCTAGCGGGGCTGCGGCATTGAGTTTATCCTACGCCCTGAATGAGGCTCTTGGTACCGGTCTTAATAAAATTCAATCAGCACAGATAGCCCATATTGCAGAGATATCGTGTAGAACAGGACTCGGAACTGTTCTTGCAGAATTTGCAGGGGGATTTGAAATACGTACAGCTATAGGTGCACCAGGAATTGGAGCGATTGAAAAAATACATCCCAGCACCGATTCTAAAGTAGTTATCTTATGTATCTCGCCAATTTCTACAAAGTCCGTCCTTGGTGATAATAAGAATAACATAAACTTAATGAATGGTCTTGGAGCGAAGATGTTAAATGACATCAGAAAATCCAAAAACATTAATGATTTTTTAAAAATGTCTTATGATTTTTCTAGTGCTCTTAGGCTGACCAAAGGCGTTTGCGAAGGACCAATAGAGCGTCTTAAATCCCAGGGATTTTATTGCGGTGTAGCGTTATTTGGAAAAACAATTTTCACAATTGTGCCCTCGAATGAGGTCAAGAATGTGGTAGAATCTCTAGAACGATTCACCGGTAAATTAATAGTTGCTAACATAGACACTCAAGGTGCTAGGATGGTCCATTCTAACTGAGACCAGCTAAATGTCAAAAATACCAAATGACCATCCAAGGGCGGCATCGCTCCGGACTAGGGAATTGCTTGTGAAAGGACTTCAAAAGGCTATTGTAGTGCCGGAAGGCCTAATTGCGCATGGACGAGGCGAAGCTTTCGATTACCTGCTAGGCGAACGAACGACTGACCTGGCCTACGCCGCAATGCAAAGCGCATGTGCTTCCCTTCTGCTTGCATCTCATCCAGTCATATCTGTAAACGGCAACGTTGTAGCACTCTGCGCCAAAGAGATAGTACAACTCAGCGACATTACGGGAGCCCTTGTAGAGGTTAACCTGTTTTATAAGAGCAAAGATCGCGAAGTTTTGATTGAAAAGCAGCTAAAGGAAAATGGCTTAAAAACGGTTTATGGAACTAGAGCTGATACTAGAGAAATAGTACCTGGTTTAAAGAGTAAACGAAAACAGATCGATAGACACGGTATTTTCAAGTCTGATACCGTTGTTATCCCTTTGGAAGATGGCGACAGAGCAGAAGCCCTCGCAAGGATGGGGAAAAGGCTGATTACAATTGACCTTAATCCTCTATCAAGAACCGCAAAAGTCTGCCACATCAGTATTATAGATAATATTATCAGGGCTTTACCCACTATGATATCTATCGCGAAAGATTTTAAAAAAAAGAGTAATCATGGTAGAATGAGTAAAATGTTAAATGGATTCGACAATCAGGTAAACCTTACCGAATCTCTAAGGATCATTAGGTCAGGCAACCGAACTGATTGTGAAAAATAGAATTGATTATGAAAGAAGACAAAGGTGTAATAATACCTATCATGATAAAAATAAATTGCTCAGCAAGTGGGAGAGCTCTACTCATCCAGGCATAGCCGATATGATCAGCAAGAATCGAAACCATATAGACCAACGAAAACTAACGGTAGATGATATACTATCTATGAAAAGCAAACAGGACAAAATTTGCGTCTTGACTTCCTACGACTATTGTTTTGCATCTATTTGCGATAGAGAGGGCATAGATATGCTTCTTGTTGGAGATAGTGGTGGGATGGTTGTGTTGGGTTACGAAAGTACTATACCTGTAAACATGAAAGAAATGATGTTATTCAGTAATGCTGTAGCAAGGGCTACAAGGAGAGCTTTAGTCGTCGGTGACATGCCATTTGGTTCATATCAAATTAGTATCCAGAAGGCTATCAAAAATTCCATATCACTGATTAAATCAGGCTGTGATGCTGTGAAATTGGAAGGTGGAATTGAAATCGTTGATACAGTCAAGGCGATGATCAGTGTTGGAGTACCTGTAATGGGTCACATCGGGCTAAAGCCGCAGACGGCTAAGCTTTGGCAAGGCTATAGAATACAAGGAAAAACGGTTGAGTCTGCCTTAAAACTTATCGCTGACGCCAAGGCCTTGGAGAAGGCCGGTGTATTTAGTATAGTTTTAGAAATGGTCACAGATGAGGTGGCGGAAATAATCACAAGGAATCTTTCCATTCCTACAATTGGGATAGGATCAGGTTCATCTTGTGACGGTCAGGTGTTAGTAATACATGATATGCTGGGAATCTACAAGAATATTAGTCCAAAATTTGTAAAGCACTATGCAGAGTTATCTGATACTGTTTCTGATGCAGTAACAAATTATATTCAGGAGGTTAAATCCTCTATTTTTCCTGCTTCTGACCACTCTTTTTACATGGATAAAAGTGATTTGAATCAGTTGCGTGATTCGATGACAGGTAACAGAAAAGAGAAAAATGAAGTGAAGAAAAGACCTGCCAAAACAAGAAATGGAGTGGAGCCCTTTTCCGGGAAGCAAGAACACTGACAGTATAGGTGCTTGCGGGCATCCTTCAAAAGATATCATAGCCACTTCAGGAAGAGAATTCTATGGATCGAAAATAATCTTGTGTATTACTGCAAGTGTTGCCGCATATAAAGCGATAGATCTGTCGCGGCTACTTATGCGTCATGGGGCTGACGTTCACGCTGTAATATCTAAGAGCGCAGAGTCCAGACTGATTACTGCGGATATTATGAAATGGGCAACAGGTAACGAAGTTTTAGTGGATTTGACAGGCAACCTAGAGCATATCTCCCTTGCCGATTACGGTAAATCGGATCTAGTTCTTGTCTATCCTTGTACTGCCAACACCTTAGGAAAGATGGCAAATGGGATAGATGATACCTCCGTTACTACTGTACTGTCAGTTGCGGTCGGATCGAAAATTCCCATAATACTAGCTCCTGCAATGCATGAAGCGATGTATCAGAATGAATTGATCAAAAGAAATGTTCAAAGGTTGAAAGATATAGGAATTGAGTTCTTAGAACCTGGCATCTCGGAAGGGAAAGCTAAACTTGTAGAGCCTGAAAGGGTGTTGAAGTATATACTTGGGAGATTCTGTACAGGTAGAAATAACAAGATTTCTGAAAACGGTCTGCATCATGACACTCCTTCAGAGCCTTATAGATGGCTAAAATGGGGACGCAATCTGCTTTCGGGTATGAAAATATTGGTCACTGCCGGCAGTACCGTAGAGCACATTGACTCTATCCGCGTGATTACAAATCTAAGTTCAGGAAAAATGGGAATAGCAATCGCACAACAAGCAGATAGAATGGGAGCAGACGTCACGCTAATCCTTGGGCACGTATCATATAATTCAGATCTTTCGACAGGAAAAAAACTAAACATGGTTAGGGTAAGCACTGGTGAGGAGATGTATCAAAAAGTAATGTCAGAGCTTGTTTCAAATGAATATGACGTTTCGATCTTGGCAGCAGCAGTCGCGGACTTTGCTCCGAATCACAATAATATTGGCAAAAGACAGACTGCAATTCAAAAGAGGAAAAAAATAGACACGAGAATATCGGAGAAGCTACAGCTCTCTCTGATCCCTACTCGTAAGATTGTAGATGAGGTCAAAAACGTAAGTATCAATAAAAAAATCTTCCTTGTTGCATTTAAGGCAGAATATGATGTGTCTGATAAAGAGCTCATAGAAAAAGCATACGCCAAGCTAAAAGAGTCCAAAGCCGATGTGGTAGTAGCCAACGACGTTGGTAGGAAAGCATCAATGATAGGCTCAGATTACAATGAAATCTTTGTAGTAAGTAAACAAAAAGGAGTTCTTCACTTTCCTATACATAATAAAGTATTCCTCGCCGGCCAATTGCTAGGATTGATTAAACAATTTATTGATATACAATAGGCAATGGGAATGGATGCAGAAGAACGTTCCGTCGGTCTAAATTTTTCCCCCGTTGTAATCATTATTGAAGTGTGGTTAAAGCATTTTTAAATAAACGTTTATTTGAATTAAAAATTAATTCCGAAATAAATAAATCAAACAGCCAAACTAACCGATTTCGAGCATCTCTTTTGTAAAGTGATTTAGGTTCGTTACCTTTACTTTTTTCTCGCCTTTTTTAATAGGATCGCCATTAACCACCAAACTGTCCTCTATCCTTATACCAAACTTTCCATCTAAATAGACGCCGGGTTCAATAGTTATTGCCATCCCTTTTCGTAATATTTCATGATTGTTCCTTCTAATCCAAGGCTTTTCATGGACGTCTAGCCCAATTCCGTGACCTGTAGAATGTATGAAATATCTCGAATAGCTTCTGCCGTAGCTATCCATACGTGCTCTGCAACTCATGTCAACTTCTCCGCAAGTAGCGCCTCCGTCAACTGCACTGATACCTGCTTCTTGAGAATCTTTAACTATATGATACAATTTTTTCACTAATTTCGAAGCTCTGCCGAGAATGAACGTTCTGGTTGCATCGGCTATATAACAATTGTATCTTAATGTTAAATCAACCACAATTATGTCTCCTCTTAAAAATTTGCGATTAGAAACCTCCGCATGGGGTTTGGACGAGTTCGGTCCAGAAGCAATTATCAGAGGATTTAATGTGGCTTTATATGATGACGGGTTTGTACCACTTTTCATCCCTTCGTAGATTAATTTTGCTTGCAATTCTTGTTCCGACATTCCCACTTTTATTTCATCCTTGCAGATTTCGTATAGATTATCAATAACCTGTGCACACCTAGAAATAAGTCGTAATTCTTGTTGGTCTTTAATCTCTCTGGTCAGAAGGAAGACTTCGTTGCTAATATCTACATTTTCTCGTCCTAATTTTTTTTGAATATAATTTAGAATAAAATAATCACCGTTATCTAAGCATAGTTTTTTTTTATTTATATTCTCTAAAACCTTCTTCATCAAGTCCTCGCCTCTATCTGATGGAATAATATCACAATCCCTAGACGTATCCTCGGCTCTTTGCACTTCCAGCTTGGGCACGATCAAACCAAGATGGTCTTTGGTACAGACAGCGACAGCTTCTCCCCAAAACCCAGTTGTGTAATAGATGTTTTCAGGTTGGAATGCGACAACTGAGTCGTAGCCGGCCTTTTTGGCATTATCTATCAAATTTGATCGGTGTCGTTTAAAGTCAATGCTCACTTTCAAATAATTCTCTTTGCCTGGATCATTACAAATAACAGATTTAATACTTACACGTTTTTAGTGTTCTTCTGATTCTTGATACCACTGATTTTGTATTAAGCCCTTCTCTGAAGCAATACAATGCAGACAAGTCTATTCTTCGTAGGATGGAAACAACTTTCGGACGGTTTATCTCTTTTTTTGTCTAGAGCTTTCATGCTTTTGCTTACCATTAAATTTAGCCTTCTTTATGGCCGATAAGAGTGCATTTGCCTTTTGCTCAGTTTCTGTCCACTCCTTTGCTGGCACTGAGTCGATTACGATCCCGGCGCCGGATTGAATGTATGCGATATCCTTCTTCACGAAAAGAGATCTTATGGCTATAGCAAAATCGGCTGAGCCGTTAAAGGAAAAATAACCCAATGCACCAGCATAAGGGCCGCGGAGATCCGGCTCAAGCTCGTCAATTATTTGCATTGCTCTGACTTTTGGTGCCCCGGTAACGGTACCTGCAGGAAACAGAGATTTGATCGCTTGAAAGGAATCACAATCATCTCTGAGCCTGCCAGTTACATGAGATACAATATGTTGCACATGGCTGAAGCGTTTAACAGTCATCAGATCAGAAACTAGGACAGATCCATATTTGCAAATTCTCCCGATATCATTTCTTGCCAGATCTACTAACATCGTATGTTCTGCAATTTCTTTTTTGTCATTAAGTAAATCGCTTTGCATCGCTTGATTCCTTTTTTCGTTCCCCACTATCGGTCGTGTACCTGCTATCGGGAACGTTTCTATATAATCGCCAGTAATACGCAGGAGCATCTCTGGGCTGGATCCAATGATACATCTATCTTTCATGCTCAGAAAATACATATAAGGAGAAGGGTTTATCTCCCTCAAACTTTCATAAACTCCTAGAATATTGCCCTTTACTTTAAATTTAAGGCTTTTAGACAGTACGACTTGAAAAATGTCTCCATCATAGAGTAGCTTGTGGGACTTTTTGACCATCTTGATAAAATCTTGTCTTTTGATGTTCGGTGTTGGTTTAGAGTAAGTGAACGATACGGCCCTACGTGTTTCAGGTTCATCATCAGTTTTCCTTAGTTGTTCTTTAACAATATCAAATCGAGAATTTTTATTTGTACAGAAATAAAAGGCTTTTTTGTCTTTATGATTGAAAAGTATTCCATCCCTATAAATCCCAAATTCCATTAAAGCAAAACCCTTTTTATTTTTGGATTCATCTAGTACTGGAAGATCTTCCCAGAATCTTATTGCATCATAGCTGATGTACCCTACCGCTCCTCCTATGTATCGGAACCTAAAATCCTTGATGTTCACTAAAAACTGCTTCAGTTGCAGCAAAGGATCTTTCACCCCAGCCTTGAAAATTATTTTTTTGTCCTTAAACACGCTAAATTCTGTAAAGCTACACGTGACTACTAATTCCGGGTCAAAACCAATTACCGTCATTTCCGATAGTTCTTTCGGCCCGACAAGAGATTCTAAAATGAATGTTTTCTCGTAGAGATTGTAAAAATTTTTGAAAAGTTGGAATGGATTCCTTAGGAACTCTATTTCTTCCAATCTCAAATTAGTAGAATTATCCTTGACTCCAGAAATATCCCTCACAACATTCACATCAATTTATACAAGTCTCCAATTGGATTTGATTTAATTGAAGCAGCCCAAGATTTAAGGATTCGGTTATCCATGATCAAGTGTAAAATAATGGAAATAATATCGATGCTTCAGCCTGATATAATATCGAGCTATAGCATATTCAACTCTAATTGCAGATTTCTGAGATGGACCTATGTATGCAGTTCACAGGTTATGGCTCTATGCTTCGAGGGCTTCAGTACTCTACTGTAGTATACTATAAAGAAATAAATTATATAGCTCTATAGAAATCTTGCTTCATGTCGCCAATATATACGCCACAAGACGCGAATAAGGTCTTGCCTGAAGTTAAACGGAGGTTTCATAGTATTCTTTCTCAAAAAAAACGGGTAGTTTCTATTCAAGACGAGCTTCAAAACATAATTGATACTGAGTCAGGGTTCGAAAGTTTTATTAAAAAAAAACAGGAGCTTAACAATGCGGTGACAAATCTGTATAAATCTATAGAATTGCTTGAGGATATGGGGATCATTATTAAAAGCGTTGACGAGGGTTTAATCGACTTTCCGTCCTTAAGATTCAACGAAGAGGTATGGCTATGTTGGAAGATTGGTGAAACAGAAATAAAGTTCTGGCATGGTAAGGAAGAAGGTTTTAATGGAAGAAAACCGCTTGCACCGAGGGGATTTCTAGGAGTAGACGATTTAGCGGACCTCAGGTGAGAGAAATCACAGGCCAAGTTAAATTGTGTGATGATACTACAATTTTGATTTGGTTAACCATTGCTGTATTATGATCTATATGTATGAATTTTGCTGTTTGCGTATAAACAGATGAGTGCAACATCTCTACGTTAGATTCTCTTTTTATCTAATAATGATAGGCTCCTTGGTCTGCTTTTAATAAATTTTTTACGTCCCTTGCTGGCATATTTTAGGTTGGTTGTGTAGATGTTATCATCTCTGTCAATGTCGCCCAGCCCGTGTGTGTAATTTTCCCAACTGTTTGATCTCCCGAATAAATTATCTAACTTTGCTGATGCTGAAAGCGAGAACTTGTTTATCGTCAAATGCAATGTTTCATGGCTTATAAGAGACATTGCAATTTCTGTAATTTTACCTTGATTTTGATATTCATGCCATGATTTATAATTAGATATAAAAGCGCGGGTCCTTCCGTAGTAAGAAACAAACATTAATCCTCGCTTTCCGGCGTTACCCTTAAGAGATAGATTTATGACCATCGTTTTAACACTACTAATGGTCTGTCTTTAGCTGATGAGGCCTTGATTAATCTATCTTTAAAAAAAAAAATCTTGAGATAGCTAATGACAGTTGTATTTTATTAAATCTAATTAAATTGTTATCTAAATAATACTTTGTCAGATGAAAAAGTATAAAATTCTATATGAAATTACTTTGATGATAATTGTCTTATAATTGTACTCGTCAATTTAGTGAAGTATAAGCAGAAAAATTGAAAATAAAGCATGGAATGAAGGAATTTTTAGGGAATTCAGGCTGATTATGAAATTACTCAATACAGTTGAAGAGGTGGCATCACAGGAAAGACGACTGATGGCATATTGTAAAGTCCTGTATCGAGGCCACTTAGCCAGACCCAAAGGTTAATTAAAATAATGCTAAAGATGTTTTTTTGTTGACAGCTATAACTAATCGACTTGATCTTGAGAAAAAAAATAGAACCTTTGGATCGGTATCAGTGGTCTTATCTGCATTAGAGAATTGCATGAAATATGTGGATCCAAAACTTCTTCTTGATAAAGCATTAAGTTTAAACGGAAATGCATTACGCGTAACTGATGTTTTTGGACAGTTCAAGGAACTAGACCTTGAAGGCTTTTCGTCGATCTATACTGTAGGTGCAGGAAAAGCGGCATCAAGAATGGCCCAAGCGGTTTGCCAAAGATTAGGAAAACGAATTGCAGCAGGTGCCATAAACGTTCCATATCAGACAAGAACTGAAGTTAGCAGAATTACCATGACTAAAGCAGGCCATCCTTCTCCAGATCAATCTGGCATAATGGGAACAAAAAAAATTATTAATGTTTTGAATAAATCCAGTGACAGAGATCTGGTTATCGTTTTGCTTTCCGGTGGAGCATCTTCTCTGATGCCTCTTCCAAGAGGCGAGCTTACTCTAAAACAGAAGAAAACCGTCATAGGTATGCTGATGTCAGCTGGCGCGTCTGTTCACGAATTAAATATTGTCAGGAAACATCTTTCAATGATCAAAGGAGGACAAATGTTGCAATTCGTCAAAAAACATACAACGATCATATCTCTCATAATTTCCGATGTTGTTGGCGATGACTTGGAAATAGTCGCCTCTGGCCCCACCTTCCACGATAGCTCCACATATAATGATGCTGCAAATATCTTGAAAAAATATAATTTATGGAATAAAAGAACAAATGCATCAGAAATCACCAAAGGTATAATAACTCAAGGTATCAATGGTGTTCTATCTGAAACATTAAAACCTGGAGATGACCACTTTGAAAATGTTCACAATTTTTTGATTGGAAACAATACTATCCTTTGTAAAAGGGTTGTTCAATTTCTTAAAAAAAAATATAAAATTAATGCCTCGTATCTTGGGTCAACGTTCGATGGCGAAGCGAAATCATTTGGTAAAAATCTTGCCAAACTATCATCTTATAGGACACCTTCTAGAGGTGGTCTGCCTTTTGCCTTTGTTATGGGTGGTGAAACAGTAGTGCGGCTTAACCAAAGAAAACGTAATGGTATTGGGGGACGAAATCAAGAAGCAGTGTTATCAGCTCTAATGCATTCAAATTTTGGAAAGACACAAGATGTAACGATTGCATGTATTGGCACTGATGGAATAGACGGAAATTCTGA
>DASQQB010000089.1:0-24196 GCA_035643635.1 Nitrososphaeraceae archaeon | reverse complement strand
CTGATTAGTCATTTTCTAACCATCAACTTCTTTGCAGTATGAATAATCTTTATGAAAAGCAGAGCAGATGACAATTTCACTTCTATTAAAAAATCATTATCTCTCCTGCCATTGATAGTGTACTCTAGTATTAGTTATTTCCTATTTGCTAGATCATTTTTAGATTTGTTACCTCAAAAGTTGCAGTTTCTCTAGGCGGCATAGTGGTAGTTGGGGTAGCAAAAGTGGAAGCCGTACCTATAATTGTATTTCTGGAATCATAGAGGAGGCTACAGAAACCTGTATAAACGTCAGCGTCTTATCCGGTGAAATATTTTAAATTTCCAATTACATGTATATACGATTAAGCTGGCTGCTGAGGGAATTTAATATTGTGGTCTAACAAGATTCCCGTATTGACTAGAGAGGTTTCAAGAGATTTTGGAGCAAGAACTAAAAATATAATTCAAACAATGTCAGAGAATGATTGTTATATTCCATCGCTTACATCAATTGATTATATCCACAGAATATCAAAACAGCTTAATCTACCTGATGACATAAGATATTACGCAATAGAATTATTGAAGCAGCAAGCAGGTGGTTTGGATTTAGATTCTACAACTCCTGTTATCAGAGCATGTATTGCTGTCATAAATGCAGCAGATATTGTAGGATTAAAAATGATAAGTAAAAAAAAGATTGCGTCTATATTAAATGTAAGCTTTGCTGGAATAAATCTTGCCCTGAGAAGGGGTAAAAATCAAGATAATAAATAAATAAATTCTTCTTGCATTCTTTTTAGAACAAGTATTTTTCATATTAGTGTGGTGGTAATAATGGGAGATACATGTATTGCTTCATATCAGATACACTATTTCGATTAGAACTTATTCGTATGTTACCAATTGTTGGCAATGTTTAAATTGTATAATCTATATTTTAATAATAATAATAACATAAATGACAAAATTTACATCACAAGAACAAGCTGAGATAAAAAATATAGTGAAAGAATGTAATGTAAGACGTCTTACCGATAACAAAACTCTAGAGCAAATCAAAATGAAAACTGGTAAGGACATAACATTCAGACAATTGTCCAATATAAAATCGAAAATAAAGGGAGAGGCAGCAGAGAGGATAGAGAACAGAGTCAGTACACTGCCTAAATATCTAGCGCCTTACAAAGAACTAATTGATAATCTTGACTACTATAAGAAAAGCTTATTCAGGATGTATGATTCGAGTAAGGATAAACCAAAGCTTCAACTTAGCTGTTTGAAAGAAATGCATTCTATTGATAAAACACTAGAAAAGATTTACAATAGAATCATAAAAATGCTATCTACAACAACAACTAATTAGTGAGAGAATAATGTAAATAGTAAGAGAGGATACTCACTAGACCAACTGCCATAAGGTGAATATAGCATTTCTTTCTTTCCAGTATCCTACACACATAATACAATTTTATATATATTCTCGTGATTGAAATGAACTCGTGGGCTCTTTTTTTTTATTATTAAAGTTATAATTTCATGATCAAGGGAGTGACCCGGGCTTTTTTGCCCATTGTCACACGATTATACACTTTATATTATACAATAATCAAGAGGTTTTGCTTTCATTTTGCAAAATATTAGATATTAATTACTACTACTACTACTCCTTCTAACATGGCTTCTCTCATTTAATGGTAGGCTAAATGTAAAGACAGATCCTTTTCCGTCAGAGTTATTCTCAGCCCATATTTTCCCACCATGAGCTTCAATAATACTTTTCGATATGAATAACCCCAAACCGGTACCTATTTGTGAATTAGTGACAAATTTTGAAAATAATCTAGGCATTACCTCAGGGTCTATACCAGGTCCAGTATCTTTTACCTTAACTCTAATTTCCTGGACATTATCTGTTTTCTCTGTAGCAATTACAATATTTCCTTCTTTTGTAAATTTAACAGCGTTATTCAAAATATTGCTAATAACCTGAATAATCCTATTTTTATCCGCTACTACTGAAGTGTCACCTTCTTCTAATGCTAGTGTCAATTTTATCTTTTTCTTACCTTCCTTTTTCAACTGATTTCTAAAATCTGTGAAAGTTTCTAGCACAAGGCTGTTCATGCTAAACTGGTCTTTGTTAAGTTTTAGCGATTGATTTTCAATTTTTGTAATATCTAAGATACATTCTGTAAGTTGTTGTAGCCTTCTTGCATTTCTAATAATGATAGTGAGAAATTCTTTATCATGTTCTTCTTCTTCTTTTCTTATCTGTTTTTTATTATGAAGAAGTTCAGCTAGACCCAATATGGGTTGGACTGGTGTTCTTAGTTCGTGCGCTGCTACATTAATGAACTCTTTTTGCATCTTGTTGCTGATCTTCATTTGTTCATTACTTGCCACCATTTGGTCATACAAATATTTCAATTGTTCATTCGATTTCTTTAATTGTTCGTATAAATCTGTTTGATTCCAAAGGTTCTCAAAGATAGAAACATACGAAGAAACAATTGATCTGCTATTAGAATACGTAGATACTCCTGCTGCCATATATGAATTATCTTTGGAATCATCTTTTAGTTCTACAATCAGACATTCTTTTCTGTCTACTACGACTATTGTGATTTTGGTCTGCAAGTTATCTTCTAGGCTTCGTATATCTATGAGAGGACATGATAGCCTTGATTGTTTTATAGCAGATAATTCATCGTCATCGTCATTGACAGTAGTAGGTACTAATATTCTTACTTTTGCCTTATGATTTTCAGATACCTCCTTTAACAAAGGCAGACCTCCCATTTCAATTTGGCGACTAAAAGCATTGGCAGTGGAAAATATTATCGATACTTCTTTTCTTGCTGATTTTACAATCTTCCAAGCATTTTTTATTCCTTCTTGCGGGTTTGGTATAATCTCTATATTTGTCTCGTCAATTCCTTCTTCAATATCACATATTCTCTTTTGTGCATCGATTCCTTTATTCCATAATTCCTCAAAGATAGTGTAAAAATGTTTTACATAAATCGGCTCAGTACTAGTTATAAGACTTTGAATCATCTTACCCCCTTCCATTTTGTCTATGGTGGCATTAACCTCTTTATCTCCTACTGCAAAGTTCATTGCTGATAAATTCTTAACATGTCTTACTTGCATACCTAAATCAAGAAATATTCTAACCAACTCTACACTTTCCTTTTGTATGTCAATGACCCATCGTATTCCATTGCCCTGTCCTTTTTTGTACTTATCTAGAATCTCCTTGTAGTAATCAAAGAAGTTATTATAAATTAATTGCATTCCTCCACTTACAGAAACAATAGACAAACCTGAAGAAGTATGAGCTAGATGTATTACTTGTTTGCTGATCTCATATGTGGTGTCTAACACTCTAGTTTTAGCAGCTTCTTCTATTGCCATGCCAGATTAGCGCCACCCGCATAATAGATTTAACTCTCATACACCTATAATATAACAAATCTTGAAGATTAAGTCTACTCATGTCCTATTCTAACAGATCAAAAATTCATTGAATAATCAGCTGCATCTTTGATAAATCAGAATGGTTTTTTTAATCAAGACGATACAATTCTTCTTCTTTCCTCCTTTTATGTTGTGACACAGTATAGCGTTATTATGATTCTTGGTATTCCTTTCTCGCTTTTCTTCTCTATTCTTACAAGATATCCCACTCATCATTTGATCTTATCTGTAGCCTCATGCATTCTATTCTGCCCATAAAATGCTAGAGCATAAAGCAGTTGCTAATGTAGGATGCACTGAAAGCCTCAAAGAAAGAGAGGGACTTTAACTGTTAAATATTTATTGAATATATTATATTATATCATTTTCCTAGCAATATAGGCTTCGCTAATTCATACTCTTTATCACTTAACAGGTTTGAATGGCAGTCCTGAGTATGTCCAAGGTTATGGAAATATTCTTGCGACTCTACACTTGATAGAGGTACCAATCCATCATTAGGTTTTGGAAGTTGAAAATATCCTGCTTGTTCAGCTGGCAACCCGATGAGTTGCGGGCAATTTAATAATAGTGAAGGATTCCAATCACCTGCGATAGTATAGTATTTTGTATTTGCATTCGCTCCTACTTTGGTGTCCGCAGCCCCAGGTTTAAAGTCATCTACTGCTGGCTTGCAGATATTACTTGATTGTGCTAATGGTGAACCTGCATTTGGAACTCCAACCATTATTAGATTTGCTACAACATTTTCTTTGCTATTATTAAATAAATATACTCTTGCGTCTAATCCTCCCTTGCTATGACCTACTATGTTTACTTGCTTTGAACCTGTCGTATTTTGTATTTGTTGGATTTGCTTGCTTAATTCTTTGGCGTGGTCTGCAGCAGTTCCGCATTTATCGTCTGATTTATAGAAAGTTATTGGAAAGTACTGAATGCCATCCTTCTTAAGTAGGTCTTCCCATATCTTCCAAGTCGACGCATCAGCTAGATAACCATGTATCAATAGCACTGGAAGTGGTTTTACAAGAGCTGTATTATTGCTTGTCTGAGATTGTGCATAGGCAGCAGCAGAAGATGAAGAAGAAAGAGCTAAGGCTTGCTTGATATTATATGAGAATGATGGTTGTATTATTATTGCAATTAGTAGAGTAGATATGACGCCAATTACCATAGTTTTTTTGCTATTATTCATATTATAATACAACAAATGGGTTAGAAAGAATTATATCAATTTCATATTATTTCTGTTGGCGTAAAAGACTAAGGAAGGTCTTAATATCAGCGATTATACTTTGAACAATGATAACATTGAGCTAAATTCATTCGATTCATAGTAATAAAGTATAATAAATATTAATTATGAACAAGTCCATGATACTGTAAATCATTGAAAAATACAGAAACAGCGGCGGAGGACAATGCAGCACCAGTTAATACGGCTATTAATACTATTACCAGTAGCATAACACAAAATGAAAATAAAGGGAACATTTCAAAATGTGATTGCAATACAGTAATAGTCGTCAACCCTACATCTTCTAGCGGATCCACTGGTAAGGGTTGGGATGATCTTTATAGCAAAATAAAGGAAGCATTTGGAAATGAAACCCCTGAAGTTGTATTTACCACGAAAGCAGGTGATGGAACTACACTTACGAGGAAATTTTTAAAGAAAGGATTTAAGAGGGTAGTAGCAATGGGTGGGGACGGAACTATAAATGAGGTTGTAAACGGTTTCTTCTCTGAAGAAAAAAACCCCAGTAGTGAGGCATCTTCCTTTTCCTCTTCTCCTGTTTCTAGTAACGAAGGTGGTAGTAGTAGTCTAGAAAGTAATAATAATAATAATAATTTCAAATCAGCAACATTATACCCTATAAGCCCTCAAGCTATAATGGGATTATTTCCAAGCGGAACAAGAAATGTTTTAGCTAAATCACTCGATTTTCCTGAAGAAGTTATGGAATGCTGTAATAATTTCATAAAAGGTAAAACACAGAAGATAGATGTTATAAGCGCTACAGCCACAGATCCTAATGACCATCTAAAAGCAATAACAAAAGTCTTGCTCAATGCTGCAGAGATAGGGTTTGGAGCTGAGGTTATAGATAAATCAAAAAAGATGAGAAACAAGATTAATAGCCGCATTGTATCCACGGTAGCAAGTATTGCTACAACTCTACCTGGATATGAAAGCAATCTCTGTGAAGTTATTGTAGATGATGGACGCGAAAAAGTACTTTTAAAGATGACTATGGGGATTATCGCCAACGGTAAATTTATTGGGGGTGGATTTATGGCAGCACCACAAGCTAGTGTTTCTGATGGATTACTTGATATAGTTATTCTAAAAGATTCAGACAGTATTACGATGTTAGATGAACTGGTTAATATGAAAAATGGCAAATATAGTGATGAATCTGATATATTTTATATGCAATCCAGAAAGGTGTCTATTCACTCAAAGGATGGAGATGTACCTGTTACTATTGATGGTGAACCAATAGGCATTTTGCCAGCAACTTTTCAGATACTTGAAAAGGCACTAACAGTCGGAATGTAATTACACACACAAAAAAAATGGAATGAAAGATCATATTCATCAAGATATGGCAAGTTCCATAAAACTGATAGAGAAACGTGATTTTTGGAATGCAAACAATATACACTCTATTATTCGTGAGGCTCTGATGGCATATAATTAAATTCTAATGCTTCATGCACTTGGTTTTCCACGGACTTTTTTGTCTTTTGTTCAGTCATAAGTTGGGGTGAATACTCAATACCATGGTCTAATTTCAAATGACTTAAAAAAGCTACTCCGTTATTAACAGTATCCTTAACGATCAATCCTCGTCCACAAATACTACATTTAATAATGTGTTCATCAATCGATGCCATATAACATATACAACAAACATCTTTTTTTAAGATATGTAAAAGAAAAAACAATCATTAGATAATTCTCTCTTTCTCTCTTTTTCAGTGGGCTCATGTTCTTGCTTATATAAGAAAGAAAAATCAGACTTTGATTTTAGATAATTTCAGTGCATTATACATATACATATCATTTCTCATTTAAGATAAGTGCTACCAAGTAATATGACTACTACTATATTTTATACATCCACTATATGGTAGCCTTTCGCTCCATCTGGAAATGGATTTGCTATCATGTCTGTCTGGATTTTTCCAGTCTTGTCCGTGGCTCTAACCACAATCTTCTTATTAGCATTTTTATCAGCCAGATTCAATTCAGCAGACCACAGAACCCATGTATATTGAGAGAGAGGATCTTTGATTCTAGCATCTTTCCAAGAGGTACCACCGTCTGTACTAACCTCCACTTTTGATATGCCCCTGTCTCCAGCAAAGGCCATCCCTGCAACTGGCACTACACCATCATTAGACACAACATTGGAAGAAGATCCTAGATTTGCAAACCTTTTTCTGACAAGTGCACTATCGGGGATAATTATGAATGAATGGGTATTGTATTTAGCTATATTACTCCATCCCTTCCTCTGCCAATACCCTTCATAGACTGTATCTACAAGCTCTATCTCAGTTAGCCATTTTGCATTCATCATCCCGTATATGCCAGGAACTATAGCTCTGAGAGGATAGCCATGTTCAGTAGTCAGAGGAGCGCCGTTCATATTATAAGCTAATATAGTACCTTCAAAAAGTCCTCTCTCCAAAGGTATTCCAACATCGTAGCCATCAGAGCACCTAAAAACGATATATTTGGCAGCTGGCTTGACATGTGCTTTCCCAAGTATGTCTTTTAGGCGTACGCCTTTCCATATTGCTGTGCTAATTAAATCACCTCCTATTTTATTGCTTACGCATTCAAGTGTGGCAAATTGCTCTACTGAAGGCATATCTATAATATCCTTGTAGCTGATCACAAAAGGCTTATCCACCAATCCCTTCATAGTTAGATTCCAAGTTTGTGCATTAACCGACGGCACTACCGCGTTTTTGTCTATTCTATAGAAAAGGTCTGTTGGCGTTATCTCAGACTCGAGAAGTGGCGCAAGTCTGGGATCCTGAAATCCTAAGGCTTTAGGTCTAGATTTTAATAACTGGGACAAATAAGCAGATTGCTGTACTGCTTTCTTTGGAAGTAAAAGAGTATTAAGTCCATAGTATAGAATAGGTAGAGCAACTGCCGATGCGATGCCAGCCCGAAGAAACAGCCTTTTCTTATAATCGATCTCTTCTGCTTTGCTACCATTAGTAGTGGGACTAGTAGCCCTAGTTTCTTTTTTGGCAGCCATAGTTGATGTTTGACGCGATAACGATACTGTTCTCTCATAGAAAAAGAGCAAGATAAATCCAAAGGCGATACTAGGTACAATAAGATACATTGCTAGCAACATAATGGAATTGAGTTTTATCTCAACATCTGTTTCAGTCAATGCAAGGAGGATAATAGATATCACGAGTAGAACAACATAGGCTACAAGTGAAGATTGTGTTGCATTTGCAACATATCCCTTCAGTAGAAGTTTGTTTTTCTTGTGTAATACACCAAGAAATAGACCAATCAGGCCATACAGCACGAGATTAGCAATTACGGCTCCTATAAATGCAGAGTATTTAGCTAAGGGACCGAGACTCTCTACTGCCTGCGATTCAACCTCTCCAGGAGTAAGTGAAAATAAAGCTTGAGAAGCAAGTTCGGGAACGAATAGTCCCCCCGCAAATAACCTTAGAAGCAAGGAAATTGTAACAGCTATCGCCCCAGCAGCTAACCCTCCGATAAAAAATGATGTAGGAGAGAGCTTGCCTAACTTTTGGATCACATATCTGCCTCAACCAAGAAAGATTTAAGTTTTTTTCCAGTTAGTCTGCTTCTTTATCCAGATAAGATACGAGTTTAAAGTTAAGTTAATCTTACTGAGATTGGTTATCCATCATCACCACTAGCTTCAGGTGCGAATCATTACAGTAAATACTATGGGAATAGGCAAAGCCTTATAATTTCCATTTGTCTTGCGGCTGCTGGCGCTGCAAACTTCATCAAAAAAATATATATCATAAATGATGTTTCGAACTATATTTTATGGAGTATTAATAATGCTTTCCCCTCTTGACTTTGCTGTCCTTTTGTATATAACAGCAAATAGTACAACGGATACCATAGACATCAGAATAGCAGTAATAAATATCAGATTGTATGATTGTAATGCAGGAAACGAGCCAAAAATTCCCTTTGTGGTTGTTTGATACATTTGCATAAATATACCTGCTATTACAGGTCCAACTGCTGTTCCAATTAAATAAAGAAGAACAGTCATTGCAAGTGATATTCCATTTGACTGCTTTGGAGTAGATACTAACACGATATTAATACTGCCGATCTGTGTTAATGATAATCCTGTTGCAAGTATGGCGAGGCTGATTGTTATCAAAAATTCTGTCGAATGTGATACAAAGAGCAAGACGAAGCCTATAATGGAGATTATAATTCCCGATAATGTAGGTTTTAGATTACCGAACCTCGATACTATAAAACCGGAAGCAATGGCTACTATTAATGATATAGCCATGTACGGTAATTGAATATTTGCGATAGTTAATGCGTCTCCACCAAATCCTAAAGGTTGTGGGCTTCGTATCAATATAGGTATGGTTTGATATACTACCATTAAAGCTGTAATACCAACCACCATGTTTATGATATTTGCAGGAAGTAGAATCTTATTTGCCAAGAGCTTAAGGTCGATTAATGGCGAATCTGTTTTTTTCTCTGCTCTTACAAAAAATAATAGTGAGATAATCGCTGCAACTCCCAAAACAATTACAATTGGTAAAACATTGGCTGCCGCATTAATTGTTTGTGTGAGTTGCAATGCAACTAGAAATGAGATAATTGTAATAGATAGTGTGATTGCACCCATTATATCTATGCTGGACTTGTTTTTGCTGATGTTGCTACTGCTATTACCAATGCTTTCAGAAAGTAGAACATCCTTTCTTACATGGATAAATCTACAACAAAATTCTGTATTTTTGTCAGAGATAGTTGATGATATTTCCTGATCCACTTTAATATGAAGAAATTTACTAATTACTGCTAATAATACAAGTGCTATTGGTATAACAACTAAGAACGTAGCATGCCATCCAAAATTCTTGATTATTGTTCCTCCTACTGCAACTCCTATTACTGCTCCTGCTGAAAACATTGAACTGAATATTCCTTGAGCCACAGCAAGTTTTTCTTTAGTAAATGTATCTCTTATGATACCGAAAGCAATTGGAAACATAGATACACCAACACCTTGTATTACTCTTGCAATAAGCAAAAATGTGAAGTTGGTAGATATAGCGGCAACTGAAATGCCAATAGCATAGATTCCCAATATTATTAACAATATCTTCTTCTTACCGTAAATATCAGATAACTTTCCGGCAATGGGAGTCATAACAGCACCTGTAATTAGAAACGATGCAAGTATCCAAGAAGACGTATTGTAAGAAATCTTAAAATCCTTTATAAAGTCAGGAATGGCCGGAAGTATCATTGTGTCTGCAAACATTGAGATCAGACCTACACAGCTTATGATTGCAAGGGTTATCCATGGTGATCCAGAGATTTTTCCGTGTGGTTGACGGTTTATGGTCGGCTTATTCACTATATTTTCAATTCTATTACTTATTGGTAATTAAGCGATCATACCTAACCACATCTATCATCAAACCAATCCTGTCTAGAAAGAGAAAAATAGATCAGATAAGCTTCTAAAATCAATGTCATTTCCAAAGCTTGCTGTAACTCTGATACTGACCATACTAATTTTTGCTATTTCCATATTAGTAATTGCCAGTCCATCTGTCAATTCAGCCATGTATGTAGAATATAAGGTTAACTCGTTATCCTTATCATATGCTGAGAAAGTGATAGGAGAGAAACAGGGAAAGCAAAATAACACTCTTGCTACAAAGTCTAATGAAAATAAAACATCATTAGCTTTATTTTCTGCCAATCAATCACAAGGAAAACTGATAGTAATAAATAAAGTGGTTAATGAAGGCGGAGGTAATAAAAAAGCATCTGATTTTACAATTAATGTCCATGGGAATGATCCTTTGCCTAGTTCTTTCTCAGGTAGTTCATCTGGTATCCCAGTAATGTTACATATGGGAATGTATAGTGTCACTGAAAAAGGACCTCTTGGCTATAACTCGACTTTATCAGATGATTGCTCTGGTGGTATGATGTCAGCTGAAACTAAAAAATGCATTATTACAAATACATACTCCAAAGGAGTTTTCGGTGTTAAATAAATGATAGCCAAAACAATAAAAATAATTATCCAAGATATAGATAACAAGGCCAACCCCCCACACACACCATATTACATGATAGTCATTCCTATGCAACTACTATAGAATAATATAATCACGAAACTTTAAATCGATAGGCATATTCCTATAAACTCAACTCAACAAAAATTATGGATATCCATATATGTAATAATTTTTAAGTTCATTGCACGACAAATTATTCGATGAATTTTGAAAATGAAGACACAGTCAAAAAATTCATGATGTTAAAGGGTGGCGAGGAAGCATTTCATGATAAGTATGAGAAAGCAATTGAAAGTGTCAAATCGGATTTTGGTAGAAAATATACTATGATCATTGATGGCAAAAAAGTTAACTCATCAAAGACTTTTGTTCATACTTCTCCTATAGATACTCGAATAATACTGGGTTATTTTCCGTGTGGCACCACAAAACATACACGAAACGCGATAAAGGCGGCCAAAAGGTCATTTGAAGAATGGGGCAAAACAGACTACAGATACCGCTTAGACGTTTGTAGAACTGCTGCAGATATAATTGCCAGCAGGAAGTTTGAATTAGCAGCTTGGGTTTCTTATGAAAATGGCAAGAATCGGTATGAGGCAATAGCTGATATTGATGAAGCCATAGATTTTATTAGATATTATTATAGAGAGGTTGAGAGAAATAATGGTTTTATAGTTCAAACAAATAGTGCGCACATCAATGAAAAAAGCAAGAGTGTGATGAAACCATATGGAATATGGGGTGTAATAGCTCCATTCAATTTCCCTGCTGCAATTCTGGTGGGTATGAGTATTGGAGCTTTGATTACAGGAAATACAGTGGTTTTGAAACCGGCAAGTGATAGTCCGATTATAGGATATTTATTTGTTGAAATCATGAAAGAGGCCGGACTACCAGATGGAACTTTGAACTTTATAACTGGTGCTGGAGATAGAATTGGAAAAGCATTAGTTCACAGCAAAGATGTTAGTGGAATAGTATTTACTGGTTCACAAGAAGCAGGGTACACAATAATGAAAGAATCCTCTGAAGTGAAGCCATCGCGGCCGATTATTGCAGAAATGGGTGGTAAGAATCCTGTAATAATTACAGAAAATGCTGATATTGATAAAGCTGTAGACGGAGTGGTAAAAGCAGCCTTTGGCTATTCGGGTCAAAAATGCAGTGCATGTTCCCTAGTATATGTGCATAAAGATGTTAAAAATATATTTATGGAAAGACTAGTCGATAGAACCAAAAATTTAGCAATAGGCAATCCGCTTGAACCTAATGTGTATATAGGACCACTTATTAATTTAAAGGCTTACGATAACTATCGGAAATTTGCCAAAATGGCATTGAGGGATGGTAAGGTAGTTGTAGGAGGAGCAGTAAAAACTGCTGGTAAATTTAGGCACGGGTATTATACAGAACCAACAATTGTGGAGGGCTTGCCAAATCATCACCGTTTGTTCAGAGATGAACTATTCGTACCAATTTTATGCGTAGCACAATATGACAATTTTAAAGAAGTATTAAATCTATGTAACCATTCAGATTATGGTTTGACAGCTGGAATTTATAGTAGCAAAAAAGAAGAGATTGAGAGTTTTGTCAATGATATTGAAGCTGGAGTATTATACGTTAATAGAGATACAAGTGCTACCACAGGGGCTATGGTAGGCTCCCAGTCATTTGGAGGTTGGAAAACGTCAGGTACTACAGGAAAAGGCGCTGGAGGACCTTATTATTTGACACAATTCATGCGCGAGCAGAGCCAGACTATTGTTGAATAAAAGCAAGACAGGCAACAACCACAATTACATCTAATAAGTTTCTTCATGCCTGATATTATAATAAATAGTGGGCTGTCTTGCCTAATACTATTAATAGCAGATTTTCTTCGTTTACGAGGAGATAAGGGATCTGGCTAGGAGTAGAATATTTCTCTTTCTTTCTTTAAGTCTGCGGATAGAATATGGTAGCCATTGACTTCCATATGGAATATATTCGCAGACTTTGAATCCTCTATCTATAAGGATTTTCTTCAAGTCATCGTGAATTCCCATAAGCATCTGAAATTCGAGTTGATTTTTATCAGTACCATATTTAGTTGATAGTCCTAGTGCCTCATCTATAAGTCTCGAATCATGCGTTGCAATTGCAAAAATATTGCTGCTTTTGTTGTTGTGATCAAATAACATCTTCATCAGCTTTGAGAAATTCGAGTTGATCTTTTCCATTGATTGAAATGCAACATTTTCACATTCTCTGTATGCTCCTTTGACCAATCTAACATTTGCACCTTGTTCCAATAAATGCAATAAATCACTGGAAGATCTTTTAAGATAGGACTGTATAGCAACTCCAGTTTGTTTGTAATCTTTAAGAAGTTCTAGGTATATTGCTATTGTATCTTCGACAAACTGGATTGACTCAATATCTATCCACATAAACTTATCTACGCTTTTTGCCTTTTCAGCGATCTGTCTAAAATTATACAAACATGTATCATAATCAATTCTTAAACCAACTTGGGTTGGCTTCACTGATACGCATCCTTTAATGAAGTTACTATGTAAGAGATCAAGCAATAAAAGATATTCTTTTACCGTCTCTTCAATTGATCTCTTGTTAGTATCGTCTTCGCCAAGGAAATTCAAAATAGCATGTATTCCTTTATTGTTAGAAGCTATGCTTGATGACAATGCATCATTATAGGTGTTACCAGAGACCCATTTTCTGGCTACCTTAAGCAACAATCTTTCCAGTAAAGTAGTAGTGCCATTGTGGCTTTGCGACTGAGAAACTTGCTCTGTATACCAGTTTTTGGTTACAATAATACATATTATATGGTTGGTTCTTCTATTAATACTTCATCCAGTAGTAATAATTATTCTTATTTTGTCTAGCTAAGTTAGCTTAATAGAAGCAATAGACTCTAATAGAATTCTAGCGGCTAAGTTAGCTGTAATATTATTGATATCAAAACTTGGGGAAAGCTCTACAATATCCATTCCGACAATGCCTGTCTCCACTGCCAGTTTTACAAGATAGATAAGGTCAACACCTGATAATCCACAAGGCGAAGGTAAAGAAACTCCAGGAGCAAATGCAGGATCCAGACAATCAAGATCAATTGAGACATATTTTTTACCTTGGATATTTCTAGATCTAATCTTATCGGCTGTTTTCCTAATTCCCCACTCTGTTATATCCAATGACGTAATGACATCTAATCCAACCTTCTCTGCGTTTTTCAACTCTTCAGGCTCAGCGGCCCTTGTCCCAATTAGTAAGCTTCTTGCAAAGTCTATCCATTTGTAAGAATCAGTTAACACAGATCCATAATAGTTTCTGGTAGAAGAAACAAAGTCTGGATGAGCATCAAAATAAAGCATTCCAATTTTACCATATACCTCTCCTATTGCTTGTAAAGCTATAGTAGTAAGAGAATGATCGCCACCCATTACAATAGGTATTTTTTTGGTTGAAACTAAATCAAAGATTAACTGATAAAGATCTTCTTTGTTAATGTTTCCATAATCTAATATGTGTTTATTATCAGTGCTACCACGCAATGGACAGATAGGAATGATTTTACCATCTCTTTCAAAAAATTCTGATTCATTGGACGCCATACGAAGAACGTCAGGTCCGGTACTAGTTCCTTTTCTTTTAGCATGAGATTTCGATTCATCTGGTATACCAATTATTACTATGTCAGCTTCTGAGATTTTATCGACACTAGACAGTCGAAGGGAGTGAACCATATAGTCTTTAATTAATCAATCATTATCCCAATTATAAAATTGCTTAAAACATCAAATTCATATAATTATAAATATCCTATGTTGCGAATAACTAGTTGCTATACTATTAAGAAATGATTATTATTTTCTCGGGTAATTTTAATACATATTACAACTCTAGACAGGGATATTTTTACAGTTCTGACGAGTATATCAATAACATAACATACTCAAGTTAATTGCGACAATTCTTAAATATTTACGAATAAGAAAGAAGGCGTGATAAGTGAGGAGGAGGAAGAAGAAGAGAAGGAACAAGTATCATCTGTTGTTTATCCCAAGACAATAAATCATATTGCAGTGAGTGTACCTGACCTTGATGAAGCTATAAAATGGTACAAAGAAGTGTTTGGATTTAATATAATAAAGGGACCGATGGAAATAGCGGCTGACGAGTCTCCAATAGGAAGCCTAATCAAGGATGTTCACGGCACGGAGTTTGAGAAATTGCGGATTGTTTGCCTGAGTTCAGGTAATCAAGTAGGCTTTGAAATTTTTGAATATATAAACCCTAAATCCGAAAGACGCGACAATAATTTTGAGTATTGGAAAACAGGTTTTTTCCATATTTCCATTACCGACCCTAATATTGAGCAGTTATGCAAAAAAATATCTAAAAGCGGAGGAAAGCAGCGCAGTAAAATCTGGGATCTTGTTCCAAATAAAGGCTATAGAATAGTCTTTTGTGAAGATCCATTTGGCAATGTTATTGAAATTTATACGCATAGTTATGAGCAAACCATAACATCCTTATCATGAGATGTAATATCTTGTTTTTATAAGCAAAGGGCATCATTACAATAGATCAGTGAGCGTTGAAAAGTAGTTTTACTTACCGTCATACATCTACTATGATTATCATAATTCCGACCAGTTGTTATGGTCATGTCATTATTCAAGGATAGTATATGGTTGTGGTGGATAACATTATTCAAGAATGGACTACTAACAAGCCAAAAATGCGAACTACATACTTGTAGAATCTATTGCTATTACTATGTTATTACTACGGTGTCTGTAGAGTGACTCTCTTTTTATATATCAAAAGTGCTGAATAATCGCTATCACTTAGATCTTTTCTAAATGACGAGTATTTTATGTCTATAATATCATGAATATTATTAGTTTCCAAGAAATCATTAATAAGACCTGAAAGGAAAGATGCACTATTAGAATGAAACGCCTCCGTATGAAGAATGTCCTCTACCATATTACCTTCAACTTTGATTAATAATAAAACCTTTTGCTTCAACAATGTAGTAAAACAAGTAGCGGCCGAGACTAGGGGTGAAATTCTTCTCTTTGATGTGTTCTATATTCCAAATATAGATGGTTTATTTTTTAATCGATTATACGGCTTAATGTGTTCTGAACTGTTCAGAGAGTATCGGAGTATTATTATCTTTGTAAACCCTTTAACGCATTTACTCCTTATTTTAAATGGGCACATCTTTAGGTTTCATTCTTTTGCAAAATAATGGGATTTTTCTCATCTACTACAGTTGCGTTAGCTAGCTAGCAGTTCCATTTTGCTACTATACGATCTCTTGCTAATGATAGTGTTTGAAATTCTGGTTTTCTACTCTATTTGTGGTGGATTTTCTGATCTTTCCCATTGCTAAGTGATTAGACCATTAAGATATTCATATGCTTTTTTTGCTGCATCAATTGGATTATCCTGATATGGGTAGAGCTCGACCGTTACAAACCCATCATAGTTTATTTCATTCATAGCCTTAAAAACTGAACTAAAGTCAATTGCTCCCTGACCCGGTATCAAATGGTTATGCACCCTATTTGAAGAGATATCTGCCAAATGAAAATGTTCGATGTAATCTGCTAGTTTATTTACTAAAGCCGCTGGATCCTCATTTACACAGAAGAAATGTCCAATATCAAAATTGAGCTTGACAGCATCCGAATTAACATTTTTGAGAAAACAAAGAAATTGTTGAGAGTTTTCTAAAAGCAAATTAGGTTCTGGCTCTATAAGTATTTTTATTTTATTCTCTTCAGCAACTGTAGCGACCCTACCAAGTCCATCAAGAAATAGCTTTTCAAGCTGTCGTATATTGTTGCTGCTACTATTACTCTTATTGCCATTATTATATCTATCAATAGGACCCCCGGGTTGAGTTGAAAGATTTTTTGCTCCAATCTTTTTTGCCAAGTATACACAGTTAAGAGTATGCATGATGCGCAGTTCTCTTTGTTGTTGATCACTTTCTATCCAAGATGGATGCTGGGTGTCTGTAATAGCAAAAAGGGTAAATGCATTAAGATTAGAAATTTCAAGTTGATATTTAGATAGAAGTTTTCTAACTGATTGAATCTGTTTCTCATCAAATGTAGGAGGATAGGCATGGGGAACATCGCAAAGTATCTCTACAGCGCTGTATCCTATGTCTGCAATTGCTTTTATTGATTCGTGTAAAGAGTATTTTTTGAATGCGTTGGTACTAAATGCTAGTCTCATAGAATATTATTGTATCATAACATTAGACAGTCTACATATAACTTTACGGATATCTACCTGAAGAATTTCAGGACAGTACAAAAATATTCTTCAATAGTGGACTATGTCCTTGGTTTTGATTTTGTTTGTCTTGCTTTTCAATATGATGCCTGTATCACAAGTTATGCTTTTGTTTTTTCGTTAGCCGACAACAAGACAATTGCATAGATTAAGATAATAATGAAAATATATAACATTTAAAAGGAATTTTATATTAATGATCAAAGAATAAGGATAGTAGATTTACAGTTTCATTCCAGTGTAAGAGAAAAATTATGACTCCAAATAATTCTGATCGTATATTTCTGTGGGGAGTCTCTACATCAGCATATCAAGTAGAAGGAGGAGTTACGAATAATGATTGGAACTACTTTGCGGGATCTCGGGAAATTAAGAATAGGATATCCTCTTTAACAAGACCAAGTATATTCTATAAAGGAAGGAAGCAAATTCTTCTACAACCTGCTGGAGAAGCAGTAAAATTTTGGGATCCAGAATATTACCTAAAAGATTTTGATGTTGCAAGAAAAATGGGAATTAATAGTTTTAGAATAAGTCTAGAATGGTCTCGTATCGAGCCACAAAAGGATGAATGGAATCAAGAAGCAATTGATCATTACAAAGAAATGATAAGGAATATGCGCAAAAAGGGTCTAACACCTGTTGTTACGCTAAACCACTTCACGCTTCCATTGTGGGTGTTAACGCCTCCAATTAGGTTTAAGAAAAATATAGTTCAGTATTTATTGCCGTCTCCATTAAAAAATGTTCCCCTTGGAGACCCGCCATCAACAGATCCCTATTGGACTTCTCTTAGAGGATGGGAAAATTATAAAACTGTTGAAGAGTTTGTTACATTTGTAGAGAGAATAGTTCAGGAATTAAAAGATCAGGTTGACTACTGGATTACCCTAAACGAACCTGTAGCTTCTGTTGTAGGTGTAGGTTATATAGCAGGATTATGGCCTCCTGGTTTTTTTCTCGATGGCAAGCGAGCAAAAGTAGTATTGCATAATTTAATCGAGGCGCATGTCCAGGCCTATAATAGAATCACCGCCATTGATAACATCGATGCCGATGAAGATGGTTTTTCAAGTAAAGTCGGTTTTGCACATTTAATGATGGATGTAACTCCATCTAGATCCAATAAAATATTGGGTATGAATATAAAGGATAATATTAAAGCTGCAAGGAATTTCTCGTATTTTATAAACGATTATTTTATTAATGCTGTTACTAATGGTGAGGAAGATCTAAATTACCTCAATACACTTCAAATACACAACAAAGAAAGTAAAAATTTTATCATACATCAAGACTGGAAAGATAAGCTCGACTTTATTGGCGTTGATTACTACCGTCGTGTGCATGTCTACCGTAGTAACATACTGGCCCTGTCTTCGGCAAGATTTGTTGGAGGAGCTTTTACTGATGATATTACAGCCAGCAACAAAAATCAAACCAATAGTCTAGTAAATGATTTAGGATGGGAGATTTATCCTGCAGGGCTGCATAATCTACTTATGCGTATAAAAAATAAATGGAATAAATCTGTGCTTATTACTGAAAATGGAATTGCAGATAAAAATGATAGAAATCGTGCGCCATTTATTGTAGGACATCTTCAAGAAGTGAAAAGGGCAATTCAAGGTGGTGCAGATATAATTGGATACTTACATTGGTCTCTGATGGATAATTATGAATGGCAAGAAGGTTATAGACCAGAAGCTAGGTTTGGACTGTTTAAAATTGACAGGAATAAAAATAATAATAGAAATCAGCCAGTTTTTAATAGAAACATAACAAGAGGAGCAGAAGCATTCAAAATTATCATAGAAGAATCATGTTCTCAAAACCATAGAGGAATAATTACAGATTCTGCTATTTTAAATGCTATAGAGAAATTCGGAATAATTAGTTCTGATGGATCAAATATTGTTTACTCCTATTAAGAATTAAGAATATCAAGCAATGATATTGGAATCAAAAATGCCCTGATTACTGATAAATGAAATATTGATTATCGGAAGGACGTCCAACCTATTCTACATTTTGATATAATCTATTCTTGGGTCCTAATCTATCGTGATATAGTTACTATAATTAACTATCATTTTCCTTTAATTTCGCTCTTTCTATTATTTCGGGAGTAGTATATTCAGATTAATAGTAACGTAAGTTGCAATTTAAATAGAGGTGAGAATCTGTACTATAGACATGAATGTGAAACAACACAGCGTCAGATTGATTTGCATAGTCGTAGGCGTCAGCCTTTCCATTATTGGTTTGCATAGCAGTTCGATTCTCGCTAGTCTACATAATAATAATAACGATGTATTTGCAATCACAAGTGATACTAAAAATAGTATTTTTTTAACTAAGAATATAGACTTTCCTAATATTATTATATCAGATAATCCCGGTAATCAGGATAACGCACCTATAACCTCATTTCATAGTATAAGCTTTGCAGATGATACACTTTTTCCTCAAAATTTTGAATCTAGTGCAGCATCAACAAATGATATTAGTTTGAATAACGGTATGACATTACCAGCCAGACCAACTACTTTAATGGTGAATAAAATTCAGTCAAATAATACGCTAGTTCTTACTCTGCATAGTTTCAATGACAAATATCTGCTAACAGGAAATTTGAAAGGTTCTGCTAAGCCTGGAGTCAATTCAACTGCAGATGACTCACAATTTTCTTTAACAGGAAATATTAACATCAATAAGAACAAATCGTATCCTGTAGTAGCTACACTGGATGAGACCAAAGGCAAACAAGTGACTCTTACCATGACAGACCCTAAAATGCCAGAAAACTTTAAAGCAACGATTGGTTTTTCTACACCACGTGGACCCGAGGCTATGCCCGGAATTTAAACAACTTCAATTTTAATATGGCATTTGGAACGAATTAAATAAAGAAATAGTATCAAGTAGCTCTAGGAGAATAATGATCCCCCATTGGTAGAGTTCATTTTTGTATTATGAAATCTATTCAGTATAACAGCGGAATTAGAAGATAAACTATATGCTTTGGTTTAGCAAGCTTAATACTTTCCGACAAAAATGTGAATGCGTGGGAGTAACTATGCCATTCTTAATCTTCCCATTCTGCTAATCCTAACAAGTAAATCTATTACGCATCTTAGGATTGAAATGTGTTAAATTATAGGTAGCCCAAATCAATCTAGTGCGTAACCATGAATTATAGAGAAGAAAAAAGCCATCCACGGCATAAAGAATCTAGAAAAACAGAAAATGTGCTTGTTTTGCAAGGGGGAGGTTCTCTTGGGGCATTTGCATGTGGAGTATTCAAAGCATTAATAAAAAAGAAAATAAGAATAGATATAGCCGCAGGTACATCTATTGGGGCTGTAAATGCTGCTATTATTGTAGGTAGCAAAAGCGACCATCCAGAAAAAAGCCTTGAAGAATTTTGGATAGAAATTGCAGAGAGTAATCCTATGATTATTCCTGATATTTCTCTCTTTGACTATGATAGCCATATAAGAAGATATGTATCAAAGAAAGTATCTTCAGCTTCAGCAAATGCTGCAATATTTGGTGTTCCGAAAATGTTTGTTCCTAGATGGTGGTGGTCGTGGTGGTCGTCCCCACTACTAGAATGGCAAAAAGACGACATGTCATCAAACAATCACTATGAAAAGAAACAACAATATTTTTCTGATCCACGAAGCTGGACTTACTTATACGATCATTCTCCTCTTGCAAAGACACTAGACAAATACATAGATTATAAAAAGATTAACCGGGCTGCAACTCGAGAAGAATTACCATCTGTCCTTCGACTTATAATAACTGCAGTGGATATTATGACTTCAAGACCGCTTGTATTTGATAATACTCAAATGGAAATCAAAGCAAAGCATATTCTAGCAAGCTCTGGTTATCCAATATATGGATTCCCATGGATTGAGGTTAAAGACGGCGTATTTGCATGGGATGGTAGTCTGCTTAGTAATACTCCTGTAAGAGAAGTACTTTCTGTATCGCCACGAAATGACAAGAACCTCTTTATTGTAGAGAACTATACTAGAAAAATACACAAGCTTCCTTCTAATATGGCAGAAGTTGAAAGCAGAGCTAAAGACATTATCTTTTCTGATAAGAATATGGACAACATAAAAATGTCAAGGCTCATTACAAGACAAATCCAACTATTAGAACACCTTTACGAAGTTTTCGAAAAATCTGACCAATCAAAGATTGATCCTGAACAAGTCAAAAAAATAAAGACGGAATATAATAATCTTGTAAATAATTATGGCGCAGAGATAAAGTCAGTAACAAGAATAATTAGAAGTGATGTAGAGTTACCTTCTATTTTACAAAATGCAGATTTTTCTCCTAAAACAATTAAGGAGCTGATATCGCAGGGCGAAAGCAAAACTATGGAGAAATTGGCTTATTGTGAGAATATACACTATGATTTTAGATAGATGATATGTTTTCGCTTTTCTGTGTGATTAATTAAGATTAAGTGTTTAGAGGAAATAAGCACAAATAAGTGGATACAGTGAGAATTGAGTCTTAGTTTGTGTTCCCTTCATTAGAGATTCGCACTAAAGATCTGATAATCTCACTAATTTATGGCTTAACAACTCATTTAATCTCTATTTTTTAATTGTGATTCTTTTATTTCTTGTTGCCAAGTATGAATAAGAGTAACTTCAACTTTTTTGGCCTCGGAGTTATTATTGTGGATAGATCTATTACTTAAGATAAACGCATACGCATCGCTTAATGATAGTTTTAGGATCAATACATATAAAGAATGATGATGCAGGATCGATAATATATGTCCCGAGATCCTACTGCTGAAAATATACCACAAGAAGCAACAAAACTAAAGAAGCTGTCAAAGGCTGCAGCAAGATACATAGAAATGGAACAGTTCAAAGACTCTGATCATCATACTGGATATTTCTGTTATAATTGCATATACTTTATGAAGCCAAATCACTGTGCTATTGTAACAGACGAAGGTCCAGATTCATATGGTAAAACCTCAGGTGAAATCGCACCTTATGGAATATGTGCGCTATGGGAACCAAATGAAAAGGAGATGCGTTAAAAGTCAGTCGGTCAGTGGCAGATGTTAATCTTGCTTTCCTTCATTTTTTAAAGAAGACCTCTTTGCCTGATGTATGTTAGCAAAGGAATGTTATTCTATGAAACTAGATTTACTTTCAAATGCAACTGTGGTGGATGACGCAATGAGGTTTGTCTCAGATAATTCTAATAACAGTAACAAGAAGTTGATCTCTAAGAAAGTAAATAATGGGGAGTCTAAAGAGCCGGATTATGATGACGATAAAGATTCAGATAAACAAGGTGAAGAAAAGCAGGAAGAAGAGACAGACGAATTAAGTTCAACTACAAATCAAGTCTTTTGAAACAACAAGGAGAAGAAAGGAAAAGAAAAGATACTAATTATGGACTAGTTTGATGGTGTGACTGTTCATTTGATACATGTTCATAAGTAGTAATGTTATCATAAATCTTTATTAAAGACCTTTCTCATGCTTCATTCATGGAATCGGGTATCCTAATAGCAATTATTATAATAACAGCAGCAGTAATAATAGGAGCATCTGTTACGGTAGTTCCTAACTCTATATATGCGGCTACTAAGGGAATTCAAAAACACTGGCGTTGTGTTAGTTCTACTGATAAAACAACCTTTGCAGCTGAGGGTTGTTATACTGGCCCAGATGCGAAAGACATTGCACGAGATACGAAAAACGATTGTAAGGATTCTGATTTAAAGTGTAGTAGTTCTAAGACAGCATTTGGAAACAATCTGTTTCCACACTAAAGAAAACAGCCCGCACACAACTATCACTATTTTTTACTTAATATATTCAATAAATAAGATTTGGTGTCATTTTGAATTGAATCGAAATAACAATAATGCACCCTCAAAGTAAAACCTAAATCAAAGGCTATATAATATAGTTTACAACAAAGCGATATTCAAAGACCTAAAGAAAAAAACAAAGAATGAAGACCACTAAATATGAATATCACATATGATTAAACACACATGATTAAATTTACCATTTTGGTGGTTATAGTAATGAGTAAATTCTGAGGTCACTAGAATATAATGAAATTCTTTCTGATGGACCCGCAGATTAGAGAATACTATAGCCTTGTGAATATTACTCCCCGAGGTACCGATTAAGAGATCACACATACGTTGCCATATAGTTAATACTCTAAAATTATACTATAACACATACTAAAAATACATGGTAGAATCCCAAATTGTCTGCATAGTAAGAGATGAAAATGGAGCAATAACAGCAGTAGGACTTGATGACGGAAAAATTTATCTAATTAGGACTGTTATTAATTTAATGAGAGAAGATCGTTCATTTTTTGCCAAAAAATATGGTTTTAAGACTCCTGTATATGCAAAACAGCATCATCGCCTCAAAGAGAGATGGTTTTTGACAACTGACCTAAACAGTAGAATAGAGAATACGTTAGATTTCTTGCCACCTTGTACTTCACATTAATTAGATTATGAAGCAGTAGCAGAAATATTTCAAATGCTCTATATCAATTTCTTCTATTTTATATATAAATAATTAAGTTTATCAAATCATGTGGAAATATCAATACGGTCGATTCATCCTTTTGTGTTAAGTGCGGTTCGGCGCTTAAATAAAACTCGATGCTTATGAAAGTTCAATTGATTCATTCTGTTACCACGTATTTAATGAAAAACTAGAGATCACTAAGAGATTTGACACACTAGGAAAAATCCTTTCAGATAAACTGCAATTTGATAATAAGACATAAGATATGAGATAGAATTTATTGATCTGCGGCTGATTCAAGCGAATGATAATAAGGAAATGAACAGCCAGGAAAATTCAGATGAGCAATTGCTATGTGATGCTTGTAATCATAGGAAGGATCTACATATGGAAGATTTCGGATGCTGGCATACCGATGGTTTAACTTATTGTCAATGTCACAAAGTATTCAACAAGAAATGACTAACCGCAATATTATACCAGCAATACTTATTCCTAGAATAAGGGAGGATTTAAAGA
>DASQQB010000088.1:0-4248 GCA_035643635.1 Nitrososphaeraceae archaeon | reverse complement strand
CCTTTGCTTTGGATTTGGCGATGAGATAGCATTACAGATGACGTTTGCAACCACACTTGGCTCCAAGCCAGAATAATTTTTCTTGATAAAATACTTCCTGTAAGAACTGGTAAATCTTGAATCTTTATTATTGGCGATTATATCATCTACCCTCGCCTTTAAGACATCATAGATGTTTGTTTCAATAACACCTGGATTAATTGTTATGATTTTAATGTTTGTATTCCAAAGCTCCATTCTCAAAGCGTCCGATATAGCTTCCAATGCATGTTTCGCAGCAGAATAAGATCCAATCAATGGAAGTGAAATCAATCCAGCGAGTGAGCTTACATTTACAATTCTTCCTCCTACTCCGCTATTTCTTTGTACCATCATTAATGGTAATACTTTCTTTGTGAATCCCACAAGACCAAAGAAATTTGTTTCAAGTTGTTCTCTTAGCTTATTCATCATTATATCCTCAACTGCTCCCGGTTCCACATAGCCTGCATTGTTTACAAGTCCATAGATTGTATTTTCTTTAGTTTTTGAGATTATGTCTTTAATAACATCATCAAATGTTTCAGGATTGGTAATATCGAATTGTATTGGAATATAAAGATCTTTTTTAATCTCTTTAGATAGTTTTTCAGATGAAAGAACAGCAGCAAGTTTGTCGTATCTTCGTGCTAGTCCAAAGACTTGATAGCCAGATTCTAATAACTTGACTGCAGTATATTTACCAATACCGCTAGATGATCCTGTTATAATAACTGCTTTTCCCATTCTATTATTCTAGAGGATACTGGGAAATATTATACATATAACTAATATTTTGATATCTTATGTCTCTTCGGTATATATTGAAATTATAAATAATTACGAAAACCCAAGGGTGTGTGAATCATATTTGACATAAATTTTGGGCGCACCTAGTTTGACTCCAATTGAGTCTTTACCCTGTGCCTTTAATTGTGATATTAGTTTGTTGCAATAGATTAGAATCCCGTATGTAATAGGGCTCATAACCAGTATAGGCATATTCTACCTAAGAAAATGTTTCAGTCTACAGAACCATGGCGTGGTTAGATTTCGAAATCAGTTCATGCTTCATTCATAGACGATTCAATTGTTTGGCCTAGTAATCGATAGAAATGTGTTTACTATCTTACCAACTTCAGGCGGATATTGATCCATCACTGCATGACCAGCACCTTTGATCTGGACAAGCCAGGCTCCTGGAATTTTGCTTGCAAGAATTATAGCATTTCCATGCGGCATGTAGTTATTATCATCTGTTCCAGTTATGACCAACGTGGGTTTAGCCAATTTCGCTTCCTCTTCACAAGCACCACTCCAGTTGGTGTTCTCCCAACTACCTAGGTTATTCTGTTTGTTCGCTATTTCAGGGGACAAGCCAGGCTTCAATTGTTGTAACGATGTAATGTTTGCTGGAATGTCAAGAGACTCAGGATGCAGTCTTATCCATCCTGACCCTAATGAGGCAGAACTAAGCGATTTCATTTCCTCTTGAGTTATGGGAATATTATGTAGAGATTTGTTTACAATATCAGCTTGCAATTTCTTAAATTCAGGTGGTTTAGGTATGGCATCTTTTCCTCCACAAGTTGTGGCAACAAGTATGAGCCTGTTAACCTTATCTGGATTGTTTACTGTAAATGCCTGAGCTATATGTCCTCCCAAAGAATATCCCATAACATCTGCTTTTGGTATTTTCAGAGCATCAAGCAAACCAGCTGTATCGTCTGTTAGTTGCTGGTAAGTATACGGTTTGGAACCAGCTGTTGTATTTGCTATTCCACGTTGATCAAACGCAATGACTGTGTGATTTGAAGAAAGAGCTTTTAGAAACGACGGGGCCCAGGCATCGATATTATCAGAGGCGCCATTGAAGAGTATAATTGGGTCACCTTTACCAAACATTTTATACGCAATATAAATATCTCCTACATGGACTTTTTTTAATGGGATATCTTGTATATTTACAGAATTCGTAGTATTGGAATTCGTTTGGTTGGCATCTGATTGACCATATACTACTTTAGTAATATCAGAATAACCATAGTGACTCATTGATGAGCCAGTGATAACAATTGTACATATGACAATAATAAGGACTAAATAGTCATTCCTGACAAATCTGTGACTTGACACGCACCCTATATTCGCTGCGTAGTATTTAACGTGATTCTCAACTTACTAAAGGAGTTGTCTATCCGTAAATCATCGTAATTGAGCAGAAATGCGTGTCATTATTGCAGTAATCTAAATTTCTGGCCCTTTACGATATGACATTTTTATGATAGCGCTAGACCTAGATGGACGCCTATAGAATGTAGGTACCAAAGCAGGAACTAAATTCATACACTTCTTTCAGAATGAATATGGTTAGGAGGCTATCCTATTAAATGAGATAAAAATCAAACTTTGAGATCATCAGTTGGCCCAAGGGGGTTTGAGTCTTGCATGTAAACGGGTTCAGTGAACTTGTATACTACTTTTCATGCGATGTTTGCAACCATTGAGATATGATGTAATAATGTCACACAAATAAAATAACACACAAGTTCGCTGTTTCCTTTTATCTAAAGGAAGATTAAAAAATGTGGTTTATAGTAGTCTACTCCTATCCTTCAGTTGATATCTCCCAATGCTTTTCTTAGAATAGACGTAATTACCAACCAGTTATCAAAACTTTCTTCGGGGGATCGATGTCACCGTTTGTCATAATATCCTAGTTCTCTTTCACATACTCAAATAGGCATAACTAATGAATTATCAGAAAATATATTCTGAAAATAAATTGAGCAATTAAAAATAAGTAAGTCCTTGCTTGCTCTACTCTTTTTTTGAGAAAAATATTATTACAGTTGCAAGTCGATCGCATATAGAAAATGAAGAATATAAGCAGTATTGTTATAGTTACGTCGTCAATCTATACAACTACACCCATAAATAAGAATAATAACAATATTATTACTCCCGCACCACCAACAGCAAATCCTGGATATGCAATAAACTTATTCTTCGCAATTTCTGATATACCCGCTAATCCTGCACCTATTATTAGTAATATAGTTATGAGCTCGTATGTAGCTATGATCTTTGAAGTTTCAGAAATATTGTTTAAAGCCTTTTCATATGCACTGTTTTCTATCTCTGCCTTATAGAGTAGATTTGCTAACGAACCTTCAACTGAATTGTCAGCATGTAGAGTATCCATATATGACTTATATTTATGCAGATAATAAATGGCTTGTTTATGAGCAGCATTCGAGGTTGAGAGATTATTATTGTTATTATTTTGTAAGGTAATATTCACATTATCTATTTGAGACTGCAATATTTTTTCCCCTAATCTCTGCTCTTCATAGTGATTCAACCAATCATTAGATTTGAATAAATGTATAATGGACTGAGTTTGTATATCATCTTTTTTTAGACCATATTCAGATGCAGCAGTAGTGGAATAAACAGCCAGAATTGATACTACGATGACGAATAGCGAGACAATCAAGAAAAACTTTGTAAGGTGATGAGGATTTCGATTATTAGTATTGTTATTGTGAGATGGATTTGATGATATGCCTTGTTACCTACTCCACGATTTTATTTCTGTTAGCTTCAACCGTCCTGCTCTTTCCTATATCAGTTTCTTGTATGCTTCTATTTTACTTTAACCTACCTCTAACACTTCAAGAAATGAAAAAATCATAATGGCTGTTAATACATCCTTATAGCATGATATAGGTTACGATTCTTGAAGATGTCAATAAAGCAAAAACTTCTGAATGCAGTATCAGCACACCTAAAATTTGTAGCATTTGGCATTGGACTAGCAATAACAATGGCTGTTGGAACAGCAATTGGAATGTTAGACCATAATCAGATGGCATTCGCGCATTCTGGCGGCAAGGGCGGTAACGGTTAATAAACCCAATAGCCATCCTCCTTTTTTATGTCCCGACAGTTTACACGTAGATAATTTAGGCTAATGACCCGATATGTTTACAGAACCTGCCTAGGATAATCTTATATGTATATCTTAGTATTGATTAGCAATGATAAATTACCAATCCGCAATAATGATTAGTGCAATTGCGGTAGTTGCTGCAATGATGATTTCGGTTCCTGTGGCCTCAGCTTTACCCTCAAATTGGTTTCGAGAGATATTGAGTCGAACGCTGTTACTGCCAGTAGCAGTATCTGGTAGTAATATCTATGCAGCATGGAATAATGCTAGTGCTG
>DASQQB010000087.1:0-8952 GCA_035643635.1 Nitrososphaeraceae archaeon | reverse complement strand
TATGCTATTAGAGATATTATCTCCTATGCTAGGATGTATGAAAGTGCAGGAAATCATATCATTTATTTAAATATAGGAGACCCTGTAAGATATGGTTTCAATACACCGGAGCACATTAAGAATGCGTTAATTAACGCTGTTACGGCTAACCAAAATTATTATACAGAGTCCGAAGGTTTACCTGAGTTAAGAAATGCAATTGCAGAAAAAGAATCTCAAAAGGGTCTAGCAATTATTGACCAAGATGTTTTGGTTACCAATGGTGTTTCCGAAGGACTGGACATGATTATGGCTTCTATTATAGATTCCAATTCGGAGGTTTTGATGCCAGGACCTTATTACCCACCTTATGCGTCGTACGCTAAATTCTACGGCGGAAATCCAGTTGAATTTAGACTACATGAAGACGGAAGACCTGATTTGGAGGATTTACTATCGAAAATCACTCCTAAATCGCGTGCAATATGTATTATAAATCCTAATAATCCAACAGGCGAAGTCTTCGATAGGAAGGGTTTACAAGAGTTAGTTGACATAGCAGAAGAGCACGATTTGTATTTGATTTGCGATGAAATTTATGATGGAATCATTTTCAACGGTAAATTTTCTGGCATCGGCAAAGTGTCAAAAGACGCTGCAGTTATTCTTCTGAATGGTTTTTCAAAGGTTTATTTAATGACAGGTTGGCGCTGCGGTTATATTTGTACAAACAGCGACTGTAAGAAACTAGACGAATTACGGACCAATATTCCTAAACTTGCGAGAGTGCGCATCTCAACTAATTTACCTGTTCAGATGGCGGCAGTACAAGCTTTACGGGGTCCACAAAATCATATCAAAGACATGGTTCAGAAATTGCAGAAGAGAAGAGACTACGTTGTTAAGCGTCTGAACGGAATGAACGGAATCTCATGCACCTTGCCTAATGGAGCCTTCTATGTATTTCCAAAGATAAGCCTTAATTCTCATTGGAAAGACGACAAAGAGTTTACGATTGATTTGTTGAATAAAACAGGTGTCTTGGCTGTACATGGCTCAGGATTTGGGAGAATCTCTGGCTCTGAACATTTTAGAATAGTTTATCTGCCATCTGAAGAAATTCTTGAAGAAGCAATGAATAGGTTAGAAGATTTTGTGCATATGAGAAACTCATGCAAATAAATAAAAGTAGATAACGCGATATTATTAGTAAGATCCAACAGTTGTCTCTTTCAAGAACACCTTCATGGCAGAGGCGGGATAAAGGTCTTACTCTGAGGATGCTGCTTAGTTTTGGAATCCTCACACTGTTATATGTGCTGTTTATTAGCATTCTGGCGTATATCGGCATAGGATTCGTTCCAATAACGATTATTGCTTCATTAATGATTATTCTGCAATGGTATTTTTCAGAAAAGATAGTGCTGTGGAGTTCACGAGCAAAGATCGTCAGTAGAGAAGAATTTCCAAAATTACATGATTTGATCGAAAGAATTGTTGCGAGAAACAACTTGCCGAAACCAAGGATAGCCGTAATCAATACTAATATGCCTAATGCTTTTGCCACAGGAAGAGGACAACGGAATTCCGTTGTGGTCGTTACGACTGGTATTATGGAAATATTAGATGACGAAGAGATGGAGGGAGTTATAGGACATGAACTCACACACATTAAAAACAGAGATGTACTGGTCCTTACACTTGCAAGTTTATTTTCAACTGTGGCATGGTATCTTATGCAGTTTGGATTTTACGGAGGAATGGGATATGGTTACGGCTACGGCACCAGGGATCGTAACAGCGGAGCCACTATGATGATCGTAATAGGCGCAGCAATGATAACTTGGGTTATTAGCTTTTTGATTATTCGAGCGATCTCTCGATATAGGGAATTTGCCGCTGATAGAGGATCTGCCCAAATTACAGGGAAACCTGTAAAGTTGGCTAATGCGTTAATGAAAATAAGTGGAACTATGAAGCGCGTACCCACCAAGGACCTTCGTCAAGCTGAGGGGCTGAACGCATTTTTTATCATCCCGGCTCTTTCTGGCAGCTCAATTGGGAATCTTTTTTCAACTCATCCCCCAGTGGAAAAACGCATTCAGAAACTCATGGAAATGGAGGCGTCGATGAGTTGAATTTATTTCAAAAGCGTTGGAGAGATCTACGTCATCCCAATAAACCCAACTCTGATTCTGACATTATATTCACACTCTCTTCAGCTTATGTAGATCTTCAGACAAAATTAGGTTTAAAAAGCACGGGGAGAGCTGCGATCAGTATTAAGAATATAGACGGAAGATCGTTCAGCGAAGCCATTGAAGAAATAAGCAAGCTACTTGATATTTTTAAAAATGAATTTAAGCTAAATTACCATACGCAGAGCGATTCATATGGATATCTTTGGATTGTGCTCCAAGACGTAAAGCTCGAAGATATCCTAGCATGCATGTCAGCAATAGGAGATTCCGTAGAAGATCAAGGGTTTTCAAACCAGCTACTTGCGGCAGTATTTGAGTTCAGTAATGGGGTTTCTAAGCAGTATCTTATCTATAACTACAAACATAACAAATTTTACCCTTTCGTCCCTAGTACGGGTGAAAAAACGGTAAATAATGACGATCAAATGAAAATAATGTCTGTTATGATGGATCAAATACCAATAGAACAGGATTTGTCATTGTGGTATCCTCTTTGGGATCTACCGTTCTAAATTAAGTTGTTGGGATCACTCCTTGACCTGTAAACAACTTCTTTGCCTCTTCTATAGAAAGATCGGTGCTTGGTAGGATAATGTCTGACTGAATAATTTCTTTTGGATCAAGAGGTTTCGAGTTATTTTGTACAATTTCGTTGAGTTGTAAAAGCAATCTTTTGAATTCAGCAGCATCAGGAAACCTCTCATTGGTTATCAACTGAACTAGTGAGCTATCTATTCCATTTAGTCGCTTTAATGTGTCACTATCTACCCTAAACTGACCGTGTCCCATAATTCTAACAATTCTATTTTGCTGAGGCGGTCTTATGTCCTTAACCTCTGTTGATCTAGTAGTAGCTGTTTTTACCTGTTTTCGCGCTGCTAATCTATTGATCGGTCTTTTCTTCATTTCGTTCTTCTTTTTGTTGTTCTTGGAGGAAGGGGCTGATTTTTTCTTTGAAATAGTTCGAAGATGTCTCTTTACTAAAATATTTTGTTCCGCCTTCTTTGTACTTGTTCTCGAGCTCGTGGGAGTAGTAGTCCTCATAGACTCTCTTGCCTTTATGCGCTGATGTATTGGATTAAGAGGCTTTAATTTATTGCTTCGCTGCTGCGACATGGCTCTTGCTGGCTTTGCAGGTCTCTCTATCTTTTTACCTGCTAGCTTTCTGGTTTTACCTGGCCTATTGCTGAGCCGCTTGCTCCTCTTCATATTCTACTGTCTGTTTCTTTTTACGTGCCTTCTCAGCCTTTAACTTTGCTAATTCTTGGTCCACAGAGTCTTTTACAGTGGATTCTTCTAGTTCTTTTTCAATATCGTCCTTGGCTAAAGAATAATCTGTAAGGGAACCCGAATCTATCATTTCATCAAGAGCTTGGGACTTGGCCTTCATTTTTTCAGTCTTGTCCTCTGCCCGATCCAAAGCCATTCCAACATCTGTCATTTCTTCTGAAATCCCAGTGACATTTTCCTTAATTCTGACTTGTGCTTCGGCTGCCGTATACTGAGCTTTTATAATCTCCTTTTTAGACCTGAATTCTTCAACTTTTGTTGAAAGACGTTTTTCAGTATCCTCAAGCTTGTCCTGTTCTAATTGCATCTCAGATATCTGCTTGTTGAGCTCTTGTAATTGCAACATATTTGCATTTTTTCGCTGTAGTGCAAGTTTTGCTAGATCCTCATTATTTTGGTCTACCGCTCTGGCGGCTTGATCATCCAAAGTACGAATATTATCCCAAAGTTTTGCCTTTTGAATTTCCAATCTTTTTTTTGCAGTGACCACCTCAGCCATGTCCCTGCGTAGTTTATTCAATAGCTCTCTCTGTTTTACAAAAGAATAATCAAGTGCCTCTCTTGGATCCTCGTGTTTATCGAGAATCGTGTTAACTTTTTGTTTGATTACTGTTGAAATGCGGTTCATAAGACCCATGGCTTTCTATTCTTTATAAAGCGGGCTATCTTATTAAATGTACTTTAAGTTGCAGCAGCACTTATCTTCAAAATCATTTCTTAGATTGTTTGTCAAGATATTCCCAACCGACAAATAGAAGATCGTATGACTGTCCCAGCTTTTTTAAAGGTGTTATCTTATTCGTGCATCGCGGGTTCGCAACTTATCAAAACCGCTAACCTGTGCTGAAATATTGAGGTTCATGTTTTAACTTTCATTGATAGAATATATTATATTATTAAATTACAAAAGCGAAACTAGGGTGATTTATCTTTCTATTTCCCCATGAAATTGGGATTTATACTTATCTTTATTCTTCTTGAAATAACCCCAATAGATTAGAACGACGCCAGCAATTACCATAGCAATAACAAATTTTTCGTTAGTGATCTTACCATTAATATAATTGTCTAGATACATATCAATCGAATACCTAGTCGTAATAAGATAAAGATTCCTCAATGCAATGATGCCAGCCATTACAATAAATAAAATTCCCATCCCATACATCCAATTTTTGTTGGTTTGAGATGTTTTGGGGCTGTCAAATTTTTTGAATTTCACTGCAATCACACAACTTTTAATCCTGGATTTTTAATTTTGTTTCTTTTTGCTGCGTTGAGTAAAATAGGCGTGAGAACCTCTGCTTGATACGCTATAGATAGCGGACCCAGATATATAGAACGCAGGCCATTAAGCTCTGAAATTAAGTTATTCAATACGGCTACCATATTAAGGTCATCTCCGCAAACAAAGGTATCGGCATCCAGACTCTGATTTATGTTCTTCAATTTAATTTCTGATATTGTGTGAAACGCCGTTAGGACTCGCGATCTGGGTGATAAAAATTCTGCAACGGCTTCCGCTGCGGTTTTTTTTCTGTCTTCAAATGGTATGTATACAAATCCTGCCACTGTTCTAGTCATCGGGACTATGGGAGATACAATAATACAATCGGATCTGACGTCTTTGTTAATCATATCGCACGTATCCTTTATGGATTCATAAGGAATCGAAAGAAGAATTAAATCACAATATTTGGCTAGTGTGGAGTTATCCTCTCCTACAATGCTGCCTACCATCCTTTTTCCGTACTCCTCATTGGCTATTTTGGTATAATTTTCAGCGACATTCTTTGCCTTGGAAGATTCTCTTGAACCTATAATAATGTCATGTCTTAATCCCCATCTCAAGGCAAAACCTTCTCCCATCCCTCCAGTACCTCCGATAATACCAATCTTCATTGTGTAGTTATTGTTTTGTATTGGTTTGGATATTAAGGTTTATAAGACAACCGAAACGTCTAAAACACAATAAGTGATTGAGCAGACATGAAGGAGTAAGTGCCTAAAATTAATATTATAATGATGTCCAAATTCACTGGAGTGCTTATTTGCCTCTAGCAATTTTTATGCGCCACGGACAAGCTGAGAACAATGTTAACAGGATTCTGGTAGGCAGGAATATCGAAGCACACCTTACGGAATATGGCAAAGAACAGGCTAACGATACGGCCATTCACCTAAAACGATTGCCTATTGAAAAAGTGTACGTCAGTCCTGTTTTGAGAACGATTGAGACGGCCCGTATTGTATGCAGTGTATTAGGCATGGATTATGAAATAGACGAACGTCTGTTCGAAATTGAACTTGGCAAGTTAGCCGGAATGAATTATGAAGATATTATACAAAAATACGGCAATCTATTCCTTCAGTTTTACAGCGAGGCTGATTCAACCCTCACTGATTATTTTGGAGTTGAAGAATTTAGAGCAGTAAAATCAAGGATAAGGAGTCTGTTGGATGAAATTGCAGAAGTACACACGGAGAAAAATGTGCTTATGATCACTCATCTTGATCCGATAAAAGCTGCAATTTCTATGTTACTGGATTTAAAACCTGAAGCCCTTTATAATTGGCATATACGGAATGCTTCGCTCACAATTTTAAAACAGGAAGGTAAAATTTATTATCTGTATGGAGTTAATATCATGGGAATGCACAGATATGTAAATGAATAGAGAATTTATCATTAAATTTTATGAGTCCATATCTTGTGACCTATTAGGAATAAGTATATCAAATAATCAATTATGCCGACTGACTTAATGTATCATCTAAAAAAACCATGTGACGTTAGGGAATAAGGCCGAGACGGTCCTGTGATCCCAATATGTTCTTTGGGTTGGATATAGTTATCCTTCATATCAGTTATTAGATAGTCCTCGATTTAATTGTCGACTTTCTTCTAGATAAGTGATAACTTTTATGAATGGTCTCTTAAACAGGACTAGAAAATAATTATAAGTTATATTATTGGCCGTTCTACATATTCCTTTAATGGGAGACTTGGGCAAAATGTTTGCAAAAAGTCCTTTTCGTATAATTATGATAATATCCTTGATAGGTCTTTTCTTCGCATCCATATGCGGGAATAATATATTTTCAATTGCATATGCCCATCTAGGACATTTGCCGCATTATAATGGCGGAGGAATCGGATTGAGCAAGTATTACGTTAATCAGGCAATAGAACCAGAATACGCTCGTCCCGGAAATCCCGCTCAAATCATATTTAGTATACAAGATTACCAAGGCAATGATGTTCACAATATTAGGACAATGATTGAAGTTTATTCTGCCAGTACAGGTGAAAGATTAATGGTTTATCCTTGGACGCAGCAGGATATTGGAGACTTTGCAGTAGGATATACCTTTTCTAAGGCGGGGAATTATCAAATCGTCGTTAGCATAGCAAATGAGAAGGCAAATACTAGACAAACAAACAATGGTGTTGACCCTCCTAGAAGTGCGTTGGGAAGTACATTTAACTGCAACTGTGAGAGAGCCGTTTTCACTATATCCGTGTCAAAAAATTTTGGTGACATATTTACCTTAGCGATATTTGCTGGTATTTTGGCAATGATTACTGTATTAGGTCTGGTATTGTGGTTCATTCACAAGACACGCAGAAGACGCATGGATACCGATTCTAACAGAAACCAAATTATAAAATATCTCATAATGTTATTAGCATTATCAGCAGGAGTAATTCATCTAGCGGTATTTTCAGAGCATGGCTCTTTAAGAATTGAGTACAGCATTTTTCTATTAGCCGCTGGTGCTTCTCAAGTGGCCTACAGTATTTCGTATGTACTTCTCACTCTTACAAATGAATCGGATTTAGATACTAGACAATCCGCATTCTCATATCATCATAAAACAATGCTTGTTAACCTCTTTGGATTGGTGGGTAATCTGATTCTACTTGGGCTATATCTTTATGCAGTTATTCTAAGTCCACCATTATCACCCAACAACAAGCCTGAGGATATAGACGTCAGCGGGATATTAGATAAATCTATTGAGGTTGTGCTGGTAATAGGAATAATTTATCTAATGCGTTGGGAAAGGAAAAGACTTCAAAGTCAAATCATCAACATAAAATAAACACACTTTAATCTATTCAGCGTTGACAGGGCGTTCATAGATGTACCTAGCACGGCTTGTGAACCGTCTAATACAAATGGGTGTCATAGAGCGTCTTCTTTAGACATCTTGGTAGAGCCAGATACATATGAAGCTGAGAAGGGTACAGATCGTCTGTTAGATATAACGGTGGCCTATCAAAAACCTTAAATTAGATATAAAAACCAATGAGCACATACAGGAGAAAGGGCGCTATAGATATGATAGCAAATTCAAAAAACTACTTGTGGTCTCTTCTACCTCTTATTCCTCTATTTGCCGCGTTTTTTTTGAGTTTCTTAATCGGAGACGCTTTTGCACAACAGCAAGCTCCACAACACTACATAATTAGACGAGTAGAGATATGGAGCTTATTTTACAGAGGAATGGTGGCTGCCTTTGTAGTTGGTGCTGTAGTACAAGGAAGTATTATCTATGTAGCTTGGAGGTTCAGAGAATCGAACAAGAAAAACCGCCCGCCACCATACATGGAGGATGCTCACCGTTAATGGGTCATGCCACATATGAATGGATTTATGTAGCAGTTGTTATAAGCCTCCTTACTTGGGTAGGAGCGGATGCATGGAATATAGAGCATCTTCTAGAACATGCTCCACCTGAATCCAAAACTATCAAAGTGATAGGACAACAGTGGTTTTGGACTTTCGAACACGAGGACGGAAAAAAAGAGATAGGAGAACTTCATGTCACTCAGGGAGTCCCATACAGGTTCGAGATAGTTTCACAGGATGTTATTCACGATTTCAATGTTCCAGACTTTGCAGTGCTTATGGATGCTGTTCCAGGAAGGGTGAATACAGTGTGGAATGTGTTTGATGTTCCGGGACAGTATGTAATCCAATGCCGAGAATACTGCGGTTTACTGCACTATAATATGAGAGCCAAGCTATTTGTTGATCCATCATCTGGCCAAGCCGCCACTACACAAGTGGTGCAGGCAAGCGGGACAAATAATAACGGCACGAGCGCTAGCACTGTTTCCAATAGCAGTTCTCAAGCAAACAGTACTGGCAGCAAGGGTAATGGCACTGCTACCGGTCCAATCGGAGCTACTCTCAGCATTTTACAAGGTGCTTCTATTCAGGGTAATCCAGCATATTCTCCAGATCCTTTGACTGTAAAGAAAGGTGACACCATACAAGTGACGAACAAAGATACTGTCCTTCATACAGTTACAAACGGTAAGGGCCCAGAAGATCCAACCTCTGGAAAGCTATTTGATACAAGTATTATTAATGCCGGCCAATCATCTACAATTGCAACAACAAAGCTAAATTCAGGACAACAGTATCCATTTCATTGTTCGGTTCATCCGTACATGGCAGGAGTACTAAAG
>DASQQB010000086.1:0-12153 GCA_035643635.1 Nitrososphaeraceae archaeon | reverse complement strand
AATTGACTCCAAAAAGCAAGGTAATAAAGATACGGATTATGCTGTATTTCAGGATGGTCAAGATGCTGCAGCTGATGAAATAAAGAACAACAACCAAGTAAGAACATTGACTATTAATTTTGACAAGGGCACCCAAGAAATAGAGATATCCGGAACCCAAATAGTACCTGAATTCGGCAATATCGCTATCATCACAATGATATTTGCTATGGCTATTGTAGCATTAATCCTAACAGGTTCAAAATACAATAAGGGACTGAGTACTTTTATGCAGAAGTGATAAATGAAAAATCAATCTCTTGGCAGTGCTTTGGTTGCAACTTTATTAACATCTAATACACAGCATATTGTCATATCTGATAATTCTTTTCAATACAACTTTAATTAAAATGATTCTTTCGTCTACTTATTCTACGATATACAACATGCAAGTGCAATGATCACCCTGCTTTTATTATTTTTTGGCATTGTATAATGAATTGTCTTCACTGCTAACTTTGTCGGAGTTATAGACGCCTTAAAGAATTGCGTTTGGAAGAGAATTACTTTATTCTTCAATGGATATTCTGTTCATAACGTTAGAATGCATAGTAAGGATTGTAGCACTCGTCACCATGTATATATACAAAAAAAAGAATTTGTACACTCCGCTTTAGATCATAGTATTATTTGATTCAAATCAAGTTTTTAGATAGTGGGTAATATCTTAATGGTTCAGTAGTTAAAGCTTGTAAAGTTTTTTCCCAATCTTTTGAATACTTAATTCTGTCAATAAGCTGGAAAGATGACTATGTATTTTGCATCTGCTGACTAACTCTTTAAATTACATCAATAATCAAAATATATGCACAAAGAAAATATTTGAAAGCCAATTAAGAAAATGTTCTACAGCTTAGGTTTGGTTAAAATGATGTCAGCATCGGATAACACTAGTATTTTATGATATTTTCCATGTTTTAGTAGCAACCTATTTAATACATCTTTTATACTAGTAAAAGAAGATAATCCGAATTTTTTTAAGTAGTATTCTGGTATGGTAGTGAGTATTCCAAGATTGTATTTATCTCTTAATTCTTTGATATATACTAGATGTTCTAGGCCATTTATATAAAATGACTCTTGTTTCAATTCATCAATGTTCAGTGTTCCTTGAATAAACCTTTGTAATGCACCTTCACCAACTCCTCTGCGATTTTCTGCCAACAGGATCACCGAACCGTTTTCTCTAATGATATGAATGGAGTTCCACAGAGTATTCAGTGAATCTATAAGTGTTGAATGTAGATTAATTTCACCGCTTGAGCTGACTATTGCAGATCCTGCTATCTCTGATTCTATTACAGACGTAGGGATAAGTTTTGTAATTGCATCGTTGAATGCCTTAGTAATGTCCCCATGAGACAACCCTATAACACCTGATTTATTCGCAATTAATTCTATCGATGTAGCATGAATACTTTGACAAGCATAGAGTGCAATTTCTAGAGGACGGGATCTAACTCCAGGATTGGGCAAATTATTTTGTCTAGCGTTGAACGCTTTAGTCATTTCTCTCTTCATAAAATTGCGTAATAGCGTTGTAGGAGTGCCCCTAAATCCGAACAATGGATCATAAGATGTGTGAGATACAAAAATTGTACTCTGAAACTTTTGAAGCGCATCCTGCAACTCTACGTAACTGTCTATCCTATAAATGGAAACTGGCTCATCACCAATAATATTTGTCCTTATATTGCTTGATAGCCTAGAAATAACACCGACGGTTATATTCGTATATCCCTTTTGTTTTGCAACCTCAAGAAGAATGCTAATAACTTTAGCTACAGCATTACCTCCAGATAACGCAACAATAAGACTACTATCAGTTAAAAGAATGCTGCTTATAATTGATTTAATCTCTTGTTCGCTTAATAACTGGAATGAATCAGAAGATATCTGATTAAGTAAATTTTCAAATTTAATATCAAGTGCAACATCTGTAGTCCCATATCTTAACCATATCTCTGGCATAATAACAAATAGATTTTATAGTGCTGGGTTAAATCCTTTCATCGCACTCAAAAATACTGATCCCATTGTAATAGTTGTAATAGATTGTATACTATAAGTCGCATCATATCATAGATCCTATGATTACTCAGTATAGGGCATTGGATATGTTTACAGCATACATAACATTCAAAACAACCTAAACCTCATAAATCATCAAGTTCTTTTCTTCTAGCAAAGTATGCAGGTTGTATACTGCCCTATAGACTTCACTTTCTTTTTTGGCTCCAGTGCATACTAATTTGCCACTAGCAAATAACAGGATTACGGTCTTAGGATCTAACATTCTATGTATCAGGCCAGGAAATTGCTCTGGCTCATACATACTTCTTGGTAAGACCCTAGCAGCAAGTTCGAGATGAATCTTTCCGCCTAGGCTTGCAGATGCAACAATATTCTGAATCTCAATTTGGGGTTCATGTTCTATGGGTATACCTCCCTTTTTTAATTTTTGAACAACGTTTCTTACAGCTTTGATGGCTTGTTCTTCTGACTTTGCACCAGTACATACCATCTTGCCAGAGCTAAAGATGAGTGTAGCTGTTTTTGGAGATTTTAGTCTGAAAACAAGCCCAGGAAACTGGTCTGGGTGATACTCTACATCTGGGAAAATTTGGGTGATTAGATTTAGATTTACAGTTTGGTTAACGGTAGCAGACGCAACGACATTTTCTATGCTAACAATAGGCTTAGTTTGCGGCATATCGATTAGGCTTTATATACTGGCGCTATATATACCTGTTTATATATATATTACAGTAAATTTTACTATATTATAATAAGCAAAGTTCAGGTTAGACTGCCTATGTCATCATCTTGAGTTCAACTCTTCTCGTACCTTATCTACCAGAGCAGCTATTTCAATAGGCTTTCGAATGAAACATTCTATATTTAATGTAGGAAATACCTCCCTTAATGCTTGGTAATATACCTCATATGCAGTAATAAAGCAAACCTTGACTTTGTCATCTATCTTTACCATTTCCCCGTACAGCTCGAAGCCATTCATTTTTGGCATTTTGACATCAAGCAACAATAAATCATATATTCCAGCCCTGAATTCGGATAACGCAGATGTGGGATCAGTGAATGTATTCACTTTAAATCCGTTATTTTCTAAACCTTTTCCAAAAGCCAAAGCGATATCGTGATCGTCATCCACAATCAATATTCTGTTCATTGGCGTTTATTTAATGAGTATAGTCATCTTTATAATTTGTGTGTCTCTACCATGTAATAGATTTCTAGATGCTGCAAAGACTGTTACGACAGCACTTTTACCGGTATACATCTGATCAGCCTCCATCTTAAAGAGTTTCATATTACTTACAAGCTTATCATACCCAATCTACTCTCAGTTAAGTCTAGAGAATTGACTAGATTTAACTAATTTTATATCTACTTAACCCACCGTATATAATATCCGAACTAGTTTTAAGTAGCTCTTTATTATCAAGAAAGTAACAATCCTTCATTCCTCTTTTTTGTGCATGTTTAAGTACAAACAATTGCAAGAAAAAAATTGCTTTCAACAAGGAATCAGTAAGAGATTCTCCACCACAGTCCGCGAACAGAGTCGGAAAATGTATTTCTCTGATTTTTTCATAAAGTATTTTCAATTTTTTATTTTTATAATTATCATCTCTATGCTGATTAGCAAGTATTATTGTCTGGTCGTCTACCTTGATGCTGAAAAGTGGAGAATGAAAAAATTCTTCTACTGGATATGCAAAAGCCTTTGATCCAAGAACTTCATTTATTTTCAAAGCACCGTACATAGCAATAGGAAATAGAATCCCATTTCCCAGCAGTACATATGAAGAGTATGAGGCATAACGTACTACCTTCTCGTTACCTGAGAAAAAGTCTTCGATTTCATAATTCGCTTGTTTAAGAACGGTATCCAAGTTACACGGGCTATCAATTTTTTTAACTAAAGAAAGACAGACAAGCATACTCGAAGTAAATGCTATTGTTCCCGCAGTAGGTACTTTGGCAGTTTTAAATCTGAGCTCAATTATATCGTCACAGATTTTTGCTAATTTGCTTTTTGGGTTCGCAGTAATTGCAGTAGTCGGTATTCTTTTTTTTGTTGCGATTTTGGCCGCAATAACGTTAGCGATCGTATTGCCTGAAACTGATACTATAAAGACTTGACGGTCACCGATAATATTCGGATTTAGTAATATATCCATTGGATTACAACAAACTACTCTATGATTCGAGGCATATTGTGCGATTAATGCAGCTGCATATGAATCACCTGAACCCACAATTACAGAATTGTTTGCCTTGACTTGTTTGGGCAATTCTAATTTTGGTAAGTCCTCAACCTGATACTTAATCTCTGTTGCCATGGCATCAATAGAATTCATACCTATCCTTTTTATCATCTAAGTACTGAATCTTTGATTTTATATCATTTATAATTATTAATCAGAAAATTTTACGATATGCTAGATTGCTACATATATATATATATTACTTTATATAAGATGTTAAAAAAGATATATCAGATTCTTCATCGGAGGTATTGTTCAGGAATTAGAAGCGAAGATCCGATTGATATTGCCACAATAATTACATTTGTTACAAAATGCAACGTATATGAATAATTTACTCCGTATTTGTTAAAAATATATCGATAAAAAAATCCTAATGGAAGCAATATTAGTACTATATTTATGGCTACCCCCATAATGATATGCAAAAAAGCCCAGATAATAGTACGTTGTATATTTTTTCTGAAATAGTACTCTTCATAATAATTGACATGTATCAACATATATACTAGCATAGGTATAAATGGCAAAATACCGAATATACCCTGATTGCCAAATGGCCCAACAGCAATATTATAGCCGAGCCAAGACAGATTCAGTATAGGAATTTTAGATGTAAAACCGGATAAAAAAATTATGTAGAGCAACAAGGCACTTACTGTCAAAGGCAGAAAAATGAGTGCTTTGGATCCGTCCTTGAGATTAGAGAGTCTTAATTTTGTCTCTTTGACCAGAAATACAGAAGGTGTTACCATGACAATGTAAATTAATATCAAGTAAAGATTATTATCTAGCAACATATAGCTACTCCTTTTATCTCCTATTATTTTTTACGAGCCGTAGTATTTTTGTCTCTAAAAATCTTTTGGGGTGTTGCAGCCGCCTGTCATTAGATATCATTAGGAAATATCAACAACGGCCTTATGACCGGTAAGAAAATAAATCAACATCATTATTGTGGTTATTTGTTTTTACTTTACGTAGTACTTTTAACCGTACCTTCCTCATTAGACTGAGATCCAATTAATTAATAAAAATGATTATTTAGTCGATTTGATTAATTATTGTAACATGTTAAACTACTACAACGTATTAGAAGTTAGTATCAATGCCTCGCAAGCTGAGATAAAACATTCGTTTCGTAATTTAGCATTAAAGTATCATCCAGATAAGAATAGGAATTCTGAATATGCTAGGCAAAAGTTTATGCAAGTTGTTGAGGCGTATGAGGTACTCTCTGATATACAGGCTAGAAAAAACTATGATAAGACGGCTTATGATCGATCCTATCCCCCAAACCAAGGATGGACACCTTCAGCAGATTTTGATCAAATATACAGTTATTCAAGGATTAAGAAACAATATACGAGTTCCACAATCGGGGGAGGCATGTGGGATATCAGCGAGAGCGCTAGCACAGGATTATGGAAGGCAACTATTATCTTATTTGGTTCTTTAGGAGCTATGGTAATATTAATAATGCTTATGCGCTAGAATTTCTTTGTTCGTTTTTTACGTACTTCGTACTTTTCGATTGTTTTATGATATACCAAATACTTGTAACCAAAGAATGCGGCTAAACTAAAATTCGGTAAAGAAAATAACAGAAAGATAAATGAAGCAAATAATGCAGAGAGTACTAGACCAAAGATACCCATACTCAAAGCTATCGTGATTAATATCAGAAGGTGACGTCTATGAACGACCAATCGATTAGTAGTAGATATAGCTCTCTATATATAATTTCGATATTCAATTTTCCCAGTATATCAAGAATTACAATAAAAAATATAACCTCCTACCACGGTAAAAATAGACTCTCAAAAGAATTAAAAAGGGTTAGGCTTACCGACTACTTGAATTAACTTGCGAGTTGTAGCCATTGGAAGTCGAGTCTTTGTCACGAGCTTACAGTTAGCAGGAGTTCAAGGGGTTAAGGTTGAATCTCCTAGCCAAGCATTGTCAGAAATAAATAAGATAGGAAACTCTAATGATGTTGGTTTAGTGCTTTTAAGTGATGATATGGGTAAGGAAATAAGATACCAGCTTACAGATATAAGAGCAAAGAAACCAATTCCTCTCATATTTGAGCTTCCTTCTCCGGGAAGTTCTAAAGAGAAAGTCGATTACAGATCACTTTTGAAGCAAATTTTAGGAGTTTAAAATACTAATGTTTCATGGAGTGAAACATTAACCATTAATGCAGTATTGATATAATTATATGAGATATGCGATATAAGAAGCCTAATTGCCGTAAGATATGCAATTTCCGAATCTCTTAAAGAATTGTTTAATTGGACGTCGATAGGAAAATCTTTCTCACAGTATATGTAGCAAGTAATCAATTAAAACACTATTAAGCGCGAATATATAAAACATTCCACAGAAAACAAACCTTTGATTATGCTAACAAAGTTGGTAATAACCTGTGTTATAGTAATTGTTGCCGCTTCTAGTATATACATACTTCTTATTGGAGACAAACTTCCTATTTCTGTTCCTTTTTCAAATAATAATGGAGGTTTTGAGAGTTTGCTTAAAGCAGTTCCATCCACTCCAAATAGTAAATATATGCAAGCCATAGTTACGGCAAATGGCTTTGGCATAAGAGCAGATTTGGCCATCACTAGTGACCAACACATTAAGGGATTGTCGATAAGAAACCACTTGCGAGAAAACCAGGGCATGTTATTTATGTTTGAAACGCCAGCAAAGTATGATTTTTGGATGAAGGATATGAAATTTCCTATCGATATCATATGGTTAGATAGTAACAAAACCGTAGTTCATATAGAACACGATCTAGTCCCATGTCAATCTGACTTTCAATGTCCTACTTATACTCCACAAAAAGATTCGCTATATGTATTAGAAACTGTAGCTGGATTTTCACAAAAACATAGAGTGAACATAGGAACTCGAATTGATTTCCATGTCATCAGATAAGATATTCGGATCTAATCAAATTCTCTCATTACAGGGGGTTCTTCCTTATAGTCTTCATTATTAGAAGGAGGTTGCGTAACTTTTCTTGCGAATATCATATACGTTGTATGACCTATCATCCTGGTTGAAGGTCTAGTCATACCTTGTCTTGCTTCTATATTTCTGATCATCATTTCTACACAATCAATATCTACATATCCACTGAATTTCAGCTTAGTTGCTGTATTTTCTAGTTGATTCATAGTAGGGCAGATTGCTACAAATGCGCCACTCCCCTTCAGCGTGTCATAAACTTGGTCAACCACCGTCCACGGATCTCCCAAATCTACTATTGCTACATCCACATCTCTTATATCGATGCCTTGATGAGGATCGTGTTCAAAAATAGTCACATAATCAATCATTTGTGCTTTCTCTAGGTTTCGTTTTGCAACAGCTATAAAATCTGCATTTACGTCAAATGTATAGATGTGACCATTTGGTTTTACAATACTTGCCATAAATGTTGTAAGACTGGCACTACCGGTTCCAATTTCCAACACTTTCGATCCATTTTTTAGACCAGTACGAGCAGCTATAAATCCGAGATCCTTTGGATAAATAATTTGTGTTTTTCGTTCTGATTTCATTATTAGGTCATAGGTAGTAGGTTCGATGAGATATACAATTTTACCTTCACTAGTTCTAACTGGAGAACCATATTTCATTCCAATAAGTGATGATACATCTATAACTCCAAGGTGGGTATGCATCTTCTTCTCTGAGGTAACCTTCATAAGCCATTTCTTTCGTGGTGTATGAAAAAGCAGTACGTACGAGCCTTCGTGTATTTCCATCAACTGAATACAAAAATTAGAGAAGATAAAATTCTTACCCGGTTATCGTCTGCTATGTTTTTTACCTAGGCTTATCTATATATACTTCTGTATACACATCTATAGAGATATTTTATTACTATTTCGTTTTTTGTATTTCTTTATTTAATTTATAATTCCCACTATGTGAAAGTTTTTACATAGCAATAATACTGTAATTATAACAGATGACTAGGTCTATTGTTTTCCATTCTTATAAGGGAGGTACGGGAAAGACAACCATCGCAGCTAACTTTGCAGCCTTGTTAACAAAAAAAGGCTATCGTGTATTCCTACTAGATTTAGATGTCTACGCTCCGAGTCTTCAATCGTACTTCAGACATGAACCAAAGAAATGGTTAAACGACTTTCTCTCTGGAGATGCAGAAATTGAGGATGTAGTACAAGATATGACCTATCTCATTGAAGGCTATAATAGCAATACGTCGTCTTTTCCTTCCGACATAAAAAAATCAACTGGAAAGCTATGGGTTGGCTTTTGTAATTCGAAAAAAGAAGAAATTTATAAACTTGAAGGAGGTAGTAGTGGAGGCGGTAAGCAAAATTCTACTAAGATACAGTCACTGAGAAAATTTATTCTATTACGTGAATCACTGATCTCAAATTATGATGCTGACTATATTATAATTGATACGAGTCCTGGGATAAGATATTGGTCGATTAATGCATTAGCCGTTGCAGATACACTTCTTCTAACGTTAAAAATGGGTGACCTTGATGTCGACGGCACAAAAAAAATGTATAATGAAATTTATAGCTCTTTTGTGAATTACGGTGCAAAGTCATCGCTCCTCTTGAATAGAGTTTCGGGGTATTGCGTTCCAGCTATAATAACAGCAAATACAGCAACAGACAGAAGTACTAATTTTTCTGATTCTTACTCGTCAGATTCTATAGATCCTCTGTCACATTCTGATGATGATGGTGATGAACGGAATCGTATCAATCGATCCGTCTTAATGCAAAAACAAGAGGAAGAAGAATCTGACGTTATTAGTGGTCTCTGCAATGAGACTAAAATGAAAGTAGTTTCTGCTATTCCATGTTACTGTGATATCCAATTTCGAAAGAGAGAATTTTTGACAGTTTTAGAGTATCCTAAACACCCATATGCAATAGAGGTAACAAAACTTATAGAAGCAATAGAAACAAATACGACCACAAGTTCCTAGCAATTAAAATATAAGTAAATAAGTATGCCTGAGGGGTATAGTACTATCTCATAGCATGCATATACTTGGAATATCTAATTTAACGGAGAATGAAAAAATATCAGACGATGTCATATTTCTTCTTACCGCACCATCAGGCTCTGGTAAAACCATGTACTGTAGACAATTCTTTACTGAGCGGCTGCTAAAAGGTGATTATTGTATATACATTAGTTCCAATTTGACTGATAAACATTATGCAAGTTTATTTTCTAATATTGAAAAACTAAAACTGAATGAAAATTCTAAATTCATAAATCCACTTCTCGATAATGCACCGTCAGACAAAGGAACCTCAACCTTATCCTTTCCAGTACATTCGTCTAATAAAGATGTTACATCTACAAATAGTAAACTATCTGACACAATAGACCAAATCAAGAATACGATGGATCAAGTAAAGTATAGCACAACTAACAATCGGAAGATACTATTAGTTATTGATTCATTAACACATCTAGTTCTCCTCTTTGGAGAAAGTGCGGTATTAAGATTTGTTGCAGAACTCGTTTTCATTTTGAAAGACGCAGGGGTGACTGCCATCTTTGCATCGACTAGCACAGCAACATCAGAATATTTTACTAGCACATTAAGTTCGATCGTCGACGGTGTTATAGAGATGAATATCACTGACTCTAAAATGTCGCTTGTTAGGAGCATAAGACTGCTAGCATTTAAGGGATTACGTCACAACCCTTCCTGGATCAATTTCAAGATCTCTGATGATGGCAGTCTTGTTTTTGAGGACCAGCCCTTTATATTTATGACCTGTACTCTGTGTGGCAAAGAAGTCAAGGGCGAGCCCATAGTAGAGTCTGATCTCATATTTGATAGTCAAAATTGTGTAGAGACGTATAGAAAACTTGCAGGCGTATTTAATCTTAGAATATCAGAAATTGGCCTGCCCTCCGTTGTGAATACTGATTTTTTTTATATAGATGTAGTAGGTCTTTCAAATCCTTCTTTGTCCACTCAAAAACAAATAGAAAAGATAGAAATTTTGAACAAATTAATAGGTTCTTGTGATGCTTTTTCAAAAACACCTATTGAAAAGAGGATTGTGTTACCAACAGGAGATGGAATGGCTATAGGATTTTTTTCAAATCTCGAACTGCCACTTCAACTTAGCATCCAGCTTCATCATAAACTTAGGAGCTATAATCGTAATAAAAAGTCTGACGAAGATATGATTGGAGTAAGAATTGGTCTGAGTTCTGGTCCTGTCTTTATTGTCAATGATATAAACAATAGCCAGAATGTATGGGGTCCAGGTATAATATTAGCTCGACGTGTTATGGACGTAGGAGATAATTTGCATATTTTGCTTGCTGATCGGTTGGCAGAGGAATTAATTGCTTTAAAGGATGATTATAGAGTTACTATAAAGTATCTGTGCGAATATCAGATTAAACATGGTCAAACAATAAAGTTGTTTAATGCGTATTCTGAGGAATTTGGAAATTCTAACCTTCCTGCCAGGATAGCAGATCATATGAGTAAGAACAACTCAACACTATCCATTTAGAATAATAGTCTCCTGTCAAAACTCTTTTTTGATATATTTGTTATCGTAAAGCACTTCATATATAAAATAACCTTTACTTTAAATCAGACCGACCGCCAAGCAAATATAGAAAAGAGAGCTATGAGATGAGGAGATAAAATGTCATCAGGTAAAAAGGAACGAGTCAGGAATAGAAAAGACAACAATGATAGTAAAGATAATAGTAGTTACTTTGCAATTAGCCGACGAAAAAGAAGACGATACCTAATGATTATAATTCCTATCGTAGCCGCCATAGCAGTGGTCGTTGTTGCTGCCATTATTATCACATTACAATCTAATTCTAATGCCAAGTTTGGACCTCTTGGTTCTGCTCATGTACACGCTGCTTTTCTTGTAAAACTTGATGGAAAGGCAATCGATTTCAGTCAAGATAAGTACCAGTTAAGATCTCAGTTTATACATGTAGAAAAGGGTGATGGAACTACTTTACATAGGCATGCAACAGGTGTTCCCATAGGAGAATTTTTTAAAAGCGTTCATATGAATATTAAAAATAACTGCTTTATAACAGACAATGGAACACGATATTGCGATAATGGAACCAAAAGACTGCGCTATTTCGTAAATGGCATTGAAAAGCAATCCATAATGGATTACGTACTCAACGATAATGATAGAATATTAGTGGTTTATGGAAATGAGAATAACAATCAGATTAGACAGGACATCGATACTGTTAGGCAAACAAAAATAATACAGTAAACTAATTTAAAGGACAATTTAAGAGTCCACTCTTATATTTTCTATTGACCCATGCTTTAGGTAATGAGGATCCTCATTGTTTTTTTACTAAATAATTACACTAAAAAATAAATTTTCAGACCAGATACAGAGATTATTTATGTCCCACTTTTCTGGTTTGTGAACACGGTTGATTAAAGACCATTTCATGACGAGATTTCATCAACACCTATAATGATGGTACTTGTATGAGGAAACTTTATTGTACCGTTTGTAGGATTGAAAAGTAACATATCGTCTGCAAAGCTACTGTTGTTTTTGCTGCTACTATTAACGTCAAGTGTATTTGCCTTATGCATTAACAAATTTTGTTGATATAGACACATATAGCCGGGTTTAGATAACTCCTTAACCACTTCTAGTTGCACAGCTTTTAGGTTTGGTATGTGCCCAACTAATATTTGTAATTGGCTCTCTGATTTTAGGTCACATGGAAGCTTGGCAGTTAAATGACCATTCATTATTTTGTATGGAGAGCTATC
>DASQQB010000085.1:0-10200 GCA_035643635.1 Nitrososphaeraceae archaeon | reverse complement strand
GGGCATGGTCCTCGTATGAATGACCGCATTTTTTGCATTTCATACTATTTTGAATTTTAGAAACCCTTCTAATTTGTATATTTCTTTCTTATTCAGTCATTCAGTCATTATGATCATAATAGCAACCTTCAGAGGTTAACCTCAGATCCAATTCCTAGCAATAATTTATGATAAGAAGAGATATGTGAATATCACTAAATTATATTTGATTAGATTAGATTAGATTAGATTAGATTTGTATCACTTGTCAACAAATCCAATTTTTATTTTAGGTATGAATGTTTATTCTATATGCCTGTTACAAAATATTTTGGAGATACATGAAAGGAGATCATATTATTGATGCACATCATAATCATGATTTACCTTATTGCTAACTTAAAATGACTAGAACCATTATATTTTCAGCCTTCACGTCATAAGAATGGTTAAAGCAATTCCTGAAGGATATCATTCTATCAGCCCATACTTAGTTGTAAATGACGCGGCAAATGCCATAGAATTTTACAAGGCCGCATTTGGAGCGACTGAAAAATATAGACATAATGGTCCTGATGAAAAAAGCATTATCAATGCAGAACTGAAAATAGGAGATTCAGTGATACTTTTGTCTGACGAGTTTCCAGCAGGGAAATGCCATTCACCCAAGTCAATTGGAGGAAGTTCTATTATGATGCATCTTTATACTGAAGATGTCGATAGAGTTTTTAATCAAGCTATTTCTGCAGGTGGAACTGCGATTATGCCTGTAATGGATATGTTCTGGGGTGATAGATATGGTCAATTAATAGATCCTTATGGTCATATCTGGTCGATAGCAACACGTAAACAAGACCTCTCACACGAGGAAATTCAAAGGGCAGGAGAAGCCGTCTTTAGAGAAATGATGTCTTCATCAAAATCGTAATTGGTAATTATTATAAACCATTGATCGATTTGTTATTTGTTCTTTATTTTTATTCTGATTATTAATAGAAATGTCGGAACTAATCATATCAAATTTGTTATCAGCTCCAAATCGTAATGAAGTAGTAGTAGTAGTAGTACTAATATTAGTATCAGCAGCAGCATCCGAATAGTTGATTATTGAGTATCCAACGGTATAATAGAGGTGGTTAGTCAGATAGTGGCAGCATGGTAGGGCAGCGGAAAGCCATAGCGATTTTGGGGATGTTTTTTGCTGTATTAGGAGGGATTGTATGGTTTCTCCAACAGAATAGTATAGCAATAATTCTATGGGGAATTGCAGCATTGATATTATTTAAATTGAATAAGCGTAATAGAAAAAATATTCGGCGGCGCAAAAATAATAATTACAGATAATAGTGTGTACTGTGAACCTTTGATTCAATTTTCTATACTACATATAATTTAAAATAATGTTTACAAATAAGAATATCTAAAAGTATCATTATACTCTAAAAATGCTTTTGGCATTCTTGAACATTAGAAGATCATGTGCATCTTGATCAAGTTCGAGTCTTTGAACAAAGCTAAGGTAAGAATTCATATCGGATATAGGCCAATCGCTTCCATATAATAGACGATGCGGATCACCGACATAACTTAATAGTTCTTTTATTTTACCTATATAGTGTTTATCGACAGATGACGTGAAGTCGCCAACAAACAGACCAGAAATATCTGCATATACATTTTTATTTTTGTACAGTATTTCTTGACAATCTACTATCCAAGGATTTCCTAAGTGGCACATGACAATCTTTAATTCAGGATTATCCACTGCAACATCATCTACATTCAAAGGATGAGAAAACCTAACCTTAGCTGTATTTGAAAATGTATCTCCAGTATGAATTACGAGTGGATATCCATACTCAATGCACATATCATAAATTCTTTGATACCTCACATCATAGGGATAATAATGTTCATAACCACAATAAAGCTTTATTCCCTTAATAAGACCATCTTTTAACCAAATTCTATAATTTTTTAAATCCTGATCAGTATGATTATCAATTGTAAATCCTGCCACAACTCCAAGTTTATTGTTTATATTGTCATGTTTATTTATAATATCAATAATTTGGGATGTAGATGGTCTATGTACATTCACTTCATAAGAGGAGAGAATAATAGAATAATCAACGATATTATTTTCCATGGATTCAAGTAATGCGGTTAGTCTCCCTTCTAATGGAAGGGCTTTTTTTACTTCATTAGTGCCATTGTAATCATTTAGGTGAACATGGCAATCTATAATTGACATATATTATTCTCTATTGATTAGATAGGAAAGGCTCGCTAACTTTGGATTTATCCATTCTATAAAACTAGCATAGTTTAATGAACGCTTGTCATAAAGGTAATTGGGAAGTATTTTAATGAATTTGAATCCATTTTTTAATTGAAAAGATAGAACGGGGTCGTTAAGTTTTCCAGTTACTACTTTATCTGCATACTCTTCAGCTGACATGCTGCTTGCATATTTATAATAGTTGTATAACCTTCCTCCAGCTATTATTCTTCTTTTATTTAATCTCATGACTAGCTCTTTTCTTTTGTTATATAACATTGTTGCAATGCCTTTACAACGAAATGCTGGGTGTATAGATATATCAGCACCATATAGACTATCTGCATTTGGAGTATGATTTGTAAATAATCCCTCTCCGGTAATGTCGTACCACGTATGGTCTGCATAATCGGGTTTTAAATGCACAAGTAGGCTACTTGCCGAACCAACTATTCTTCCATTAACTTCAGCACAAAACTGCCCTTCTGGGAATATACTAATATGATTTTCAAGGAAAGATGATGGCCATATCATCCCATATGCTGCCATATCTGCAAATGATTCTTTTTGTAAATTTACGATTTTAGGAAGGTCTCCTTTGGTTACGTTTCGTATTATGACGTTGCTGACAGTATCTCTTACTTTATATTCTATATCCTAATCTCTCCTCTATAGTTAATCCAATCGTCATTTATTAATTATTGTTATAGTTACTGAATTGGTTAAGATAATAATTATGAGATAGTTGGAGGAAAATTTATTTTGCCATCCCGTTGTTCTTCTTTTTGATATATAACATCTTCCTACGACGCCACCGATTCCCAACAACAGAATAAAACAACTGGAGAACCAATAGAACCCAATTTTAATATGTAATATAATAAGAATTGCAATTATTAGAATAATCTGGCTCTAACAAATAAATCAATAAACAGTTCATGGGCAAATAGGATATTGATGTAAGTGGATTCTATTATTGTTATTTATATCCAGGACATATCACATAATCAGTCTGTTTGACGCCTCTACTTTCTCTTCTATACTTTGAATGGCAAACAAAACCCATAGTAAAATCTCAACTTCAGTAATCAAGACATCTCTTTTCCCCATGTCTATTGAACTTTCATTTTTATCTCAAGATTTTTAATCTCTTTTTCAACAAGACTTCTAACTTGATTGATTTGTCTTTTACTGGTGAGCTGTTCTAGAAGCCATCTTAATGAACGTATTTCAATTTGCAAATTGTCATTGTATACCTTAGCATGCAATGGGTGTATCTGATTTTTCTTCTCCTTGACTTTATTATTTAGTATTTCTTTTAATCTATCTAATTCTAGAATCGAATTGTTACCATTGGTATTATTATCATACAACTTACCAAACCTCATCTGGGGGACAAATTACCGGATAATACGGTAGCTAATAAATTACGCATAGGGTCTTTTACTTTGTCATATCTTATTCTTATATTCAGTTATTTTTTTCCGATTTCGGTTCTGAATTATAGGTGTAAAGAGAGAAGGATGAGATTTACCAATGAAAACAATCTTATGTACTCATTTCAATTCTGCCCTTGCCACACTAGCTACAATATCCAATGTACTTCCATTGCTAGCATCTATTAACGATATTTTCCAAGGTGCATTGTAATTAGGGTCTAAGACTTTACTTAGATATTCTTGCCAAGGCATAAAATCTCCTGGGTATAACCTTTTGAGCATATCGTAAATTTGATAATGCTCGTTACAATACCTGTCGATGTTATTAATAGCTACGGCTTCTCTTCCATCGTTTACAGCGCACTTCATTAAATCTCCAGTTACGTTGAGTTCGCTATAAATATTGATACACCAAGATTCGACGATATGCCATTTTACTGCTACATACCTACGCTTGCATTCTTTCTTTATTATTATTACTGTTATTCTTTTTTAAGGAAATTTTTCAAAGAAGGTGAATGCATATTACAGGAAGTTTATCTGGTGCTGCTTGACAAAACTCATAAGCTAGAGAAAGACCGTAATCGCATTCTAATGCTCCTGCTAGACCTCTACTAATTGAAGACATGCATAGATTTACCAATTTAATAACACCAGTCTGATTTACATTTTGTCCTATTTGATTGGAGTCAATTAGTTTTTGATAAAACTATCAAAGGAAGTTCCATTTTCATATAATTTTGTTAAAATCGCATTTTCTCATTTTGAAGTGTGGTTACCCAATCTATCAAGAGCTAGGCCTTTGTTATGCAAGGCATTTGTATCTGTTGCATTTATAGCTAGTACTTTGTCATAATATGCTATAGCTTCAGCATACTTACCCAAGATATAAAGAGATAGGCCTTTGCCCCCCAAGGCATCTGTATAATTAGGATCTATAGCTAGTACTTTGTCATAATATGCTATAGCTCCTGTATGATTACCCAATCTATCGAGAGCTAGGCCTTTGTTATACAAGGCATCTGTGTCTGTTGCATTTATAGCTAGTACTTTGTCATAATATGCTATAGCTCCTGTATGATTACCCAATCTATCAAGAGCTACACCTTTAGCCGTTAAGTCATCAACTTGTGTAGTTACATTTTTTGCTAAAACTGAAGATAATGGAATTAAACTAATCGTTATTAGCACGCAGGAAGTCAACATTAGTAGAGATAATACAGGTAAACAAATATTGATCCTATCCTTCACGTCGTCGTCTGGCAATGATTCTCAATGACAACAATCTCATATTTAATCAATATGGAATTTCAGAGATATCTTAAAAATGGCTTAAATTATTGTTATATTGACATATACAATATTTATGCGAAAAGAAAAACGGTGGAATTGGAATCATATTAATAATAGTAACTAGGAAGGGGATGAATCATAAAGGAGTTAGAATGCATTAAGATAAGCAAATAATATGTTATATTCTTTAGTCAAACCATAATACAAGTTTATATTTATGCTAAGAAGGTAAAAATACCTATATTCAGCATATGGCAGAGTCATTACATCCACACAATTCCGGAGTAACAATTAAAAATACACGTCTAGAGGATATTCCTAAAATCGTAAATTTACAAAAAGAATCATTCCCATATCTTGCCCGTTATGGCAATATATGGCGTCAAGAAGAGCTTGAAAGTCATCTTCATGTCTTTCCAGAAGGACAATTCATTGCTGTTGAACCAGATGGTACAGTAGTCGGTTCAGCAAGCACTCTTGTAGTTTCGCTTAATTCCGAATATTCAGAACATACATGGAAAGAGATTACTGCTGATGGACTATTTACAAATCATAATCCAAATGCAGATAGTCTATATGGTGCTGATATATCTACACATCCGAAATACAGACATGATGGTATAGGAAGTATGCTTTATGGTGCCAGAAAGGAATTAGTCGTAAGATTAAATAAAAGGAGGATGATAGGAGGAGGCAGGTTATTTAATTATTGTGAGTATGCAAATAGGATGTCTGCCTTAGAATATGCTCAGAAAGTAATTAGAGAAGAATTAAGAGATCCTGTTTTGTCATTTGAATTAGATAATGGTTTCAAATTCATTAAAATACTTCCTAACTACTTGAATGATGTACGTTCATTAAACTGTGCTAGTTTTATAGAATGGATAAATCCAAAGTATCATCATAACCCATAATATTCATTATTGTTATTATAGTATTATCATATAGTTGTATAGTATAATTTGAGATATGAGGATATAAAATAAAAAACCAAACAAGTCTATTTGATATATTATTATTGAGTAGAGTTTATGATTTTGTTTGTCATCTGCTATACACTTTAAGATTTATCTTCAATTAGTTAATGGACAATTTAGTAATAATGAATAATGAAGAAGACAAGGGTAGAAAAGTTGACAACTACAGGACTACTAGTAGTAGCCGTAAACATGCTAAAGGCTTGGCTATTATTAAAAGAGTCGTCATATTGGCAATAATACTTGCGGTTACATTAACTGTCAGTACAATACTTCTCAAATCTCAAATTACCCCTCAAAATTTAATATATATACAGACGATAGAAATCGCTGTGATAGGCTATTTTGTAGTAGAAACACTAAGCAGCATAACCTACAAACTGACCGTATCCGACAATTCACAGGAGACAGCAAAGTCGATAAGAAGTCTAATGAGAATAGCAGGAACTATTATAATTGTCGCTATAATAATATCTTATCTTGCGCAGAATCCAGTAGTAGCTGCATCATTTAGCGCTATATCTGCATTGGTTGTCGGTTTTGCCTCACAGAATATACTTGGAAATATGATAGCAGGATTATATTTGTCACTGATAAGGCCAGTTAAAATAGGTGACAGGATTAGAGTCAGCGGTAATACAGGTGTAATATACGATATAGAGTTGATATATACTAGATTATTGACTGAGAATGGCGACATTGTCCTTGTTCCAAGTGCATCTATGGTAACTGGGATAGTAATACTAGAGAAAGGTAAAAGGGATGATGATCGTGGTGGTAATATCCAGTAGGTACGGAATTATAGTGGATATTCTTATTGAATATGAGAGATTATATCTTAATGTAATGATGCGAATAACCAAATTTTCATTCATATATAGTAGTCAAGAAAATTGAATCTGAGTGAGCGCTTTATAAAATGGACGACCCAATCTACTTGATAAATTCCTGCTTGGTTTTTTCATCCAAAACATATTTGCCTACACGTTTCCAAGTAAAACCATGATCATCATCACCACCACCACCGTCATTAACTCTTATAGCCCAAAAATCATAATCTCCATATTTTCTATCCCCTACTTTATCAAGGGTCGTATTACCAGTAATTCCTTTATACGAATCTGCTATCCTTACAAATGTTCTTTTCAAATAATTGAAATCATGAGTTACTTTAGTATCATTTTCAGTCAGCGCTGCTACCCACAATATATCATAGGCAACACTAGCATAAGACCTAGGTATTCTTTCTATTTTATCATGAATCTGAGATTCAACACGTTTAAAGCTGCCATCATTATCATCTGCTACTCCATAAATCGGATTGAGAAAATTTGTTTTGACCGCAAAGTTGGCAGCTTCAACATTCCTAACCAGCTTATTGTTCAAAGCAGAGCCATCACTACCATACCATTTTACAGCTTCGAGAAGAGGGTGACTTTGTGCTTGAATGAAAATAGGCGCCACCTCATCGAAAGCTACAAGATATATTCCTACTTTATTAGCTCCATACTGAGCAATTGCCTGATTTACTTTAGAATTCAAAGATCTTAAATCCTGCTCCCAAATAAGGAAGTTTATCCTGTTAAGACTTGCCGAGAATTCGCTAGTATGAGGAGTATAACCCACACCATCAGCAGCAACTCTTCCACCTAAATCACGAAAGCTATCTTTAACTGCCTTCACTAGATCGTTTCCATAGACGTCTGTTCTCCAGAATGGGACAACTATCCTTATCCCATCATTCCACATCTGTCTTGAAATTGCTTGAGCTTGATGAATATCATTAGAAACAAATCTAAATACATTATCACCTTCAATAGCAAGTGTTGGAGAGGTGCTTGAAGGACTAACAAGCAGGATATTGTTTTTGTTGGCATAGTCCTGTACGGCCTGGAGAGCTGCGCTGGTAGCTGGTCCTATAACAATGCTTATGCCTTTTTTTGCCAGAAGCTTAAGTTTTTCAAGGCTTGTTTCTGGGTTTGTCTGTGTGTCTTCAATAACAAGTCCTACTCCAGAATTTGAGCCTCTTTTGGAAAAATAGTCGTTAACATCCTTGACTGCAATTTGTAATGCGGCATTCTCAGATTCACCTAAGGATGACGAAGAACCGCTTAACGGAAGAAGAGCACCTAATGTTATTGTATGCTTTGAGTCAGATGGTGATGGAATAACTATCTCAGAATTTACGTTAGCAAATGAGAAAAAAGGCAACAATGATGATGATGGATGTAATGAGTAAGTCACAATCGCTAAAGCAATAATTGATATTATGGATATCGCGCTAATTAGTGCCATAGGACGGGATAACTTCTTTCTTCTTGCTTTTTTTTCTAATGTTGGCTTTGTAACTTTATCGAAGATAATCTTCTTAGATGATGTTGTTAATGAGCTTGAGATTGAGCTTGAGCCATGCTCCTTGTGTGTATACGTTATAGAAAATTTGATATACCATAATAATCCCCCAGCTATAACCAAGTAATGAGCTGCAAAAAATATTGCTGATAGCCATAATTGATTTACTAAAGATGTGATAACAACAAGTGCAAACCAGCTGTCAGATATAGCTATTAAAAAAATGCCCAATGCCTCACATATCCAAGGTGTAAACCATAATGGTTCCTTTCTAAAGTTTACCAAAATAACAATTGCAGGAACCATCAAAATAGCATCCAAAATAGGATAAGCAACTATAACAGTAAACATTGCGATACCCCTTGGTGATGACAGGTCAGAAAGATTTGCAGTAAAAGATATTATGTAGCCAAGAAATATCATACTCCCAAGTATACTCGGAATTAAAGATTTGATGCTAAATTTGAATTTTTTATGGAATTCAATATATGTCATGAATAAATAACAAGCAAGAAATCCATATGCAGACAGCCACAGAAAATCTGCTGCTGACGGAACAGGTGGTACGACTTCTAAGACGATTGAATATACTGCCCAGATAATATCTGCACATAGCCATAACGATAAGCCTATAGCAAGAAGGACATGTGTCTTGCCATATAGTCCGTGAAGATGTTTTTGTCTATATAGTGCAAATATTGCCAAAGCGGATGCAATTGATGCATTAATAGTAATTATCCAACTAGAATAAAATTCCCTGCTTTTTATTTGTGCAAAAAAGATTATTGAATCTGATAAAATAATTGCTATAATGAGTCCAAGGAAAAGACTTCTTCGATTAAAGGTTATTTTGAAAAGCATATATTTATTCTATTAAATTATGTATAATGCATATCGTAGACATTAATAACCGTTGTACTCAAAGGGATTATTAGCCATTTTAATTATTGTTTGCCCATCTAGGTCGACGATTAGCAAGCAAACGCTTTTGTGTTAATCAGATTTGAATACAAATTATTGATAAATTCGATGGCTTTAACGAAAATATATAGAAATGGTTAGGTCTGGCTTATTCAACTGACAATAAGAAAGAATAGTGGTTAGTTTGATTAAGAAAAGAGAGTGTATCTTATCATTTCAAGCAGTAAATTATTTGTTCGATAATCTGAAAACAATAATTGAATTTCTAGAGGCTTGCTCTTTGAATATTATGTACAACATTCTAATACGATCCTTAACTCAGATTCCTCGTCTTATTTTGAACTATTGTGGGGGGAGCACACAGGAAGCTCGAATCTGGAACAACGATAGGAAAGATTGTTTTATCTGGATTTTAAACTGAAATTTTCCAAATATGAGATAATAAATTCATCATATCAAGATGTTAACTTTCTTTCCATGAATACATCGGCTCTATAGTTATCATTATACCTAGGAATATCAACAAAACCCTTCTTTAGATATAGTGCTCTTGCTGCGTATAATGTCTTTGAACTATCCAAGACCATCCTTGAATAACCAACGCTTTTTGCATACTCTATTGCTCTATTAAGTAACCTTTGTCCTAAACCTAATCGTCGAAATTCGTTTAATACATACATACGCTTTAATTCACACGTGAATTCAAACTGTTTCAAATTTCTTATCGCTGTTGTACCGACTATTTTTTGTTGCTGTGTGTTGTTATCATTATCATCAATGCTTTCTGCAATCCAAAAGCATCCACCATCAGATTTGTTATAAGTATCTTCTATAGCAAGTATGTCAGAATCCAAAGTATCAAATTCGAGTTTAAAACTAAATTCATTAACAATAATATCTGAAATAAGTTCGATTACTCTTTCAGAATCACTACTTTGAAATACTCTTATTTTAATGC
>DASQQB010000084.1:0-10739 GCA_035643635.1 Nitrososphaeraceae archaeon | reverse complement strand
CCTCATCTATCACTTCATGTTCGGCCCCAAGTACAGTGGCGGCTGTCCTGCATGTTCTGCGATCGCGGACGGCTTTAACGGCTTCGCCGTCCACCTTGAGCACCACGGCGTCGGGATGATCGCGGTCTCACGCGCCCCAATCGCCGCGCTCCAGGCTTACAAGCGCCGCATGGGCTGGACGTTCAGGTGGGCCTCCTCGCTGAACAGCGATTTCAATTACGACTTCAACACCTCGTTCACCGAGGAGCAGCAGCGCTCCGGCAACATCGACTACAACTACAGCACGCTCGGCACGACACCCGACTCTGAGGCCAGCTCAGAGAGTGGATTAGGCGAGTTCGCGGCCATGACTGGCACAGACATCCCCACCTACACCCAGGAGGCGCCGGGCATGAGCGCATTCGCACTCTCCGATGGCGTCATCTACCACACCTACTCCACCTACGCGCGCGGCCTCGACGCGCTCTGGGGAATGTACCAGTGGCTCGACCGGGCTCCGAATGGGCGGAACGAAACTGGCCCGTGGTTTCGGCGGCACGACGAGTACACACGAGATTCTCAATAGTATGACTACAGACTCAGAATCCTTTAGAATGGATTTGGAGAGTTTTATGGAGCCAGTGGGATTTGAACCATTTTTTGACACGAATGTAGGACCCATTTACTGAATATCAGAAGATTCAAACGAGCTTGACCATGACGAAGGCAAGGAATTAGAGGAAAAGCAAATAGAGGAATCTGGAGAAAAGACCCACAAACCAAATTTTCTAACTTCCTTTATCCGGTTAGATAATAATAGACCATAAACAACAATAGCATTTACTAATAATGTTCATTGGAATTGTTGCCATACTTAAAGTTCAATTATTACTATCATTATCATCATCACTATCATTGTCATTGCCAGTATTTGTAATCCCACCTAATTTTTTTGAAAACTTGATTAAATCTACTATTGCTCTTTTCGTTGTAATTGATCCTGTGGGTAGCGTCCCTCTGTTTATTGCTCTTACTGAAAAGATGGAAAAAATTGAAAGGAAGGCAGTTTCAAAAATTGCGATCATTACTGCAGCTGCATTACTTACCGTATTTGCAATAGCTGGTTCTGAGATACTTACTATATTTGGAATAACCATTTACAGCTTCATGATCGCAGGGGGGATCTTGTTGTTTATTGTCTCAATTGAGTTGTTGACTCACGGTGTATGGAGATTTGGTGATGGAACAAGAAGAGAAGTAGGGGAGTCAGGAGTCGTTCCATTGGCATTTCCTATACTTGCTGGTCCAGGAGCTATTACTTCAGTAATGATTTCATTTCAAAGTGCTGGCTTGATAGTGACTATGTTATCTATCTCAATTGTGATTGCGGTTACCTATATAGTTCTACTATTAGTTAATCCAATTTACAAGTTGCTTGGAAGGCGCGGTTCAATGATATTTACAAGGATATTCGCAGTTTTAGTTGCTGCAATTGCAGTACAGTATATAGTCCAAGGTGCTAAGCATCTCTTTGACTAATTCAATTGTCATAGACGATCTGACCAATAAGGTTATCATTTAACAATATACGATTTAACGAATAATTTACACTAATAGATACTATAACTGGGATATCATTGATTCTTTTGCTTTTCAAGATATTACTAAACTCGCTAGTAGATCTACAAATAGAGAATAGGCAGTAGATTCCTCCTCATCCTCTCCTCAATTGGATGATATTGTTCTTCTCCGCGTTGTCCTATTAGCATCTGTCAGTTTCACTCTTTTTATTGTAGAGAATCCAATTAGAGAACCAATATCACTATGGGGCCAGTGGTTTGTAAACCATTTTTGACGTAATTTTTGGTCCCATTATTTTATTGAAGATTAATGATTCAACTACTCTTGCAGATAACTATTCATCTATTTCATATTATATATGAAAGCGCTCAAAGCTAATGCCAGTGGGATGCGTGACGATATCGGTGCTAAAAGCTAAATTTTTATTTTTATTAATTATAGGTTTACTTTAAAGGTTTTTGTCTGAAGTAAAGCATATCTAGTAGGTCCAATAATAGACATGACTACTACAATAATTAAGTCCTAGCATTGTGTCCGTCATACGTACATTACGTAGAGTTTCGAGAGAAACATTCCGATCAGTATTGTAATTTAGAACACTGGGACAAGCCCGCGACAATTCTTCAGTACTATGCAAAACTCAGCCCATCATTCATAAAAGAACAGGTCAATAGCAAGTTCCTTTTTGAAACTATGTAGATGAATATGCTGAACAAGCATAACAGCAAAGAAAATTGCCTGTCTCGCCAATATTCTATCGGTTCAAAAACTAATAGGCAAACACATCAGATCTTAAATTAGAGTCTTTTCAGTTATGGGGATAAGTAACACTACACTACGAAGATAGGGAGACCTCTTGCTGGTTTGGTGGCTACTTCCATTCCCAAACCTTCAAATGGAAGTTACCTCCTTCGTCGATGTCCAACTCCCACACTCCCGGCAAGCTATTTAACCTTGCAAATTTCGGCGAGGAAGCCTGCCAGATAACTCCACCCCGCCAGCTCGCCTTTAGGCCGCTTCCGGTAGGTCGCCCCCTTCCATGAGCCCACACACCTACAGCGTCCCCATCTTTGGTTGTGCAAATTCCATTGAACTCTGCAATCAAGGTTCCTCCATGCGGGGTTGCGACGCCTGTATAGATAGATGAATAGTCTGCACCGAACAATTTGCCAGTTCCCTGATAGGTCGCCTCCACTTTTCCGTCGGGGAGTGCCCTTATTCCTGCGAACTTTCCAGTTTCTTCGAATGCTAAATCTCCTAGAGCCATGGACCGTAGAATCTATGACTGATATTTATGCGCTACTTTACTTACCACACTGGATGCGTGACGATATCGGTGCTAAAAGGTGGATTCCTACTATTTAGCAGGGACCGGTCTCTTTTAAGGATTCCATCTCGATAAACAATGTTAAACAATGATTAATTGCTCTGAGCGAGTAGAACATATGTCTTCTGGATAATTATGCTATATTCTTGCTACCTGGTTAAGGTGGAGATATTATTAAGTTAACAGTTAACAGAACCGTTATATTGATACGCGAATAGATTTAACCCCTTATCATGAAATGATGTCCACATAATGAAGCGTGTAATTCTCGGCTCCCGAGAAAATAGTGTTATGAGTAAATCTTAATATCATTATTGTTATCGATAGCAAACATAATAAGGATCTATTTTTTAGTCATCAGGCGTTTTATTTACTAATTCCAGTTTTTCACTTTTTAGAGAAGTTTGCTATTATATACTGCTACATCGTAAGAATTGTATTCCATATGGCAGCTAACCCCCTCTATATATTAAAAAAACCGAACATAAGTATTGTTATTTTGGCAGTTGCTACTGCATTCATTATAATTTTTGGGGGTTTTGCGGTATATCTGGCTGAACACGAACACCCCCGCGCAAATATAACTAACTTTGGTGACGCCGTTTGGTGGGCTGTAGTTACAATTGCAACTGTAGGCTATGGAGAATACTATCCAGTAACGGTAGCCGGACGACTAATAGCGATATTCATGATGATATCGGGAATCGGCATTTTTGCAGTATTGGTAAGTAGTATTGCACAGAGAAGATTGCAGCGAGCCGAGTCAAGAGTAAAGTCAAGGACTGAACTCCAATCAGGTTTATTAGGTCAGGAGTCAAAGACAGCTATAAAAAACAAAATCGATGGAATCGAGAATTTGACTGAGGAAGATTTTGATACACTCATTATTAAGATGAAAAGTCTGCGTCGTACTTTACTACAAGAGTCAAAAATCAAGTGCTCAAGGTGCGATATTACTAATCATAACACACATAAATTTTGCAGCAATTGTGGTCTTGATCTCAGTGATGTACCTTAATCAACTTGATAGTTACCAAGACTTTATTACCACCAAGTGGAATATGCCCGTGTCTTAAACATGATTGTTTACTAATTAGCAATGCCATATCAAATGATATACCAATTATGGTAATAATTCTCAGGATACAGCTAACACTGTCATTCTTATGCACAAGCATTTAGATAGTTCGAATATGAAAACATTTACTGCTATTATTATTCGTTAAGATGTCTGCTAAAAGCCCATTATCTTTTCTTTCAGCGTCTTGTTTTCTTGCACTTCCATATTCTAAAATGGCATTCCTTATCACTGAGAGCAGTTGTCGGTCACCTAATTGTTTCCCAGCTGAAAGAATATCTATTATCTCCCATCGCTCTATGATTTTAGAATTCTTAAAGTGAAAAAATTATCATACCCGTCTATTCTGTTCTGTTTGCTATTTGAGGGTACACCCAAAAATTCGTTCTTCTGAGTCCCCCAGTCATTGAGAACATACATGCGGCTTCAGTTCCTTGAACAGTAACATGATCAAAACCAAAATTTGCATCAGGAAAAGCTGCCATACTTACTATAGTACTTTTCATATCTTCCTTCTTATTGACAGGAAAATTATCAGGAATCCCATCAGCGATCAGAGCATCATCATGTAGGTCAAAATAGTGATTCTTATCGTCTTTGCTGTTTAAAGCTTGGAATGCTTGTTGCAAAACATCTCTTACATTACCTTCTTCTTCCTGCAAGGTATAGATGTAATTTCCCTGAGAGGTAATTTCCCTGATGTATTTTATAAATATTTTAGTATACTAGACTGTTACTTTCAGATACTATTTATAATTCAATATTATTACTATGAACCTTTTAGATATTTAGCTGCAATATCAAAAGGGACATGAAATGTGAACTTGTCTGTCTTTGGATCGTAAATGGCATAGATCGATGACAAATCTACATTGTGATAACTCTGATTGATTACATTATTACTCACATTTACATTTCTAGCTAACATAACTGGAAAGTCGATTCTCGTTTTTTTGTTTTGATCGCTTTCATCATTTAGCTGCGTTGTATTCGCCTTTACTTTAATATCTGTAGCTGATATATTAAAACCTAATAGATTATACTTCAGATAAGGCATTGTGAATTCTGACGATCCCGCCTTGCTAATTATTTCGCGCTTAAGAGTTTCATTTGGAAAGATCTGTTTAGCATCGATTTCTATTTTATGTTCTAATAGATTCTGTAGGTTTAAAGCATTGCCATTAGTAAGTCCAAGCAAATCATAAAATTTAGCTGTAGTATGCATACGACCGTTATCATAGCTAGAAAGATCAGCATGTGCAATCTGAGCCATCGACCAAATCCCCTGACTAGCAAACATTAGTAGGAGTAATGATAATGATAGTAAAGGCAATACTAACAAACCACGGATCTTCATTGGATCACAAGATATTAGTACAATTGTCCGCCAGGCTAGAATGAAAATCCTTAATGAAGATTTGAGCATCTTGTACTCAGCTTTATTTGAACCAAGATTTTGGATCATCAATTACTTCTGTACCTAAATCCTCAGTAGTATTAAACGATATCTAATTTTTATCTAATTTTGGAGGCTTGGGTTCATATATCAACGGATTAATCTTTATCTTTATCTTTATCATCATCTGCAACCCGCATCTTAATCCGTCATTAAGGCATTAGCACATGATGGTCTTCCAGAGTTAGAAATGGAACTGTTAGAATGCTCTTGAGCATCTGAGCATGATTAGTCAGGAATTATCCCCTATACCAAAAGAGAACTTATCGTGGACTCCAGTGTTTAAGCATAAATGCAATAATGATAATCAAGAACGGACTTTTTACTCCAGAGAAGAATAGAAATAAGAGAATCAGGATATAGACTCCAGTGTTTGATCAAAAATGCATGAGAAGACAGTTACTAGATCCTTCAGGATCAATGAGAGCGCTTTCTTAGCCCTTGAAGAAGAGGCCAAGAAACGCAACATAAGCCTCAACACCCTTGTGAATCAGCTTTTTATGTCCTACGCCAACTTCGATCGGTACTTCCAAAGGCTTGGCATGCTAAAAATGTCCAAAGTAACATTTAGGAAGATTTTGAAAGCTGCCCTTTTTTTGAGATTCTAATCTTTGTATTTCCCTTAGTTTTCTTTGTCTTTGCACTTCTTCGTAAATGAGGTTACATTTGTGATATTCTTCTCGGTTGAATTTGCATACATAGTGCGGTCACCGAGATTTGACATCAATCCTAACGGCCGTAAGGACGAAATTGAAATTCTTTCGAGCCAACAACTGTGCACATATTATTTGTCGAGCATGCCATGTAAATGTGCTACTGCATTTTCAATATCTGTATGTTTATACTGTCCAGCTCTAGTTTCAGCAGCAAGTAGACCACAGCGATGAACATTTTCAAAATCGCCATAAGGAAATTTATAATGTCCCTTATTGTTTTCATCTTCTTCATCTTCTATGCCCAAATACCATTTACCATATTCAGAAATACTGCTTTTCTCGATGAACTTGTTTTCTTTTTCAGCAGAAGGTTGGTGCTCGCTCCACTTGTCTTTTTCATCTTTTACACATTTTCCATTTGATATTAGATTTTTAGCATGTTCAAAAGCTCTTTTATTTAGCTTTGTTGCCATAATCTTTCTTTTCACCTAATCATAAAAAAAGCTAATCGTTTTTAATGGCTTTAGAGCCTAATGAATATGCATCACTAGATTTAGAGGACTTCCAATCAGCCTTAATTGGTGATGATTTTCCTCCTTTTAAATTTTTATTGAATCCAATTAGAGAACTAATATCACTGTGGGGCCAACTGGTTTGTAAACCATTTTTGACGCGAATTTTGGTCTCAATCCAAGGCTCATTTGAAGAAGTTGAATCTTTATACATCAAATCACTTTATCAGAAATTGAAAGTTACAAGCACTTTCGAAACTTCTTATTTTCTAATAATTTATCAGAAAATGAAATGTCAACTTACGTCTATCAGCTGCGTTCAGGTATGGGATGATTCCTTTGCTGCTTTTAATGATGCAACAAATAATGCGATTAATTGAGTCTATTAGCATTTATCGCAAACACAAGAAATATTTTATTTTATACAAGATTTCGCAAAACAGCATATAGACTTTCATATTTTATAAGTAACATTATTATTTAAGATACTTATATCAATGAGACTAATGTCGCCAAAAATTACGCTGGCTATATTTGCCATAATCATAACGGTTACTATTTCAACTGTAGGTACTTTTGGTAATCCAGCAGTGGCTCAGAACGCTACATCTAATATGACAAGTGGAGGAAATGTCACATCTAGTTCTACTGGAGAAGCTAAAATGCATTTAGATGAAGGAATAAAAGTATTACAAAGTGGAGATACCAATGGTGCAATGATGCATCTAAAGATTGCTCAGCAGAAACTAACAGGATGACAAAGTAATTATCCACCGACGCACTTTTTTCTCAATGCGTTCAGCCTCTATAACATATATTCTATTATATTATGAAAAGATCCCAAAGCCGCCGGTGGGATTTGAACTTGCTGGTAAGTGGGTTAAGTTACACAGATCTGAGCAGAGCAGACATAATACCAGTAAGAGCGGTATTTCTGTTTCTGTTTGTTCAGACCTCTCCGTCCACCTTTGACTATCGTGGTATAGATAAAAAGAGTAATGGTTTAAGATTGGGGCCTCAACTGTTCCATTAGTGACATCATGTCCACTAGATTCCATCGCTCTATGCATTTTGCGTCACGAAAAGAAAATATTGTCATACCATTAACTTTGAATTGTTTGCCGGTTGGCTGAAGGTCCACAAATTCACCTTTGTGTGTGCCAGCCAGGTTGTATCTGCATACAACCTTATTTCCTTCGATAATAATATCTTCAAACGTTATAATTATATCAGGAAAGGCATGCCATAGGAGATAAATGAACTGTTTAAAACCTTCCTTGTTGGTTGGGAGATTGGGAGGAAAACCATGAATTGTCAAGGAATCATCATAGAAATCAAAATACGATGATTCTCTTATTTGTGGATTGTTAAATGTGGCTGCCAATCGTTGAACAACTTCTCTTAAAGGCTTAACTGATGACACTTCCGAAGAAGGTGTGACGGCTTTTTTAATAAATATTTTCCGCTCTCATCCATTGTTGTGCTAGCCAAACCCCTTTTGTCCTAATCTTCAAATGTTTAAATTTTTATCCCGTATCCACATCTGAATCCCTAAGTAATTCTTGGGACATTGGATCAATCGTTTAGTAATGATTATTCATGCCTACTTGCAGCAAACAGCTATTTCCATGGATTTGTTCCTCAAATACATATGCTGTCTTTAGTATTTGCATATTTACTCCGTTGAATCTATCGTTCTTGTTGTCATTCATTTAATGAAATTATTAGAAGAGGTCTGTAGATAATAATTTTTTTGTTGAAAGAGAAGAGACAGAGCATGAATGAATAAGTTATTATTTCTTATGTTGCTCCCATTCATTAAAAGACACCTAACATTTGTTCTATTTAGTATTCGAGCCGATATTCTTATAAATCGTTTAGATTATACTTTCTCTCTCTAATAGTGCGAAACTATTTCCTTTCTGAAAATCTCAACCTGTTCTTCAAAATCGCTTATTGGCCAGAAATGTATACGCTTTACTCCAGCTTCACCAAGAGCATTTATCTTCTGAATGCACTGTTCAACAGATCCAAAGAGAAGTAAATTTTCTAATTGCTCTACGGATCTGCCTAATGCTGGGGAGAGTATATCTTTTACCATCCTGTGAACTTTATCCTTATCGTTATCAATATATCCAAACATCGACATAATCGAATTTTCAAACGATTCGCTGTCTAATCCTAACCTTTTTCTGTATAAGATAAGTGTATTCCATTTTTCTTTGAACTTGTCTGGAGTAATATTATAAGCAGAAGCCATCCAGCCATCACCATATTTTGCAACTCTTCTTAGTCCAGCATCTGATGATCCCCAAGCCCCTATGAAAATAGGAGGATGCGGTTTTTGGAATGGCTGTGGTTCAATAGATATTTTCTCTAGCTGATAATATTTACCATTATAGTCTATATTGGCTGGAGTAACAGACTTCATGTTATTGCTATCATCCTGTCTATCGCTATTATTCCAGAGTATATGCAAAATCTCTAATGCTTCGTTAAATCTAATCCATCTCTCTTCAAAAGGAATGCCACAAACATCATAATCTCCTTTATGTGAACCTGGTCCCACGCCTGCTGCAAATAGCCTTCCAGAAGATAAAATATCGATAGCTGATAAGGCCTTGACACATATGACTGGATTTCTTACAACTATATTTAGTATGGACGTACCAAGTTTTATCCTATTGGTTACTGCAGAAACTGCTGACAATGTAGTTAGCGAGTCCAACCAACTCATTCTAAAAACAATATGATCATTGACACTCAATGAATCATATCCAAGAGACTCTGCCTTCCTTGCAATCGAAAGCATTTGTTCTCTTGTATGGGGCGTTTCATTTTCTCCATTCCATCCCTTAAACCCCATAACTGGCAAATGAAGTCCAAATACAAGCTGTTTCATTGTATCAGCGACAAATAAACCAATGTATCATAAAAAGAAGAGGGGGATTTGCCTCTGACTGGTAAAATGACAGTGGGATTTGCTATTGGGTTTATAAGGGATGAGAAGAGGAGCAGATGCTCAAAATAAATCACTCGTCGATCAGCGACTAAATGCAGCATCATGCAATGACACAAAAGAGAATATCTAAAAAATACATCTACAACATAAGATAACATGGTTAATCATTATTTATTTTGCATGATTAACAAGAGAGGGTGATTATGGAAAAATCAATTTTGCTAATATGGAGGAACCCTTGAAGATTGTAGCAAAGACGTGTGGCTGTAAGGGAAAATCAAAGAAAGTGATATATTCATTTGTAGATGACTCATATGGTCTTTGTATTGATAAAAAAGACATCATATCAGCAGAGCTGGAAGCATGTGAGCGACTCATGAAATATGCAGTAGATAAGACAGATCAAGAAACTATAAAAAAAGAGGTAGCTGAATTAAAGATGGCACTCGATCTAGTGCATTGACTTAGTTAATTAGACCTCAACTGTGTCTATATAAGGTAATGCTTACAATAATTGGTTTTTTGTTCAATGATTTGGCTTGTTGGCTGCTTGTTATAGTAATAGTAGCTGGTTGAAAGTAAATCAAGAATGTTTTACTGTTTTACTTATATAATGACGTAACTGAACATTTACCTGAGCCAGCGTAAATAATCCCAGGTGCCAAGTCTGATTCCGCTAGAAGACATCACATGTACTATTGCTTTTATCCTCCTATCGGGATATTCACAAATTTTCTGAATTTCTTCTATTGTTGGAGCGCGGTCGTCAACATATCTACTAATTTTGGGCAATCCATGGCATATCCCTTCATCTCTATCTATATACAACTCCATGATATTTTTGTAGTATTCGATTTGATTGTGAATATCATGATTCATAACGACTGATAAGAATGAATAGTAGTACGCGATATTGCTGCGCATACTACGATCTTTTTTGCTTATAATAGCAAGTAGCAATATCGATATACCCAGATAACTTTAAGAAGATGCAAATAGACATAAACCCATGTCAAAAAATTCTGAGCCAGCAGATGCTGAAGGGGCGTCATCCTCAATCAAAGGTGAAATAATTAGAGGGCTAAATGAAGATCTGGCAAGGGAGTACAAAGCAATTATTCAGTATGTCGTGTTCAGCAATACGTTGAAGGGTGCTGAATATGGAGATATTGCAGAGCAATTAAAAAA
>DASQQB010000083.1:0-3178 GCA_035643635.1 Nitrososphaeraceae archaeon | reverse complement strand
TTGTAGTAGCAGTAGTTTCTGTTTTCTACGAGCGTATTGGTTCTCCTGCTGGGTGTACATATGGTTCTATCCATTTACTTGAATTAGTGATTTCATCTATTTTATTTTCCAATAGGCGTAGACCTTGAGGTGCTATTGACCCATAATTATCAAAGACGCTTTTGTATACTCCAGTTATATTGATCGAAGTATTAACTGTTGGTTGATCTGTTTTGACTATTTTATTGTATGTGTCATTTAGTCCAAAGTAATTTATCTTATAAAATTCTTCAAGCAGTTCCCTTACTTTTTGATGAGGTATAGTAGAGATTTTTTGTCCGGTTATATTTACAAATCTTTCTCCATTATAAACTACTGTTCCATTTCCAAAAACCTTTAAAGAATAAATAGGACATATACCAAAACAGGCGTTCCTTTCCAATGTAATAGCGACATTATTATTGTAATTGATCTGGTTTAAAGAAGGAATTGCTACTACCGGCGCCTTGATTGTTGTTGTAGCAGCCGCTACTGGCAATACATGTTGGATAAGCATATCTCCCTCATTTGATGTTGTTAGAAAGGTTGTTAGAACCAGCGTTGTGATGACTAAGATCATAGTATTCGTTTTATTTGACGTAGTAGTATACATAAGAAAGTGTAAGTGAGCTGTTATGTATAAAGTTGCAGCTTATAACCTAACCATGTCCAATATGCCAGTAAGGATTCATTACGATTTTGATATTCCAGAGTGTTTTCTGGTTATCGTAAACTATGCTTCCTCATCATACCAGTAAATGAAATATACCATAAATGAAATAGACCATTATAACTACGACTCGTGTGGCAATAAACAGGTTCAGCCGGTCAACAAGGTATGACATAAGGATCGGCGAGTCAAATTTTAACGGGATCAATAGGCTCGAGCCAACAACAAGGACTAACATAAGTAGTCAAAAACAAAGTCAATGGCGAGAAGTTATTTCGGGTATTGTAAATGTGGGGTCAAATCTAATCTGTACCGGCGATGGGTTGATTGTAAATGAAAGTAATACTGTAGTAAATACGAACGGTCATAGCATAGTGGGTCCAGGCACAGGTAGTTCAAAAGTAGGCTTTATGATTCCTAACACCTACGATGTAACAATTCAAGGTCCAGGGACAGTGAGTCACTTCCAGACTGGATTGCTAATAACAAGATCCAATAATGTCAAAGTAAAATCGTTGATTCTAGAAGACAATGAGATCGGAATATTTTGAACTGGATCTGATGGTGCACAAGTGCAGAAGAATATAATAGACAGTAACAATATTGGCTTCGCTTCACATTCTAGCGATGGCGTGAAAGTGGATACAAACATAATGACCAATAACCCATAATGACCAATAACCCCTTGGCTGCAATCACTCTGGTAAACACCCATAAAGCGGAAATTACAGTCAATACCGTGGAAGGTAGTCAAAACGGTATATTCATAGACCAACAGAGTACAGATAATCAGATAGCAGGCAACAACGTTACCAAGAATAAAATTGATGTAAACAATGCTAATGGTATACCGGCTTCCATCAACAACAATCTATTCTACGGTAACGCCTGCGATACCAGTGCACCTACAAGGCTATGTCAAGATAAATGAAGTTGTAAGAGGTTCAAAGCCGTCTCAATAGATGTAGAACTAGGGCTTAATAAGAGACTAAACAAAGGCAGAAAACAATACAGGACTATATTGCTAAAGCACAGTTAACACAAGAGATATTGATATAGCAATTAATTCTCAAGCAAGGTCTTATTATTATAGTCAGGTGAGAATAAATTAGTACATTCGTCGAATGCATTATAAGCTTTATCTATAATCGCCTTGAAGTAACCGCATGGGAAACAATCCTAGCACAAATATAATATCATCAGCTAATAAGCCAAACAATGGCACAATAGAGATCGCTAATGTGAAGTCACATCAAAAATCGATTGCTGCCCTTGCTACGATCTTAGTTATGTCCATTGCCGTGTTATCTTCTCCACTCAGCTATACTACTGTCGGAACGGCACATGCACAGCTTGCAGGAACTACATTTCCTCCCCCAGTATTCGGTACAATCAGAAGCCAACCAGCATATGAGGTTTCAATTCCCTTTAGCTCTATAGGTAGGTCTGCATTTGCACCGCAGGAAATTGCAATTCCCACTGGCATGACTGTTATATGGTTCAATAATGATGAAGGAGAACACAGCGTGACTACACTAACAAACAGTACCTATTCTGCTCCAGAAACTATTAGTTCAGGACCTATAGTGCAAAATGGAGGATCCTTTATACACACATTTAATCAGCCTGGAAAATATGTGTATTTCGACCAATTCAATCCTTCTGCACAAGGAGTAGTTATTGTAGGCTCGGCTATACAAACAGGTAAAAATATGAATATGATTATAGGTGGACAAAACACTATACCATTTAGTCCAACTAAGTCACAAGCTGTAGTATTATCATTTATTCCAACGACAGTAACCTTTCCTCCTACGACTGCTATTACATATAAAGTCACACTGTTGAATTCAGCCAATAAGGTACTTTACAGTAATAGTTATGATGATGCTGATGGAGTACTTGATTTGGAGCTTGCGCCTGTTCACAAAGTATCATTCTCAATTGCCTCTTCTAAGAATATAACTTCACAATTTACTAGTTGGGGACCTGACTTTATCGGTGAAGAGCAATTTCGTAGCGATGGTGTATACCACATTAGAGGACCAGTGTTAGTACAGAATTCACCATATTCAATACAAGTATCAATGACTGCAAAGGATGATAAGGCATTTACAAACCCGCTCTCAGATACATTTGTCTTACCCCCAATAAACGGTTGATAGATAATAGATAGCCTAAACGCATATTCTATTTTTTCTTTTTCTTTTTCTTATGTCCATCCATCTAGTTTACACATAGGTAATTTAAGTTAATGTCCCTATGTTTAGAGAACCAAGTAGAGCAAAAGCTAAAACTTCATCATTTTTAGTTCGTATTATAACGGTTCATGACAATTATTTGATAGGATATTTCAAATTCTCATCAAAAAATGATTAAACTTACCATTTTGGTAGTTATAGAGAACACTAAAAAATAAGCCCTTGCAATTATTGACAAGGAAACAGTAATTTGATAATAAACAAATGAGAATGATTGTAACTATTACTT
>DASQQB010000082.1:0-14286 GCA_035643635.1 Nitrososphaeraceae archaeon | reverse complement strand
TGCTACACATATATCGAAATCCACAGTTACCTCTGTACCCCATATTCCTAATTGTCCTGGAGGATCTGTTGGTCCCCATACCTTTATTCCCTGAAAAGTGCCAGCCTGCTGTCTTTTTGACTTGAATTCAGGATCAATAGGACCATCTATCTTTGAATAATTGGTTCCAGTTCCACTAAGTGATATAGTGGTATTACCGCTTGCAGCAGCAGCAAGTTGGGGTGCCGGGGATGTTAATGTCTGGGTAGATGATGAAGAAACAGGTTTAGTGGCAGCAGACGGACCTGCTGGGGATGGTGGTGGTATCGCCGCAGAAGATCGTAGCTTTGGATTCTTAGCTAATGGTGTCGTTAATTCTAACTTCTTTATGGCATCGTCAAGTGTAAGCTTTTCTGTTTTTTGATAGTGTGCAGTTAATTTATCACCGATTTTGGTATTTCTTATAATAGTGTCAATTATCATTTTGGCGTTGTAGTCGGCCTTCTGTCGATAGTTCTTAACCCAATAAGGGTCCCCATAGAACTCGAGAGGTTTTATTTGATAAATTATGTCTAATACCTCTCCGGTCACTATCTCTACGGTAATATCAAAATGGGCAGACAATTCATCTCCAGTGATAGGATCTGTGCCTACTTCTTCCCAATTGTAGGTTACATAGATTCTATCTGCGTATGAATCAATTTTAAATCCGCTGCTTTTCAGATCGGTAAAAATTCCAGTGATGTCTGAACGTTCAGTTATATCAACTGGCATTCGAAAAATGCCTAATCTGGAACCATGTAGAGGATAGACGCCTCGTTTTGCTACTTCAGATAGCATTACCCAAACTCGATCCTGTAACAGGACAGACATTTACAATTCTCTAATAGCACATGGCCTAAAAGCCTTTCTATTTTCTTATCCTTCTTTTTAATCATCAGGGCATGTCATTTCTCTAATGGATTTGTATCTTGCTTCCATTTCTTCTGCGAGTTTCGTAACATCGTCTAATGAATATATCGATTTTGGGAAATACCATCTTATTCCTACCCTGTGGCCTATACCATCCATATCATAAATCATTCCCTTTTCTGCATAAACGCCGTACTTTTCGTCGATATTGTATTCCCTCACTTCCAAACCTCTTTTTGTCTTATCTTCCATTATCAGATCGGAGTTATCCATTTTATAGATAACATAAAATCGTCCACTTTTTAATGCAATTTTTCCCTGCTCCTTTATACTATCTGGGATATTATTATTTGACATAGATCAGCATGTGCTTTACTTCTCTATTGGGTTTCCTATCATATTTCCCCATTCAGTCCATGAACCATCATAGTTTCTTACTGAAGGATACCCAAGCAGATATTTCAAAACGAACCAACTATGTGAAGATCTTTCTCCTATCCTGCAATAACAGATTACATCCTTATCGGGAGTCACACCCTTTGCCTCATAGAGCGCTCTTAGTTCTTCTGCGCTTTTAAAAGTCCCATCTTCCCTCACAGCCTGCGCCCATGGAATATTTTGTGCACCTGGAATATGACCACCTCTTTGAGCATGTTCGGAAGGATATTCTGGAGGTGCGGTGATCTCTCCTGAAAACTCTTTTGGAGATCTAACATCTACTAACACCGTCTCGGTTCTTTCGATTGCTCTTTTTACATCAGGTAAGTATGCACGCAGACCTTCATCTGGAGGTTGTGAGATATATTTTGAAGGTTGTAAACTACTGGAAGGCTCCTCCTTTGTATATTCTCTGTTTTCTGTTTCCCATTTTTTCCTGCCACCATTCATTAACTTTATTCTTTTATGACCATAATACAAAAATACCCAAAATGCAAAAGCGGCAAACCAGTTATTAAAGTCGCCATACAAGATAAGTTCTGTTTCATGGGACACGCCTATTTTTGACATCAGATCCTCAAATTGTCGTTTATTAATTATATCACGTCGGTTTGAATCGTTTATATCTTTTTTCCACCAAATAAGATATGATCCGCGGATGTGTCCTTGTCTATACGCGTTTTCAGGATCATAATCGACTTCAAGAATTTTGATTTTTGGATTTTTGAGATTATCCGCAACCCATGATGTTTCACATATTACATCAGGATAAGCATATGTATGACTAGAAGACATAGGAGGTAAATTTGCTTGATGTACTACTTAAAACTTATTCCACCATCAGTAGATGCCTGTTATTACAAAAAATATTTTTTTTGAACAAAACACCGTGAGATCATTGAGCCAACCTTTGACAGTAAAGGATTAAATTATTAATAGTTAGGCATTGCTCTGTACTAGTGAGGGCCGGTAGTTTAGTCTGGTAGAATACCTGCCTTGCATGTCATACAAGAATAGACAGAGGAGACGTAGGTGGTCGTGGGTTCAAATCCCACCCGGTCCATAATGCATTACATGTATGAAGACACGCAAAGTAAAATCAAGTCACCTCTTGTGAGCATTTCAGAATACCAGAGTTATTTTGAATTGAGAATTATTATTTACATGGTGTGTTTTGTTGGTTAGTTAGTTAGTTAGTTACCTTACTATCAGTTGATTAGTATGGTTCATGAGTAACGCAGGTAAGTCTTGCAGACTACAAAATAAATGACACCTTTCATTGAAATAGTAAATGCCCTTAATAGCCATTGAATATCTATGCCACAAGATTATTATCAAAAAACAATAAAGTTACAAAAGGAAGTCGCAAGTATGGTAATCACAGAAGACACATTTGACAGGGATTTAGGCGCTATCTGTGGTGTAGATGTTTCTTACAGGAACGACTTGGCGTACTGCACTGCTGTCATCATGGAAAGAAATGATTTTCAAATACTAAGATATACCAACACGATAAGTGTAGTAAAGTATCCCTATATTCCTGGACTTTTTATGCTAAGAGAATCAGAGCCAATCCTTGCTACTTTGAGTTTAATCAAAAACCAGTTTGATCTATTGTTAATTGATGCCCATGGAATCAATCATCCGCTAAAATGCGGACTGGCCTCGTATATAGGAGTTATGACAAACAAGCCAACAATAGGGGTTGCAAAGAACTTTCTGTGTGGATGTATAAGGAAAGATCAAATCATTGAAATTGACCGTGTAGCAGTAGGATTTAAACTAAAAATAGGGAACAAAAAACCTATTTACGTTAGCGTTGGCCATAGAATAAGCTTAGAAACAGCCGTAAATACCGTTAAGCAATTAATCAGGTCACGGGAACGAATTCCAGAGCCCTTAAGAATTGCTGATATTATTTCAAAGAAAATTTCGAAAATCTTCTAGCTTCTGCGGAAATTCCGCTTGCTGCTTACTCCAAAAGAAATAAGTTTGAGTAATGTATAAAACGGGTAACTTGTCATTTTTTGGAGGTAACTCAAATCAAAACGTTGACAAAAGCAAGTACGAACATCTTACGATGAGCATAAAGCAGACTGTCTTGGAAAGAGCACATCGCAGGTGTCAAAAATGCTCTGTTAAATTTAGTGGAAGCATTAGTCCTAAGTTTGAACATATAAACGGCTCTCCTAAGGATAATCGTCCGGTCAATTTGCGCGCTCTATGTCCTGAATGTTTTAGCCCCATTGCGAAGAAGGAAAATAGAAGAGGACTTTTGGGAACGATTTTGAATAAATTCGGGTAATAGTCGATTTGATAAAGAACAGTCAACTGTTAGCATATCAGTTGTACTCGAAAATTATTTTATTGGAATCATTATGATAATACAGCAACTAATTTGCGATCAGTGTAAAAGGGTTATTCTGGAAAAGGAGGGGGAATCCTATCTACATGACGGTCAGTTCCCCATTTCGGACGAAGAGGCAAAGGCCGTAGATAAGGAGCACAGGGGACATGAATGCCATATAGAGGTGGTCGAGAAAGAAATATAGTGATGTGTAAATGTTGTCTGACATCAGACCAAACCATAAATGATATCCAGATTCAGTTTTACAAGATCGCATACCAGAAATTCCGAGGCTCTCTAGTAGAACAAGATTCAATAAACTTATCTTAGGACAGAATCAAAGAGATAATGATGATCAATGATGACATACAATTCGATGTCATGGTTTAGTAGATTTGCTGGGGTAGGCTATAGATATTACGATATTTACATGAATGTTTTTCCCATATTTAAGGACAAGAGATATGCCTTCGAATTATGGAAAAAGACTATCAATTGGTGGCCGGATGATGAGATAAAGCTTAGGTTCATAGAGAATGGAGACGAATATTGGTTTATCCTATATGGCGGCTCACTGTATGAAAAAGAAAATATGGGCTTTGTAAAAAATATGCTTATCTCTGAGAATTACCAAAGATTCAAGGTAGGATATGAAAAGAAAGTTATTTTACGATTTGGAATTTATACAGAAAAAACGAAACGTATTGAACCGGGAGCAGAAGATGATAACTTTACTCTCGAGCTGTTAAAAAAATCCAAATTGGTTTATGACATAAAATTTTTTCAATATAGCGATCTTCCCAATAGTAGTATTGAAAGACAATGCATACAGTGCTACAGGAATTAAATTAGATGTTGAAAGAATTCAAGTGTGTTGATGGTTGCTCAGATTGTTGTAACTATCGAGAATACTACCCTTCAATAAAATATGGAAAAATTGGTGTTATCCTATTGCCAGAAGAGAAAATGAGAATAGAAGTATTAGCTAAGTCTATGAACGTAAAAATAAACATACTTCCACGATTGGGAATTGGAAAGAGTACTAGCGGATTAGGGCCAAATCGTATAATTGCCTATCAAATTATGGGTAAGCAATTAGATGGTAATCTGTGTCCTTTCCTAACTGTGGGTGGCTCAGAAAAATCCCCTAATCAGGCTTTTAAATGTAATATATACAAGGATCGTCCGCTTGCCTGCCAGGCATATCCTGTGATCGAGGAAAATGGCACGACAACAACCCTAGATAACAAATGTCAATTCTGTACCATAAACCGTTCTACCTTAGCCGGTGCTAACGGATTAGAGGATGAGATATTAAGCCTGGTGAAAATTAAATCGAAAATGAAAGTTGACCAGGAAACCGAAATATGGAGATACGCGACCGCTATTGGAGAACCCCAACACAGACAGAAGTTGTTGCCTGAAGGTTGGGTGCTTGAAAATCTTGGACAAGTATCTAAGTAACGGATGAATTCGCTAAACATCAACTTTCATCTAATTATATTGTCGCCCCAAACCATTAAAAAATTCTAGGCTTGGGTGATTAGAAGGACCAGACGTAAAAATAAAGGACTTTTTAAAGCTGGCACATCCATGCTTTGTAATACTTCACTAGGGCTTTCTGATTACCATAAGATGTCAATTATCTACAATTTACAATATGAGTGAATTAAAGAGAATATTATTTAGAAGCTCGATATTTCATTTAATATGTGTTTTTTATATAACACCTTGTCTCCTTTTTTTATAGTCAGAATTCTATTAGCAGGTATGAGATGGAAATTTTCGGAGATGTTTATAAAGTCAAGAAGAGAAACGCACACAGTAGAATCAAAGTCACGATAATGTACGGTATATTGATCAGGTTTTTCAGCATAGAGGGCCTTACTAAAAATTTCTTGAAGACGTCCTTTTCTACTCATAGTTTATAGTTCATTAAGCCTCCTGCCTCAACTATTTTTGCTATCATTTCAGGAAAAGGTTTTATAGGATAGACTTCATCATTTTTAGTTACATTAATAATTTTATTTTTTTGTAGATCAATTTCAAGTTCATCCTTATCACAAATTCTTTTTAGAGTTGAGTCGTCAATTTCAATTGGAAGAAGATAGCCCCCATCTACGCTATTTCTATAAAATATTCTTGCAAAAGATGGTGCTAAGATTGCCTTTATTCCGACATACGAAAGAGCAATGGGCGCATGCTCTCTACTCGAGCCACATCCAAAGTTATTCCCGCATACTAGAAAATCACCCTGCGAAACCTTCTCGTTAAATTTAGGATCTATTCCTTCCATTGCGTGTTTTGCTAATTCCTTATGATCGTGTATTTTTAAATAGGGACCTGGAATGATAACGTCGGTGTCGATGTTCGATTTATCATATTTATGGACAATCCCGCGGATCGATTTCAATTGATTGTATCCCTCGGGTCAGTAATCTTTCCTTTCAGAGCCGATGCAGCAACAACAATAGGTGATGCCAAATATGTTTTTGATTCTACATCGCCCATTCTGCCGGGAAAATTTCTATTTGTTGTACTTATACATATCTCATTTTTGCCAAGGACACCCATATGAGCGCCGCAACATGCACCACATGTTGGTGGACCTAAAACTGCTCCGGCTTCAAGAAATATATTTACTAGACCTTCATTTAGCGCTTTAAGGTAGATAGATTGAGCAGCTGGTAGTACTTCTGTCCTTATCTTTACCTTTTTACCTTTAAGTAGCCTTGCAGCCAGCCGAAGGTCTTCAAGTTTTGCTCCGGTACATGATCCAATGTAAGCCTTATCGATCTCAATATCTTGTAATTCCCTTGCGGCGCTAACATTCTCTGGTGAAAAGGGCTTTGCGACGGTTGGTTCCATCTTATCTATCTCATAGGTGAACGACTCGGAGAATTCAGGATCAGCGTCAGCATGGATAGGTAAATAGTAAGCATTTGTTCTTTCGCCCAAGTATGAGTAAGTAGTCTCGTCTGGCTCTATTATTCCATTCTTTGCCCCCGCTTCCGTAGTCATATTTGTAAGCGTTAGACGTTCTTCCATAACAAGCTGTCTTGTTACACTACCGGAAAACTCCATAGTCTTGTAATTTGCGCCATCTGTTCCTATGTCACCAATAATTTTTAGTATTATGTCCTTTGCCATTATAAATTCTGGCTTGTCGCCTATCAAATTGAACATAAGCGTTTCAGGCACTCTAAACCAGATCTGACCGTTCATCAGCACATATGCAATGTCTGTATGACCGAGCCCAGCTGCAAACGCACCTAGTGCTCCTGTAGTATTTGTATGGGAGTCTCCTCCAACATACACTTCCCCTGGAAGAACCATTGCTTCCTCATGAGACAGTGTATGACAAATACCATATTGACCTAAACCATATTTGAAATGTTTTTTTATACCGAATTTTTTTGTCCAGTCAGAAAGCAAGTTTAAGTTATCTGCTGATATCCTATCAGGAGATGGAACGAAATGATCCTCTGATATCCAAACTTTATCAGGGTCCCAAACACGCTCTAGTTTTTTACCTTTTCTCTCCCATTCATCAAAGACTTTGATAACGCCCGGCCCCGATACGTCATGCATCATTACTTTATCGACTTTAGCAAAGAGTACATCTCCAGGAGTCACGCTTGATTTTCCTGATCCCCTTGCGAGTATTTTTTCAGTAATGGTATGTCCCAAAATGCATCCTCACGTTATATATTATATAAGCCTCTAAAGTGTGAGACTGATTAAAACCTTTTTATTACTTTATAAACACAACGCAAAAAAAGCACGGGAACATAATTAAATTTGTCAATTGGAGATTCTGCCGATATCATTACCCTTAAAGATCAGAAAATTTGACATCTTTTCCACGCTTTGCTCGTCAGGATTTAAATTCTTGCAAAATGATGTTGTGATTATTTCTAGCAAGTATCTTTCTATAAGCGAAGGTGCTGTTATGCGCATAAAAGACGTAAAGGTGGGCAAAAAAGCAAGAAGATTAGCTGATAAATATGGCTTGATGCCTGAGCTGACAGAGCTAGTCATAAAGGAATCCGACCATATCTTTCCTGGAGTTCCGGGCTTTTTACTTGGTGTAAAAGATGGCACAATTGCTCCAAATGCCGGTATAGACAAATCAAATATCCCTTCTGGATTTTTTGTACTGTACCCTCGGCAACCATTCAAATCTGCAAAAGTTCTTAAGCAAAAATTTTTTAACAATTTGGGTTTAAATGTTGGAATCGTCATAGCCGATAGCAGAATAATGCCGATGAGAATTGGGACAGTAGGAGTGGCAATCGCTAATGCAGGTTTTGAACCAGTAGAAGATCTAAGGGGCAAGAAAGATTTGTTTGGTAGAACTCTGAAAGTTACATTCAAAGCCGTAGCGGATAGTATAGCAACCATGGGAGTATCAGTTATGGGTGAGGCTAACGAATCTACCCCAGCAGCCGTAGTAAGGGGAATGAAAACTATCCCTACTGAGAGGAATTTATCTTGGCACGATTTGGCAGTTGACGCAGAAAAGGACATATACAGAAGAGGATTTTTAGAAAGAAATAGCTAACTTTTGTTTTCTAAGCTGCTAAACGATCTTTCCACAGCCTTTTAATACTGCATCGTGTTCACCTTCCTATAACTAACAGTATGTCTGAATTTCTGACAAGCTATCCTAGACGCATAAGTGTAGTAAAGGGGCTGCATCATTTTATTCGCCACGAGGAAATTGAACTTGATCATTTGAGTTTGATGGTAAAAATAAAGAAAGACGAAATAATCAATGCTTTGGTTTCAGAGGGCTTTAGACGTGTTAAATTTGAGAATAAAAAACCGACTCAGATAGGCAGTGGGTTCGCCAAGAAGCTAAGTAAGCCTTGGGAAATACACGTCAGACTGTTGGATTTGCATCAACAAGGATTAATAGCAATTCAGGCAGAAGTAGAGATATCAAGGAAATATATACAACATATTCGATCAGTACGAGCCCCAGTAATCTATGAAATAGAATCTCTACTAAAAAAACACAGAATTGAGTATCGAATATGGAATGCAAAGGTCAGAGACTATATCAGTAATATTATCGATAACCATCAAATCAAACTCAATGCGCCCACATTACCAGCTATGCCATGGAAACTTATGATAATCTTTGTGGCAAGTATAGCACTATTGGACGGTTTAAAGTTTTTTAGAATTATTCACTGATTATTGCTTTATATCACTAGCTTAAATTCTTCGTGCACTGGTTTTCTCGTTTTATCTTAGAGTATTTATGATCTATTTTAGAACTTCACAGATATGGAACGAGCTTTGGCTCACTCGCTTGTTGTCGTCAGTACGAAAATTTTTATCATATTAATAGCTAATTTAATTTGCTTTTTATAAATGGGCATTCCTGAAAAGATTAAGGCTATCCAAGACGAAATTCATAAGACACAAATCAATAAAGCTACTGAATTTCATATCGGACTTTTAAAGGCTAAAATTGCTCGACTCAAAAGAGAACTGGAGGAAAATACCCATGGTAAAGCAGTATCTACTGGAGGTGGGGCTTCAGGATTTGATGTCAGGAAGGCTGGAGATGCAACTATAGTGCTGGTTGGTCTTCCAAGCGTTGGCAAATCTACCCTGCTTAATCGTTTGACAAATGCACAATCGAGGGTAGCTAGTTACCAATTTACGACTCTTACTGTGATTCCAGGAATGATGGATTACAATGGTTCAAAGATCCAAATCCTTGATATGCCAGGTATTATAGAGGGTGCTGCGGCAGGAAAAGGTCTAGGAAAAAGGGTGCTTTCCGTGGCAAGAAGCGCTGATTTGATTTTGATTATTCTTGATGTATTTCAAGTACACCATTTACATGTGATAATGAAGGAGTTGTCTGAAATCGGAATTAAAGTAAATCAAAGGCCTCCAGATGTTCTAGTTAAAAAGACTTCTACTGGAGGCGTATCAGTAAACATTCAAGTTCCTACAAAGATAAGTGAAAATTTGGTAAAGGAAGTGTTACGTGTCTATGGGATACACAATGGACGAGTCATGATCAGAGAGCCGGGTTTGACAGATGATCAATTAATAGATGTTCTGAATGGGAACAGGGTTTATGTTCCAGCACTTACCCTATTGAACAAAATAGATCTTGTCAAAGAAGACTTTATCAACAAAGTCAAGCCCCAAGGACATAAATTTATTCCAATTTCCGCAGATACAAATGTGAATATAGAAAAATTAAAACAATCTATTTACGAAAACCTAGATTTCATCAGAATTTATATGCGTCCAAAAGGCGGAGAAACAGACTATAAGGAACCAATGATCATGCGTAGGGGTTGTACCATTGGCGATGTCTGCAACAAGATACATCGCAACATGATAAGAGATTTCAGATTTGCTCAAATATGGGGCACAAGCGCAAAATTTGACGGTCAGAAAGTAGGACTGGATCACAAACTTTCTGACCAAGACGTTTTGACTATTGTAAAGAAGATCAACACACTATAATACGAAAACCAGTTTCTATGGGTATAGTGAAAAATATATACACCGTTAGTATATATTCTTAGTTACATTTCGTGTACAAGATTGATCTAGAATTAATCAATCCTGAATTTTTAGAATACTTTTTATACTGCTAGACAATGAAACTTGACAATGAGACGCGCGATTCTTACCGGAATAGTAGCAAGTGTACTAGTATTAGGGCTAATTTTTAGTCCAGTGTTTTTAGGACAAGCTCACACGGTACAGGCACAAGTTTCCGGCGGTAAAACAAAAAAAGTACTGTTCGTTGCAAGCGAAAAGGAAGTACAAGTTGCACCAGATAATCCACTTCACCCTGGCGGAGTAAAGTATAACGCTATGGTTTTTAACGGAAGTATTCCTGGTCCAGTAGTTGCAATCGATCAAGGAGATACGTTGCAAATTACCCTGAAAAATGAAGGTAAATTGGTCCATAGTATGGACTTTCATGCAGGATATGGTACGAAAGCAGCAAATTCTGGTCCAGTAAAACCAGGAGAATCCAAGACATGGACACTGAACGGCACTTATAGTGGCGTTTTCTTCTATCATTGCAGTGCTGACGCTCTTAATGGAATTTGGGAACACATTGCAAGTGGCATGTACGGCGGTATTGTAGTACATCCTGAAAATGAAAAACCAGCAAAAGAATTCTATGTAGTGTTTGGCGAAATTTACAACGGAGCGGATAGCGGACTATTTAAAAAGGTCAACGGTACGGGTTCATTTGACGTAGGTAAATTCCTTAAAAATGAAAACGACTTGGAATTGACTAATGGTATGGCCTTCAAATATGTACCAGCAATTGGCAGTGTGGCAAAGATTCCACTTAATAACGACGCCAAAGTTTTCATGGTTAAACCAAACGAACTAACGAGGTGGTATATTGTTAACGCGGGTCCCAATCATGCATTAGCATTCCACATAATAGGTAGCATCCTCTCTGTGCGTGACGGCTCCGTCTTAACCAGACTAGGAACAGTCTATCAAAATGATGAAACATGGACGATTCCACCGGGATCAGCTTCAGTCATTGAATCTACATTCACGCAAGAAGGACTCTATGTAGGTGTAACCCATGCACTAAGTGATGTCCTGAAAGGAGGAGCATTTGCTATATTGGCTGTGAATAATTCCACTGCGCATGACCAACCACCAGGTACATCGGTACCACCAAAAGGTAGCACAAGTGCTGTAGAAAGCAATATGACTGGCGGCAACAAAACAGCTTAGACAAACTTAATGAATAATTAGGGAAGAGCGTAATACTCCCCCTTATTCTTTTTTTTATACTTAACGACCTAGCAAGATAAGTGCAGATACCCGACTATAGCCTTTATTTGCTTTAAAAAAATACAAATATAATCAGATCTGTAGTTTTTGTGTAAATAATGAAAACTCATTATTGATGTGTTAATCATTTTCAATTTGCTGGTGGGTGAGCTATACACTTATGTTTTCTTCAATCAAAGCCACATGTAAACGCTAGCGAATATTGAGTCAACTATCGTATGGGCCTAGGATCATAAATATAATAATTCTACGGCAAGAGATGTCTTTCCCTCAGCAAAATTATTCCTAGTTTAGAGTCAGAATAATAAGACAAGTATCAGAGGATTAGAAACGCAATGTAGTATAAGGGATCGGGCCCATCATTGCACGCTCGAAGTATAGGGAGGTAAGTAGCAAATTATTTTACTCTTATTTAGTTTATTCCGGATTTGATTCTTTTTGTAAATCGCAGTAAGCTCTGTTTGTGTATTATTTATCTTCAAGTCCTTGACCAAAAGGCGATATTTTGAAAATGATTTATGGCTTCGATAGCCATTATAAAATATAAAGTGGAGTTATCATTCCTAAACTCTAGAAAGCCGCTGGTCTAGCCGCACATTTCTGCTGGTAACATTTTTTGTGCATTTGACAAATGTTCAGAAATTTGAATGTTTTAGGACTATAATATATTCAAGTATACCGTAAACTTACATATTAGATTTCTATTCAAATTCCGATCAAGCATACTATTTGGATGGTGGAGGCTTCTGAAAGGAATCGTTAGCACTATCAGTTGTAGATCGAGATTTCCTATCGTCTCCAGTTCTGTTCTTTCCCACTTTACTGAGAATTAAAATTCCTATAATAATTGCTATAATAATATAATTTACGGGAGGACTAATGGCTTTGGTGATTAATCCTGCCTGAGGAATCACATAAACCACTCTGCCTATGTAATCATTTCTTATTATAGGGTAGTCAGTTCCTGGAATAGAACCTGCATTAGCATCACCTTTTGTTCTTATTATTCTATCCCCATGTGAGCCTGTAAAAATCTCGGCGACTCTGTGTACTATAACTCTATCTCCTCCCTCAGGCCTGTGAAAAACTATAATTTCGCCAACTTTGAGACTATCGAATGAATGACCATCCCTTACTACCAATATATCATTGACATTAAGTACAGGTACCATGCTTCCACTAGAAACTACATAAAAAGGATTACCAGTATCAAAAACAAACCTAATGCCCAGCCACACAATTGCAACCCCAATGACTACTATTACAATGTCTTTAATGGCACTTGGTACGTTTGATTCTTTTTTATTAAGCAAATTTATGTTTTTAAACGATTTTTTGGTTAGATAAATGTTTAGTTTTATTATATTTATGGCTGTCTTGTCTTTCTCAAGAAAATTATTGGAAGCTGAAAATTTTTCATCACGTTTATAGATCATAACGTAGTCCATAAGCCTCAAGGAATAGTTTAACATGATACGATTAACTCAGATGTAAGTACTCAATATTATCCAAAATGATGTTGTAATACGACTGTGTCTGTTATCAATTATCATTTATCAGATTTATTCCTCATAGAGCTAAGTTTGAAGATTGTCTCTAAACGATGATCGACAGACTACCATGCTAGATATCAGTATATACTCATTCGACTGTGCTCCGACCATAAAGCTAGAGTTAAGTGTCTTAAAGCAGTAAATCTAATTCGGGTCCGTTATTCAATCTTGGTTGTATGCCTAAAAAGAGAATGTCCATTAATATCCTGGATACTATTTAAGACTGGGAAGAGGTTGTATCTCCCTTACACTTAGATTTTTAAAGTTCCATACAATATTGTCTGACCTGAACGTAACATATCGCCCAGGATTTGCTAGAACATAGTCTTTTTGTTTTCCGCAATCAGCACTATAAAATTCTTTATCTGTACTTGTAGCATACCAGCCGCCACCATCGGTTAAATTTGCAACCTGAATCCAATAGTTTGTATCCGTATTGTCTATGTATGATTCCATCTTTACTGCGCTACCATTATGTATATTATATATGATCGCCTTCCAACCTATCCATCTTCCCAAGATTGAATCAGTGATAACTTTAGGATTAGCCTGGTCATCAGTGTAACCTCCAGTATGCCATATTTCTTTTTTCCAACGTACGCTGCCATCAAGTTCTAGTCCACCATGTAACGCCGTACCTTCACAAGGAACAGAGTCACTATGACGTCCGCCTCTCGCATACCAGTCTAGGTCAGTATTATTATTATCTTCAACGTTACCATTAACATCAGTCTTATTGCTAGGGATTACAGAGATAACTTTGATATAACCCGTAATTTCGACATTCTGCCATGGTTCTGCTCCATGAGGAGTATCGACAGTCATTCTAGTATCGTTATCTGCCGTACGCCATGAGCCATCAATCTGTTTAGTTATATTGTGGTCAGATGTGACCGAAAATAGACCATCACCTTTAGGACTATTCATATCAATAAACCATTCCCTTCCTCCTTGCTTCGTAGGATAAATCTTCTTTATGCCGAATATGTCAACCGAATTATTTGTTCCACTTGTCGGGGCTTGAGCTGCAGTTAGATCCACTATAGAAATCAAAATCAGAGGATAAATAAAAAATATACTTAACGCTACTGCTCCACAAAATGAGGTGGGATTTAATATTCGATTATTCAAAGCACATTCTATTATTAATATTCAACTGGTAAGTATTTTGGAAGATAGATACCGAATAATATAGTATTATATGTTTTAGAACAATCAACGGTTATTTGCACACGATATAATCAT
>DASQQB010000081.1:0-20973 GCA_035643635.1 Nitrososphaeraceae archaeon | reverse complement strand
AACACAAGAAGAACTTAGAGACCTAAAAATCAGTTAATAAGACTTTTGGAGCATCAAACTGCATTGTAGTAGCAAGAAAACCACCATACCCATAGGAATGCTCATATATTAAGTGACGTCTAATACTATTCAAATGAATGTTAACACGAAGTATCTACTGGCTGCTCTTATAGGAGCATTAGCTGTCGAATGCATAATTCCAAGCACAATCGGTATTGCGGCATATGCACAACAACCACAAGGACATTTCGTTGCTAATCTGTCAGGCAAAGGTGTCTTCCCTCCTACAAATACAAAAGCTTCAGGTCAAGCCTCTTTTAACCTAACAGACCAAGGATCCAAGATGACTTATCATGTAACAGCACATAACTTAACTGGAGTTACCTCTGTAACTTTAGAATTTACTCAAGGCGGACGAGCCCGTAATCTAGTTTCGCTCTATGATTCAGTCAAGTCTGGTCCAACAGGTAAAATAGATGGCATATTAACTCAAGGAAACATTAGCGCTTCTAACCTTCTACCTGATCCCAAAGTAAAACAAATATCTGATTTGGTAAAGGCTATGACCGATGGAAATATAGTTCTTAGAGTTCGTACATTCTCCATTCCACAAGGTGAGATTGGAGGAAAAGTAAGTCCCAATATAAGCTGAGTGTTGCAGATCAAACCCCTTCTTTTTATGTTTTCTTGATAAACTAGAATTACGGGTGTATTTGGACCGACATAATATTACGTAGATCGGTTAGGAAAAATAGATAAGGAGACATCCTCTGTTTCTGCTATTATAATAGCCCACTTCTAAACACCAAGCAAGCAGAGACAATTCCTTAGTTTAATAGATAAATATGGATTTTGTTTGTATTAATGCAATAAATGTTCAAACTTGTTTCATTATCTTGGGTCACAATAATATTAGTTTCTTTAATATTGATTAGCAATTCTTCTACTTCTAGTTCTACTCCATCTTCTTCTTCTTCTTCTTCTTCTACGTTATACGCATTCGCTCTCTTTGGTCTTGGATCTTCTCCAAAGGATAACAATAATTTCTTAACATATCAGGATTCTACCCTAGGAATAAAAATAGATTATCCTGCGGGTTGGACACAAGAGCTACATGTGGGCGGCCTTGTGACATTTCTTACAATGCTCGAAAGCGATACTAACACTTATCCAGCAGGACTTGGAGTAACAGTCCAAAATCTAGCATCAAAAAATACCTCATTAAATGAAATTACAAAAGTGCAAATAAAGAATTTAACACAGAACCACCCTGATTTTAAGCTCATTGAATCAACTAAATCCATGCTTGCAGGAATCGTAGCTCATAAAATAGTCTTCATTGCAACAGACAATAGTGGGCATGAACGAAAAGCAATGCAAATTTGGACACTTAAAGACGGCAGGGCCTATCTTTTAACTTATAAAGCACAACCAGAGGAGTTCTCCCACTACTTACCTTTAGTACAGAAAATGATTGATTCATTTCAATTCATAGGTTTATCATGAAAGTACTAATACAACTTGATCTGTTTATCATAATGGTATATAACGTTACCAATTATAGCTAACAAATTTAATACCATAAATCAAGTGCTATATACCGCTAATTCTGTCTTTTTGTAGATTATTTAGAAGGGATAGAAGCATTTATCTCCCTTACGCTCAAGTCTGTAAAATCCCACTTCATGTTATCTGATCTAAATGCTACCACCGGTCCCGCATTGGTTACTATGTAATCTTTGGGTCTACCACATGCCACACTATAAAATTCTCGATCTGAACTTTTAGCATACCAACCACCATCGTCAACTAGTTCAGTTACCTTTTTCCACTCGTTATTATTTCCATCATCTAAATATGACTCCATTTTTACTGCCATATCGTTATTGATATTGTACATAACCACTTTCCAGCCAATCCATCTACCAATGAGTGAATTAGTAGTGGCTGTAGCTTTTGCCATTTCATCCGTGTATCCACCAGTATGCCATATTTCTTTTTGCCAAAAAACCGTCCCATCAACACGAATAGAACCTTTTAATGAAGTGCCCTGACATGGAATACTGTCACTGTGTCGTCCTCCTCTTGCGTACCAAGTCAAGGCATCATGCGGAGACGACGCTGAAACTACTTTGGCATAACCAGTAATCTCTACGTTCTTCCATTGCGGTTCTCTTGCCGGAGTATTGACATTCATTCTTACTTGATCTTCCTTATAACCAATTTTATCTCTCCCTTCTATTTGCCAAGAACCATCATACTGTCTGGTTATTTTGGAACCTGGATCATATATCTTATCATCTGTAGGATCGTTCATATTAAGAAACCACTCTCTTCCACCTTTCTTAGTAGGATATATTTTTTTTACTTGAAATTTATGCATTGATGTAGTAATAGCTTTTTGCGAAATGGGAGCATAATAATAAGCGTAGATGATCGTGATAGCCATTATGATAATAAAGATGATAATAATAATGCCCAGTACCAGCAATCTATTTTTTATCAAATTGCGGGTCTCCTGCTAGACAATAGTAGGACATACAGTATTCTCAAATATTGTAATAGACAACTCTTAATTCCTTTTCCGCAGCGCTTTTTTAACCTTATATATTTATAAATAATAAATATATCTATATACATAATAAGATATAGTTTTCACTTGTAGCCTGCCATAAATATTTACAAAAATGAATAAATTTTTGTTTTCAGATCAAGACAAAAAATGAGCTTCTCCAGTTAGACAGCCACTATTTTACTGGACTTTAATCATGGATATAGCAAGAGTTCAGAAAAGACGAGGTTCCTATTAATGTAATAAAGATCCGTTTAAGTAGAATCCTCTTCATCTCTTGGACAGAAAGCCTACAAAAGAGGCTATAAAAATATTGAGAAGCCTGAATATGCTATTACCGATATAGAAATAGAATAATTTATTAGATAGATAGATAGATAGATGATATTAGGATACTTTCACATCGTTGATTATATAATAGCTAACAGCTTCATCGTTGATGCCTTCAACTATCACTAACTTATATATGCCTGCTTTGTTAGCAATCTTGAATCCAAAGTTCTCTATGCCATTAACGTTATTGGTAGTCAACTTTTCTAATTGAGGATAAAGTTGTTGTTTATTGCTTGTCAGAATGTGTTCATCACTATCTGTGTTATTTGCCAGATAAATGCTTGAACTCTCGAAATGCGGTACGTTATAATCTAATTTTAAATTTCCACCATTTTTTAGCTGAACATTATTCACTGCATTATTATTTAGACAATTGTTCTTGTAAAAGTCTTGACCATTATCTCCGGATATAACAAACCAGGATGGTTTAATTTCATAAGTATGCTTATCTGCTGTTGTCATTGTTGCTGTGTTAGCACCACCAGAAGATCTAACTCTTTGTTCAAAATCTTTGCAACTGATGTTAGCATGAAATCTTTGTGCGTGTAAACTAAAGCTTGTTGATCCACTAACTCCAAATGAGCTATGGACCACTGTTAAGGATGATAATAATACTACTATTAACGTTAATACAATGATGATAGGATAAGAAGGCATTGTTCTTTTTGTTGTTACATTCATGCAGTTGAACTCTATGGTATAGAATAACACCGGCAGATATAAAACATTATAATTAAAGTTTAATTAATTTGTATAGTAAAAATAAAATGTCTATATCTGACAAATACCATCACACTTATCAACATCTTATCAGAGAATCATCTAAAGTTGTTCTTTACTGCTTCTACTATTGTTACTTTGCTATGCGATAACTTTTCCTTCTTCTAGGGATATGTTTTTATTATAAATTCAATTCAGTCGTCCACTTACAAAATGGTTATCTTAATATTTATTTATATCATTTTTGCTTTTTATTAACAAATATTCTGTTCCATCTTTTTGATGATACGGTGGATTTCAGTGGTCTAAAAGCATGAGGAATAATAGAAACTCTTCCTATATCTTGAATTTTAGAACGAATCTCCATTTCTATTTCCAATGAGAGTAACTCTACATCTGATAACGGTTTACTTCCATCTATTTCCATATGGATCTCCGCTTGAGCTACCATTCCAGTTGGACGTAATAATACGGATCTAACCCTAATCTGTTGTTCTTCCTCGTTGCTTCCACTAAATTTTTCTTCAATAGTTCTTTTGATTAGCTCTGTAACTTTAGGATCTTCCCAAGAATCTACGAGTATAAGCGAAGACCGTTTAAGTGAAATATATGAAACTGAAAAGATATAACCTGCAATTATTATGCCGCCTATAGCATCTGCCTGTAAGAACCCAAACTGTGTTGCAATAAATACACTGAAGAAACCAATAACAGAAGCTGAACCATCTTTTATCGAATTCTTGGCGTCTGTCTTCAACGATAGTAAGTTGTATTTATTTGCAATCCTTCTCATTTGAAAAGCTCTATGCAGAGATATCGCACTTGCAGATGCCAGTACTACCATAGTCAAAATGGGCTGCTTAATTTCTTCTCTTGGATGTGTTAACGCGTAATAGGAATGATAAAGTATAATTGCTCCTATTATAATCATCCCTATTGCGGCCATCAATGCTGCAAAGCTCTCTACCTTATGATAACCAAAATGAAATTTTTTATCTGCAGGACGGTTAGCCATTCGTAGACCCAATAGTACAATAAAAGAGATCATGGCGTCAGATAATGAATCTGTTCCATCTGCAGCAGCAACCACGCTACCACTAATAGATGCAACAGCAAGTTCTGTAATACCAATACCGATAAGAGTTATAACAGATATCTTGGCGATCCTTTGACCTGCTAGAATACCTTCATTTATTATTATACTAGATGATAAAGACGTAGATGAGGAAGACAGTGAGGAGGATAGTTTTCTAGCCGAGTCATCAGCTGACAATGGTGATTGTTGTTGTCGCGGCGGCTGCGGCTGATTTATGTTTATTATTTTTTTAGTATCGTCTTCGTCGGTATTATTTGTTGAAAGATCTTCCAATTTGTGTAGGGTAGAAATAATATAGAAATCATGCTATTTAAGTATAAAGCTTATCTATATAATAAAAAATATTATTCGATTATCTATATATCGATACGATTATCCATAAGTTTACACAATTTTTTATATATAAATAAGTAAATGAGATTCATATTCTTAATATCTCATGTACTGATGAAAATCACGCATTCTTAACATACAATTACAACTGTATAAATATATAGAGAAAGTATCGTTCTTACTTGATTCTGTATCAAATATAAATCAGACTTTCCCGTTGCTGACTTCAAGTTCTCTTTACGAGCATAATTTCATAAGTAAGGTAGTGCTGAAGGATATGGTTTGACCTACTATACAATTAATAAAAGAATATTGTTGCTTCTACAATAAACAGACCTTATTAGTTTAGAACATTTCTTCAGTTTATGAATAATGTGTGTATGACTCACGTGAATAATTTTTATGGTTTTCATATTTTTTTGGCAGCAGAAAATGATTTATCAGCTAATGATAAGCTTTTCAGAATATAATACATATACACAAGGTTAAAAGAAGGACAGAAAGAAATATTAGTTATTATAAAATGAGAGGGGACCTTCTGTTAGGTTGTTCGGGATGGAATTATCCTGAGACTCCAGACAAGGGAGGAGGATGGACCGGAGTATTTTATCCTAATAAAGACACAAAAAGACTCCGATACTACTCTCAGTTCTTCAATACAGTAGAGATGGACTCTACTTTCTATGAGAAATTCTATACCAAGATGACTAAAGGTACGTTCATTGGAATGGCAAGGACAACACCAGAGAAATTCCAGTTCTCAGTAAAAGTCCCAGAGACTATTACTCATCATAAGCGATTAGATATCAAAAATAGTGCTATCACTGATTTTGAAGAATTTCTTGATAAGATATCTCCACTAAAAAATACAGGTAAACTAGGAGCAATTCTTATTCAGCTGCCACCAAGTTTTTCTGTTAATAATTTTAAAAATGTAGAACTCTTTCTTGATAGACTGCCAAGGAGTGGGTATGAGTACTCTGTGGAGTTCAGACATCCTTCATGGGCTACAGAAGGTCCATGGGAGATGTTGAGGCATTACAATATTGCAGCTGTCATGACTGATTCACCTACACAAGAAAATCTCCAGTTTCTGTCTGATATTGCTATAACTACAGCTGACCATTCTTTCATCAGGTTGCACGGACGAGCAAAAGGTCATTACTGGTACAATTATTTATACAGCAAAGAAGAACTAAAACCATGGGTAAAAAAAGTAGAGCAAATTAGAGAGCAATCCAAAATATTAAGAGTATATTTTAATAACCATTACGGTGGAAAAGCTGTTGTTAATGCTCTGCAGTTCAAGGAGATGAATGGTGGGGGATTGCCAGAGAATGAAAGAAAAGCTTTGGAACAAGCACAATCGTATATTTCCAACCAATTCTTTCCGAAGAGTAAAGAATTAGATATATCGTAAGTTAAGAATCCAGCTCTTTAGACTCCTTTATTATCTTCTTCCTTAGATATCTGTATACTCTGATACAAACTTCATAGCCTCTCCTACTACCGTAGCATTAGTCAATAGATCTTGTTTCATAGAATAACATTCTTTTGATAGTGATAAATCATGTATCTTTACTCTTTTATCTTCTGTTTTTCTGAATTGCAGTAACATAGCAATCCCTTGCTGGCTATGGCATTGACTATCAAGTTCTGCTACTTTGATTCTTCTCCACGCTATTTGTGACCTTTCAACTTTTGTGCTCAAACTTTCAATATCCTCCTTCGTAGGTTAACAAGGCTCCAATTTCCACACTCAAGATGCTGAAAGTCAGTAGTTATTGTAAAGGAGTTAGCTTTATGGTTATGGACATTTCCTTTTTAATTCACATTTATTACAGTTTCCGCTCTTCTTAGATGGTTTATATCTTACTGCTTTCAATTACTTCCATCAATCCATGTTGATGGCTATGGGGATGCAGAGTTTGAACATATTTCCAACCTGATCGGTCTAACAATGTGGAATATTCATCAACAGTTCTTTCCCTTCCAGATGCCACACACATCATATGTATATCAAAGAGTTTTGAAAAATGTGGCACATTTGGACCAGGGATTAAATGCTCGGCGATAAACAACCTGGCATGCTCAGGAGAAGATCTATATATGTTTGAGAGGATATTTACACATTCTTCATCGTTCCAGTCATGAAGGATCATTTTCATTATATATGCATCTGCAGAAGGAAGCACCTCATTACTATTACTACTACCACTACTACTACCACTAAACATATCTCCATTAATGTATAAACAACGCTCACTTACACCCAATTTGGGTGCCAGTAATGCTTCCTTTTTACTGGTTACTGATTCTAACTCTAGCACAGTTCCTTTCATGTGAGGGTATTTTACAAGTAAATTGGCAAGCAAATGTCCAGTGCCTCCTCCAATATCACATATATGAAATATATTAGAAAAATCGTATCCATCAAATGCTTCTAATACCCATGTGGTTTGAGCAGCAGAATAACTACTCATAGCTTGATCGAATACTTCTGCATAATGTGGATTTCTATCCCTATAGTCAAATAGTTTATAACCATATTCGCGTGAAAAGGCGTTTTGTTGACCGTCTTTTATCATAGATAGCAAATGTTTCCATATGGCATAGTGTTCTGGTCCTTCCTCTAATAATATTATCCCTCTTAGTGTTTGCGGATGGTCCTTGCGAAGTAAACTACCTTGTGGAGTTATTGAAAATCCACGATGATCAGGTTCTTCTGTTAAGAAACCCATAGAGCCAAGAGCTCTCAAAAGTCTATAAGCCAATTTAAGATCAAGACCAAGCTCAATTGCTATATCAGATGTACTTTTGATTGTGTCTGACGCGATACAATCAAAAACTCCCAGTTTAACTCCAGCATATAGTATCTGGCTTCTCCATCTACCAAAAATGATGTCAGCTGTTTTTTCATAATAATCTAACATAAAAAAGCACATAGCTTTGTGATTTGCTCATACAAATAAGTCTTTTTATATCTATATTAGTAAATTTATCTAACTGTATCTTATCGAGTATAATTAATTCTTGATTTAACCTTTTTACTAAATAATCTGCTGTTACCGGTTGTTTGTCATTCCAATTCATAGAGTTTATTCAAATTGAAAAGTTTTATGATTTTGTGCTAAATCTTTCCAACCTGATCCACATACTGATCAAAGTTATTCAGTTTCCTACCTTCTCTACTGAAATTTTGTCTTTCTAGTCCTATCGTTTCATGCCCAAATCCAAAGTAATATTCTCATTAGTTTAGGCTGGTTTCTTTTAACGTAGAATGCCGCAACAACGAGGAGGAGCACGTTGATTATTATAAAAACTATTAGAAAGTCAATCAAAAAAGCAAGTACAAGCTAATCCCTAGGCTGCATCCTACAAACGATAATCTAAGATCGTTAGTAGAGTCTCCTATCTCTTTGTTTTAACGATCTCCATTTGGAAGGTCTCCTTTTTGTATATATGCTCTGTTAGCGTATGCCTCTGCATCTCAGCCATATCATCAAATTGTTGTTCACAAACACGACATTTTAGAAGGCTAGTCTATCTATTTCTTCTGAAGATGAAGAAGCCGTAGATGTTGAAGAATCTATAGATGATCTCATTTTATTTTTTTAGTTTTAATTGGCAATTATTGATATTAACTGTTTGGAGTATTTTGATTTATGATACAAGGGTTTGAGGTATTGGACTGCTAATGCATCTTATTATAACTATACCTGTAATAAAAAGTCTATTCATATGATAGCGTATAATACACAGTATAGTATAACATTATAGGAAATGGTTTGTGACAAGCCACTAGGGGACTTGACATTTTCAGATCTGCTGCTAAAACAATTAAATTAAAATTAAAATGGGTTTCCAAGAATGTCGCATACAGATTTTAAAAAATTATTTGGTACATTTTTTACTGCCTTTATTATTATCATAATATTTATTTTTTTATTATTTTCAATATACCAAAAAGCGAATATACTTACAACTTTAATTCTTATTATAATACCATTAGGTATTAGATATGCAGTTTACAAGTTAACTAATCTTTAGAAGATAAAATGAAATACAAATTTTTTCGTAGATGTACAGTCCCACAAGCTTATAGTCTAGAAAGGTTATGATGGATATGCGTGGTGTTGAATGGTGACCCTATATGTTTAGAACAACTAATGAGTTGTTATTGTAAAGGGAAGAAGTATCTTATATTATGATGACGATAGGCATCTGCTTTGATGGGATACTAACTATACAATCACATCTGAAAAATAATCAACTCTTGTAATAATATGTATACGAGCTTTACGTTGCATGTCATCTTCATTAGTAATTTCTATATTGGTATTATTATGTCTATTTTATAATATTGAAAATTGTCAGCATGAAGGGCCTGGGCACAGAAGTTATACTACGACTGTCTATTATAATGGCTATTGGAAAGACATGGTTCTAACGTCGGGTAATGTGTTTGCACAACAACAGGAGGCTCAAAATTGATCAATCGGAACGTATGTACAAGGTTATGACAAGTGAAAGGTAAACACACGCACAAAACACGTTTAATTCATCTGTAGCTATAATCGTACTTGTCTGCCACCAACACACATTCAGCTACATACTGTCTTGGATTCTACAGGGTTTAACTTGGAGTGGGCTAAACTAAAGCTTTCAATTTGGTGGATGAGCAGCAAATAATGAATGTTGATAATACTGTTTTTTATAATAAAATAAGTCTTGGGTTTGTATTAATAGTTGGTTACTGGTTTAGCAACCATAATGAATTTGATATTGCATGGAATGTTCTTGCTATCACACATGCAAATCCACCATACTTTACTGCAGTTATTATCTAACGTTACTTTCATTCATCCTTCAATAATTTATCTACTTTCCAAGTCGATCTATCTGTTGTCGGAAATGATCAATCCATCCCTCGGGCAATGCCTTGATTCTTATAGCACGATGCATAGTTTCAATATCTCCTTTATCATCTACATATAACCGTACGATATCTTTAACTGTAACGTTGTTTTTGTCTCGTTTGATAAGTTGTATTTCATCTGCAGATCCAATCTCTCCTTCTCGTAATACGTTAAAGTAAATTCCCGTACGACCACTAGCCAAAAATCGCCTGATAATATCCATTCGTCCAAATTTAACTCCAAGCTTGTAGCATGGCATTCGTGGTTGAGTAGCCATTACTCTGGCTGAGCAACCAATTTGAAATTGATCACCTATGTTAACCACATCTTCCATCAAGCCTTCAGTAGTGAGGTTTTCACCAAACATCCCATAAGGTAGTAGTGTAGTACTAGGTAATTCATGTCGCCAATATTCATAGTGTTCTGAGGGATAAGTGTATATGGCTTTATCCGGTCCTCCATGTACAGTTAAATCAGCCTGTTTATCACCGTCCAGATTAAGTTTTCGTAGTCTAACTCGACCTATTACTGGTTCCTTAAAAATTCCCGTATTAACAACTTCACCCCTGAAAAGCACATCACGCGGAAGTCCTATATTGACAGACAAGATCTTCATTATTCTACTACTTTTATGCACTCCGATATTTATAAGAAATAGTAGAACTTGCAAGATAGAAATAAAAACACAAATTGTACATTTTTTCAAATATACTCAAAACGATCTTCACTGTAAACAGTATACTATGGCAAAGAATTTATTATATTACTTTAAGTATAACTAGCGTTCATTGAATTATGTGTGTATATGTTAAGATTATTATGTCGTGAGACAGGATTGAATTGTGATTATATTATCAAAGGCGAAACAGAAGAAGAGATTCTGAGAAATGGCGCTGAACATGCTATAAAAGCTCACAGTATGAAAATGGAAGACATATATCTTGATAGAATTGCTACTAATTTCTTATGTCATGCTATTGGTAAACTTTCAGATAAATAGATTGAACAATTAGGTTAAAAGTAAAGCCTGGTCCAACAAGAGAACGACGACCAGATTAAGTAATATATTTTTGTAAGGCTTCTAATAACGGTAGTTTCGAGAAAAAGCTAAAGTTCTACTAACAGCTGGGAATGAATGCAGAAATGATTACCTTGGCATAATTACTCGAGCTTTATCCTGCAACATGTGATATTGTTCTAATATCTATTCTATGCATTATTATCTTATATAATGGTGACGTGTATAAATCATATATGAGCGACCAACAGAAAGAAGTAGATAAAACCAAAGATTATTACGAATATCAAGCTACAGATAATCAGTCTGACTCATCGGCTAAAACGAATAATATGAAGGATAAAATTGTAGATAAAATAAAACCTCAAATAGATAAGTTTGCAGCAGAGGAGAAAGGGAATACTAATTTATCTGAATCAGCTAGAATGTCTAACAATGTGAGAGCGATAATACTGGGTCTGTTTGTCCTAATCGGTTTCATTATTTTGGTGTTTGCTGTTTTCACAGCTAGCGTAGGTTCTCAAATAGCACAAGCGCAATTTGCAAATAGTGTATTTATAGCAGCTATAGTAGGAGCATTTACATTAGTCGGAGTATTAGTATATCAGATTCGGGGCTAATAAAAGATAAGCAAGCATATTATTATCCTTCTGTTACAATCTGTTCTGATTAATTCATATTAATCTATTTTTTATATGTAATATCGGAAGATTCATGGATATTCCGTATAGATTTCATCTTTGAGAGGTATTTATATCTATAAGTGTATATATTTTTTAAACTCCCATCATAAGCTGGATTATTGCTATAATAAATTCCCCCAACGTCTTATTCATAGTTTTGAATTTATATGGTATATATAGAAAAAGATAGGGATGTAGAATAACACACATGCATAAGAGTTTATACTATTACATAGCAGCGGGAGCTACTACTGGAATAGCGGGGATATTGCATCTAGTATTAGCGTATAATGGAATCGGTAGGGGGGGTATTTCGCCTTTCAGTATATTCTTTATCGTATCTGGACTAGCTCAGTTATTTTGGATATTGCCTATGGTAAAACGGTGGGGAAGAATATGGTACTACATTGGGATAGGAGGTACAATAGTCCTAATGATTATGTATATAATAACAAGAGTACCAAATCCAATTACTAATGGAAGAGCATTAACAGTTAATGGACTAGGTATATCTATAGAAATATTCCAAGCTGCATTTATAATAATTACCGCTTTGATAATAGTCAAAGAAAGAAGAGTACATACAAGCGAAAGAGAACAGCTAAGATAATTATAGATTATTTATTTCCATTCCCATACTTTGGAAAAAGTATTTCCAATCTCATCGACTTCATATTCAAAGACTCCAACCGCATTGTTAAGAACTGATAGTTTTCTAGATGAGGATGGCTGCGGGTATAAGATACGAAAAAATAACGAGCCACGAAAGCTTATCGTTTCTGAACTTGTAATTCTTCCTATTCCTTGACCAGTCCAGGTTGCCATCTCCTTATCGTCCCCTTTCGTCAGTTGTTGTTATAACTCCTTGTCCTTCTCCATATAGTACTCCATTTTCTCTTTAAAAAGTCGGATATGTTCCAATCTCAATATCATCTGTTTCTACGTATCTTCCAGTAGCTGCAAAGGATGTTTCTACATTAGATTTTTGACCGTTTATATATAATGAATTCAATTATGTTGATAAGCAATGGTGTCTACTACATTCTTAGTCTTTTATCTATTCAAAACAATGAGCAAGGATGATGCTCAGAAAGCAAATATAGAGTGGCGTGAACTAAAAAATAGCTTACCATCAGGTATAGAACTAATAGGCGAATACGATCACGCATGGGGAACAGAATACAATGGTTTTCTATTATTCGAGGCAGAATCAAGTGATTCGTTCCTGGAATGGTGGTCGAACTTCAAAGATAAAGTCAGATGGTATGTAGAGAAGACACACACTATAACCGCTAGAAGACGTTAATTTTTCTTCTTTTCTTGTTCATTTTGTGCTTCATTTGATCTAGCTGTCATTGAGGAGTATATCGATTATCAATCGATCGATGTATTTGCGTCTATAGCTGCTGCTGCTTCCTGTTGGTATCGCTATACACATTCTCAGTAAAACTATCATTATTGGTGAAACTAGTATCGCCAGTTATATCCCAAAAATCTTTATCATTGACTAGAGAAGATTCATTTTCTTCTTTATTCAAATATATCTTATAGCCAAACCGGTTTTCTTCTACTTTATTATCTGTAATAATAGCAGATTTAGATCTATTTTCTTCTAAATATGTAAAGTCCTTTTCGCAATTTATTATAAGATCTTCTTTACTTCGATGAGAGAAAAATCTATTCTTAATATACTTTATAGCTTCATTCCAAGTATAAGCTTTTATTGTACCTATTAACCGACCTTTATCAAACCGATCGTCATCGTTATATTTGTAGACGTCAAAGTAATCAGGTGATTTTATACAATTATTACAATAAACATTTTTTCCCTTCTTATTACAATTATTGCACTGTTGTATAGTCATTATTGTTCTAAGACCTGAGCTATTTAATAATGGTTAATCATGTATTCATAAAATCCAAGAAACCAATTTTATTTTTAAAGTAATTTCCACTGTTATACCTAAGTTTATTGTCTTATTTTTGCAATAAAGATTTAAAAAATTCTGTTTGCTGGATATGTCATAATTAGTCTTTAGATTACTATATCACAAAGTGCTAGAGAACATTCAGAAGAATATGGGATAGCCGGTCTATTACGGGTGCCTGAGAATAACTACCTTTAATATAGATCCTGATATGTAAAGGTCTCACTCGACTACACGCTCCTCATATTCTCTGCTATTATGTAGAATAAAAGCTTGCAGTAATAGCATTCTAGTGCTTCAGAGTCGCTATGAGCAGGCATACTACCACGATTGCAAACTTGCTGTCACATGGAAGTAAATTTTTATCATTCAAGATACCATTTTAACTATCATAATCCCATCTGATTAGTGAATACAGTTGGAAAACAAGTTAAAAATTCTTGGTTTTGCAGGAAGCTTGAGGTCAGGTTCGTATAACAAGGCACTTCTACGCGCTGCGGTAGATTTGCTGCCAGAGGGTGTAACTCTAGAAATCTTCGATATTGATGGTATTCCTCCATTCAATCAAGATGTTGAAGCAAACATTCCCACAAAGGTGAAGGAATTCAAGTCGAAAATAAGGGAATCAAGTGCTATTTTGATCGCTACTCCAGAGTATAATTATTCAGTACCTGGAGTGCTAAAAAATGCCATAGATTGGGCTTCAAGACCATATGGGGATAATCCTTTTGATGGAAAACCAGTTGCCATTATAAGTGCGTCTATTGGTATGTTGGGTGGTGCGAGGGCTCAGTACCATCTACGTCAAATGTTCGTATTTCTGAATATGTATCCTGTCAATGGACCAGAGGTAATAGTACCCTTTGCACAAAATAAGTTCGATGCAAGCGGCAACCTAGTTGACGAGAATACAAAAAAGTTCTTGTCTCAGTTACTTCAGAATCTTGCAAATTGGACTAGGAGATTGAGTGGAGAGTCTCTTACGTAGGAAGAAGATCAGATATCAGTAAAAGTATATCCTTTATATATTTTGTCTATATCGATGTTACTAATTATAGGTAGCAAATTATGTACTCAGGGAGTTTTGAATAGCTGCGATATCAGGTTTGACGCGCTAATTATATAAACAAAAAAGAGATTCGCAATTTTCTCTTTTCGAGATACCAATTATTCATCTATTATACTCGTGTATGTTAAACATACATTAAATCCGAGATCAATATGGATGAAAAAAATAACAGGCTTTAGAACAAGAGCGGGAATAGTACTCCTAAGACGACGCTTTACTATTGCTGAGATGTTGTTCATTACAGACAATGATATTTAATAAAAAGTAAATGATGTTTTAGATGATAATTAATAGAATTTATAGCATCTGTTATCGGTAATTTTATATGACGACTGCTTCAAGTTTTTTTATACCATTATTACTACTCTTTAAAGAAGGAGAAACCTATTATGAGGATGATTCTGAAATCTTTATTTTACTTCCAAACTTAATTATATAAGGTGCAATGAAAGCCGTTACAACAGTAACTACACCTAATATTGGAAGAACTGAAGAAGAGATTGCCCCCACGTCTTGACCTCCCTTCGCTATTACCAATGACATCTCGCCTTTGGCTGCAGATAGTCCAAATGCAGTTCTTAATGCAGTAGTGCCATCAATTTTTGATTTAATCGTAAATAACCCAATAACTATGAGAAACTTTGAAGCAAAGGAAGTTAAAATGAGTATCATTGCTGGGATAATGAACAATGGTATAACTGATACATTGATCAATGCACCTATAGATACAAAGAATAATGCTGAAAACACATCTCTTAAGGGAATAGTTACTACTCTGGCAACGGCAGCACTCTTTGATTCGGCAACTAATACTCCAGCTAAAAAAGCACCAATTACAACAGATAGTCCCAGAATTTTAGCTGCAAATGAGAGTCCAAATGCCAAACCAAGAATCACAATTAGAAGTAATTCGTAATTATTAGTTCTACCTACCTTGTCAAGCATAGCAGGTATGAACCTTGATCCTAAAATTAGTATACTGCCCATAAAAGCTCCTACAATAGTTATAGCAATAACTATTTTTATAATAGAGGCCCCTTGACTGTTAATACCTTCCACCATTCCTATAATGCCACTAATACTATGAGTAGTAGTAGTTGCAGCTACTGACTGAAGGATAGCAAGAGCACTAATAGCTATGATATCTTCAATAATTAATATTCCAAGTATTAGAGTTGAAGAGCGATCTCTTATTATACTAAGATCCTCCAAAATTTTAACTGTCACTACAGTACTTGTAATAGACATTGCCAATGCTAAGAACATAGAATCAAAGAATGAAAATCCAAATGCTTGAGCAACAAAAAAGATTATTAATAATGTACCTATCGACTCTGGTAATGCTATCATTATGGAAATCTTGCCTACAGATTTGAGCTTGGATATTGGAAATTCAGTACCTATAACAAAAAGTAGCATAATTATTCCTAACTCTGAAAGCACGTTTACAGTTTGTACACTACTTATGAGGCTAAAAGGGGGAGTATAAGGGCCAACTATCATCCCTGCTATAATATAACCAATCACCATTGGTTGCCTAAACTTGTAAGTGATCACCAACATTACAGCTGCAATTACCATAATTATTGCAAAATCTTGTACTATCAGATCAGTAGAAGGTGGGGGTGATAAACTGGATCCAGCTGAGACTAAATGCTGGAGTAAAAAAGCTGACCAGCTATTCAATGGGAATCACACAGCTACTCGATATAATTAATTCTTCCATCATCATGGTCAATTAAAATACATTAGTTCAGGCTGTAATGGATGTTCAATAACTTCAGCTATTCTAATCTTTATAATGTGTTATAATATCAGAATTATAGTAGTATTCGTCATCTTTGTTACCCACTGCAAGACCGTATTTCTTTATGTAGCTCAACAATGCATCATGACTTTCAATTTTGAAATAACGTTTCATATTTTCTAATGTTTGATCATCATAAATTGGTCGTTGCTTTTTTTTCATTTGTATGATCTACTTATCTTATAACGCTTCTCTTCTACTTAAAATTTTGGCTGATGCTGCTTTCCAATATTGACCGTCATGTCAATAATGAGTTGTTTCATGGGCTCAACAATGCATCATGATTTTCAATTTTAAATTATCCTTCAGTGTTTTAAGTATTTACAGTTATATGTATATATATATTTTTATTAATGGCCTGTAATAGAACATAAAAACCGGTATTCGAATGAAACCACTAGTTTTCTATTTATAAACAGTATTCAAGTTTTCGAGACTGCAAATTATTAATTATAAAAAATATAACAGTCTAGTCGACTACCTTAGGCAAGGCTACATTAATATATCCTACTGCTTATACACGGCATATCGATAAGCATCCTTCTGATATGAAAATTATGAAATCCAATACTTTGGATGAAGGCACTACAGCGTTCATGCAGTGGCTGAATTCTAAAGAAAAAAGCTCTTCAAATAATAATAACTCAGTAACCTTAAAGCATTTTGCTAAGGGAAAATATGTAGTGTTAGTTGATAGTATGTCGGGTAATATACCTAGAGAAATTATGGTCGAAATAAAAGGTGGGGTGCCAGTATGTGGATATTGTAAGTCAGAAGATTGTGCTCATGTGGGGTTTACAATATGTGTACAACAATTATACGAGAACCGTGGAATAGCATATGATATTTGATAATAATGATATACCTCTGCTATCCACTGCCATGTTATAAAGTCATAACAGAGTATAGTTAACTTATTCACTTCTTTTTTAATGGACAATAGACAATGGCATCCTAGAAAGTTATTATCTCAGTCCTGAACTCGAAAGAATAACTTCTATATTCATGTCGTTATTATTGCAATAAATTTGAACCAGTACCCACATCCGGTCATAATTGCGTTATATATTCAATGTTTAGCCTTGAAACTTATTGTACGGTCTTCGAAAGCAGATTTGGAGACATCGACACCATAAAGGAAAGGAAATGAACTGGTAAGTTGGAGTAGTTTAAGTGCCATCTCACGTCCAGTAAATGGACAAGTCTTTTTTTTCACATTTAAACAATGAATAGTTAGCAGGGGCTATGAAAATTCTGGAAAATGGCCCAGAAAATGAAGTAGCAGATCTCCCATGAACTGCTGTCACAATGTCAACTGTAAAGGCAGAATTCAACAGGCTTATATAGAGTTTATAAAAACATTATCGCTGCTATTTAATTTTGATATAGTTACAAGAAAATATTGAGAAATCAGAATTTGAGAGAAGTAAAGGCGCAAAGCCCCTGAAACAATAAAAAGTGATTAAGACAAGAGGAAGTAAAAATTACAAATTAGTAAAAGAGCAGCACAAACAAATACCAAGTATAAAATCAAAAAAGACTAAATCCCAAGTTAAATTGTGAATTCTGTCAATGGGCTGTTTTAGGTTCAGGAAATCCTTATACATACAATTGCAAATTATGAAGTATTTCTTTCTGTTATTTTGGATAAATGTGCCGTTACAAGAAAAATATGCTGCAGGAATGGCGCTATGAAAAAAGGCTAGAGGAAAGAAAGAGATAATACGAATTTACGAATAGTAAAGTTGATTGCTACTTCCAAAGTGGCTACGTAGTGTTATAAAGATAAATCAAATGTTTAACTTAAATGACGAGAACTAAAATGACAATAAATAAAAACATGTCATAATGTAACTTTTTGTTGTGGATATAATAATAACAATAGTCTATGCTGCTAAAGCTGTGTTTACTACAATTGAAGGTTCTCAAAGCGGAGGAGAAATATTTCCTATATTCCAGCACGTCCTCCCATTATTCTTGTTTATGATATTTGCAGCAGCCCTTGTATCGTCCAGAATTAAAGTTCCTTATACTATGGTACTTGTAGCATTCGGAATTGCAATTTCATTTATTAGTTTTGGTGGTCTATTAAATATAGAAAATACGGGGAAATTTAGAATAGATCCAAGATTAATCATCAACTTGATAATACCACCTTTAATTTTTGAGGCAATGATGAAAGTAAATTATAAGGAATTCAAAGCTGTTAGAATATCATCTATACTCTTAGCAACTGTAGGTGTAGTCCTTGCTACCATTGTTGCTGGTACATTATTAACATATGCAGCAGGGTTGAACTTTATTATTGCTTTTACTTTTGCCGCTTTAATTGCGCCTACTGATCCAGCAATTGTGATAGAGATATTCAAAAGAGTAAGGGTACCAAAACAACTCTCTACATTAATGGAATTTGAAGCTAGCTTTAATGATGCTACTGGTCTGATAATCTTTTCATCTGTTGTAGCTCTGGTATTTGTTGGGAGTAGTAGCGCTAGCAATACCCTCCTATCATCATCAACAACAACATCCACAAGTACTAATTCCCCTATCTTGAGTCACTTTAACCTAATTGTAAGTCAAACAGAACACTTTGCCATCGTGTTCTTAGGCGGCGGTGCTGTCGGATTAGGAATTGCTGCAGCAACACACAGACTGCATGCTCTAATGAATGATCCCTTTTCAGAGACTGCATTAACTGTTGCAACCGCTTTTGGCTCAGTGACAGCAGCAAATTCTTTAGGTTTTTCAGGTTTGGTTGCAGTGGCAGTTGCTGGCCTGTATTTTGGTAATATAACAATAAGACAGGAAGCTTATTTGAGCTTAAAGACACGTTTATCTGTATTTAATTTCTGGGAGATAATTGCATTTTTCGCTAATTCAATTGCTTTTCTTTATCTTGGGATAAGCATGAATATAGTAAATATGGGCAAAGATCTTCCTTTGATTGCCTTATCATTTGCAGCAGTATTAGTTGCTAGGATAGGCTCTACTTATCCAATCCTTGCTGCTGTTAATAGATTTACAAAAGAAAAGATTCCTATGGTCTGGAGGCACATAGTTGTGCTTGGTGGGATGCGAGGAGCAATATCAGTAGCCCTTGTTGCATCACTGCCTGAGAGCAATTTCAAAGGCACGATTAGCACCATAACCTTTGGTGTAGTTCTTTTATCGTTAATTGTTCAATACATTGGACTTACAAAGTACGTCAATAAGGTGTTTCCTAAAGAAAAAAGTGGTAATGTTACAATTTAAAATTCTTCAGATAAAGGTTGATAAGGAATAAAAATAATTGTCCAAAATATTGAAGATAAAAAGCTCTATCTAGATTATGCAGTGCTACATCAATCAGATATGCTGTTTTATTTCTTCTACCGAGACGTATGTCATAGTATAGTCAGGTTTGATCGAAAGCAGCGGTGCTTCAGAAAATATTGGTTGAAGATGTTGTTGTTCTAGTGCGGCAGGACCGATTGCTATTACCGCAAAAACTAGTTTGAGTAATACAACTATAATTATGATTACTATAACTACGACTATTGCAGTCCATAAAAGTCCGAGTACCATCAGTACACAATGATTTCTAAAGTTTAAAAGGATTTATCGTTTATTTTATATTAAGATGATGATATGAAATAATACTTGCCTTTTAATACAGATATGAAATCCCTATTTATATGTAAAGGCAGACCATACGTTAAAAAGGGTGTTATTTTATAGAAAGCTATAATTTTAAATTGTTTATTTGCCGATCTTGCTTTCTGTAAATACTTTCTTAATATTTTTCCAGTAATAGAGAAAGAAAATAATGAAAGAGAAGCTTTTCCTATTCTTCTCTTTTAGGTACTTTATCTTAGTAGCCAGGAGAAAATGAGGAATAGGTATCTTGTCCAGCTACTACTCTGGATGTATCTCTTGATGTTTGCTCTAATGTTTTTGCAGCGTTAACTCCTATTCTAGACATTTCCTTTGTATTGTCTCGAGTATTCTGCATTAAGATTTTTGTTGTTTCCATATGAACAAATATAGCATTATTTGCTACTCTTGTTGCTGCTATTGTGTTATCTGCAAAGCTGCTAACTACTCTTGCATAATTGTCGACAAATTGTCTTGGAGACATCCAACTTGATACAAATGCCCTATTTGCAGCCTCTATTTGAGGTAGCCATGCTGACTGATATGAGTTAATAATCTCCTTTTGCGAGTCTAGATAATTATCTGTTATCTCTCTTGCAGCTTGTATGGTTTGTTCATGATATTCATTAACTGCTTGAGTGTAACGTGGAATGTCCCTTCTTGCTTCATCTGTTGTCTTTCTGATATTATCTTTGGTTTCATCTAATGCTCTATTGACTGCATATCGTTGTTCTTCTTGCTGTATTTGTGATGATGTAGTATTACTCGTAGTTGAGGTTGATGGTGATGTTACTTTCGTTGTTACTTCTTCTTTTTCTCTTTTTTCTTTTGTAGTTGACATGTATATACACTAGGGCTAATA
>DASQQB010000080.1:0-22106 GCA_035643635.1 Nitrososphaeraceae archaeon | reverse complement strand
TCCTTCTGTACGGTAATGCTATTAAGTTTGTTACCATTTCCACTAATTTGATATTCTATCGGAATTGTTTTTTTACTATCAATCTTCAGATTGTATGTGCTGTTAGAAGGAGGCTTGGAAGAGGAAGAAGCACTGGTGTTACTAGAACCATTGTTAATTCTACTGTTGTTATAGGATGGGGTATGTGTTGTTGCTGGAACAAAAGTAGAATTATTAAGTGATAATGAAGAGGTTTTGTTCATCAGATAACCTCTACCCGCCATATCAGCTGTTCTGCCTAGAGTAGCTGATAACATGCTATGTGAGGAAGATATATCTTCGTGGCCACTTTTATGTGAATCCATATTCTTTTGTTCGTCCACTTTTAGAGAAGATATATCGTCCCTCGGGCCATCAATAAACGAATTATTGTTTGTCTTTAGTGAGAGAGTTGGCAATACTAGATCTCTAGTGCCAGTTGGATCTTTCCCGTCTTCATTTATTGTCTTAGTGTTATATGAACCAAGATGACCGCTGGGTTCTCCATTTGCCTTTGAAGTAGAATTCTCTTTTTTTATCGATGTTAGGTATTTTGTGCTAACTAAATCGCTACCATTGCCTGTTATATTTATGGAATAATCTTTAGTTAGAGAAAGAGGGGCAAAATAACAAGACAATTTAGCAGTTATTTCATTATTTCCATTCTTAATAAAATCAGACGTTTTCGAATAGTACATAAAGAACCAGGTAGAATAATCATTTTCTCCCCCAGGACCTGTAGCCATAGCTTTTTGATATGGTCTGATATTATTGAGAACAACCGAAACTTGACATTCAGAAGTTGCATTATCAGTTGATGTTCCAAAAATTGTAATTCCGTTACCAAACGGGTTTTGTTGGAGGGAATAAGGAAAATTAATTCTTATATCCATGTTAGGTAGTATGTGTTGTTGTGCACTTGCTGTATTTAATATACTCATAAAAGATACTACCACGGAGGTAGCAAATACAGAAAATAATATTCCTAGTTCGGATCCTTCTACTTTTATCAAAGCTTGTGTACGTGTGAATATGAATATACTATATAATAGTCAACAAAAAAATATTGATAATTTACTCTTTGAAAATAAATTAATTCTTGTTAAATGGCATCGGGTATTTTGTGATACTGTGCATCATTATTATCTATCCAATAAGTCACTACTCATGTCATTTCACATAAAATATAGATAAAATAGATATGTTTTAACTAAAACCGATAAAAAGGAATGAGAACATACGTCCACTATTTATAGAATGTCTGCATAATATTCCTACTTTTTTTTACCATAAATAGGCATAACGTGACAAAAATTTACATGGTAATACAACTACTCGACTAGATGAACTTTAGTAAAATCTGTAAATACATTAGTGGACCAATCTACGCGAACAACTCTAACCACAGATACCTTTTGATGTTATATAAAAGGGAATCTGATCATCTCTTTTGGGTTGCATCAAGCATGCTCCAAAGATCGAATTTTTCCTATCAACGACTTTGACTTTTAATTTCATGTGCGCATAAATCGACACTGAAGTCCCCATAAACTCACGCTCTCCAAATGCAAGACGGTCAACATCTCCTGAAATTGCAGATATAGCAGCATAATTATCTTGTGATCCTGCTTTTATTCTGTCGAATGGAACATTTCGAACCATATTTGTCATTACAATAGCACAATCAAATTTAATAGCGTTCAGTGATACTTGATGAAGATATTTCATTAGAGCAAGATGTCTTGCTACACCTCTGAATTCGCTAGAAAATAATGAGGTTGCGCTATCCACTATTGTAAGTTTAGGAGTAAGATCCGATATCCGTCTAATTGCATTGACTTGATCTAGTGTAGATAGGGCTCTAATATACATAATTTTATTAAGTATATTAGAATTCATAGAATCCCCAGCAATTTCAATAATTCTTTCTGGTCTAAATGTTCCTGCAGTATCAACAAACATTATCCTGTCTTCTTGTGCAGAAGATTTAATACAATTAACACAAAGTGTGAAGCATAACTGGGATTTGCCAGACCCGCTCTGTCCATAGATATCCGTAAGCATACCTGAACGAACTCCTCCGCCTAGAAGACGGTCAATCGACATTGAACCAGTACTTATAAAAAATGTCAATATTCAAATTTAAGCGGTATATCCAATAAATCTATATGTGTTTTGACAATAAAGGAACCTTTTTATTGTAGCCGCTATGCTTTCAAATGCAGATTAGTTAATTGTCGTCCTCATCGTCGCAACAGCAACCAAAACGTCCTTTGACTATGCTACAGCGTTCAATAAACCGAAAAGTTGCCGTCAGATTAAAGAGCGAGATAGAGTACCGTGGTAGAATGAACAATGTTGATTCTTATATGAACTTGATTCTTGTTGATGCTGAAGAATTTAATGGAGCAGATGTTTTAGCAAATTATGGCAAAGTTGTTATTAGAGGTAACAACGTCCTCTTTATAAGGTTAGAAAAAGAATTCTAATGGGAACAGTCATTATACTTATGTATTGTTTATAAACTATAAGCGAAATGGTGAGACGCCATCTATTTACATCTGAAAGCGTTACCGAAGGTCATCCAGACAAAATTTGTGATCAGATTTCTGATACTATATTAGATGAATTTCTAAGACAGGATCCTGATTCCCGTGTCGCGGTAGAATCAATGACAACCACCGGTCTTGTCATTGTTGCTGGTGAGGTGACATCAAGAGGAAGAATAGATGTGCAGAAAGTTGTTCGTAGTATTATCAATGAAATAGGATACGACAAACCAGATTACGGATTTGATGGTAATACATGTTCTGTACTCTCATCATTGCATGAACAGAGTGCAGATATTTCTATGGGTGTGAATAGCGGGGAGAATAAAGAACAGGGAGCTGGCGATCAGGGACTTATGTTCGGTTATGCTACAAACGAAACTCCAGAATTCATGCCATTGCCGATTAGCATGGCGCATCAGTTATCAATGAAACTCTCTCAAGTAAGAAAAAGAAAAGAAATGAGCTGGATTTGGCCTGACGGCAAATCGCAAGTATCCATAGTCTATGAAGACTGTAAACCAAAGAGGATCGATACTATCGTAATTTCTACACAACACTCGCCAGATGTGACTTTGAGTCAAGTACGAGAAGATGTTATCAACAAGGTAATAAAACCAGTCTGCCATAATTGGATTGATCATAACACCAAATTCCTAGTTAATCCAACAGGACGATTTGTAATTGGTGGTCCACCAGGTGACACAGGCTTGACGGGTAGAAAAATAATCGCAGATACTTACGGAGGTATGGGAAGACATGGTGGTGGTGCATTTTCCGGAAAAGATCCTTCTAAAGTAGACAGATCAGGATGTTATATGGCAAGATATGTCGCCAAAAATGTTGTCGCTGCAGGACTAGCAGATAAATGTGAAGTACAGATTGCCTATGCTATAGGCATACCAGAACCTGTTTCAATAATGGTAGACACTTTCGGATCAGGAAACCTAGAAGAGGATGTAATTGAAGAGCGAATCAAAAAAAGCTTTGATATGAGACCGGCAGGGATTATTAATACCCTCAACTTAAAAAAACCAATCTACAAAAAAACCGCAGCGTACGGACATTTTGGAAGAAAAGAACCATCATTTACATGGGAAAATATAGACAAAGTTTCGTCATTATTAGGTTAGAATAGGTCTTAATTTAAGAGTCTTCTAATACCATCCTCTTTTTATTTGGTCTGGACTGACATTATCTAGAAGGCTGTTATTCATTATTGCATATCTTTCATTATTAACAAGCTAATCAATTTGGTTTCATTGTCTCTGGTAGTTTGAAAATAAAAATATATATAGATACTTACTATTATAAATCAGAAAAATCATAATTCTGCTAATAATGAATGTCCATCAAGCGGCTAATATTGCATCAAAGGTTGTATTTAGAATTATATAGCAATCTGTATAGATCTATTCGAATGGTTATAACTGAAAAATTTAAAGTAACCCCTGGTATTAAGGTCTCTCCCGTTGCCATCACCTTATTTGTATCAATGATTTTTTCTGTATTCTACTTAACGGTCTTGTCATGTGTGTACACTCCTTTACAAGAGGCAACAGCAAAGACTTCTAACTTTATATCTATGACAACTGCTCAGGCAAATATATCCTCAGAGAATTTTTTAGTATATGAGGATCTATCTGACAGATTTACAATACATTATCCTACTGGCTGGGAGAAAATAGAATATCCTCATAACGTAATAGCCGAACTCGGGCGTCACATTGTTGTCTCTTTTCTTTCTCCACTTCAAGGCAATACACCAAGCTTCAGGACATATCTTCAAGTAGAGATAGTTACAAAAGATATTCCGTCATTTAATACTAAGAGTGCAACTGCATCTACTCTTGCGGGTAATCCTGCATATAAGGAAACGAAAATTAATCGTGAAGGGTCTGGTAAAATAGAGAGAACTGATCTTTGGAGTAGGATGGGCAGCAAAGCATATCATATTACGTACGCAGCAGACGAAACAAAGTATGCCAATTACCTTCCGATATTGCAACGTATGCTCAACTCTTTTGATATAACAGACTTAAGAGGTATGGATAGTTCAACTTCCTCGAATAGGACATCAACTCTTTAGTATAACACTTTGAAATTTCGTTATTCATTCATCCAAAACGCAGAAGTCCTATAATGCGAGATTATTTCTTAACTTTATTGTTATTACTTGCGCATTAAGATAGTGCATCTATAAGCAACCTTGCTTCCTTTATTAAGTCTAAACTAACGTCTTGATTCAAGGGTTAGAATTTCCGGTAGAAATTTCAATTTGATATAGATTATATGATACATTTAACTCACAATTAGAAGAATTTTTGTATCCGGTTATATCTTATGTTGCACAACTTACAAACAACTATGAACGACAACGAAAAAGCTAACAGCGATAACCAAAATAAGACTACAGGCCAGTGGGCTGAGTTAATAGAGCAACTCTTTGATAGATTAACAGGCAAGAGTGCTCAAGTTACTTATAGCTTTGATAATCTGGTTATAGATATTCCAAAGGCAGTAGGCCCAAGTGGTAAAGATATGGGAAGCGCAAAATGGACTATTAACGGTAAATTCACTATTACTGCGGAGACAGCACAGAACAAATCGAAAGGATTCTAAAAATCTATCAATTAGAAGATCTGTTCGATCAGCACGCGTACTAGCAATCTATAAATCTTACTTTAGGCTTATCGAAAAGTTCTATGGTCTGTATACCTTGAACAATCCAATTGTAGGATAATAGAAGGGATGTCTATTCTTTTCTAGATATCCTTATATCCTTGTTCAATTTTTTTCTATACGATTTAAGAGATAATAAACCGATGGAGTAATTTTCGTACTACCTATGATAGCTGCTGTAATGTGTGGTGGTAAAGGAACTAGAATGGGGCTTTCTAATAATGAAAAACCGTTATTAAAAATAAAAGGCAAGACTTTAATTGGATGGGTGATTAATGCACTTCTAGATTCTCAAAGGTTTGTAAAGATAGTCGGGGTTTCAAGTCCTAATACTCCTCAGACTAGCAGATTTTTGCAATATCATTACGGACATCTAATTGATATAATTGAAGCTGAAGGTGTCAATTATTCAGACGACCTTTGTAGTTTACTAGACAGAATAAAACCGTTCAAAACTTTTGTTGTATCTGCAGATCTTCCACTATTAAGACCTAAAACGATCAGAAAAATTGTTAAGTCTTGTATTAGCCTTCATTCACCATGTATATCTATTGTACTAGAAGAATACTTTGTTAGGTGCCTAGGTATAAAGCCAAGCATAGTTTTTAATATCGGCAAACAAGAATACTGTCATTCTGGAATAATGATAATTGATTCTTCAAAATCCAAAACTCAACAAAACCTGGATGAATACTATTTAGTAATGAATGAAAAAGAAATAGCCATCAATGTAAACACATCTATGGATCTAAATGTTGCAAAAAAACTAATCCACAAGAATTAGTCAAGAACATTCAGAACTTTACCAAGAATATTTGCTTTAGAACCCGTTTTTTTAACGATTAACTCCCCACATGAACTGCAGTTAATGTCGTTTGTAGTGTATGTGAAGACGATCTTTTCTTTCTCGCATTTTGGACAGCCCACTGATATAAAATTACTATTTGGATTTGGGATCATGATATTTTTTTTACGCATTTCAATCCCTCACATACTCAAGGTTGGATATCAAGCTTGCGTATTCTCATTCCCTGTTTCATAGTTTTTCTTTGACATTTTTTGCATGTATAACGTAAAGTTATTTTTTTAGAGGTTTTGGCTGTTCTTTTGAGTTCAGGAAATTTCTGACCTCCATAACCCTTTTTATCTTCAGCATGTCTACGTGTGCCCTCTGCAGTTTTTCTGTCCCTTCCCTTTTTGTAAATGCCTACGGCCTGAACTGTGTGAGTTTTGCATTTAGGGCAGAATTTCTGCAGTTCTTTCTGCATCTTCATATAGATTTTGTACTCTTAATTTGGGTAATTTAAAGACACCTTCAATTATTGCGATGAATTGAATACCTCCAGTATAGAAGAATCTAGTGAGCTTCAAGTAGAATTGGCATTCAATCATGGATATTGATTACAATTACTATTGCTATGCTGCTATAAATAGTAAAAAATAAATCTTTGTTACTTTTTCTTACCCTTCTTCCTAATTTTGTCGTTATTTTGAGCCTTGTATCAAGAAAGATACCAGAAAATCTAATATACTAACTCCTGTATATCAAGAATAATGATATTTGAAAACTTGCTGCAGCAAATGGTTCCGGTTAATATGGACAGCTTTGGAGTGTGGATTCCTCTGACTTTCGGTCTGGCAGTCGGTCTTGCGTATGTCATTGCCTCAGCGGCTAGGCGCAGTAGATAGAATCACATATCTTCCTGCTGCATACCTTTTCTTTTTGCATTATTCATATCTACTCTCGCAGTATATCAATAAAATCTAAAAGCAACCTTCAGTATGTCCATCTAGATTGAATTTTATAATACAAAATGGGTCCACAAAGCAGAGAAATCTAAAAGTTAATTCAAATCAGACAACAGCATTTCTGTGGGAAGGTGAAAACGTATTCTCAACACCTTCTATGATTTCAGAAATGGAAGAGACTTGCCGATTACTTCTGAAAGAACAATTTATCAAAGACAGGGATTGGGATTCTGTAGGTACGGTTGTTGAGGTCAAACACTTATCGGCCACTCCTGTTGGAGCAGATATCTTTCTTAAAGCTGAAATCATTTCGGTAGATGGTAGACGGATTATGTTCAACGTAGAGGCAGCTGACAAAATTGAAAAGATAGGAGAAGGAAGACACGAGAGATTTATTATAAACGTTCCATCCTTCAAAGCAAAATTCAACAAAAAACAAGAAGCCTTGGCATCGATTAATACGGTTGAATAAGTAAAAGTATAAAAGAGGCTTTAGAAAAACTCTTATGTTCTACTAGGTGAATATGAAATGGCATCAGTTCAAACTACAGCTGGCGGAATGCCAGTATTAATATTGAAAGAAGGTACGAAAGAAAACAAAGGTAAAGATGCTCAGAAAAATAACTTAACTGCAGCAAAACTAATTGCGGATATTGTAAAGACATGTCTGGGACCCAGAGGTATGGATAAGATGTTGGTCGACACCTTAGGAGATGTAACAATTACAAATGATGGTGCAACAATTTTGAAAGAGATTGACGTTCAACATCCAGCCGCTAAGATGATGGTTGAAGTTGCAAAGTCTGTGGACAATGAAGTTGGGGATGGCACCACATCATCAGTAGTTTTTGCTGGCGCTTTGCTAGAAAAGGCTGAATCTCTACTTGACAAGGATGTTCATCCCTCAGTAATTGTTGATGGCTATACAGCCGCATGCGAGCAAGCTTTGAAATTGCTGCAAAAGATAGGAGTTAAGATAAATGTAGATGATAAGGAACTGTTGATCAAAATTGCAAGAACTAGCATGTATTCCAAATTGGTTTCTGACGATAGTCCCATATTGAGTGAAATAGTGGTCAACGCAGCGAAACAAGTGGCTGAAAAAGTTGAAGGCAAAGATAACCAGAGAGTTGATCTTGATAATATAAAGGTTGAAAAGAAAGCTGGTGGGTCTATGCGTGATACTAAATTAATAAAAGGTATCGTACTTGATAAGGAAGTTGTTCATGCAGGTATGCCTAAAAGAGTTGAAGGCGCAAAGATCGCACTGCTTAATTCCGCTCTTGAAATTGAAAAGACTGAGATGAGCGCAGAAATTCGCATTAATGACCCTCAACAAATGCAAATGTTTCTTAATGAAGAAAACAATATGCTCAAATCGATGGTTGATAAGATAAAATCCATTGGGGCAAATATTGTGTTATGTCAAAAAGGTATAGATGACTTGGCACAGCATTATCTTGCAAGGGCTGGTGTTTTAGCAGTAAGACGGGTAAAGGAAAGTGACATGTTCAAATTGTCAAAAGCAACTGGTGCTAGATTAGTAAATAACCTTGATGACTTGGTCGGGAAGGATCTTGGTTCTGCTGATCTAGTTGAAGAAAGAAAGGTTGAGACAGACAAATGGGTATTCATTGAGGGCTGTAAGAATCCTAAGGCAGTTACAATCCTCGTGCGAGGAGGATCTCAGAGAGTTGTCGACGAGGCTGACCGTTCTGTACACGATGCATTGATGGTAACAAAGGATGTGCTTGAGAGACCAATAATAGTTGCAGGCGGTGGAGCATCAGAGGCCTACATTGCAAATGATTTAAGACAATGGTCTGGCAACCTAGAAGGGAGAGCACAATTAGCAGTACAAAGGTTTGCAGATGCGCTGGACTCGATTCCACTTTCGCTTGCAAATAACGCAGGTATGGATCCAATCGATATGATGACTGAATTGCGGGCAAAGCAAAGCAAGGGTGCAAAATGGACAGGCGTAGATGTTCGGAATATGGTTGTCGCTGATATGAATAAACAGAGCGTGCTTGAACCACTTGTAGTTAAAGAACAGATTCTAAAATCTGCTACTGAAGCAGCCTGTATGCTTTTAAGAATTGATGATGTGATCGCCTCAAGCAAGTCAAAAATGCCGGCCGGTCCTCCTGGTGGGGGTATGGGCGGTATGGGCGGTATGGGCGGTATGGGCGGTATGGGCGGTATGGGCGGTATGGATATGGAATAAGAGACGTAGCTTATTTTTTTATTTTAACTACGATACTATAAAGGTTGTAATTTTTAAGGGATTTATTAGTACACTTCTCTTTTATACTTCTCCATTGGTCAATGGCTAAATAAAGGAAATGAAATAAATCATAGCGACTCGGCTATATTGAGAAACGATCTGATCAAGGCAAACTATAATTAATTAACACATTATTTTTATAGTGGTGCTATTAAAATAATAAATTTATCTGCGATTCAAAAAAAAATAGAAACATACCATTCTTACATGCATCCTATTGTCGTGATGCATGATTTTTTTGTAGATCGTATTGTGAAGTTAGATTCAAAGGAACAATTTTTTAATGCTTTCACGGAAAAGGCTAGGTTTGGAGGAGGAAGTATAAGAGGTGTTCATACTGTCGATACCAAAGGAGGGAATGCAGTAAATGTTGCCTACTGTCTTGCTAACCTTGGTATGAGTGTTGTGCTATTTACAGTTGCCGATGAGATTGGCTCATCTATTCTTAGACAGACATTTTCAAAGTTTGGGGAGAAGGTGTCACTCCAAATCACAAATGGAAAACATGGCTGTACTACATCATTTGAATTCCTAGATGAGCAAAAATCTATAATAAACGTAATGGTAAGTGATATCGGAGATAATGTAATCTTTGGTCCAGACCGAATTTCCTCTGATGATCATCGAAAAATATTAAAGAGTGCAGATGGAGTTGCCGTACTTAACTGGGGCAGTAACATACGAGGGACACAACTTGCTGAGCACGTTTTTAAAAACTCTCCAAGAGCACACCACTTTATTGATCCTGCCGATATTGAGACTAGAAGACAAGATTTCAAAGAATCATTAAGAGATATTGCTGATATTGTTGACGCTCTTAGTATTAATGAAAATGAATGCAATTCATTGGCAAAAGCCACTGGGTTAGAGTCAGTTCTTATGAGAACAGGTGAACAGACTGTAGATACTATAAAGAATGCTGCTAAGATGCTTTCAGCTGAAATGGGGATTAGTATTGATCTGCATACGAGAAGAGGCGCTGCATGGTCAAACGGCAAGGAATCTGTATTTGCTCATGCAATCAAAGTCGAACCTAAAACAATGACTGGAGCTGGAGACTCTTGGGACGCTGCGGATATCATTGGTTACTTGGCAGGCTTTGATGCATTAGAGCGATTGACCTTTTCTAATGCATGTGCTTCGTTGTACGTTAGAAATCCAAGTATGCAACCACCAACAATGAAGGAAATTTTTGATATATTACAAAGGATCACTTTCTAATTAATTAATTAATTTAATCAATTAATGCCATCTTATGTGATAAGGAAGCATTTGTCATATATCTGCATATTTATGTCCAGTCCGGCTATTAAGTAATTGACTGACCCGTCTTAACTCAGAGTAACACTCAAACTTACATATGATCACCTAATATATGCGAGAACGTTTATGATGTTACAAAAGAAAAGATGCTATATGTTGTTCTTGGTGGTCTAGAGGAAATTAATTTATAATTTATATTATTAATCTACAAACGCAGAAGGTGATAGATTGATACTATCTATTAATCTGAATAATAATGTTCATTAGTATTACAGAGAACAAGGGAAAAGTTTACTTTACGGACGCGTCCATAATCTACAAATTATAGATGAATAAAGGGGTTTTACTCTTAAAGTATCGACTCTTAAGGATAAGGAAGTTTACTAAAAACAGAATTTATCTCATAATCCGTTCTCTTTTATTTTTGTACATCAAAATTAAAACTAGGATAGGATGGTATTAACGGCTAACTCAGGCTATGAATATAGACTTCTCTTTTTCATCTCTTTAGTTTTGAACATTGCTTTTTATTGAGGCTCTATTGTCGCTGGAGGTTTACTTGAGACAGTATATGTGACCCATGTCACATTTTCTACCTCATTAGTAATTCTGGTGCTGATATTCTCAATAACATGATAAGGCAATCGAGTCCAATCAGCAGTCATTGCATCTATGGATTCTACGACTCTAATTATTACAATGTAGCCATAAACACGTTCATCACCCAATATGCCTACTGCCTTGTCATCTCCAACCGCAGCATATGCTTGCCAGACTTTATCATATAATCCAGAGTTCTTTAACTCCTCTTCCACTATACTACTGGCCTGTTTTGCAATTCCTAATTTCATGGCAGTAATTTCTCCAATTATTCTTACTGCTAAACCAGGACCAGGAAAAGGATGTCTTAGTAAAAGTTCATTAGGAATTCCTAGTAGGCTTCCAACTTTTCTGACTTCGTCCTTATAGAGACTACTCAGTGGCTCGATTATTCTCAAATTAAGCCATTTTGGAAGGCCCCCTACATTATGGTGTGTTTTAATGAGAGATGCTGGACCCTTTGAAACCCCACTTTCAATTACATCTGGATAAAGTGTACCTTGGGCCAAATATTCAAAAGGCCCATGCTCTTTGGCTACATTGATAAATGCATTTGCAAATTCTTCACCTATGATTTTACGTTTCCTCTCAGGATCTTTTATGCCTTCAAGTCTCCGCAGAAATTGAGTCTGTACATCTGCATAAATAATCCTTATATTAAGATGGTCTTGGAATAACTTGACAACCAGCTTCTCTTCATCCTGTCTTAGGAGACCGTGGTTGATAAAGACACAACGTAAATTATCACCTATAGCCTTATACAATAAAGCTGCTACGACTGTTGAATCAATTCCTCCACTTACTGCGCAGAGTACTTTTTTGTCTCTAACTTGGTTTCTAACATCTGTTATTACTGTCTTTATAAAATCTTGCATATTCCATTCTGGCTTTGCTCCGCTTATCTTTTGTGAAAAGTTTCTTAAGATCTCAAGACCTCTCTCTGTATGAACTACTTCGGGGTGAAATTGTATTCCATATATCTTCTTTTGCTTATTTCCAATGGCGGCTGAAAAAGAGTTTTTAGTATGAGCCAAGATTTCGAAGTCACTTGGAAGTTTCTCTGCAGCATCACCATGACTCATCCAACATATCATTTTATCATTGATATCATGAAAGAGATCATAATTATCATCAATAATTAGATCAGCATGTCCATATTCTCTTTTATCTGATTTCTTGACCCTTCCGCCAAAATTATCAATTATGAGCTGATGACCGTAGCAGATTCCCAAAATAGGAATATTCATTTCGAAAATTTTTTCGTCAGGTTTTGGTGAATCCTTTGAATAGATACTGGCAGGACCACCTGAGAAAATTACACCGTTTGGGCTGAGCTTCCGAAGTATTTTCATAGAAGTGTTGTATGGTAAAAGTTCACAATAGACATTTGTTTCACGTATACGTCTACATATTAGATGACTATATTGCGAACCAAAGTCTAACACGATTATTTTGTCCATATTATTATTGTTTGGTGCTCTTTTCTATCATCCTTGTAAATACCCATGTTGATGTATTGAATATTTCATTGAGTCGCTCTTTTTCTCTATAATTATTTATAATAATTCTTTTGATAGAGCCATTATTATCATCCACTTGATAATTGAGTGACTCTGACACTTTGATTTGACCTTGACTTACCTTGTCTGCATCCTTTGATTTCATCCCGTCCAAAATTCTGTTCAAAAAGAATGATCGGAATGGAGGGGTATTAATATTAAGATTAATGCCTTCAGCAGGAGCAATTTCGATAGAGTTCGGTAATAGTTTTGCATTTGCAAGCAATAGATTATCTTTAAGACGCTTTAATGGCCTAACTTCAGCAATATCTTCGATCCCATCTTGTTCTTCAGTAGAAGAAGGTACGGTTTCTGCTATCGCAGTCGCATTTGTGATCTCTTTAGCTGAGATTGGTTGTGCCTCGTTTTCAGAGGAATTACTAGAGATCTGATCAAAGTGGTTATCTGATGTTGATTGTGGCGGCAAGAATGGCGTACCTCGTGATCCAAGAGCAGAGGCCTTCTTAAAGCTACTTTGTTTCAATAGCATATCAACTAGAAAAAGCGTATTGCGTAATTTTTCAATTTCGTCCTGTTTATCAGAAATCTGTCTAATGAGCCATTCTCGTATTTCTGCCGCTCCTCTAACTGTATCTTCAGAATAGTTAGACATCGTAAGCATCTGTGACATAAATGGTAATAATAATTTTTTCAGAATGATGAGATTTAATCTATCGAAATTTATCCTCTACATAATCAGCATAGCTTAATATTCTATCCTGCTATAAAGGCTATCCAACATAAATAGACCGATTTAGACCATCATTAATCCGCAGTTTTTTTATCATGGGAATGGAACAACACAGTTAGTTTCCTTCTTATGATTAATTTTTGTACGTATAACCTAGTAATCGCATTATTTAGCGCATTTAATTCTTTTAAATTCCTTTGTCTTGATGAAGGGTATATTTAGTTATAAAGAGGCCTAATTTACCATATAGCATTCACGAATATACATTCCAAGAAGGTCTTATAAAGTCACATCACCTGCCTGAACATAAGAGAGCATAGGAAATATTGGAACAGCTTTATTCGGCTATGTTTTCTTGATTACGTTCACCTAATTCCTCTTTATATTAAACGTAGTCCTACTCTCTACTTATCTCATGGACAGGTCACTCATTTAATGCCGATACTTTGGTTAATATCTTTAGGGCACTGAATATATCAAATATATCAAGAACCTATATTATAGAATTGGTTTATTATCATAGTTATCATTGCTCTTAATTATTTAGATGTATTTCAATCTGTCGACCTATGTATCTATATATAGACTTAATTGCATAACTTTATCTTTTACCTGTTTTTAATACATATGGATCTAAATGGCTGACGAAGTATTCATGTATATTGTAACTATAGGGGTATTTGTTGTGCTTACTGCTATTCTCTTTGGTTCTAGAGCAAAAAGGCATTCTGGTGTAGATAGGATTGAGAAACGGGAAGGATCTCCTGTATAGCGTAATAGAGGTGGTGCTGTGATTCCAATTAGACAGCTGTGGCGGCTATTGTCATCACTTCATTGTTGATGCCTCGGGAGAAATCCTACAGTTAACGGAGAAATAACTCAATGATGATAAATAATTCTCAGATCAATAGCCCAACAATTGAGTAAGATCTAAGCTAGCGCAACCTGTCCAGTTCTATTTTCCCATTTGCTTGTCTTCATCTGATCAAACAAAGGCTACTAATCGAAGATCAGAAGGTTGATTTGAAAGACCTGTGATGACTAGTCTATACAGATAACATGTCCTATAGCGCTATATGTTATTAAGAGGACAGTGATAGATATTCTAGGCTGAGTAACATAATTTGTTACCACAATTGCAGAATTTGGTAAATGTAGATGACGATGTTACCAATGAAAATTATGGTCATTATCCTGAAAAAAGGCCAATACTATCGTTATTCAATTATGGTCTGGTTTTAATTGATAAACCTGACGGACCTACTAGTCATGAAATCGTCGCATGGGTAAAGAGAATATTAAGGATTGACAAAGCAGGACACAGTGGAACATTAGATCCCGGCGCTACAGGCTTATTGCCAATAGGATTAGGAGAAGGGACAAAAGCTTTGTCTGTATTGCTTCTAGGTCCAAAAGAATACTATGTCTTAGCAAGAATGCACACGTATGTTTCTAAAGAACGCTTGGTAGGAATTATTAATGAATTCACTGGGGACATTTACCAAAGACCTCCACAACGATCTTCTGTAAAAAGGGCAACTCGCATTAGATCGATCTATGAATTTAACATGTTAGAACAACATGATCGTCTGCTCTTAATGCGTATTTTATGTCAGTCTGGCACCTATATTCGTAAAATAATCTATGATATAGGTGAAGTTTTAGGTTGCGGAGCTACGATGATTGAACTTCGTAGGACTAGAGTGAGCCATTTATTGGAAAAAGAACATAGCATGATAAAACTACATGATTTAGCCGATGCTTTTCAATTATATAAAGAAGGAGGAGAAGTTAACAAATTAAGAAAATTAATAAAACCAATTGAATATTGCCTAGAGGGAATAAAGGCAATTACTATACGTGATACTGCAGTAGATGCGCTATGTCATGGTGCACAGCTGGCAGTTCCTGGAGTTGTGGCCGTGTCTCAAGATCTAAAGATAGGCGAGCTAGTAGGTATCTATAGCCTGAAAGGTGAAATAGTTGGTTTAGCGGAGACTGCAATGACGAAAGATGAGATCGAAGAGAATGTGAAGGGGATTGCTTTTTATATAAAAAGGATAATTATGAAACCTGGGACTTATCCAAAAGTTTGGTCTTCAAGTGATGAAAATCGACAGACCAGATGGCAATAATCAGACGGCTCAGATCTGATATCTTGGCGGTACAAACCCAAACCGTCTCTTGAAATTCAAAACTATACATACCTATAACGATTCGCCTAAACCAGGAGTACTTCTTTCTAACCTAGCGATATTTTTTGCAAGGTTGTCCATAGTTCCTGGTATATGACATCTACATATACAGTCTTTACACTCTACATGATTCTTATTTTTACAGTATTCTGAAATCTCTTGTTCGTCCATGAAAAATAAAATATACTCCAGTCCTTATTTTTATGTTTGTCTCTCAGTGCATTACCTTTTGCTCTTACGAATAGAATTATGTCCGCAAAGTTCAGCGTGGGATTCGATTTGAGGATGGCAGGTAACCAAATAAATATCCATAATTTGGAAAAATGATCTCTCACTCAACTTGTGGGGCAATTAACTGTTATATTTTCAGGCTTAAACTCATCTGATGCCGATATATGAAATATAATTATAACGATTAATATTAGTGAAATTTTAATTACGAATGCATACTGCCGGGATCGCCTAGCTTGGTAGGGCGCAAGCCTGGAAATTCCTCTGGTTAGCTTGTGATCTGTAAGGGTCACGAGGGTTCAAATCCCTCTCCCGGCGCATTAGCTCTCAAAAGCATAGTCATCTTAACGCAATACTCAGGTTCCAATTTTACCAGACTCGGATTGACTTTCAAATTATCCGTTATCCAGAATCCGAGGAGGCATTATTAATATCCAGATTCCCATCAAATATCATAGACTGATGAAGACATCACTTACTTGCTCCAAACGAGATCACAGGCTCTTCTGCCTGTACATTTTTAAATACAATTCTACCTCTATTTTATGGGGATGAGGATAATACTTCGCTGCTCCAGACTGAGTTAAAGACAATGAAGATCTCGCGACGAACCGACCCAATACCCATGATTTGAATACGGATGAAATAATGTTACTAAAACAATATCCATTTTTCGCCATCAGTTATTGGCTATATTATATGGTATAAGTTAAATGTAATATCAACCTACTATAATTCAGATGGAATTACTTTATGATTACCCTCTTTATAGACCCCCATCAGAGGCTAATTCGATGATATTCCAAGTTACATTAGGGTGCTCATTTAATAGATGTTCCTTTTGTAATATGTATAGGACAAAGCAATATGCTGATAGGCCTTGGGAAGAAATAAAACTCGAAATTGACTTAGCTTCTAAGGCTTATCCTTCAACTAGACGGGTATTTCTTGCAGATGGTGATGCCCTGAATCTACCAGTGTTTATGCTGACTCAGATTTTAGACTATCTATATTCAAAATTCACACAGCTAGAACGAGTATCGTGCTATGCAATGCCAAAAAATCTGCTACAGAAGACGGACAATGAACTCTATAAATTGAGAAAAGCAGGACTCAGAATGCTTTATATCGGTATAGAGAGCGGTAGCGATGTCATTTTGAGAAAAGTAACTAAAGGGGCGACCCATAAAGGAATCGTCGAAAGCTGCCAGAAGGCCAAAAGTCACGGTTATCTTTTGTCGTGTATGATAATAATAGGGCTTGGAGGAAGAAGATATACAGACGAACATATTCGCGATACTAACAAACTAGTAAATAAAATCGCTCCTGATTATCTGGCTGCACTATCATTACAGCTAGAGGATGGTATATACGATGAATTTATGCAGAAGTTCGGTGAAACCTTTATTCCATTAAATGATTATGAATTATTGGATGAGCTTGAAAGAGTAATCGATGGATTTAACGCTCCAACGCCTGTCATCTTTAGGGCTAACCACGCATCTAATGTCTATTCGTTAGGTGGCACGATGCCGCAGGATAAAGAACCTCTATTATTGCTAATCAAAAAATTGAAGTGTAGCCCAGAACTCCTAAAACCTGCAGTTCTACGACGGTTCTAATAATAATTGTCGTAAAACGACTAATAGAACTAACTCAAGTTTTTACAAAGGGTACTTAAAAATAAAGAAAAGAAGTTTGGGGTTTTAACTTTATAATCTGTTAGTTCTCAGTTACCAATGATGCTTTTCATCTGGAATTAGACCTATTTGTTCACGCTCAAAGTATCTTTCTAATTCTTGAGTCCATTTCTCCTTTGCCGATCCTCCACCAAGACCCTTTCTTCTTAACCAGAAGGCAATGACACTTAAAAGAAACACAGCGAAGAGCATGGTTCCAAAAATATAGACCATGACGTCATAGAATAGCGGGTCGTATTGCGGTCCAATCTGCTGGAATAGACTTTGGAATACAGAGCTAACCATTGCTGTAAGGCTTAGAACAAGGCTCATTATCAATAATAGAGCAATAAATTCTATGATATATACATTTTGGTTATTTTGAGCACCTAAGGTAAACTAAATTATAAATATAGAATACCCAATCACAATAATATATATATATATATCAAATAATCAAAAAAAGGATTGTAGAGTACTAATTATCTTGCTACTTCTTTTTTTGCACTTCTGCCTTTTATAAAAAAGGCTGCTGCTACACCACCAAAGATTACTACTATTATGGCAATAAATATGACAGTTTCACTAATATTTGTTCCTAGCATAGGTGTACCTGAACCGTATGCTCCTGCCTGCTTTGCATTTTGAATTTTTTCCCGTGCCAGTTTTAATTGTTCTTCGATATTGCCACCAGTTGTTCCTCCACCTCCAACGTATTGTGCGTTTACAATCTGAACAGCCGGAAGTACAAAAGCCGACGCCATGAGCACCGCTACTGTTGACATAGCCACTAGAATTGGCCTATTCATATCTAACTAACCTTTCGAACTGGATTATTTAACTTTTATGTTTATTTTCATCATTGTAGGCCAGTAACATTTAAGATAGACTCCGAAGTTTTCGATAGGGTATACATGGCGCGAATTCATGCTCATACGCATGGTAAATCTCATTCTGTTCGTCCGGCCTCCAAAAATACCCCTTCTTGGATAAAACAAAGCCAAGAGGAAATATCTTCGTTAGTTGTTCAATTGTCAAAGACAGGTCTAACTCCAAGTGAAATAGGTATTAGAATACGTGATGAACATGGGATACCTCTTATCAAATCCGTTCTTGGAAAAGCTATGACCCGTGTACTGTATGAAAATAAGATCCAGAGAGAAATGCCTGAAGATTTGGAGCAACTGGTGCATAAAGCTTTGGGGCTTCAAAAACATCTTAGGACACATAATAGTGACCACAGAAATGTTCGATCCTTAGAACTAGTAGAAGCAAAAATTCATAGACTTTCTAAGTATTACAAACGTACCGAAAGGCTTAAAAAAGATTGGAAATATGCTGCGGTTATAGCTCAACTAGAGTAGAGTCTCCTATGGACTATGTCACAAGGCTATATGAGCAGATAAAACCCTTTTGTGAAAAAATTACTTCTATTGTAGACAATAATAAGGAAACCTATGTTATCACTCACCTGGATGCAGATGGCATAATATCGGGTAGTATTATTTCTATTTTGCTGATAAGACTGGGCGCCAAATGCTGTATACGTACTGTCTCAGAATTGACTGTAAATATTATCGAGCAATTGAAAGCTGAATCTCATGACTTTTATATATTTACTGACCTAGGTGCAGGGATCGCTAAAGAGCTACACACTGCTCTTGAGGATAGATGGATGGTAATCGACCATCATCAAATTCCAAATCAGGAATTAGAGGCGACTTATAATGATCATGTTCTAAATTCATGGAGTTATGGTATAGACGGCGGCAAAGAGGTTTCTAGTGGTGGTATGGCATATTTATTAGCTAGTACGCTGCATAGAAAAAGCAAAGATCTGTCATGTATTGCTGTTGTTTCTGCTATAGCAGACAGGCAAGATCAAGGAGCAAAAAAATCATTATTAGGTATAAATGCAGAAATTGCGAAGACGGCCGAGTCAGAAGGTTTGTTGCGTGTGGATCTTGATCTTATGTTCACCGGACGTGAGACCAAACCACTTCACGAAGCCATTGCACATACTTCATTTCCATATATTGACGGATTGACTTGGAACAGCGAAAACTCGTATACATTACTAAAAAATGCCGGTATAAAGATGAAGGATAACGGTGGCAGATGGAGAGTTTTATCCGGGATATCTGAAGAGGAGCGTGGGATTATTGTAGACGCTATTGCCAAGTTTGTTGTCACTTCTACCAAGAAAAATGGCGGCTCACATATTATAGATGATCTATCAGGCTATGTATACACGCTGATTAATGAGGATCAAACAAGTCAGCTTCGTGACGCAAGAGAATTTTCTACCATGCTCAATGCATGTGGAAGAATTAGAAAAGCAGGAGTAGGAATAGGAATATGCATGGGTGATAGAAATGGCATGCTGAGTGAGGCTGAAAAGATAACTACAGATTACAGATCAGCGTTAAGAAAGTATATTTCTACAATTTTTGCTGAAAAATGGCGATTATTTGATGATGGAAGATCTGTTTTTATAAATGGGGAGGGTCTTATAGCAGAGGACATGCTAGGAGCAATCTCTTCGTTGTTAAGCGGATCACCCACCTTTGAGAGTAAATTACTTTTCGTTAGGACATTAAGTAAAGATGGAGATTACAAATTTTCTTCTAGAAAATGTCTTATGTGTGAATCAATGGTGAACTTAGGTATGATGTTAAGAAACTGTTCAGAAGCAGTAGGTGGTATAGGGGGAGGGCACTCTGCCGCGGCAGGATGCAGAATTCCGTCTGCGAAATTAGAGAATTTCTTATCAAGTATTAGGAGTATTATAGCAGATGAAAAGATCGCAGATCCCTCTTGAGATAACTGCAGTCATTGAATTAAATTTTTCAAACAAGTCAGAACTTAATGCTGTAATGAAGGCGTTAATACCAGATAACATTAACTTTCCAAACGGTTTACAGATGAACATGTTTTCAAACGACAATACTTTACATCTAGATTTTATATGCGATAATGTGGGTATTGGAACTCTTGCAAGTACTATTGACGAAATTCTAGAGCATATATCCATAGCAGAAAAAGTGATCCTCAGTGATTGATCCAAAATTATTGAAAGAGAATCCACGACTAATAGAAGATATGCTAAAGAAGAGAAAATTAATAGACTTTCCACTCGATGAATTACTTCATTTAGATAAGAGGCGAAAAGAAATAATATCTAACGTAGAAGAAGCTAAATACGAGAGAAATACTCTTGCACACTCTATAGCATTAAAAAAAAAGAGCCAAGTAGATACTACCGAAGAAATAAGGTTAATGAAAGGAATTGGAGTTGAAATTTCTAACCTTGAAAGAGAAAAAATTGCAGTCGAAGCTAGATACCTGCATCTGATGATGCTACTTCCGAATATTATCTTTGAGTCTGTTCCATTAGGAAAAGATGCGGGCGATAATATTATTGTAAAGAAAAATGGAACAATGAGGAAATTCGATTTCAAGCCTAAAGATCATATCGATATTGCAACATCTCTTGATTTAATTGATATTGAACGAGCAGCAAAGATAGCTGGTGCAAGGTTCTATTTTTTGAAAAACGACCTAGTGAGAATGAATCAGGCATTGATGCACCTAGCACTAGATCTTCTGTCAAAAAATGGATATACTCTTGCTCAGCCTCCCTATATGATCAGAAAGAAGGCGATGGAGGGAGCAATAATACTCAGTGACTTTGAAAATGTAATTTACAAGATCGAAGGAGACGATCTGTATCTCATAGGAACATCTGAACACGCAATGGCCTCGATGCATATGAATGAAATATTAGATGGTAGGAAGTTACCAATGAGATATGCAGGCGTAAGCCCTTGTTTCAGAAAAGAAGCTGGAGCACATGGAAAAGACATGAAAGGAATTTTTAGGGTACATCAATTTGAAAAGGTTGAACAATTTGTATATTCTCGTCCAGAATACTCAGCTGATGAACATGAAAGGATGTTAGTAGTAGCGGAAGAATTTTATGAAAAGCTAGGAATTCCTTGCAGAGTAATGCTTCTATGTTCTGGTGAGCTAGGCAAGATATCTGCCAAAACCTATGATATAGAGGCGTGGATGCCTGGTCAGAATGCATACAGAGAAATCGTATCATGTTCAAATTGCGTTGATTATCAAGCGCGTAGACTACATGTGAGATTTAGAGATAGAACAAACGAGAAGACACAGTTAGTTCACACTTTGAATAGTACACTGGTGGCAACAGAACGAACTATAGTGTCTATTATAGAGAATTACCAGACTAATAGGGGTACAATTGAAGTGCCATATATCCTTCAAAAATATATGGATGACAAAAGGGAAATTAGTCTGAATCCAACTATATAATGTGATTAGAGACGGCTTCAATATAGCTGTTTAACAATTTCATAAGATGTAATAAGACTAGGCTATGTGATATACATATCTATCTATATTACGATACCTCAAAACCTACGCTACTTAATTGTCTCATCCCAAGTCGCTGATATTATAGTTAACTATACTGTTGGAAACTATTAAATTTATAAAATGTGGTGATAAGCAAATGATCCGTCTACTTCTGCAATGGCACATACACTCTGATTCTGGCAGATTTCCGAGCTCTGTT
>DASQQB010000079.1:0-10663 GCA_035643635.1 Nitrososphaeraceae archaeon | reverse complement strand
TTTAAATTCCAATTCTACTCCACGTTTATCATTATAATCAAAAGCAAATGATTCATTTGACATGATAGGGAAGCTAGTTAATTCGTTATTATTCGCATTACACTGTGGGCACCTGTTCTCCCCCTGTATTCTATTCTTATCTATATAAGTTGCGCACCAATAACATGAGTCACATAAAATGAATATTGGCTGAGATGGTAAACGATCAGGTGTCTTAATAATTAAATCTTGGGAATCATAATTAATTAAGGATGTTCCTTCTTTTGACATTCATTGGAAAATTGCCCAACGATAGGATATAAACCGATCGTATAGATTTCATGTAGTCTAACACATCTGAACATATACTATATACATATAAACATCAGATATTATGTAAGTTGTCTTGCTCATCTCTTATATTATGGTATTTTTCTATCCATTTTTTTCCTTCATCCGTGGCTATCCATTTTTCACTACCATTCTTACACAACCAATTTATTCCGATCATATAATCTGTCCAAACAGTTACCAATTCCAGATTATTATCAAAATCCTTTGCAATGTCATTGATATTTTTACCTTCTTTAGTTAGACATACCAAAATATGAGCAGCAGTAATAAATGCAGATCCATGGCGATGTATATCTGCTGCCCCCCCTGTCAGTTATGATTCGCCATTATTGTATTACTCTTGATTATACGGTATATAAAGAATGGTATTAGATGGTATTGAAGGGCATTAATTGGGAACTACCTATAATATTACCTGCTCAGATGCCCAAGCTTACTAGTGTTACTAATGATGCGTTATCGTTTCTCAACAAGGTTACGCTCTGTTTTTCTATCATACACGACTAGAATAACCCCTGCTACAAAGGCGATGATACTATTGATTCCAAGTACTATACCCACCAGAATTCCGAAGGAACCAAGTGCTATTGTATATCCTATATGTTCCAAATTCACCCTAACGCTGGTTTGATTGCCCTTTGCGAAATTTCCCAAACTTGATTTTATTAAATCCTTTGCAGAAATTTGTGGCAGTGAATCAGCCATATTTACAAGCGAAGAGATCGAAGAAAATATTACGGCTAATCCAACGAGCAAGAGAACGCCACCAGCGATTAGTACCGCTACGCCGCGCTTAATCCAAAATTCCCCCCTGGCATTGTTCTGCCTGTTATACATTCAACTCCAATAATAGATTATCTGTAGTAAAAGGAGATAATATAAGAGCAAAATCCCTCAGAGCGATTATAATCCCTATGACGCCTTCATTCTTTATTCGTTCTCCTATGAGGAATTTGGGAAGGCCCTAATTATCATGGATTCCATTGATGAAAATAAAGCAGGTTTACCTACGTGGCTATTTACTGGTAATACCGGTCATGAGAGAAAAATGCTAAGGGCCAGAGACTAGCTTCCTCACAGATGTAGCCACTTCCCTCCGGGAGTGAATCTTTTGAAGCCTAGTGATAAAACAGGCAAGGTGACCTACAAAGTATGGCGTGATAAAGATGTGCAAACGGCCACCATAAGTAGACCTGCTTGGATTACAGGTACGTTTGCTGATGCAAATATTTCTCCAGGTTTCGATGAAATTACAAGAATGGAATTACTTTATGTCAACTGGGATCCCCAAACTAATGAGTGGCATACAAATCCTGACTATATTATTCACGAACTTGAAGAAGCCATCACGCTTTTAGAAAAGAGCCTGCTAGCATTCGCCATGCAGAACACGGTTAGCTTAGATTGAGTACACTGAATCAATATTGTTAGGCTGAACCTTGCAACTTTTCTGTTTTCCATCTTGTTTGAGCATAAATTTGCCTTATGATTGAAGAACAAAATGATATGACCCACACGTTATAACAATTCCCAACCACGGCTTGGGGGCTCGAGTTCCAATGCCGGCGTTATACTTAAAGATCCCTAAGGATCAGCCTTTTAAGGATGTAAGACCATTCTGGAATAATTTTGTTGAGAATGATTTCTTTATTATCTTAACCAATTCAGTAATTACAATAACTATTATAGGACTATGACTATTATACAGTATGTTAATAAGGAGAGAAGGAGCTGTCTAGACTTATTGTCGAATCATATCAAAATACAACCGTAAATACAATCTTATTTGATATAGCTAACAAATACAAAATTGACACATTGAAAGATCATCTAAAAGAAGATATTTTGATAAAAGAAATTAAGTTCAAATATAGAACATACTCTGAATGTGTAAAAATGCTATATAAGAATGCAGGAATATCTGCTTATTCATCTTCCTCTTCTTCTTAATAGATTAGCTTCTCACCTTCATCAGTCTGATATGTCCTGTGGTACATTGTCGTGGACCACCAACGTGGGAATGCAAGATCTCTTTTGCTTTTTCCTCTGGTAATTTTTCTGCCGAAATATAACCACAGTTATCACAGGTAACAATATAACTCCACCTAACCAAAAGTAATATCTTAACAATACCATCCTTATATTTATCTGTGTGCAAGTACAGGATAATAAAAATAGAGTAACTAACGCTTTATATCTTGGCCATATTTGGTGACTGACTATACAAAGCTAATATTTTATAAAGATTAACAATGATATTTAGAATATGAGGAACGATGATATTACAACCGCTTTAGAATATCATGAATCGACAAAGCATTCGGAAATTAGTCTACAGCTGTCACGTCATTATTTAGATTGGGATAATAAACCAAGTGTTTTTAAGATCTATACCAAATTGCCTTCGATTCCTCTCCCGCAAGATTTTCCTCAACCTACTTTGGACGCACTTACTTCAGTTAGTAGCATTATGCCAACAATAAAGTCTGTAACTACCTTGGACACAAGAAGCCTCTCAGAGATCTTATTCTTTTCAGATGGCATTACAAGGAAGATGAAGTACCCGTATGGTACATATTTTATGCGTGCTGCATCTGCAACTGGCGCACTTTATCCTATTGAGCTGTATGTTGTTTGTCAAGATATGGCTGATAGTGGCAATGGTGGTTTGGATGCAGGTGTATATCACTTTTGTCCAGGAGATTTTTCCCTTACCAAACTTCGTGCTGGCGATTACAGAGTTGAGTTGGCTGCTGCTACGGCAACTAAAATTGCACAAGAAGAAGATAATGACTCCAACAAGCACAACATAATAACAACTTCGCCGGCCACAATAATATTCACCTCGATCGCTTGGAGGAATGCATGGAAATACCAATCTCGTTCATATCGTCATTGGTATTGGGACTCTGGTGTCATAGCTGCTAATCTTCTTGCAACAACTGTCTCTATTGGAATGCCTACTGCGTTAATCATGGGTTTTGTAGATGATGCCGTCAATAGCTTACTACGTTTGGATGACAAACAAGAAGCAGCAATAGCGATGGCTGTCTTGGGTATAGGACTATCAAAATCTTCTTCTTCTTCTTCTTCTGCACCAGTACTATCTGCAGAAGAAAAAGATTATGGAGGTCAAATATCACCAAAAGCCAAGGAAGAAAAAGAGGAAAGAAAAACCAGAGGAGAATCTACATCTTCAGGTAATATTCCCGAAGTTCTTCCTATATCAAAAATGGAAAAAGTAATTAATTATCCTGAAATTTGGAAAGTACACAGCGCTTCATATCTCTCTAATATAGATGAGTTAAGGAATTGGATTAATAAAATTAATACATCTAAAATTATCTCTAAAAAACAAGGTCTTGGCAATAATGGTGGTGGTGGTAGTAGTAGTAGGGATGTAGAGCTCTTGCACAGTCAACCATTGGGAGTTAAGGAAGAAGGATCTTCATTATCATCAACAACATCAAGTCAGGCGACTTTAGGCCAGACAATATTACTTCGTGGTTCGTCTCGTAAATTTGCTAGAAAACCAATTTCTTTTCAAATATTATCTAATATACTCCAATCTTCAACAAGAGGAGTACCGCTAGATTTTCTTAAAGGAAGTAAGGAAAGCTGGGAGCAGTATGTGAAGAGTAATAAGAAGAAAGGCAACAGCATAGTGGACATTTATCTTATAGCCAACGACATAAGCGGACTCGTTAAAGGAGGAGCATATTATTTCAATCGGAAATCTGACTCTTTAGAGCAACTCGAAAGAAATGCCTCTAGAACTATGTCTGGATATCTTTGTTTAGGACAGCAGCTTTTCAGTGATGCAAGTGCTGTATTCTTTCTGATGACTAATTTGCAGGAGGTTTTGAAAACACTCGGTAACAGGGGTTATAGAGCATCGCAATTTGAAGCAGGCATTATTGCTGGAAAAATTTACTTATCTGCATATGCACAAGGAGTAGGAGCTTCAGGTTCGACTTTTTTTGATGATGCAGTAACAGAATTTTTCTCACCGCATGCTAGGGAAAAAAATACAATGATTGTAGTGGGGGTCGGGATTCCAGGATACACGGCACGTCCAGGAAAAATCCTAGCAGGGCCATTAACTAGGATTCAACTCATAAATGAAAGACATAATAATAATTAATCAAAATGAAAAATTGATACTATAATATACTCAAATCTATTCTTATATTTTAAAATAAAAAGAACTTGTAGTCGATAATCTAATTACAATAAATTATCTTGGAGGTTGATAGAATACCTTTTCTGGCTTAATCCTTAGAATAACTCTCTTCTCGTCTGGCGAACGGAAGGGATATTTCTCAAGACCAAGATATTTCTTTGCAAGTTTATCAATGTGCTGATCAGCAAACCCATTAGTAGTTTGGTCTACCACCATTCCCCTGATTGTTACCATATGATAAGGATTATTTTGATCCGTTACTGCAACGGCTACTCTTGGATCTCTTGATATGTTTCTTTCTTTTATTCTCCCTTTAGCAGTATTTACCAAAATCTTGTCATTTTCTATATCTACCCATGTAGGAGTGACCTGTGGTGAGCCATCTTCCATAAGTGTAGACACAAAAGCTAAATTTTTTCCTTGGAGAAGCTTGACAACAGATTCTGTCATCTGATTATGACTGTCATCTGCATTTCTGTCCATATACTTTTATTACATATATATCTAATATATTTTAATAATATAGATAGATCAATATACCTGCCAGCGATTTTTTGGCTACAATATCTATTCCTTCTTCTTCTTCTTCTTCTTCTTATTATACATTATTTCGGGAGGATATTTTTAATCATTAATTCTTCGAATTCGCCGTCGGACATATTTTTTTTTGTGTGAGCTAGCATAGTAGCATCATCACCTACTAAATATCTTGGCTCAGCGTTGTCTGAAGTAACGGCTTTTAGTATAACTTTTGCTACTTCAAATGGAGATAGACCTTTCTCAAACCTACTCTTAAATCCTGTAATTCTTTTCTGCATAATTTCTGCATAAGGAGATCTGGTATCAGTAGTTACTCGTCCCATTTTCAAGTTACTGCCAAAATTGGTTTTTACTACACCTGGTTCTATTAATATAACCTTGATTGCAAATTGTGCTAGTTCGTAACGCATTGATTCGGATAATCCTTCCAGCGCAAACTTGGAACTAACATATGCTGGAGTAAGAGGAAAACCTATCCTACCAGCTATTGAGCTGACATTAACTATTGTACCGCTCTGTTGTTTTCTCATTACCGGTAATACTGATTGGATAACTCTGATGACTCCAAATAGATTGGTTTCAAACTGTGCCTTTATCTCATTCATAGTAAGGTCTTCAATGGCTCCTACTAAGGCATATCCTGCATTGTTAATCAATACATCAATACTTTTCTTTTCCTGTATTATTTTCCCAATTGCATCTTTTACTGAACTCTCGTCATCAACGTCAAGCTCCAGAACTTGTAGTGGAAGTAAATCTTTTTTTGCCAAATCTATCAGTATATTAGACTTGCTTGAGTTACGCATGGTAGCGTATGTGTCAAACCCGTTACGTGCAAGCAATAATGATGCCTCAAGCCCTATGCCACTAGAACTGCCTGTTACAATTGCAACCTTTTTTCTGTCCAATTTTCTATCTATCTTCTTTGGTATGGTATAACAATAATAAAAAATTATTTACTAAATGCAGATAGTGATACATACAAAGTATCTAATATAAAACACTGAACAGATACGCTGATGTAAAATCTCAGGTTTGTAAACCGAAAGGTAATGTAGCTATACAAATATATTATTTGTAAGAATCTGCAATTTAGTAGTGTAGATTTGTTTATTAAAGAATTTTTATACGGGGAGCGATAGTTTGCCAAAATATTCTGTCATATTCTGTTCTGATTTGATCTTGGCAATGATTTCATTCTTCGTTTCTTCCGTAAACCATTGAGCAATTGACTTTGCTATGCCATTTTTATCACAAAATGCTATCATGTATCCATTGACTTCTTTTACTACAGCAAAAAGATTCTCTTGGCCTACTGGCTCCCATTTGTCATTATTGTTATCTTTTAATGCCAGTGCGGGCATAGCATGCCCTGTATATAAGGTCAAGAGATCTTTGGCCGTCTTTACACGTTTTTCACCTATTTTAAGAGCTGTAAAGTATTGCATAATGTTATTTATTAAAACAAATACTCTGCTTTAATCATTTAGAATACAACTAAATATGATGACTAAAAAGCAATTGTCTACTGTGTGTAGTTACCCGATATTTAATCAGAGCCATCCTTAAACCTAAACATAATTTATTATTTTCATAAATCATCAAGAAACTGTCAAAGATATGAAAATACATTTGGAAACGTACCAGATTTCTTTAAAATACATCTCAGGATGTAACGATACAGACGTGGTCGTATTAAAGAAAGATGTTAAGCCACTGATGGCGTATATGTGCTTATCTAAGAAACCATTTTCAAATAGACAGGCAAACGAAGTTAATAGAATAACTATAGTATGAATTAAAAAAGAAAGACTGCACCCAAGATACATAAAGATCACCTTCACTTAAATTATATCAGTAAAAGTAGCAAGATGTTAATTAATAATTATCCATTCCAAAGTGACAGGAGTCACATAATATTATAAATAACTCTGGTAGTCTTGGTGATGGATATGATAATAATAACGGTCCATCTCAACCAGCAATGATCCATAATTATATGGCTTTAGGGCAGACCAGCAGATATACAAACACACTAACAAAGTGTTTGTAGATAAAATAGGCAATTTTGGATAGATAGATAGATAGATTCTTTACTCTTGCGGTGTTTTATCTGGGTGTTGCAGAGTGGGTGGTAAAAAAATTGATTATTGGATAAAAAAACTAACTAACTATTTCAGTTAAATTTTAATCATCATACATACATACTCTATTGACAACCTAGTTTATTATGAATCTCTTTGTATTCCCCACAATGACAAGAAGGAAGACTGCTCTGATATTAGTAACCGGGATGCTAACGATGATCTTGATGCTATCATTTATCGTAGGAGGAATTGCAAATTCGGTACAGGCACAGACACCTTCTTCTGCTACGAAAACAAAAGATATCTTTAAAGTCATCGTAACGCTCATTGGATTAAACAAGACGACAGGCGATATTGTAAGTTTTGTTAATGTAGACGGCATCACACAGGTAAAGTCTTTCAATGCAGCAAAGCTTATTTCAATACGTGGGAATAATGGGCCACCTGATATCCTCTTCGCTTTTCCAAATGCAACGATAAACTCAGGTGCTAAATTTAGAGCATGTACCATGATAGTAAAAGATTTGCTTATGGGCTGTGAAAAAGGTCACAATTCTGTTGCATTAAGACCTGAATTTGTCGATATGGATCTAAGCTCTGCCAAACCAATAAAAACATCATCATCAACATCATCATCAACATCATCATCACCATAGCTCGTAGCTAAAAAACTTGATAAATAAAAAATTGGATGAAATATCAGGCCAACAAAGTCATTTTTTTTCTGATTCTAACTCATTTATCATCAGTTTTAATTTTTTGTCTAATTCCAGTATTTTCTTATAATTCTCAGGCATGCATTCCAGATACTCTTTATCTCCTAAAAATTGGGTGACGGCTACTCTCAAATAGACTAGATCTTCTTTTGTTAATTGTGACTTGTTTAATTCTGTAGTAGTAATGTTAATCATTCTATTAATAGGAGTAGTCCTTAATTACCTTGGTGCTTTCAGGAGCCTCAATTCTCAAGTGTCTCTCAGATGAACATCTTTTAATGGGCTTATATTTGGACTTACAATGTTAAAGGAGAGGCTAAGAAATGACTGAGCTAGATAATAGTCAAGACAGGGTAAGAAAATAAGTAGCCAAGAATCATTTTAACAATAATATATCACTAGCGATTAATATCTGAAATATGATTAAAGTAGATCCAGAATAGTAAAACAACATTCTAAATAATCTTGCACAAAAAACTTTAGTAGATATATATATTCAAACTAAGTTTTTAATTATCCTATTACAAGAGTAATACATCCTATGGAAAAAAAAATACAAGGAATAGATTCTTTATCAGTCACTTTATTGATGGATAATATTACCGATAGATTACTTCCAAACTCACCTCCATTTGTAAAAAGAGCTCCAATGATAATGAATGAGAGGTTTCTTAATCCACCTATTGCTGAGCATGGATTTTCAGCACTTCTTCAAGTTATCAGTAGGAATAAAAGTTCTAGTGGCTTGAACGAAAGAGGTGAAGAAGCGGAAAAAAGAATTGCTTATCTGTTGGATACGGGAGTCAGCGAAAATGGGGTAGTTTATAATTCTGATATATTTGGTATAGATCTGACAGTTATACAGTCTATCATACTTAGTCATGGGCATTTAGATCATTTTACTGGACTTTCTAGTATACTTAGACGTATATCAAGACCTACAAAAGTAATATGTCACCCTGATGCATTTCTACGAAGATGGATAGTATATCCAGATGGCAACAAAGCAATGATGCCAATATTAGATGAAGAATCATTAATAAATCAAGGAGCAATAATAAAGAAAATTAAAAGTCCGAGTTTCTTGCCAATTGAAAGGGATGATAATAGTGATTGTCATGACGACGATGATGGCAGTAACAATGACAATAAGACTTACTCGCTATCATCTCCACTGCTAATCACAGGACAGATACCAAGAAAGACAACTTTTGAGAAAGGGTTTCCTATTCAATACAAAGAGGATCCAGATAATCAGAATCTTATTCCAGATCCACTAGTTAGCGATGACCAGGGAATAATAGCTAATATTAAAGGAAAAGGCTTAGTAATTATTACTAGTTGTGGCCATGCAGGAATAATTAACACTATAAGATACGCTATATCATTAACAGGAACAGATAAAATTCATGCAATAATAGGAGGATTTCACTTAACTGGTGGAATATATGAAGATATAATAGACTCAACAATTGAAGAACTGCAAAAGGTAAATCCACGGTACATTATACCATGTCATTGCACGGGTTGGAAAGCAACCAATAAAATAATAAATACTATGCCAGAAAAGTTTGTGCAGACTAGTGTCGGGACTACTTTTAATTTTTAGGACTATTCATTTAAGAAAATGTAAAAAGGGAAAATTTAGATTAAAAGCTAAGATGTGATGTTTACTACTGCTATTGCAGTAAATATATTATGGGGGTTTAAAGAGCAACTACAATCGGACAGAAATAATGATGTCAAAAGAGGTCCGGAAAAACAAAAAGGCATGATTGTGATAAGGGCGCAAATAAGCAATGAGAAAAAACAGGAAAATAACTTGGCGAACTATCTACACAACAACAAAAGAGAAGTAATCAAGAATATATTCCAGCAAACAAAAGATGTAGAACAAAACACGGTAGGATCTGAGGAAGACATATCAATAGACGAGGGGGTATCTGTATATCTTTTTTCATAGTTGATTGAAATCTATTGAAAAAATGCTTTTATTCTTATTACACTTATGATTGTTATTATAAACTCGAGAATATAAGAAAATCATACGTAATATAGAATACTAGTTGTAGATGATAATCCTAATAATTCCTTACAGTAAAGATAAGTTTAGAAACTCTGCTTTAGAATGGATGTTTTTAATGACCCATTGGAACCATTATCGAATTTAAAGAATTATTATTTCCTACTCAATCCTGGTGACAGAATCATCACCATCACTACACTTGACACGCCATAATCATATGATGTGTTGCTAACTGGCATGATCTCTAAAAGATCTAAAGACAATAGAAACTAAGGAAAAAATATAATAAAGGAGTTTGTTCGTTAGATGTATACTTAACTACACTTGCTAAGCTACATCTGTTATTCCTTTGCTCTGTGTATGAGAGGCTCCTCCCATATCATCTATGGTCGATAACCCTTTTTCTTTCAATACCTCATTTAATATTGTCAAATCAAATATTCCAGATAGATCTGGTCGTTCTTTGCCATTTGCTAGGAAACCAAGGTCATAGGCAGACTTAGCCGACTGTAATAGTGACAGCTTGAGAGGATCATATGTAAATTCTAATCTGGATAATGCATCTCTTAGTTCATTCTCTGGAATACTCTTCCCCGTGAGTTTTTGTAGCTCAGCATTGAAAACTTTAATAAATTGTTCTTTATGTCCGTTTATCCATTGCGTCTCTCTAACATGGGCTGCTAATAATTTTTTTATTACATCAGGATTATTCTTAAGATAATCAGTTCTTACAATTATGTTTGCAGTCACAAACTTTCCATCCGGAGGCCATAGATTT
>DASQQB010000078.1:0-4437 GCA_035643635.1 Nitrososphaeraceae archaeon | reverse complement strand
ATACATATTGACTGTTAATTAACTCTACTTTGAAAGAAAGATTTAAAGCAAGATGACAGTAAATTCAGAAGCTGGAGTAGGCAAGGTAAGACATGGGATTAGCCAAACTAAAGAAAGCCACTGTGATATTGCCAAGGGCAGATACACAGGGAGCAATAAGCAAACTCGCGGAACTGGAATGGTTTCATGCTCTTAATACTAATTCTGAACATGCTAATCCATATCTAGATGATCTTGTTCTCAAGGCTCAGAGGCTTTTTCAGGAAATTGACGAAATAGCAAGAGCGCTGGGCATTCAATTGGAGACTGGCGTGATGGCTACCATGTTCAAAGGCGCACCCAAGGGTAAGACAAATTATGTAATTGACGATATCAGTAATTTTATTGCCAAATTAGAAGATCAAAGCAGAACTGTCCTTGACGAGCCAAAGAAAATTCTAATGGAACAATCTGGTGTGTTAAAAGAGCTTGAAGAGTATAGCAATATTGAAGCAGCGCTCAAGACGGCAGCCAACTTAAATTTAAATTTGACTTCGTTTAAAAACTTGGATAAATTTTATGCAGAAACTTTTGTCGTTGATTCAAAAGACCTTGAAGAGATCAAAAAAACACTCTCAGATCTTCCAATTTATACAAGTAAACTTGACGAAGATAAATCCTCAATAGTCATATTGGGATCGAGTGAAGATTCTGAAAGGGTGATAAAGGTGCTCAGAAGTTTTGGCGTTCATCCTCTTCAGATCCCCCCTCATTTACCCCAAAATCCAAGTGCTGCGCATTCTAAATCTCTTGCAAAAGTGAAAGAACTGGAGTCAAAATCTGCTGAAATTTCTAAGAAGATTGAGAAAATGAAAGCATTAATACTGAGCAAAATCTTGTCTTTGCATGAAGCCGCAAAAGTTGCCAAGGACCTGATGGAAACAACCAGAAAACCTGCTGGCACAAAAAACTTTGCAATGATTCAAGGATACATACCACAGGAAATGGAGAACAAATTCAATGGTCTTACCAAAGATTATGTTTCAATAGTGGAGAACACAACTAATAATAATTCTAAAGCTCAAGACGATGTTAACAATGAAAAAAATGATCAAGTATTACTGCCAAGCCTTCTAAATAACAAATCTTATATGCGAACTTTTGAAGTCATAACTGAAACTCAGGGTATCCCAAGGTATGGAGAAGTAGATCCAACTCCAATTATAGCTTTTGTCTGGCCGTTGTTTTATGGCCTTATGTTCGCAGACCTTGGCCATGGATTGTGCCTCTTTGGTCTTGGTATGCTTCTTAGACAAAGAGGTAATGGCTCAATAAGGACATGGGGCACACTTGTAGCTGCAAGCGGTGCTGCTGCATCATTGGCTGGTCTAGGTACAGGTGAATTCTTTGGATTTCGGATAGAAGAGCTAGCCATATTAGCTCCCTTATTTGCTCCCATAAGCGGCATCGTAGGTGTTTTAAATGTCTCGGAACTTACATTTGACCAAGTTATAAAGATACTAAAAGTCTCAGTTGCTATAGGTATAGTTCACTTAATGATGGCTTTCTCCCTGAGATTGCACAAAGATATCAAAGATGGTAACAAATTATTTGTGTTTACACATGATATTCCAACTATCATACAATTTCTTGCTGTAGTTGCACTTATCCTTGCAGCTATTGGCTCCGGTTACGATATAATAGGAATGTTTGGAATAGGCGGTAAGATTCATACAGAACCAGTACCGTGGCTTACTTTTGTATTCGGTGATTGGGTCACAGTGGACGTGGTAGCCAAGGCGGCACCTCCAATCATATTTGCTACTGTTGGAGTCATGATTTATGGAGCAAAGAAAGAGCAGGATATAGCAGCAAAACACGGCCATGATGAAGGTGGAGGTTTCATGGGAATAGTCATCGAAGTGATTTTGGTTAGAATCATAGAGATGCTTTCCAATGTCATAAGCTACACAAGAATCGGTATTATGTTGCTTGTACATGCTGCTTTACTTGTAACAGTTAATCAATCATATGCCCATGGTGGAGGAATTGCAGTCTTGATAGGCGGTAACATAGGAATTATGTTAATCGAGGGATTGATCGTATATATACAGACTATTAGGTTGCATCTATATGAGTGGTTCCCCAAATGGTATGTAGGAGAGGGAACCGAGTTCAGAAAATTAATACCTCAAATGCTTTACTCTAATCTTATCTGGAAAGTTAGAGGTTCTTCTTCTGAAGTAAAGAAAGATAAAACTGATCATTCTATACAGGATGAACCTAAAGCCGCATGGCAATTAAGAAAAAAGAGGTTTAACAACCCTTTGAAATACAATAAGAAAGCCAGTGAATGATAGAAGTAGAAGTATTTCTACTACCTATACCATACCTGAACAAATAGCAATTTTTGAATTATGAAAAGAAGAACATAATATGATATGACCCATCCAATATATACATATCAAGAAGGGCCACAGGATAAAGAGCAAGGGAAATTGTCATAAATTCAATTCAGTGTTTTTGGCATAGAAGAGTTTAATGTCCTCCTGCTTGAGTTAAAAGTCCTGTATATAAATATGTTATACTAACTTTAAATCCTATATGAAATGCTAGAAGCAGAAGAACAAGATGATAACAAGATGAACTAAAGCAACTTAGCTGTATGGTAATAAACCCAAAATCAAAGTGTTGCTATTATCAGCACCTGCTATCTAGGACAATTATTACATCGTTACTCTGGTCTAATCAGTCTTGATACAATGCTTTCAGATGGTACGTTCTGCTCAACCCCGGATGCAATAGCTGACAAGTTTCTAACTTCTATCATCATTAATTTAAGTGCACCAAGCATAATTCCAACACTGAACATTATTTTAAATGAACTAAGTACTCTTTTTAATGCTACCCCTTCAAAACCAGATTCTAACTGCATTATCATGTCTATATCATTAGAAGCATTTTGTGGAATAATATCTTTGTAAACAGTAGTATTAAGTTCCCCTACAGCTTCAGATAAATTGTCTACATTAATCATTTTTTGCAGAGAATCTCTCGTAACTTTTGAAGTAGTAGTTACTATTAAATCGCTGATATCTGCAGGATTAAGGCCCCAAAACTTACCTCTCAGCACAGCAAGAACATTATATGAGTCAATATCAGTTGATGCAACCTTTTTAGCGTCCGGGGACTGTGATTCAGCAGTTATTGCTCTTCCTAAATCATGATAAAATACATGATCAATATAAGTATCAAATATTCTAAGATCTCCTTTTTCTTTGTAAATAGCTGCTGCCTTTGATGCATCTTCGCCGAATTCACTTGTTGCAATAGCTGCTACAGATTCTTCTAAATTTTTGGCTACTAGTGCTTTTATTACTATGTCTCTTCTACCAACAAGCTCTTCTGCTCTAAGGTTTATCCGTGGAACTAACTCGTCATAGGATTTTCCTAGCGCCTTGCCTTTCAATACTGTCTTTAAATTCCAAGTAAGGTATTTAACAAAATAGGCATTTATTATTCCGGCTCCACCAGTGACATTTACCATTTTTGCATGTGTGTTTACCAGATATTCTCTTAAAGCTCCTTCTATTCTTTCTGCAGTAAAGGGTTTTGTAAGTTTTGCAAAAGCATCCAGATAAACTGTATTTTTTAGTCTGGTGACAAGCTCTTCCATATCTCTAGACTCTGCGAGTGTCTGAAGTTCACTCTTTGAAAGCATTCTGCCCCTCATGCCATGAGAAATTACCGTACCGAAAATTTTAGCAGGCATACTTATCTTACTCATATTTTATAATAGCACTATCCTCAGTCACGAAGTAATATTAATCACATCAATTTTAGTATTTACTAGATAATATCTCTTGACGATTGCAGAAATAAAGGAAAGTAGGTAGAAGTAATGATAACAAGAAAAGTAGGTTGTTTAAAATAACGGAAAAATAATAATAATAATAATGCTTGTTATGATGACGATAATGACAATTTATGACAGTTTACTGACTGACATCGCCATGATTGACGATAGCAGACATAGTAGAGGAGATCCTTCCGGAAAATGCAAGAAGCACAAAATGTAGTCCAAACCCTGTAATTGCCGCCATAGCTAAACTGGCACCATTCTGAAAAACTGTTAGAAATATTCCAAGTGGAGGCAGTGTTAGAATTAACGCAAGAGAAGTGCTAACCCAAACTGATTTTATTAATAATTCTGACGTGATATTGTTCTCTCTATTATTATTAAAAATAATTTTAATGCGACTTTGTCCCATTATCTTCAGACGCTAAGTACGCTAATTGTATCAGATATTAACATTAGCACAAGAAGAAATTGGAAATAAATGATATTACTATTTTGATTTTATGCGCTCTAGGGCGTGAAATATATTTTTTGTATTTTTCCAACTTGATCCGTAAAAAATAGAATGTCTATACTTATTTATCTGAATAAATTGATAA
>DASQQB010000077.1:0-6013 GCA_035643635.1 Nitrososphaeraceae archaeon | reverse complement strand
GTTAGTGACACGGGCTTATAACCAGAAGCTGAAGCCTTGGTCATAATTTTAAATACTCCGACTGCAGAATTCGGAGGGATAGGTAGAGAGTATGATATCCTCCCACTTTCGTTTGATACATCAAAAAATTCTTTTGTGTATCCAGACGAATAAGTGACTCTTGTATCAACTCTTGCCGCTTTAATACCCTGTAAAGAATGCAAATCAGAGATGGTTATAAGTATGACTTGCGTGTTTCCCCTAACAATAGGGTTTTTAGCGACACCCATTGAGGCCGATAGTTGCCTAGAATCGGTAACATTATTACTATTAATACTGTTTTGCGCTACATGAGTAGCATTATCATTTAGCAGGGAGGTGCCTCCCGGCATGCCTATGTTAATATTTACGCTATAATAAGAAATTATGCTGGGATTGTCATCACATGAGAACTTTGCAGTTATTTTGTTAATTCCTTCTTTAATACTATTGTAAGGGGGACTCAGATGGAAGCTCCATCTTGAGTAATCATTTGCACCGGTATTACCTGTAGCTATTGCTTGTTGATATGGTCTTATACCATTTACAACAATAGAAACCCGGCAATTTGTAGTTGCATTATCCCTTGACGTTCCCGAGATAGTCAAATTCTTGATTTCGCTAAGCGTAATGTTTTGATTGTTTATCGGTGAGAGGATCTTCACTCCATGAATTTTGGCTGGTGCTTGAAAATTATTAGTTGTAACTTGGGCAAGGATATTATTAGTTGAGACATTGCAAACTATCGCACATAATAATGAGATTATTATGGGTACTGTCATTCTATCATGCTTAGTATGCATACTTAATCTGATCGCCTGCTCTTACCTTGCACTCTAATTCTTTATATAACTATACACGATTGTTCTAGCAGTACATTTTGCCAGGCCCTTTGAGAGACAAAAGAAATACACTCGAAATTAGATGCTAATATAAATGAAACCGAACAGACCCGAATAAGCTATAAAGATGATGATGTTCGTTGTGTAAATGGTTTATTGATAAGGCATCAATATAATTAATCCTAAGGACAGACTAGCAATAATTAAATAAATTACAAGTAACGCCAGTTTCTTTGTCTGTCAGTATACCGCGAAAAGACAATATAGGAAAGGATAAGCCAATGCAGTTGATGATTTTAAGTAAGCTCACATTAACACGTTAATAACTTTTTATATCATTACATTGTTTAGTATATACCAGAATGTCTTCATCATCAAAAGAAGATGATAATGAAAATATAACTAGCGCAACCACGCGCAGGGCGTCGTCTTCATCATCTGATACTACGATTTCTGATACTAGTGCTGAAAAAACTGCAGAGTCAATCAAGAACATTGCCAAAAGCATCAGAGACGCGTCAGCAAGGATGAGGGAGGTAGTAAGAGTTGTGCGTCAGAGTGGAGCAATAGACGAGTTAACACAGGCTATTCATGAAGCAAGCATTGCCGCGAAGGATACCAGCAATGAGATCAGAGAGACCACTAAAGACCTAAGAGATCGTGGTATCATTAGGGACACGGCAAAAGCTATAGAGCAAACCAATATCGCAGCCCGCGAGACAGCTGACACAGTAAGAGAGACAGCACAACAAGCCAGGGAGTCTGCGCCTCAGACCACTGAAAGCCTAAAAGAAACGGCAACCAGAATTAAATCGAAAAGAAAAAAAGAGCAGGTAGCGACCAGCTAATTTAGCTTATATTCTGAATAGTTGCTATAGCATGATAAGACTCTATATTGCGCTATATCATGTATAGAGTTTAATAAAGGTGGATGAACCATGTTGATTGAAATTATTCATCTTAGTACGAGGAATCTATAATCAGAATGCTACTGTGTTAATTAGTTGAATTCAGAAAAACTTGAACCTGATCGTTTCTTTTTCATAAAAACCGTCGGACGTTTTTATCTTATCTGCATAAGGGTTGAAATGTAATGAGTCGTGATGTTCCACCATTGATATACAAATATTAATATTTTTGTCAGAAGAACCTTTGAGGAGTTGACACGATTATGCAATTATAACAATAAAACCACTACTGGGAGCGTCAGGAATTATGTTATAGCGCCGAATAATGAACTAGATAATGATAATCCTCATAATAATCTTCCTGATGACTACAATTACAAAGACGCCTGTAAGTCAATTGCGTTTCAGATCGAAAATGATAAAAGCGCTTTATCAAAACAAGATATATTCGACATAATAAAAAAAACATCATCTAAATATCATCTCGATCTAATCCCTAAAAGAGAACACATAATTGCATATCTTTCTTACAATAATCCTTATCGCAGGCTATTAACTGTCAAGCCTACAAAGACTGCATCAGGGGTAGCAGTAATCGCTGTAATGCCAAAACCTTTTGGCTGCCCACATGGAAGGTGCATCTATTGTCCAGGAGGAATCGAATTTAACACACCTATGAGTTATACAGGGACCGAACCGTCTACCAAAGTAGCTCAAAGCTTTCAATATGATCCATACAAACAGATCAAGTCCAAGCTATATCAGTTACAAGCCATGGGGCATAATATAGGCAAAGTAGAACTCGTTATAGTAGGAGGAACGTTTCCATTTATGCCAACAGAGTATCAAAAAGATTTTGCGAAGTCATGCTTTGATGCTTTAAATGATACAGATTATTCTAATCGATCCACATCGTCGTCTACAGATCTACAAGAAGCAATTGAAACTAACGAAACTGCGAGTATAAGGTGTGTGGGGTTTACTGTCGAAACAAAACCCGACTACTGCAAACGAAAACATATCGATTTAATGTTAGAACTTGGTATAACACGTATCGAAATTGGAATTCAGTCATTACGTGATGAAGTATATCAAGAAGTCAACCGCGGACACACGTTGAGTGATGTTGTCCAATCTTTCAGGCTCGCTAGAGATGCCGGCTACAAAATTGTAGCCCATATGATGCCAGGATTGCCCAACTCCTCAGTTGAAAAGGATATTCAGGACTTTAAGAGGTTGTTTCAAGATCCTCTGTTTAAGCCAGACATGTTAAAAATTTATCCGACACTAGTTTTAAAAAATACCGGCTTATATAAGTTGTACAATACTGGAAATTATTCTCCTTATTCTGACGATGACATGATAGATCTTTTGATTGAAGTAAAGAAAATGGTTCCACCATGGATAAGAATAATGCGGATGCAACGAGAAATTGAATCCAAAGATATTATAGCTGGACCAAAAAAAGGAAATTTGAGACAAATCGTTTTAGAAAAATTGAAAAAGATTGGTTTGAAATGCAATTGCATTAGGTGCAGAGAAATCGGCCTGCAAAAAGTGGGATTCCTTTCAGAGGATGAAGTCAGGATGAACAGGATAGACTATGCTGCTTCATATGGACAAGAAGTTTTTTTATCGTTTGAGACCAAGGATAGGTCAAAGGTTCTAGGCTTTTTAAGGCTAAGAAAGGTGACTAATCCATATAGAAGTGAGCTTCACTTTAATGAACTCTACGAGGATGACAACAACTACAACGACTTATCTACTGATAATGATTATTCTTATTCCCATGCCACTACAAAAGATCTCTTTCAAAAAAAGAATAATCTATCATCATCCACTTCTTCCGCCGCTGTAGTAAGAGAATTGCATGTATATGGTCAGGTGATAAATGTGGGAAATAGGGGAAACAATGAAAGTTATCAACACAGAGGATACGGGGGGCGGCTAATGGCAGAGGCAGAAAAAATAGCAAAAAATGAGTTCGGAGTAGATAAGTTATCAGTGATAAGCGCCATAGGAACAAGAGAGTATTATAAGAAAATCGGGTACGTTAAAAATGGTCCTTATGTATCAAAGGTGCTAAAATAATAGATGGCTACATCTACAGATCAGTTAATCGGTAAAGGGACGTGGATAGATAAAGTCGCAGATGCCATTATTAAACGTGAAAAAAAATTAGGCCGCAGCTTGGATTTGATCAAGGTAGAGAGCGGTCTAGGAGCCTCCGGAATTCCACATATTGGAAGCATGGGTGATGCAGTAAGGGCGTATGGAATCGCACTGGCTCTACAAAATTTTGGGTACCGATCTGAATTAATCACATATTCTGACGATATGGATGGTCTAAGGAAAATTCCTACAGGTCTGCCAAATTGGCTGAAGGATCACCTGGCAAAACCTGTTTCAAATATACCAGACCCTTTCGGTGGATGCCATAAGTCTTACGGAGCCCATATGAGCGGACTTCTTCTCGATGGCCTTGATAATGTTGGAGTAAAATACCGATTCCAAAGTGGTGCTGACGCTTACAAGAATGGAATTCTTGCATCTCAAACCGACTCATTGTTACGGACAGCTAATTATCTGGGTACAAAGATATCTGAATTTGTCGGTCAAGAAAAATATAATCAAACTCTACCATATTTTCCAATCTGCGAAAGTTGTGGCAGGCTTTATACTGCAAAAGCTGAAAAATATCTAGCCGAGGAAAAAAAGGTTTCGTATGCGTGTTCTGGAGGCAAAATAAACAAGGAAGACCTAAAGGGTTGTGGATACACCGGCGAGCTAGATATTCGTAAAGGATCCGGGAAACTAGCATGGAAAGTAGAGTTTGCTGCTAGATGGTGTGCTTTGGATATAAGATTTGAAGCATATGGAAAAGATATAATGGACTCGGTGCGTATCAATGACTGGGTTACAAATGAAATTCTGGCATACCCTCATCCGTTCCACGTAAAGTACGAGATGTTCTTAGATAAGGAAGGTAGAAAGATCAGCAAGTCAACAGGGAATGTGCTTACCCCACAAACATGGCTCAAGTACGGAACACCCCAGTCGCTTCTCCTGCTTCTATTTAAACGGATTACGGGAACAAGGCATGTCAGTATAGAGGACATTCCTTTATTGATGGACGAATATGATTTGTATGAAGATATTTATTTTGGCAAAATAAAGGAGCAAAACCAAGCAAAATTAATAAAAATAAAGGGAATATACGAATACGTTAATCATTTAAATCCCCCACACAGCAACACCGTTCACATCCCGTATAGACTTCTCTCACAACAGGCTTCTCTTTTCTCTGACGACGACGAAAAATTTGACAAGATATTTGAAAGATTAGTAAAGTATGGTGTAGTAAAAGATAAAACTCCGGATATAAAAAATAAAATACAACTGGCATCCAATTGGATCCATGATCATCTCGCTCCAACAGAAGAAAAATCTGAAATTAAGATGAACAACAATAATAAAAATGCCCTCATGGAGTTGTCTCAGACTTTAAAGAGCTTTATTGGTCGTGAGCATGATTTAGAAGCCGCGAAAACTCTTCAGACTAAGATATTCGAGATAGCCAGAGGTAATGGAATGGAACCCAAGGAGTTTTTCGTGTTGTTGTATAGAATTCTTATTAACTCAGACAAGGGTCCAAAAATTGGAAGTTACGTTCTTGACTTGGGAATAGAAAGATCTTGCGGTATGATTGACAGATACCTTCACTGAGTATTTTTACTATGTTATAACATTACTTTATATAAAATGCTGTGGAATAATTAATGAATTAAGGTTGAGAAGAAAATCTCCTCGAAAACCTCCGATGATTGTAATTTCCGGATCGTGTATAAATTTTGAGAAGGAAAGACAGAAAATAATGGAATTTATCGGCGAACTTGAATGGGGCGTCCATATTAGAAGCAAATGCGAATGCTCTTCAAACGGCACTGCAATGGGTTGGGATTTTTTCCAGATTTTTTTCGATTCTATCTTCATAGAAAAATTAATTGATATCTATCCAGACATAGAAAAAGAAGAAGGCCATATGATTGAACAACAGTTTGTTTTTTGGTTCGAAAAACAACTCAAAAAGAAGAAAAAATTAGAATACCATTTGAAGCTAAGCGATATTCCATATCAAACTACATCTGGCTTCAGACTGAATCCAGAAAATTATCGTGATGACAGAGAACTTGAAACACTCCGTTAATATATGGTTTTAAATGATTGATGGACAAATCTAAAAAA
>DASQQB010000076.1:0-4011 GCA_035643635.1 Nitrososphaeraceae archaeon | reverse complement strand
GACACTTGTTCTGGATGAGTCACGGAGCTGTTAACGTCATTATTTTTTGTAGCTGCTGCAGTAAAATTCATTAATGTATCGAAGTTTATCATGTAAGTTGAAATGACTGTAGCGAAAATGACAAGCATCGCACAAATTAGCGGTACGTCATATCCAAAGTTGATCACTTCAGCAATACGTGGTTTGAAGCCTATTTATTATATGTGATATGCACAGTGTGTCGTGATTTAAATTTATTAAACATAAGACTTACCAAGCTGTATATTCTTGATAATGCAAAAGGTATGAAATAATATGGCTTGTAGTACATATACCAAGGAAGTAAACATCTCAAGCTAGCATCCTCTAATAAAGAAATGCAGCATGCTGCTATTACTTTTAAGAAGAGACTATCAAATCTTCAGTCTGGCAGCATTTTGTTCCCGTCGCGATCAGACGGTATAGTGGGTAGAAGAATTATCATTCGTTTATGGAACTGTTGCTAGAATGCTCATTTCCCATGAGTTTCATTTGTTATTAGTTGGCATAAAAATATACTTGATAAGTGTATTACCTGAACGCTAATTAGAAAAAAATTCACAACATCTACTATTCGAGCGACTAGCTTCTAACTTGCTCAGCGTAACTGAGATCTTCCTGTTGTTGATGATTTCATTGAAGAAAGCATAAATAGATAAGCATAATGCTTATCCAACAGATGGCTGCTGATTTATCGACATCTTTACTCATTGTTTGTGGCTTTTTAGTTTCAGTTTCTGCGATACAGCGTTACGCGAATAAGTTTATCATCCCAGGAGTAACTATCATGATGTTCATCGGAGCCATTTCAGTAATTGTTCCCTTGTATAGCTCAGATTTTAAGAGCGTCTATCACTCCATAGTCGAAAAAGCTCCCGAATTGATCTTATTAGTTATTCTTCCAATATTAATTTTTGAGTCAGCACGTAAACTAAAACTAAAAGAAATTAGGAATCAAATAGTACCAATTTTTTTCTTTGCTATAATTGGGGTTATTCTTACCATTTTTCTAATTGGAATAGGCGTCAGTATTATTTTCAAAGTTCCGATTATCGATGGATTGCTTTTTGGATCTATAGTGGCTGCTACAGATTCAGCAGCAGTAGCTGCCATATTCAATAGATTTCCAATACCTCACAGACTAAATTTGATCATTGAAGGCGAATCACTCTTCAATGATGCCACAAGTGTAATTGCCTTTAATGTCATTGGAGGCATAATCTTTTCGAACGCTGCTTTTTCGCTAGTTAATACTTCGGTTTCATTTGTTTGGTCTATGTTAGGTGCAGCTGCACTTGGAAGCGCTATTGGGTATATCGGAAGCAAGGTAATAAATAAATGGCAAGCCGACGATCATGTTAATTTCACTTTCTCAATTGCTTTAGCTATTGGAGGGTATGTAATAGGGGACCATATTCTGCATGTTTCTGGAGTAGTTACAACCGTTTTTACAGCTTTACTACTTTTAAGGAGACATCATGATATCGTTACAAAAGTTGGACAGCTATTTCATATGTACTGGGACTATCTTGGATTTATTACAAATAGTATGTTGTTTTTTCTGATAGGGATTCCATTGGTCTCTTTGTTCTTGTTAGAATCTAATGTTGGATTGGGCTTGATATTAATAATACCGATTGTCATAGTAACGATATCTAGGTTCATCGTAGTGTATGGAGGTAGCCTAATCTTACGCATAGCCAGAGTTCGTATATCATCTCAATGGCAAAGAATTCTTACTTTAGGGGGATTAAGAGGCGGAATTTGCGCAGCCTTAGTGCTGTCTCTGCCAGGAGAGTACGAATTTAAAAACTTATTTGTAACATTGACAATTTCGTTAATTGCAGTCAATCTCATAATAAATCCGATCCTTTTAGGGCGATATTTGAAGAAAACTAAGGTAACAGCTGAGTAGCATTTTATTGGTTAAAGGTTTAGAGCATTAACTATCCCTCTACATTGCTTTGGAGACTTTAAACTATGAGAGGTAAAATAGATTCTCTTATACTATCAATTTTAATTTTAATCTAATCTGCGATAACACACCTTTAGTTAATACGTTCCCCCCCTCATCTTATCGTTTTCTTAACAGGGTTACACTACGATCGAATAGGTAAAATTAGATCTCCCGATTAGAAAGGCTTGAAATAATTTAAGCTGTTAATATGATCGATTTGTTGATAAACCAAGAATGGTTTAATATCTCTAATATGATGCCTCAGTATATACTCGCTTTTTATCGCATTGACAAAATCTTTGTAGGCATTGGCAGGTAAGATTATTGAAGAGGATTATGTTAATGAAGCTGATCATTATCTGTATTTATCGCGACTATCAATACATTCCACCTATTTTTCGCTCGTACAATAGCCATATTAAAGCGTCCTCATGGACGCATTTTGGTTGTCGGTGTTACCCTTATTGTGCTCTTACTACTAGCTGACAGTGTTTCGCGTTATGTATCGTTGACGACCAGAAATTCCCAAGGTCATCATCTCTATTCCACTTACTAGAAATGTAATTGAAATTAGGATCGTAACAAGGACCAAACCAAAATTGATAGGACGTAATATTATTAAGGTTGATATCGCAATATTTAGAACTCCAACACCTATAAGAAAAGCACGGGTCGAACCTGAACCTTTGCTAGATATTCCATGTATTATTCTTGTTATACCATTCAAAAGCATGGCTATTGCAGCTAGAATAATCAGAATTGCTGAAGTAAATATTGGGAATTGCATAAGTACAATAGAAAAAGCTATTATTGCCAGACCAAGTATAATATTTGGTAAACTCGATTTAATATGCCGCATCCCTATGCCGACACATATCCTCTCAATTCCAACGGCTAGTAAAATCACTGAAAGAATTAAGATAAATGTCAATAATGCAGGTCCAATGTAAGCCAAGATTACCAGAGATAGTAGTATGCATATTCCTCCCAAAACTATTTGAAGCATTCTAAGCCAAGGCGGCGACACTAATGTTTGCAATTTATTATACTCTTGAATTGTAAGTGATATTAATAAGTTTAGAGATTACCCTTTACTACTATAATATTATTTCTAATCAAAATGCGCAATAAAATTACAAGAGGCCAATCTATTCCACATCATAGGATTTCAAGTTCCAGCGATTAGGTAAATATGAAGTTTGTATTTTTAGATAAAACCAAGGACATACGTCATCCGGGATTGAAGATCATAATTAGCAGTAGTATATGTCATTAAGCTAATGCACAATTGGTAATTTCAACATATGTACCAGTCCGCATATACATTAGTTTTCTTTTCTTCTCGCAATATTATCGATGTCGTTAACAATAATGAACTTGGGGCGCGTACAGTATCGCCATCTTTCATCAAAAGCACACAATATAACAATCGTAGATCTGAGACTGTACCAGTATTTCCAAATATGGTAATGTTATCTCCTATTTTGAAAGGTCTGGTTATTGCCAGGTACATCCTGATATCATATTTCCAATCAGGTTTTGTGCAGCAAGCCCAATGACTATTCCAGTTACCGTGCCAATTTATGCCGCTATGGCAGGATTCTGGCTAACGTAAGATACCAGAATTGTAGCAATAACAATAGCTGATACGATCCTGATAATACTTCTTATTGATTTGGCGGACTGGTTAGATTGTTTTGCAGCTGTGGCTATATTATAAGCTGGATCACTAATTATTTCTATAATAAAGTAACCTACTATAGCCACCTGGACCACCTGAAAATAGATCAAGTAATAGGTAGGAACTAGGGGTTTGAGTAGTGATGTGCTGATAACCAGGGAAATTGAAAGTATTCTTCCTAGAATTATTATTTTTTCAGAACCGTGCGTTTAGTGTTAAACAACAATTGAGAATAGTCTAGTTCAAGCAGATTTACTTTTCAATGATAATCCAAAAGCATCATTCGCCATGGTTCAAAATGGAGATCTGTTCCTCGTAACATTCTTGTTCTCTCTTCTCATATGGTAAACAGTCG
>DASQQB010000075.1:0-34706 GCA_035643635.1 Nitrososphaeraceae archaeon | reverse complement strand
GCATTATTATTATTATTTATTGTCCTTCTTTCTTTTAACTTTCTTTTATCAGTTTGTATATGGTTCTTTTTATCCATATGCATTTTAATCGTCTTCATATTCTTCATCTTCAACTTCTGATATTTCTAAATCTTCGTCGACCTATTTAGATTCAAAATGCGTGGCATAATAAGTATATGAATTCATCTAGTTAATAATCCAATGGATTGTTAAATAAATTGTCATTCAGAGGTCCAAAATAATGTAAATGACTCACGGTATGCGAGCCACCACGCCGCATCACTAAGATTTGAGAGAAGCCATATCAATAGAAAAACGATACTTTACATCCGAGTTGGACATTCTGTCGTATGCCTCGTTGACCTTCTGGATTGGGATGACTTCTACATCAGCGGTGATGTTATGTTTGCCACAAAAGTCAAGCATCTCCTGCGTTTCGGCAATTCCTCCAATGGGCGAGCCTGAGAGACTGAGTCGCTTGGATATAAGGCTAAAGGCTGGGACGGCAAAAGGTTTGTCCGGTGCGCCGACCACGGTGATGTTGCCATCGCGGCGGAGTAATCGTAGGTATGAGTTAATGTCGTGTTCCGCAGAGACTGCGTCAAGGATAAAGTCGAAGCTGTTCTTATTATTGCTCATCTCTTTAGTATTTCGTGAAATAACCACCTCCTCTGCACCCAGACGAAGGGCATCTTCTTTTTTGTTAGGTGTAGTGGTAAAGACTACGACATGGGCTCCAAGCGCGTGAGCAAACTTTATCGCCATATGACCCAATCCACCTAGACCTACCACACCGACCTTTTTGTCTTTGGTAACGCCCCAATGTCGCATGGGCGAGTAGGTTGTAATTCCGGCACATAAGAGAGGTGCTGCTCCGGCAAGATTTAGGTTGGAAGGAACACGTAAGACAAAGTGGTCTTTGACTACGATACTGTCAGAATAGCCGCCATAGGTGACGCCTCCTAGGTGCATATCTGGAGAGTTATAGGTGAGGGTCACATGCGGGCAGAATTGCTCAAGTCCATCCTGGCAATCATGGCAGCTACCATCGGAGTCAACCATGCAGCCGACTGCAGCAATATCACCTATCTTGAATTTGGTGACTGCAGAGCCGACTCTGGTGACACGGCCGACGATCTCATGTCCAGGAACGCATGGATAGACAGTGGGCATAGCGCTCCACTCGCTACGGACTTGGTGAAGGTCAGAGTGGCAGATACCGCAGAAAAGGGTTTCAATCTGAACGTCGTGGTCATCTGGATCGCGCCGAGGAATCATAGTGGGGGCAAGCGGTGATTCTGCACCAGTAGCACCATAAGCCTTGGCTTTATACTGACCGCGTGATTCAGAGCTAAATTGTGTTGTTGATGATGACATGACAGTCCTAGTGCGATATGATATAAACGCATTTTAGCCAAAGAAGTCTGAAATCTGTCAATAACATAAGCCTGTTTAATCTTTTCAAACACTATTCGATTTTAGTAAATCTTGGACAAATCCTTCATCTAAACGTTAGCAAGCAAGTTGGTCACTAGCTAGGCCGTAATGACTGCACAAAAACTGACATTTCCGTTAGTTCTTTTTTCATAGGCGCGGTTATGCCATTCAAAAGGCAATGTTACTATCATTGTAATTGCTGAATTATATACACAGTGGCTGCTTACAAACTTTCGATCTTTTTATCTTTGTTTCTCAAACTTTCTCTTTGATAGTAACCCAATATATTGAATTATAAGAATATCATATCACATATTCTGATTTTCTTCAGTATATTGTTGCGTTATATATTTCTGAAATTACCTATTTTAAGAATTGATAACAACTATAAATAATATGTGAAACAGTAGACATTTAATGAATCAAAGATTAGTGTTAGTCATTGTAACTGGATTAGTTATGATGTTTGGTGCAACTACTATGACCATATTAAATACACCTACAGTCGACGCAAGGCAAACCCATCAATATTGCTATAGTTATGGTAGTGGCAGCACTATTTGTAGTTCTTCACAGGATTGCAGACAATTGCAAAGGGACGATTCTGCTGCAACATCAAAATGCTACAAAAATTTCTAGAGTGGCATTAGCCTAATAGTAGTAGACTACTTTTTTTTTCAGTTATTATTTTTCGTTGCTCATCGATCTATCTATCTCTATACTGAACTAATTCTTTTAATCGGATTTCAGCAAACACCTATTGTAGGTTTTAAAAAGTAAATGAATTTATTCATCAGTCAGACTATATATACAGTAAAAGAGGCAGAGAAAAAGAGAAAGAAAGACTTGTTAAAATCCAATTTTTCTTTTTTTCTCCTTTGTAAATTTTTTTACTCCCTAGCATTAGTTTCTGTCTCTGAACAACCCTAATGAAAGACATTAAAAAATTTGGTTTATATTTTCAGTTGTCATTTTTCCTGAATCTTCCAAAGTCATTGTATAGTTCACAAAACTAGTATTTGAGCCCATGTAGTCAGTGGGCCCAGCGGTGTGTAAATCATAATTGACATTATTTTTAGGGTTCAATACATCATAGACCAAATCATTCTTGGAGTAAAAGTTAGGCAAGTATTGGTCCGGAATTTGGGTCGTATGAGAAGCAAATTGAATATAATCGCGTTGAGTGAATGTTCTCTGTCCGTGGTCCACTAAACTATCTTGGTAGTAAAACACAAAAATAACAGTTATTCTTGCGGCCTCCTTATTTGGACTTGATCGCAGTTATATTTGCAGTCATAGATTTACAGTAAACAAGTTATTATTTTGCTAAATCAACTCATTATAATAGGTTGACCGTCAGACCACTCTAAATAAGTGGGTATCTCTTTCATCAGTTTTTTTCTTAATAATTATTTGATATGCTCTTCATTATTTACCAGTGACAGCAGTACTATTATTTTGTAGAGCCCTTAAGTTTAAGATTAGGAGTAGGTTGAACCTCGGGCTTCCAGGTAAATATTTGGATTCGGTTGTTTCCGGCCTCAGGAACATACACATATTCTTTAAAGACGGCAATTCCTGGATTAATTACGTCTAGATAAGCCGGGGCACTAAATTGTCCTGGTGCTGTACCATGCGTGCCCCACGCTGTAACAAAATCCCCCGTATTTGTAAACTTTTGAACCCTATTGTAAAAACCATCAGTCACAAAAACATTTCCTGAACGATCTACAGCCACACCATACGGATACATAGTGCCCCATGTTCTAATAAAAACCCCCTTGTTTGTAACTCTTGAATCCTATTGTTAGAAGTGTCAGTCACAAAAACATTTCCTGAGGGGTCTAGACCTATCCCAAGCGGCTGTTTAAACTGCCCATTTCCTGAACCTCCTGTACCCCATGTTCTAATAAAAGTCCCAGTATTTGTAAACTTTTGAATCCTATTATTTCCCTCATCTGCCACAAAAACATTTCCTGAACGATCTATAGCCACACCACCAGGATAACTAAACTGCCCATTTCCTGAACCTCCTGTACCCCATGTTCTAATAAAAGTCCCACCGCTAGTGAACTTTTGAATCCTATTGTTTCAGGTATCCGCCACGAACACATTTCCTGAGGAGTCTACAGCCACACCATACGGAAACTTAAACTGCCCATGTCCTGAACCGTCAGTACCCCACATCCTTTAAAATACATATGATGCATTTGCAGTCTGTACGTTGTTGGGAATAAATAAAAAGATAAAGCCGCCAACTATCAGAGTAATTACAAACAACAACAAATTCAGAGACCTGCTGCTTATTACAAATTTAGAAGTATATTCATTCTCAACCTCAACCTCACTTCTCAATATCAATTAGGGCTATATCGTGTTTTATTTATGCTACTGATTATTAAAATATTAGTCACAGGGAGCAGAGTGAATGAACTTTCATTTCAAATGTAAATTAAAGTAAGAAGTTTATTCATGATTTCTTCCTAATTTTAGTCTGAAGTGCAAAAAAGGAGGAAAGATGAAAACTTTCTAGGTTTCTGGATACAAGTACGTAGTATAACAAATGACCAAACTGAATTCACTCATTACCATAACTACCAAAATGCTAAGTTTAATCGAAAATATTGATACAGTAATCTTATCTCAATAGACTCTTTCTTTAGAAGTTTGTGATATTAGCCAGTCAATCATTTTTTGTTGTGATAATAACAAAGCCATGAGATCATTCTGTAACCTCAAACTCTTGTATGTCAATAGTTGGCTTTCCTTGTGGCTCTAATTCATATTCGGCATATTCCTCATCCATTCTTTCTTTCTCTTTCTCTGCTTCTTCCTCTGCTTTTCTTTGGTTAAGAAATACTTTGTAAATTTTTGAACTAACAGCGGAACTATCTGGCATATATTTGATCAGTATATAGGCTTTCATACACTTAATCGTTAAAACTTTCTATTTAAATGATGATATCATATTTTAAACAGTCATTTAACATCTTTTTGAATAGGTTTCTATCCTCTTCTGTTTGAAGACTATCTGAAAACCCGCTCCACGAGTCCATTTCTTTTGTAATGATATCATTTTCTGGGAATAGGCTCAATTGAATAATCAATCTCCTCCTATTATTGGCTTCAGTACTTTAGCAATGGCTCCCAAGATTGTTTGCTTGCGTTTTACTTTATGGTACCTAATAAAGTACTTAGCACAAATCTGTAAATATTGGATTTAACCCTATTTGACAAAATACGATTGTCTGTATATTCTTTGTAGTCCTATACAAAGAAGGTCTATCATGAGAATACTGTATTGTCTCCTCTGTCGTCTGTTGTTTCCCTAGTATATTTACTAATGACAGGTTGTTTACCGTTCCCATCTCCTGTTTTTATCGAGAATGCTATGGTTCTAGGGACTGATGATATTCTTGACTTTGCAAACTGGATTTTGGCATAACTGCTAATATTTTAGTTCTCTGGGCCGTATAAAAACATGCACTTTTGGATTGGGCCGGGTCGGATTCGAACCAACGATCCCCGCCATGTCAAGGCGGTATCTTAACCAGGCTGGACCACCGGCCCTTATAATCTGCTTGAATTTTGTGATTATGCCCAAATATATATTCGTCTATGAACTAACTAGAACCGAAAGATGAGTATCCTGTTTGTACCAATAGCATGATAGCTTATTTAATGAATCTCGATAACATTGGAGGAAGGAGATTATTGTAGGAATACTATCTAACAATATATATAAATATATAATATAGATATCTATTTCATTATCATATATAGATCTGATCAATTCATGGTTGCGCATGATAATCACATTTGTCAGGGAGACAGTTTTAGCCTATTAACTAAAATGTCTCGAAGTTTAGAACATAAAAACAAATACCGCATCATCATAACTTCTCCACCATATTTTGGGCATAGGCACTATGGCAATTCACCGTATGAAATAGGACGAGAGAATGATGAATGTGTTTTCATCAATAAACTCGTTAATATTTTTTTGATTTGTAAGGATCTCCTCAGAGAAGATGGCAGTTTGTGGATTATAATTGGCGATACTAGACGTAATTACCAAAAATTGTTAATTCCTCACAGGTTAGCATTAAAATTGGTGGAAAATGGAGGCTACACTTTTCGAGAGGATATAGTATGGTATAAAAAAAATAACATCTCTAGCAGTTCGAAAATAAACTTTGCACAAGCGTACGAATCGTTACTGTTCTTATCAAAAAATAAAAGATGCTATACTGATATGGACAGCATAAGGAGACTGGGCAATGAAGCGATAAATCTTAAAAACAAATTGCCTAGGGCCGACAGAATCCAATACCAAGCAGTAAACCCAGACAAAGGGCGGATGTTGAAAATACGAGAAGTCATAAGCAAATCAAGTGCAGCAACGCCTTTCGCAGAACTCCCATCGACAAGCCAGATAGCAATTGCCTACGGCTATGATCCTGAAAAATATTGTCCCACCTGTTATCGAAAGTTCAAAAGGCATGTCACAAGAAAAAGAGTGGGCGATCACAAACATTATCCGATATTTGCAGTATGTAATTCAAAGGGTAAAAATCCAGGAAACGTCTGGGAAATATCTACAAAATCTCATCGCGGAAGCGAACACTTTGCAATATTTCCAGAGGACTTGATTTCTAGAATAGTTAGGTTTGCAACATCAAGAGGAGACTGGGTACTAGATCCATTTATGGGAAGAGGAACTACCGGTATAGTGTGCGCGAATCTCGACAGGAATTTCTGCGGAATCGATTTGTATCCGGAGAATGTAGCCATCTGTAAACGGAATATTGCAAATGTTCTAAGGCAGAAAAGAGTTGGCCATGTTGCTACTATCCGTTAGGAAAGAGGTAACATCGGCAGACATGATTGCATATATATTGGTAGATTCGAGAGCTTGGAGACAATTTAAGCAGATTAGAAATATTTTTGTACTATCTTTATACAGTCAATGTAATATAGAGAGATATTACATACATTGATATGCTTGTGATAATAGGAATGAACAAATTACACTGCTCAGACCTTCCGAATACACCTAAGGTCTCTTTACACGGCTGCAGTATAGTTTTACATGTCTATCCATATAATCGAAATGCTAGAGTAGAGTAAAATATTAGGAATAATAAACACAGGAGGCAGATAGGTATGAGATTTACCTCAGAAGAAAAAAAAGAAGGTCCATTATCTGGTCTAAACAATATAGAACATATCCAAGATACCAAAGGTAGATCTTTTAGTTTATATTACAATGATCTTGCACGATGGCTCTTCATCACACTTGCCTTTGCCGGGATGTTATCTGCTGGCTGGTTTGGTATTCCTTTAGCTCCTCGATATCTTGCTTATGATCAGATCGATATTGTTGGAGAATTATTCACACTCTTTAGCGCTTTGGGTGCCATATGGGGAATAATGGCATATAAGGAGTTCACCAAATCAGTCGATACAATAAATTCGACAAGAGATGCAGCTAGGATCATAGACTCTGGTATAGGAGATTACGAACACCGCTCATATAATCCTAAAACTAGAGAATATGAACACGGATACGTACCTCTAGGCCCAATTGATTTCTGGGATAAAGAAACACACTGTCCTTTCTGGCTTGACAAGGGAAAATACTGGAATATTTTACTTGGACTCCAAGTTAAAAATAAGGAAATCATATTACAAGTAGTGAGGGATAAAGATCTTCCATTTCTATGGGGAAAGCGAAATGTAGCTATAACATTCAAGGAATTAATCCCCAGAACAGAATCTGGACAGAAAAATCGCAAGAGATACCGCTACAGAGTAAAGATACCACAATGGCTAGTTATCAACTCTCAACGAGTCAGTGACGTGAATGACAAAGCAACAAGCATGATCGATAATGTAGAATTAAACTATCTGATCGCCGATCTTAATAAAAAACTTGTTGCAGCCGCATCAGAAATAATCCAACATGAAAAACCAAGGATTCAATACCCTTGGAGGTTAACTGGTGTAGCTGTTTATCTTAACAAGAGTCTGCCTCTTAGAATTGTATATAAACAAATAATTAAGCATTTTCCCGGAGCAAGAAAACATAATATCGACTATACTAACGAAAACCTAGCTAACGTAAATGATGATGATCTAATTAATGCATTGTTGGATATTGCAATAAAAAAAGGCATTCCCACAAATAAGGTAGATAAAACCAGATTGCTCTTGCGATTTATGAGTAATTCATATACCAAACAAGGTCTAGGGGAGGGCTCAACTAGATACCACAATTTCCATCATAGTCTTGAAGTATCATACCTGAGTTTACAGATGTTACCCAAGGAATTCCATGAACATAAATTCTCTTCTAGAGACTATGAATTACTTTTGGTAGCTGGTCTATTGCATGACTATGATCCGGAACAAACTGGTACAAAATCTCTAGCCAAATCCAACTATTCTATGACTCATAATAGCAGCGCACTCAGCTATAATAAAAGAATAGATGATGAAGAGGACAGCGGGGTAGGGGAGAAAATGTCTCAACCAGTAGGCCCTAAAGTCGTGAGCACCATCAATGAGATAACTAAAAATAAAATTCATGATGCTTATTTTACAATGACTATTGCTGAATTTGAAAACTACTTCAGGGCATCCAAGTCATCTTTCCTTCCACCGATCGAATTTTCTACGACTCATCCTGAATACGTAATGTTAACGAACGAAGATGAAAGGCCTGTGGAAAGTATTATTATAGAGGCAATTATATGGCATACTGATTTTCCCTATTCTAAACAAAGCCTTGCCCAAGAAAGGTTTTCTGGTATGATGGAAGAGCTAAAAAAAAGAGGAGAAGATGAAGGGAAAGTAAAACTGTTGGCAGAGGTATTATGGCTAGCAGATTTGTCAGTAACATACATGGGCTCAGATCCCATAAGGGCCTGGCAAAGAGTAAGCAACCTTTACGAAGAGCTCTACCTGCCAAAACTTGAGGCCGTCTTCAGGACCGATGCTTTTTTTTCTGACTTTGCCCAAAACGATCTATTCAAACAAATTATCCATATGCGACACTTTCCTAATATCTTTAGGCAGAGATGGAATAGAGTTTATCAGTTCTTCCATGAAGGAAACCCTTCTACCCACCTCAACAGAACAATTGCAAAGGCTAGGAAGCTATACCACAAAGTTAACCTAGAAATAGAGATGGGTAAAGAAGACGTATTAGAACAAATTGCTGCAAACAACTCCACGGAATACTTTATCGGTATCGGCAAAGATCAGCTTGCTGTACTAAATGCAAAGTCAAAATTCGCTGATTTAGATCCGCCTAATGCAGTGTGTTTTTGGGGTGATACACATAAGCTGCTGTCTAATATTATAGATAATTCTATTGATAATTTTCTTATCGTTTTATCCCAAGCATCAATGATAGCAAATATTAGAGAGAGCAAAGAGTACTTGGCGCCTCTGCTTACATTACTACGTTCGAAATTATCTACTAATGGATCGATCCAGATTCTGACAAATCTAAACAACGAAAGCGAAGAATACAAAAAAATCCTAACAACTGCCCTAGAGTGTGGCTTTCAAATACAGGGCCATATAGTTGGCAAAGTGTACTTTTCAGATTACATCCAAGTTAACTTGAAAGAATCAGGAAAGCAAAATACAATAATAATTCTAACGCGCTCCTAATGCTATTGAAATTGGCACTAAGCATCTATAATTCAAATTGCAGCAACCAATAAGAGTGTGAGTAAATCGAATCAATGATAATTAGAATGAGCTAACGAGACTCCTAATATAATGTTGGCAGGTAGGCATAGTGCATACTTGTGAATCATGATTGGGCCTGAATAGCAGCATGGCAGTAGATATGCATAGCTTTACTCTAATATGTATATATATGCAGGACTTAATTTTAATCTAAATAGCGATCTGGAGAGGTCTTATAAATCGTGCAAACTCCTTCAGCGGAATAATCTATAGAAGAATTAATTCGCCTGTACCCAAAATGGGAAAACATATAACAACGATAGGGAGGCTTTATATAAATAACCTTTGGTTCACATAAAAAAACTAGAGATATACGGTTTCAAGTCATTCGGATTTAAAAATAAATTGGTAAATCTTGATAGAGGATTGGTTGCAGTTACCGGTCCAAACGGTTCTGGAAAGAGCAATATCTTGGATGCCATATTATTTGCAATTGGGGAAAACAGCCCCAAAGCATTGCGAGTTAATAAATTGCAGTCTTTGTTCCACGATGCACAAAACAATGGACACAGATTAATTCGTGTAAGCATCACGTTAGATAACTCAGACAGAGGTATACCTGTCGACAGCGACGCCGTTGTGATTGTGAGGGAGATGGAAGGACAAACAGGAGAAAGCCAGTACATTCTAAATGGCAAAAGGTCTTCCAAGTCCGTTATCACAGAATTATTAGAAATTGTGGTAGCTGTCCCAAATAAGCTGAATGTTGTCCAACAAGGGATGATAACACGCATCTCTGAGATTAACCCAGAAGAGCGTAGACACATCATAGAAGACATTGTCGGATTATCATATTTTGACGAAAAGAAAACAGAAGCTCTAAAACAATTGGATGAATCAGATAAGCGTTTAGAAGTCGCACTTGCAAAAATCGGGGAAATCCGAAAGCGTATTGATGAGCTAGAAGAAGAGAGAAACTCTCAGTTGAGGTATGAAACACTAGATTCAGAGATGAAGAGGCTTGGAGCTATAAGGCTATCTAGTGAAATTAGAGCAATAAAGACAAATCTGGCGAACAATCAAAACATATTAAATTCTAATACATTGCGGGCATCAGAGTTAGCTAGTCAGGTTGAGGATCTTCAGAAACAATTAGTTAAACTGCAAACGGAAAAGGCAAAATTCTATCAAGATATTGATGCTGTGAATAAGACCAAAACCCAGATTGGAAGCAAGATAACAAACATTGTATATGTCGCAGAAAGAAAGAAGGCAGAATTAAATGAATCCGAACAGCGGCTTTTGCAGATTGACAAGCGCATTCAATTTCTTGATATCGAAAGACAAAATGTAAACAAAAATGTGCTCATTTTGCGTTCGCAGATTGAAGAAAAATCAAATAGTTTGAGTGAATTATCCTCGCAAATTAATGCATTGCAAAAACGATTAAAAGAAACAAACGAGGGAATCCAGTTACTCACAGATAAGAAAAGCAAGTATTCTAAAATTGGAGAAAGGCTAGAATACCGGTTTAAACGCTTATCCGAATTGAAAAATAATATGAGCGTCTCTATAGCACGCTTGGAGGAAAGGTCAAAAACACTAGTTGATAAGATCAAATTTCATGAGTCCACTTTGGAGTCTACAAAGAAGGAATTAGGAGAAAGTAGCAACATAGTTGCGGCTCTTCTGAAACATTTACACGTTAAGAATAAAAGATTAGATGCCATAACACATTTGGAGATTTACCAGAAAAACTCGATCAGAGATCCAGTTGAAACCGAGCTGGCCAGATCCTCTAAATTACTACTTGAGGCTAGCAGCTTGACCACAAAGTTTGAAGTCGAAGCAAATGTCGCTAGAGACCAAAGGAGCGAGGATATTGCTATTGTGGAATTGATGAAGTCTACAGAAAGATTCGGGATTAGAGGGCTGCTTCATAATATCCTAAAATGGGACAAACAATATGAGAAACCTGTACTGGCAGCAATAGGGATAGACTTAATGAAATCTTTGGTAGTTGACGATATAAGATCAATGATTCTAATTGCAGAATATGCAAAACTAAAGAAGCTCCCTAGACTTAAACTGATTCCCCTGAATCTTGACGTCCGGTATAACTACAGGAAATTAGATCTGCCCGGTGATTTTGAGAATGACCTAAATATCATCGGTAATTTGGCTGATTTTGTACATTCAGACTATAAGGCACTCGTCATTTTTCTATTTGGTAGTACTTATCTTGTTAGGTTTGCCTCTACAGCTTATATGTTGGCAAAAAATGGATACAGGGCAGTAACAGCGGAAGGTGAACTCTTTGAGCCTTTTGTAAGATCTATTTCTCTCAACTTTGACGCTAAAATTTCAGATTTAACAAGATCAATTATTGTTAGCGACTCTGTAAATTCCCTCAGATTATCTATGGACGAATTAACGCAAATGATAAAAACAAAAAAATCCGATTTGGATGAAAATTTCAGAAAAATGAATCACCTCATAACTGAAAGATTCAGAATAGAAAACGATATTAAAAATCTCGCCGATCAAATTTCGAGTACTAATATATTAATAAACAGTAGGACTAAGGACCTTGAAGATATTGAATCTCATAGAGTATCAATAGAATCAGAGTACCATTGTATTCAAGATCAATTGCATGGATACATGAGGCGATTAGAGATTGTGTCACGTTCTATCACGAGGATCATGGGACAACTAAGGAGCATACATGACGCCACAGTCAAAGATGAGAAGCTCTTCGATCTCAATAAAGAAAGAAATGATACTTTGAGTTTCATAGATAAAAGAGACAATGAAATACGTAATATTCTTCATTCTATTACTGAATCAAAGGGCCAACTCCAAAATAGTGAAGGGCGCCTCATGATGATTGATGAAGAACAGCAGCAGCTAAAAACTGAGGCTAATCTAAAGCTGATTAAATCAACAGACCTTCGTATCAAATTAGAGTCAATTGAGAAAGAACTAGGAGATGCAAGAGATGAGGAACAGAAGATAATAGACTCGTCCAGAGACTCACACGGGATTTTCCAAGAATATGAGGAAAAAATAAGGAAGCTATCCGAGAATGAAAGAGCTATCTCTAGAGAATACAACCATTTGGAAAAGGAAAACGCAATACTGAGTAAGGATATTACAGAACTTGAAACAAAACAGATAAAATGCACAAATGATTTAAACTCTTTCGGATACCGAATCACATCACAGTCTTGTATGGATTATTTTGACAATCTTGATGTGATATTTAAAGAGCTCACTTCGGAATTCGACAATTTAAAAAATAGCATTAATTTGCGAGCCAATGAAAGTTATACTCAAGTTATACAAGGATATCGCAGTATGTCAGAAAGAAAGAATGAATTGGAAACGGAACGCAATTCCATAGTCTTTTTTATTGAACAAATAGACAAAGAAAAAAAAGCTTTGTTCATGGACGCCTTTAAGAAGGTCGATACTGATATTCGGAAAACTTTTTCCCAAGTAACTGGTGAAGGAGGTTCAGCCTGGATGGAGCTAGAGAATGCTGATAATGTATTTGCTGGGGGTATCCTTCTGATGGTTCAATTTCCAGATAAACCTGTTCGCGAATCAACAGCTTTATCAGGGGGGGAAAAGACCATGGCCGCTACAATCTTTCTCTTGGCATTACAATCTCTCAAGCCCTCACCGTTTTATTTGATGGACGAAATAGATGCACATCTCGACGCTCAAAATACCGAAAGACTCTCAAACATATTACAAGAAAGAGCAAGAGATAGCCAGATAATTATGGTTACGTTAAAGGATTCTACGGTAGCGAAAGCAAACTTGATTTATGGTGTATATCCACATCAAGGAGCATCACAGATCGTAAGATACAAGCACTCCCCAAAGATAGAGCTAAATGAAACAATAAGCAAATAAAATATTGGATACTAGAGTATATCCTATCTATTTTATATTAAATAATTAATGTCATTTGAGTTGGATATAGGGTTGAAGATCCAATTGAAATATTATACTATAGATAATGGGGATCACTATGGTCATTCCGTATCGTTAGATCATGAATGCAATAAATGCGCATTTTCTTACTAGGGATAGAGAAAGCAAGACACATAATGGTCCTTTTCATTGCTTTCCGTCAGAATAGGTTCATTTGTACATTTATTCATGTAATAGGGACACCTAGAAAAAAATCTGCATCCCGTATAGTTATCAGGAGGGTAAGATACCTCAGATTGTTTAATCCTAATCTTTCTTTCATTATTTGAATTACCCATATTTGGTTGGAAAATTGCATCAGTTAAAGCTTGAGTATAAGGGTGAAGTGGATTTAATAGAATTCTATCTATAGGGCCTCTTTCCACTATTGTGCCTGCATACATTACAGCAATATCATCGCCTATATATCTTGAAGTAGAGAGATCATGAGTTATATAAAGAAAAGAAATTTTAAATTTATCTTTCAAATTTTTCATCAATTGTAATATCTCAGCCCTGACTGAAACGTCTAGCATCGATACAGGCTCATCTGCAACTATTAATTTTGGACTTATAACTAGGACTCTAGCCAAAGCTACTCTCTGCCTTTGACCTCCAGAAAGTGTATATGGAAATTTTTCAGCAATCACTTGGGCTGGCTCTAATCGTACGTCCTCAAGAGACGAAAGAACTTTTTCTCTCTTTTCCTCATTAGAACTTTGTTTATCGTGTATATTCAACGGTTCCATGATGATGTCCATTATTCTCATTCTGGGATTGAGTGAAGTATAAGGATCCTGATGAACCATCTGTACAAAGTTGCGGAATTCTTTTAATTTCTTACCCGTGTATGTCGTGATATTTTCGCCATCAAATATGATTGAGCCACTATCGGGATCAATTGCTCGCAAGATTATTTTTGCTAGAGTGGTTTTGCCAGATCCTGACTCACCTGCAAGAACAAACACTTTACCTCGTTCAACTTCAAAGCTAATATCATCTACCGCTCTGACTGAATGACGCGGTCGTCTTCTGAGGTGAAATGCATGGCGAAAATCTGTTTCGTAAAAGTACTTCTTAATATTGAGTACAGACAAGATAACGTCCTGCAAATCCTGTAGTTTTTGATCTCGTCGTATAATTTAAACACTATCCATTCACAAGCAAATAATAAATTTGCTAATAGGTTTGACAAGGTTCCATATTGGGATGGTAATCAATATAGGATCGTAAACATGAGTACAAATAACATATTGACTTTCCCGTATGTAATTTGGAATTGAAGGTATAACCTAGAGAGATGTCTAGTAGCGACTCAGTTACTATTGTTTCCACATCAGTTGAATTTCCATTCGCTTTACTACGTTTAAATTATTCATATACATATTCAAATTAGTCACTAAGGTTTCTATATACTAAAATATTACCAAAAAACTTTTTCGGTTCGAAATAGGACATAGATCGGTTCTATGGAGACAAGTATCTATTCGCGGCTTCTAGAGCTTTAATCGACCTTCAGACGCAAAAAATTGATTTTTTTGTGGTACAAGCTCCTCTATCGTCAGAGGTAACACGGGGACTTTTGTTTATATTCTAAAAATTCGATATCATATTCTTTGATCAGATATACTAGGTCTGCAATCGTATCTAGCATGCGTAAAAGGACCGATTTCTTTATATTCATAGATAAGCAATTATTGATATCTACAAAACATATTTTATATTATCATATCAAAGGGATCGACTGGATATCTAAATCACTGAGAGTCAAAGCCTTTTTATCTTTTAAGGCTCTTCTAATAGTTCATATTAATGAATGCAATACCTTTGTTCAAGTTTAAGCTCGAATACAAAAGCTTTAAAGAATTGCTGTGAGCGGCATTCATCATGGTTATAGATACTAGTCGCACATTAAAATTAGTAGCAAAATGGTCAGGTAACAGGATAATAGGCAAGCGACGCCCGTTAATTGGAGTTTTCAGCATGACCCATTATTGCAATTTCTACTGTCCCATGTGCCCTTTTGGTGATCCGGATAAGAAAGGACAGATACACCGAGCTGAGAAATATGATCTTTCCACAGATCAGTGGAAATCAGTATTTGACAAGGTTTCAAAGTACTGTATCTGGGGCATTATAGAAGGAGGGGAACCGACATCTAGACCCGACTTCATGGAACTGGTAAAGTATCTTTACCATTTACATGTCCCCATTACGCTTATTACCAATTGCTCTCTTCTTGATACAATTGATTTAAATGAACTCAAAAAATATATTCAGTTCGTAACATGCAGTATAGACTCGGTATATGAACAACCATATTGTAAGGTGAGAGGAGTTTCTCCTCATATATTTAACAAGGTAATGAATAACATAAATCTTCTAGACACCCAAAATGTCCCGCACTACTTTAATAGTGTAATAACGAAATATAACACTGAAGAGTTCATTGATCAGACATATTTTGAAAGGGCAAAGGAACTAGGCTCAAATGCGGTTTCTTTGACGTTCGTTGAAGATAGAAGTGATGTTAACTATACTCTTATGCCAGAAAAGCAAATAATGGTAAAAGTATGCGAGAGCATACTTGATTATATAAAGAAGCACGATTCTCCTCATGTAATGATGCCATCCCAATATTTTGAACAGATAATATCTCATGGACGGGCCATCTTTGAAGAATGCGGTGTATGGAAAAGCGTATTTGTTAATGGTGATGGCACAGTTATGGTCCCATGTTGGAAGTTCAACAAACCTGAAAATGTTTACAATTTATTAGAAAAAAGCATTGATGAAATTTGGGACGCCCCAGAATGGCATATAGCGCAAAGCTGTCATGACTGCCAAGTACTAGGATGTATCTGGTATTCATCACAACCTGTAACTACATTTGCCAAGAATTATATGAACGGGCTTTCAAAAATGATCAGCATACAAAAACCTGAATTAGCATCAAAACTATTGGAATAGAGGCTAAACTACAAAGAAAATTTAGTGTGCCATATGATCTGCCTAATAATGATTGTAATGCATAACCAGAGTATGCTTAATTACGGTCCGTTAACAGGAGAATTACTTTTGTTCGATAAGCTTCCTTCTACTTTAGCATTTTTTAGATACATTTGACTCCTATCGATATCAGAAAATATAACATCCCGGAGATCAGACCCCACGAATATCGTTCTAAAAATTTTGCTACTTGATAAATCTGAGTTTTGCAAGTTTGCAAACATGAAATTTGTTCTGCTCATGTTGGCATTCACGAGGATACACTTTTTCATCTCGGCATACATAAACAGAGCCTCAGTCATATTAGCCCCCTCAAAGCTACTCCCATTTAATTTGGCCTGAACTAGATTTATTTTTGATAAATTAGAGTGCAAAAATTCCGTATCTTCCGCAATCACTCCGTTAAGGTATGCTCCGGATAAATCTGCTCCAGAGAAATCCTTACCGCTTATGTGGGGGGTAATATTTAAATTATTCATTCTCCATCGATTAAATTCAGGAATTTTGGAACTGATTAATAACCTTACTCCTTCTTCGTTATCTATACTTTGCATGGCCTCGTTTCAGATGATAGTTGATGCAGTTATATCAATTTTACAACTCGTCAGTAAAAAACCGCGTACCAACCCCGATTTTATAGATCATTTTCAAATTGTAAAGTAGACCATTACTTACCTCCTTTCCTTGAATCAAGTCAGCTCCATTAATCAGGTCCTTCTACAGGCAATCCCTTACCTAGCGGAAAATTAAAAGCATTTTTTTCTTGTTCTTCTTTTGTTACTTTTTCAAACTCGATAGTTATTTCAACCGGAGCTCCAAATTTCAAACTCAATTCATTTGCAAGCATTCCTATAGACTTCGGATCAGCAAATTCCTTTGAGCCTTGTAAAAACACTCTACTTTGACGAAAGAGTGCTTTCCCGCCGAATTTTGAGTTTAAAAATTCCAAAATATCATTAATCGTTTGTTTAGAAATATCGTTATAGTAAAAGCATATTCCATAAATCGGTTCCTTATCAAATGGTGTTCCGTATTTAAACCAGAATACCCCAAAATGTTGATATTCACCCAATACGCATTTTATTTCCCAATGATTAGCTTTTTCTGTGGGATATTTGGTTTCCATTACTTCGGCGATACCTAAGCGCCAGTATCTTAAACGCATAATGTCAAGCCAATATAAATGACATTATTATTAAAGATACACTCCTGCAACTAAATTAAAATTTTTATTCCTTACAAAACATATGTGTAAGACAAGGTATACTATTCTCTTTAGTTTATCGAGCATCTTAGGAATAAATTAAGCTAGGCGTTTCATGCTGAGTAAAGGCAGGAACATCGAAATAGATTTAATATTAGGCTCGTGGATTCATGTGACAGATATCTTTAAGTTACTATATTTTTATTGCTTATACGTAACAGTCATGCAGAATTTATCCTATAATAGAACAGTACTGCTTGGAGAAATGGAAAAGGAATTTGAAAAACAAAATGACCATTATTTTAAAAATTTGCTTCATCACAGCGACACTGTGATAAGAACTCGGGCAGTTTGCATAATTGCAAGCATTTCTGGAGAAAGCTCAGTCAGGGAACTTGCGGGTATACTTGAACATGACAATGATGCATTGGTTAGACATGAAGCAGCTTTTTCGCTGGGACAATTAGGCTTCACGAGTGCAATTGAGCCACTTTCGAAGGCAGTGCAAACTGATTCCAATCCATTTGTACGTCACGAGGCGGCCATAGCTTTAGGAGTTATAGGATCCGAAACTAGTCGCAGTGTACTAGAAAAGGCCCTGTATGACGACAGCAAAGAGGTTAGGGATTCTGCAATTGTTGCTCTTTCAAATATTGAATATGTAAAGACTATAGGAAAAAGCAATAACTTTACCAAAATGACAGGCGGTTGAATAATAGTAAAAGTTTCGAATATTCTCTTATATCATCTCATAAGCAAAGAAATGGCTATTTTATATTAGAAGATGGCCTTTGGTACTATGCCTGTTTTCCCTTGAGCTTATCGACAGGATATTTTATGGAAAATCGTTCAGTCCCTAGCAATGCATCTAGAAGACTGGCATCTGTTATGATGCTAATCTCTCTTATTATTGCCATACAAGCACGGATTTCCTACGACTCTTCACGAATCTATGCTATATTAAATTCTGAATCTTCTACTACTTGGGTAACATAGGTGATTGTTAAATCTACCACAAATCTCAGACATGTTATTTAAAGGCTATTTCATGATCCCTACAACAGGTTTTCATCACTCCTTATTCAGATAGGCAGTAGGTTTTGTCACTCAAGTAGTAGGAAATTCCTCATCAAAACGATATTGCTAATCTTAGGGACAGAGCACTTTATATTTTTTCATATAGTTTGAGCGTCCGGCCCAAGTCCACAATATGTAAAGCTTTATAGCTCTTTCCCACACTTTTCCTCCGATCTCTTCATGAAATACGCGTGTGGAACATAGTGTTTTTTCTATGAAGCCTAGATCAGTAAAGTTTTCACCATCAAATACCGGAAAATACTAATATTAAGCAACCCACATAAAATCCAACATGTATGATATTTCTATTTTTCGCGTCGTTGTTATAAATATGGTAACTAATATGTTATGAATTGATAGAGCAGTGTTATGATGATATTAATAGTCAAAACACAGATAGCATGTGAATACCTATCACTACAACAACAAATTTTAAAATGAAAAGTTTATGTCCAAAGCAAGATTTCTTTACGCACGCCATTATTTGGCGCTTTTTTTATGTAAGTACCATCCTTAGGCTAGCCTTTCTTCGAGCCAATTTTATTTCACTGGCTATTCTTCTTCCCATACTCATAGGCTTATCAAAAATCAATCCCGAATAAGGCGAGCCATCCAGAAAGATATTTGTTCCGGCAACGATCCTAGCAGAAAATTCAAAAGCAGTAAACCTTCCATCACGATCATACACACCCTCTATACAAAACGGCCCAGGTATTCCAGGATGAACGAGTCGTTTTGTTGTTTCTACAAATTTCTCACCCATTGAATATATTTCTGGTAAAAGTGATTCTCTTAAGACAAGCGGAGAATTCCCTATAACATTGTAGGAAGGTTCTATGCATGCTTCTAACTGTTGTTTAGCAGGGATTCTTGCTAGAGCATCAATATCGGATTCATATCTTCTGTCTACTCCCATAAGATCTACTTTGCGTGTGATTGGTGAATAAAAAAATTGTAGATATACCGGTACGCCTATAACATACTCTTGAATATATAACTCATTTTCACTTCTGATGACCATACTTTGGATCAGTTTGGTTGCAGCGTTTTCAAAACTTTCTTTGTTCCATGCTAAAAAATAGCCGCGGCCACCTGCTGCACCATGTAATTTGACTATACACAGTTTATCAATCTGTTCTTTTGTTTCAACCATTTTTGGAGTTCTGAATTCTGATTCCTCCATTAATCTTTGTTTTAATTTTCGGTCAGCTTCCCAACGTAGTATCCATCTGTTCCCAAAAATGGGAACAGTTATATTCTCAATCTGTTCATTATCCAAACTCGCAATTAGTGTTCCATGAGGGATAAGTATCGCGTTTTTTCTTGTAAGGTACTGTTGACATGATTCAGCCAAAAATTCTTTAAAGTTCTTTACTGTAAATATATCGTCTATAAAACTAAATCTCTGGTAAAAGCCAAGCCTGCTTTCTTCAGAAATCAGGAGTGTTTTAAAACCCTCATCTTTTGCTCCCTTGAGAAGTTGAAGGGAGCAGTGCGAGCCTAGAGTAGAGATAGTAAGTCCATTACGGTTTAGTTTAGTTACTTCTTGCAAGCTATCTGTTCAAATATTTAATTGCGCCCTGTTAATTAAAGCAGCTACAATTACATGTTAGTTAAAAATCACAAGAAATCCAACGATCTATATTAAACAATCACCAACCTTGAGATTATTCTATATAATGCATGTCCAATTGAATTATGTAACTTATAGTGATATTTTACCCTTGAATAGTACTATACAAAAGGAAAAAATTACGGCTCGTAGATGGGTATTTATTGACCAAGACCTCATTCCCGAAATACTTCAGACCAGGTAGCAATAACTGGATTAAAAGACGCTGGCTCGATTTCAGAAATGGCCACAGCATTTATCTAGTTTTTTTAATGACATTTGCCAACTTCGTTACTATACAATATAAACTACTAATAGACAAAGTTCCTGCTGTCCATTCCATTTTTGATAGTATATGGATATTTGCGATCGTTTTTGTGATAATATATGTTCCACTTGGTATGATAATAGGCTTCTGGCACAGAAAAAATCAATTCAGTGTAGAGGCAGAGGCACTGTTTAGTCAAAACCAAATAGGAGCAACAATAAATTTATTCCTGATCGACTTGATTGATGGAAGGGTAACGGAAGAGGAGAAGCAGCAGATGAGAAGTTATCTCTTGAAAATAATGAGACGGAAAGATAGCTACGCAACAATCCCCACAGGAGAGAATAAAAAAGAAGTCAATAGTAAAAGCTCCTTTAGCAGCGAAAAGTCATCATAAGACATGCTGTTCAGGCCAGGTTACCACACAATTTACGAAAATTGGTTATTGCTGCATCTAGTATAGCGACATCAACCAATTCCCTTGTTACTGCAGGGATGATCAATAAAATACAACTACCCCCTCATAATGCATTTACAAGTCTTACCATTTTCTCAAAGCTGATTTCAAACCCAAATCGGAGCTCCTCTTTTTTCATATTCCTGTACATGCTCATCAATAAATTCAAGTGTTTGATGGTGTTCAATTTACCGTCGATCTTTAATTTCACAATTCTGTAGACATCATCATAATAATGGAAGGCTTTCAATACTTTATTTCGATATTTCCATGCATCGAACTTTCCGCTAGTTTGGCTGAAAACTTCTAAAAAAATATTACAACATAGTAGAGATGGGATTATACCCTCGCCTAACATTGGAAAAACACAACCTATGGATTCGCCTACTCCTATTACATTCTTGTGACAGAACGGCTCCATTCGTTTGGGCGGAGCAAGTCGTATGGGTCTTCCTACCTTTTTTACAACTATAGCTTCCGGATGTTCTTCAAAAAACTCGTTTATCCCGTAATATTTCTTATCTATATCGCCCGCTCCTACATACCCATTTCCATCTTGTAAGGGAAAAAACCAAAAATAGCCTCGGGCACCTTTATAACCAATAACATGAAAATCACTAACATGACGAATATTTTTCACAAGGTATTCGTAAGCGGGGATTAAAAAATCCTGACTTGATTTTGGAAGAAGAGAACGGTGCAGACCGGTACAGTCTATGACATAATCGTATTCCTTAAATGGAAACTTCTCAGCTGTACATCTCGCACCATATTTTATATTGATATTTTTTAAGAGATCTATTTCCCATTGCTGCTTATTGTAGGTAACTAATCCTTTGAGATCGAGGTATTCGACCTTATTTCCAGGTAATTCCATCTTGAGAGTTTTGCCCTCGTGATAAATATAATCGTCAAACCTGAGTCCTGCTTTCTCTGAAAATTTCTTAAGAATATGCTTCGACGCCGCCCATGCACAAACTGGCCAATGGCCAGCCTCTTGAGATGCTTCAAAAACTTCTACATCATTACCCTTATTTGCAAGTACATGAGCAAGATAACTACCCGCCACCCCAGCTCCTGCAATAGCTACCTTCATTTCGTTTTATGTCATTACATTCTGCTTCTACTCATATAATCCTTATTGCAATGCTTTAAAGTTATGTTTAGGGGAGATTTGTCAATAATGACTGTTGCTGTAAGTTAAAAATTCTTAGCGCTCCTCTTAATTTAGGGTAACTTCTATAAAACTTAAATCTACCTCTATGTCATTACATACACGTTACTTAATTGGCGCTGAGAGTATACATACAAATGCATAGAAGAATAATTACTTTTACTAATGGATAGTTCCAATTAATAGCGTAAATACATCTTTTTAGTACAAATAAGAGTTTCACATAAATAGTTTACCTTCTAGCCATGTTCTGAATGAAACGAACTATAATGTCATACATGGTAGCGACGATTGTGTCATTTGCAGCAATAGGCGCATTAGCATTGCAGCCATTGCCGATTATGGCACAACCAGCTAAAGAGACTACAACGGGCGTTGCTTGTGGAGAAGTTGTTTCGGGAACTGTTAACTTAACATCCAACTTGGTCTGTTCTGGTGATGGATTAATCGTAGGTAAAGACAAAACTATCGTAAATCTAAACGGTCATAGCATAGTGGGTCCAGGCACCGGCAGTTCAAAGGTAGGCTTTATGATTCCTAACACCGACGATGTAACAATTCAAGGTCCAGGGACAGTGAGTCACTTCCAGGCTGGATTGCTAGTAACAGGGTCCAATAATGTCAAAGTAAAATCGTTGATTCTAGAAGGCAATGAGATCGGAATATTTTCAACTGGATCTGATGGCGCACAAGTGCAGAAGAATATAATAGACAGTAACAATATCGGCTTTGCTTCACATTCTAGCGATGGCGTGAAAGTGGATACAAACATAATGACCAATAACCCCTTGGCTGCAATCACTCTGGTAAACACCCATAAAGCGGATATTACAGTCAATACCGCGGAAGGTAGTCAAAACGGTATATTCATAGACCAACAGAGTACAGACAACAAGATAAGTGATAACAATGCTATGAAAAACATAATCGACTTAAATAACGCTAATGGAATGCCACCGAATATCAACAGCAATACATTTGACGGCAACCGTTGTGATGTAAGTACTCCTAGTGGCCTCTGTAGCGGAAAGTAAACCACGAAAAACGAACCCTAAATGCAACGAGGCAAAAAGAATCCCCTCTTTCTCTTTTTTATCATAACTCAACACAGAAGAGCTAAAGTAGCAGCCCTTGATAAATTCTATTGATTAATACCTACAACTGATTAATGTAAGAAATCAGCCGATTCTTCTAGAGCCTCTAAATTAAAAGTAAACGGGATGGGTTTTAATAACCTATGCAGTTCTAGCCCATTATCAATTTCACTATACTTTCGCCTAGAATACACGGTAGAAAGCAATAAATTTGATTGAAAGCCTAGTCCATATATGAAAATCGATTTATACAGAACTTTTCTGCAGCCGTCATCGCTATGTCTTATCGCATTGATATCCCTAGCCTTTTTCTCAACAAATATAGTTTTTCAAAGCAATGCATTAGGACAGCAGATTGGAAAGTCCGTTGGAAATGTCTCTATATCTAACAATACCTCGGCCTCCAGTCCGCTCTCTTCCACAGAACCAAACGCATTGATGGCATCTACAATGGATGTAACTCGTAATACCAATGCAACAAGTATTGCAGCAAAAAATATTATTGCAGCTACTCCAAGACATAATACGTCAGCTCCATCTGCTGTGAACAACACGTCAGCTCCATCTGCTGTGAGCAATACATCTTTAGCTATGAGATCCGTAATAGATCAGACCCGTAATACCAATGCAACAAGTATCGGTGCACAACATATAGTAAATTCAACTACCTATGGCAACATGACCTCAAATAATACCTCTAAAATTCCTAGGTAATAAATCTGGATTCAAAACAAAAAATTCGTAGTCAAATTATATTCTCAATGAATCTGTCCCTGTTTTGATACTAATGGAGTAGTAGGTGTTCACCGGGTATCAAAGATCGGTAGAATTTAGAAGTCTTATGCAGCGCACACCAGGTTGCAGTACTCAAGACAAAATGAAATGCAAAGTTAAATTTATTTTCAGCCCAATATGGTTATTCGTAGACAGGATTTTTGTAACGATCGATAGTTCTATAACTAGCATATCTGTCTTCAGGAGAATACTTTGGAGGATGCGGCTCGTGGGTAGAAGATGAACATTTTGGACAACTATACTTGAGCGTGTAGATCTTACAAGAAGAGCATTTTCTAATCAGGTGCTTCATAGGATTCCGCTATTACTGCTGATGGGTTTTCTTTGATTCTTCACGTATAAAGTTGAAAATGCCATGATTTTTTTCAGTAAGAGACCGCACTTTCTCAATCGTATTATTCAACGTTTTCTCCGCTATTTTAAAATTCTCGGCTGCGACAATTATTCTATACCTTGGAGCTGCAATATATGTGACTCTCACACTAGCACCAGCCTTATTTGTCTCAAGCGAAGACAAGATACTTTTTATTATATCAATACCATCAGGTTTTTTCACCGAAATATCCAATACACCTCGAATCTCTACATGAGGGATCTGTATTTTCTTACTTTCCTCTTCAATAGCATGGGTTACTTCCTGAGGAAGATTGAGATTTTGCAATACATTGTTGCCTTTTCTTGCGACTAGCTCAAAAACATCATATACATAGTCGTACTTTTGAAGAATTTTGTCTTCGATTTCATTTACTTGTAGATCACTCATATTTGTCTTAGATTTTATAATTTCCATAAATGCAGACGCTTTCTCGTTCTTCTTTACTTCGATGAGTTTAGATTTTCTTTCTTCGCCAGACACCTGCTTAAGTGAAAGGTCTACTTCAGCCCTAGAAGTATTCACTCTGATTACTTTTAAAACGGTCTTTTGCTTAGGTCTCACATATCTTTCGATATTTCTTATCCATCCTGTAGCAATTTCGGAAATATGTAGAAAACCTGTTGTCTGGTTGTACTCGTCAAGGGTTACGTAAGCTCCATGTCCAGTGACTTCGTTAATTGTTGCGAGGACAATATCACCCTCTTCAGGAAGTCGTTTGATTTCAGCAGTAACCATCAGTAAAATTAAACGGTATAAGAGACATACTTTAACTTTACCATGATTTATAATTGATCTTCCTCGTACAGAGATTATCCGTAAATTCTAAAAGACTTGTCATATTGACAATCGTTTATCTAGTAATCTATCCCCTTCTTGGCTTTGATCCCTAATTTATACGGGTGTTTAATCTCGTTCATCTCAGTAACCATGTCTGCTAAAGCAATGACTTCATCGGATGCATAATTGCCAGTTAGAACTAAGCTTGTTTTGTAGGGTTTCGATTTGATTATATCTAATACATCTTTAACACTTATGAGATTTAATTTTACTGCATAGTTAATCTCATCTAGTATTAGAATATCATACAAGTTCTCAGATAGCCTTTGTTTAACTAACATTATTCCTTGTTTCGCCGCGTTTTGGTGATCTTCTAACGGATGGTCATCATCGATGATCCCAACAAATCCCTTACCGGCAACAATCATTTCAAATTCTGGTTCCAGCCTTTTCGAACTATTAATCTCGCCATAATGCCATTCTCCCTTTATAAATTGAATCATGCCTACTTTGAAACCGTGACCAATCGACCTTAAGACGATTCCTAGGGCGGCTGTCGTTTTGCCCTTTCCATTACCTGTGAAAACAATTACAAGACCCTTTTCCAGAGACATATATAGAATACTGTTTATGTTCAACCGCTGAAATTTAAAGTAACATATTATGTATTGGAAGTGAAATACACAAATTCTTTAGAATTCAGATAACCAATGATGGTAGACTATCATCCAGCAGATTAAGTCATTCATTCTAGGTTAGATTGCAAGATCAGATTTTATTTCACTGAAACAGCACTTCATCTTCTTTTGGAACCGAAATTAATACGCAAATATAAATATAAATGAATACTCTGATTATGATCGTTCATACATGAATCGTGTAAAACGAATTTCGGCTGAAATATTGGAAAGATATACTGATAAATTTGGCGATAACTTTGAGTCTAATAAGGAGGCAATAAAAACGATAGCGCTTATTAGATCAAAGGTACTGAGAAATAAAGTGGCCGGATATATAACATCATATCAGCGTAAAGAAAACGCCAGCAGTGGTGACACGTCAAGCTCTGCCCAAGATCAGGATCAAGATGAAACCGGCAGGCAAGAATAAGCCACCACTATAGAATGATTATCATAAATTTGCTTGGCGGCGCGAAGAGAATTATTGGAGAATCGACCGTCAGGTTCGAGAAGGACCTTACTAATCTTAGAGAATTGTTGCAATTTTTGAAATCAAAAAGTAATGGATCAATTTCTCTGGACACAGAAAATATCTTAATTGCAATAAATGGGGTAGAGTCTTCCTCACTTAACGGCAATGATACTGTGGTTAGATGCGGAGACATTGTTACTGTAGTTACGGTAGTCCATGGAGGGAAAGAACACAAAAAGTTGTAACTTTTCGTGTTTAAAAATCTTTATACACAGAATGAATCCGCCAATCTTTTACCTTCTTGTATCAAAGCATATATTATTTATTTGAGAAAACGTTCGGATGCACGCTAGAAGTGTCGAGTACAAGATAGGAGGTGCCTTTGTCTCTATTGTGTGTGTAGGTCCTATAGCAAGAACGGAAATCAACCGATTTATTAATGAAATTCGCAATACATTTTGCGGCATATTCATGCAGTTCATTACACCAGATGTGATATACGGTATAGAACATCTAATAGGAGTTTTCAAGATCACAATGGAATCAAAAAAACGAAATATACTGATAGCAAAGAGTACGGAAATGGATTTTCTGCTAAGGCTATCATGCACTAATCAAATATCGCATGCCCTTAAGTACGCTGGCATGCTGGAACAAGGCTACTGGTGTATAGTTACTTCTTCTGCTGACAAAAAGCAATTATTCATCGCAAGTGATTATGTCAAGAAGGCATTTCCAGTAGTACCTCAGTCGATTCTGAATCCTACAAAGAAAAAGAGAAGCATTATATCTTCCCATATTCGTTTGCCGACGGACAAAACTTTCTTGAACGACGATAACTTTGCAGAATATCTTATAGAGAGAGCTGCTTTAATCATAAAATAGCCGTATCTCTCTTTTCGATAACAGAACTAAATAATTGTGAAGGTCGTATAACTGAAACACCAGTCAATTGTCCCACTATTTCGACTAAAACGATCCAGTCGGGTTTATCCAAATCAACGCTATTGGATGAGATTTCTTTAGCTATGGCTGTAATAATTTCATTCGATCTGATTGCACTATGTCTTTTTTCGATGGTTATCCTAAAAGTTTCATTGTCAGGAATTTTGAGGGCTAGAGTTTTTACAACCAAACTTATAAGTCTAAGATCAGTAGATGTTACATGCTCTACTGGTATAACTCTCAAGATATAACGTACTTCCCAGGGTTCCGTGTTTATTAACGACTTTAATTTCAAGATAACGCTAGTCGGATCAAGTCTTGTATACCCAAGAATAATACCAGAGATCTGTGTCTTGATAATCTCTGCCTCGGTGTCACCAAACTTCATGAGAAGGTCAAGGATTTCGCTTAGTGCGTCATCCTCGCTATGCTTAAAGGTTGTTATTATTAGATTAAACGTCATCATTATATTCCACTAGGGACAGTTCCCTTCAAAAGTGTGTAAATTTCCTCTGATCTGATCGCACCTTCCCTTATTATATGTACTCTGTCAGATGATACCTTTATGACAGTCGATTCATATCCAGTCAATGATGGCCCTCCTTCTAACAGGGCATCAAAACCATGGAGCGTCGATGACAGTATCTCGGCAGTGCTAGTAGGGGCCCGACACCCTGACTCATTTGCGCTTGTTCCAATTAGATACCTGCATCGTTTTAGCATCGACAGAAGACACCTGTTGTTTGGAATCCTTACGCCTACGGTATCTCTTCCTCCGGTGACTCTAGAAGGTAAATTCATGTCAATGACATTTGACACTATTGTAAGGGCGCCAGGCCAATAGACGTGAGCGAGGATTCTTCCTATTTTACCCAGAGAAACAATCTTTTCTATGTCTTCAATACAGTACGCTAAAATAGGCAGAGGTTTATCTTCGTTACGACCTTTTATTTTAAAAACCCTTTCTACAGAGTCATTATTAAAGGGATTACATCCGATACCATAAACAGTATCTGTGGGAAAGACAAGGACCGCTCCACTATTTACTAACTTGGCACATTTCATGATATCTGAATTCTTGTTACAACTAAAAGTAGCAATGTTCTTTTCACCATTTGAAACATCAGACATAATATGTACCTATCAAAGGCTAATTAAGATTATATAATTTGACAGTGTACAGAATCTTGGAATTACGGCCAGATTTATGTTGTTAAATGGCCAAAGACGGTTTTATTGACAAACCCTCAGTGCCAATTCATAGAAGGGATAATCTCTTGGCAATGTTCGGACTATTAAGCAATGAGCATATGCTCACTCTACTTTCCAAACAATACCTGAACCGTTGTTTAATTGATAGTTTAGTATCTATAATCAGCTTTGACGTTGGTATACTAGGCTTGAACATCTTCTGCTTGTTTCTTTTAGCAGAAGAAAGCAAAAAATAATCCATGCTATCATATTCATAGGTTCCGACAAATGGATATTTTTAGTCGTATGCAAATGGTAGCTAGGGAGCCTACGGAAGAAGTAATTACATATAATGAACTGAAGACTATATTTGAAACAATAGAAATTCCGAAACACTATATTGGAATAGAGATTTCCGGAAAATTGCATGTCGGTAGCCTCATCCTAACGGGCTTCAAGATCAACGACTTTATTAAGGCTAAGGTTGATAGTACTATATTTCTTGCTGATTGGCATACTTATATCAATAATAAATTAGGTGGAAACTGGGACAAAATCAGAGATCTATCTAATTACTATTCTGAAGCCTTCAAATTTTTCTGTCCTGGTGTTAAAGTATTACTTGGGAGCGAACTCTATGATAATACAACCGATTACTGGAAGAACCTTGTGCGATTTAGCAAGGAAATGACTTTATCGCGAGCAGTTCGTTCGCTAACTATTATGGGCAGAACTGAAAAAGACAATCTAGACCTTTCCCAATTACTATATCCTCTGATGCAGTCTATTGATATAAAAGCGTTGGATATAGACCTGGTACATGCAGGTATGGATCAAAGAAAGATCCATGTGTTAGTCAGAGAGATCTTTCCAAGGCTAGGCTGGAAGGTACCTGTTTCTGTGCATCATCATTTACTGTCTGGTCTCTCAGAACCTATCAAGTTAGGATTAGCCGACGACGCTTTACAAGACACAAAGATATCTAGTAAAATGAGTAAAAGCAAGCCCTCAGATGGAATAATGATAGATGATGATTCCTCATTGATTAAAGAAAAAATCAATAAAGCTTTCTGTCCTGCAGGTGTTATAGTCAATAATCCTATCCTTGAACTTGTCAGATACGTCATCTTTCATGCTTTTACGGAATTCATAATAGAGAGACCGAGCAGATACGGTGGTAACATCACTTATACAAAATACAAAGATGTTGAACGTGATTTTGTTGAAAAAAAGATCCATCCCTTGGACATCAAAAATGCTACTTATGTCTATATTGACAAAATAATAACTCCTATTCGGAACCATTTCAAGGGAAAGCAAGTGATTTTATAAGAGTCCATTTGTATTTGCGAGTTAGATTATTTCATCCAGATAATGCTCGTCTTCTATATCACAAAAAATCTGTTTATTACCCCTAAATTATGTCAGGGCTTCTCCAGCAAATCGCTAGACGTAGCACTATTATTGACATTTGAAAAAGCTAATTCCTTAACTAATGGGTATTTGGACCTATAACCCCTTGGGTTTATCATCATACCATTATAATTGAACGTCGAGGAATTACCTACTATTATTGTAGTTATCATTCCTAACATATCTTGATGTTCCAGCATTTTATCAAGTGTAGTTATAGCTATCGACTGAGTGTCTCTATACGCACCTTTTATAATTGCTACAGGAGTTTCAGGATTTCTATAATTTAGAAAAATTTGTCTTGTGTCTCTTAGTTGGTGTACACGTTTCTTGCTGGCAGGATTGTATATGACAGTGACATAGTCACCCTCCGCAGCGGATTCAACTCGCTTTACTATGAGCTCCCATGGAACGAGCAAATCACTCATACTAACTACTGCAAAATCAGTCATCAACGGGGAGCCTACTAGCGCTGCACAGGAATTCAATGACGAAACCCCTGGAACACATTCTATGTAGATTCCTTCTTCCCTTCTCCATTGCTTTTCTGCAAGAATTTCATATACTAGACCTATCATTCCGTAGATCCCAGGATCTCCGGATGAAACCAGAGAGACTATTTTACCATTTTCTGCAAGCTCTATAGCTTGGTTTGCTCTGTCTACTTCCTGTGTCATTGGATATCGAAAAACTTCCTTTCCAACAAGTAAATCCTCTACTAGCGAAATATAAGTATCATAGCCGACAATGACTTCACTTTCTTCTATCGCCTGTTTTGCTCTGATTGTCATATGGTCGTGATGACCAGGGCCTATTCCAACGACATACAGTTTTCCATTATGTCCCATACTTTGAGTCATTGATAATTTCATTGCCATTTATCCCTTTCCTGAAAGGTCAGTATACAAGAACTAATTCATCAGATCAACTTTGCCAAGTCTGAATTCATCATGCAATGCTCTCACTGCGTTATCGCAGTCATCGTCCCTCACTACGAATGCTAAATTCAATTCCGAAGATCCTTGAGCGATCATTATGACATTTACATCTTTATTTGAAACTGAGCTGAATACTCTGGCAGCGACGCCTTTTATTCCTCGCATAGCAGATCCTACTACTGCAATGACGGCAACGTCCTCGTTAATATTTAGTTTTTTTATAGTCTTGCCTAACAAATTTAATTCTAATGCTGTTATTGCTCTGTCTAGATCACCCTTTCTTACTACCATTGATATGCTGGACTCTGAGGGGCTTTGCGAGATCATCATTATGTTTACCCGACTTCGCGCTAAGACCTCAAATATCTTAGCAGCCGTGCCGGGGGCTCCGACCATTTCTTCCCCACTTACGTCTATCAGGGCTGTGTGACGGATGGCGCTTATTGACTTTACTGTCTTCTGTGATACTTTGCTCGGGCACTCAATAATTAGAGTACCATTGTGTTCAACGTTGAAAGTGTTTCTTACGCGAATAGGTATTTTTGTAGACATAACGGGCTCAAGAGTACGAGGATGAATGTATTTAGCACCAAAAAGAGCGAGCTCAATAGCTTCAGCAAAGGAGACTTCCGTCAGGACTTTAGCATCCTTGATAATCCTAGGATCTGCTGTCATAAGACCATCTACATCGCTCCAAAGCCATACTTCATCTGCATTGATGCTTGACGCTATGATGGTGGCCGTATAATCAGATCCTCCTCTGCCTAGAGTAGTAATGCTACCATTCTGATCTTTACCTATATATCCTGTTACTACTGGAATTATTCCTTCCTTTAAAAGAGGCTCGATCATATGTGTTATTCTAAGTCGAGTTGTATTCATCAAAGGATGTGCTTCTCCAAAATTTGAATCGGTTAAAATACCGACATCCATGCCAGTCAAATATTGAGATTTTAATCCTATTTGCTGCAACGCTATACATACTATTGGTGTGGATAGCCTTTCTCCAAACGATAAAAGATAATCCAATGATTTGGGAGTAACTTCTGCTAACAACACCATACCTTCTAGTATATCTCGTAATTCGCTAAGTAGCTTCGAGATAATGGATCGTGCCATCTTTTTCAAATTTTCATCTTCCAACGACTGCCTTATAATATTCATGTGCATCCTTCGGATATTTGTGATAAATGCTTCTATAGACGATTTGTCTCCTTTTCGAACACTATCAGATATGGACATAATCATATCCGTGACTCCTCTTACTGCAGATACTACAACTACTATATCATCATGCGTATTCAGTCTATGACTTTTTATTAGATCAGCTACATAGGATATCTTAATCCCGGAATTTATTCCGGTGCCCCCGAACTTCATTACAAGCTTCATGTCATATCAAAGTAATCTGACATATCGAGTAGTTAACCAAGCAAGAAGATCATCAAGAATGAATTCTCGGCTAATCCTGCACTCTCGGAGCAAGATAGAAATGAATTCTGCCGACATTAGCAATTCTGAATTCTAGTCTTAGCGGCATTTTGCTGGAAAATTCTGCTGCTACTGGTCCGCCAGATGCGCTCACTGCTTTCGTTATTTTAGATAGATAGTCCAAACTGTATGTTGCCTTACTTTCTTCCTTAACACTTAGCTCTTGAAGACCTTCATCTCTGCTGGACTCTAACTTAATGTCAGCTTCGCCAGAGTCTCCTTTACCTAAAAATTGAACGATGTTGGGGCTTGAGTGAATAGAAACGTACTCAGACACAACTTGTATATCTGATAGGATTTTATCCAAAGCATTGGATGTCAAGACGATTTTTGAGTTGAAGTTTAACTTTGGAAGCGGTGTCGAAGTAGCAGCACTTTCGATCAATCTCATTTTGTATTGTCTATTATATCCGTCTATGATTTTGATGTGTAACATGCTATTTTCGGCCAGAGTGATTTCTAGTTTGTCTTTTTTTTCTGCCCTCTTTATCAGTTTTGATAATTCATCTACACGAACCCCAAATTTTAAAGAGGTATCACATTCATATTCTTCAAATGTGGAATTTGGCCAATAGATATCTATAAGTGCAACATGCGATGGGTCCATGCCTCTAAAAGATATACCTTCTACCGAGGCTTCAAAAGTAGCCTCATCTACCAATGTAGATATTGCTGATGTAACAGCCTTCCACTCCTCGGGCGATTTTGTTTTAGCAATGAATACCATGATGATCATTGATTTGGCTCTCGTCTAGAGATTTTAAACATTGCTATCGATGCAAAAGCACCATTAGATGCATAATGGTTGTTAGAATATCAGATTATTAAATTTGTATATAAGTAAACTTAGAGCTTTCAAAATATCTATTTATGCATAATTTCTCCACGTGTGATTACATTTTGTACAACGAAAAAACTGAGTTGTGGCTTCATCGGCTGACCTTGTTTGCAACATCCACCAAAACGCAATATCATTTTTGCATCTCGGGCATTCTATATTAGTCGTTGGTAAGACGTCAAAAGCAGTTGAATCCATAACTTTGACAGAATTAGAGTTGTGCGCATATTTTTGTGAAGCTGTTGGGTTTTTTGAGATAATTTCTTCTTTCTCCTTGTCCGAACTAAATCCGCATTTCGGACATAGTTCTATCCCCTCTTCAAACTTAGGCTTCATGCGTGTTTCACAGTTGGGACAGAACTTCAATGAAATAAGGCCACCTTTCATTTTTTTAAAGCTGCTTTAATTGTGCTTGATATTTCTTTAACAATTTCAGCTGCGTTAGCCGTAGCCTCATGAATTGTTTCTATTGGAGCCTTCTTTCGTGCTGCTATTCTTAGAATATAATCCCTAAGCAGTGGATGTTTAAGCACGACTCCAGCAAATTCAATGTTCTTGTCATTTAGAAGCTCGTGTTGTACAATATACATCACAGAGATATCCTCTTCTTGAATTTTAAGTTCAGCTTGATCGTCCTTGAGGTCCAATACTTCCGCAAGCATCATACAAAGAACTACTTATTGAGGATATAAATGATACCATAACTATATCCAGCCATTGGACGATAAAAAAAACGGGATCAATCAAGTTAAGCTAACTAAATCACATAAGACTTCAAAAGTAGGTTCGCCGGTTGTTGTCAGCTTAACTTTTAAAATTGTCGGCGAATTACGCGAAACTTTTCATCCGAAAAGTTGGGAAAAGGCATACAATCTGCATGACAATGTTTTCCGAATGAAAATTCATGTCGAGTTAAAATCAAATAAAAGGCAAATCCATAGCTTGGAATTTGTAAGAAAGGCAATTCTATTCTGGACACGAAGTCCAAAAATACAACATCGAATTTGGGCCTCAATAGTTGAAGGACAGACACCCTTTTATCCACAAACAGTTGAAGAAGCCAAGTCCTTATTATTTGATGTGAACAAGGAAATAGAGCTGAATCACAACAATCTTAAATTGGGTACAAACAATGTTCTGGCAAATATTAGAGTTTCATGGGGTAAACACAACTATACCGAACAAACCAATATACAGGCAACTTCTAACGAGATCGAAGTTGCTGTGACTAATCAGGTGAATACGTCATATTAAGGTCTCAACCCTTACCCTATTTGAAAAATTGCAGACCTAAAAGATTGTGTTTGAATAGAACAACGCTACAGTATAAATATATACGTAATTATATCAGAATGATATGCCGAAGTTTGATGGTATAAAAGGCCAAGAATTGTTAGATGTAGAGGAAGGCCACAATGAAATAACTCTAATCTTTAAAGACAACAGATTTCTGTTTGTAAAAGTAGAAGAAGGTCGTCTCCTATGTGACTCTGTCCCCGAATAATAATTTTCAATGGGGTTCAGGGAGGGTTGTCTATAGGAAAAATACGCAAATCAGAGTGAAGAGATCTGTAGAGTGTTCAATTTGCCACATCTAAGTATATACTGTGATCCTTTTCGAAAACACAATATAATTTTAAGTCATCCGACCTCATCCATTCGCTGCTTTGCTCCCTCCATGCAGGATCTATTTTCCAGGACTTCATTTTTTCCAATGTGCCCTTCCATATATTATACTCATAGCCATGCATGTAACAAACTATGTTATCG
>DASQQB010000074.1:0-2425 GCA_035643635.1 Nitrososphaeraceae archaeon | reverse complement strand
CTTGTGACATATATCTTACCAGTAAAATCTACGGCTATACGGGCTGGCTATCAACAAAAAATGATTTAAGAAATCAAGTTCTGCGAACTTGAGATCTATTTCAAGAAAAATATGGGGATAACTCAATACATGGAATTATTAACATTAGGTATAGTAGTAGGTACACCGAACCTTGCATGAGTTAAACAACTTACACTGGAGCTAGTTGGAACTATTTGTCCTTGAATTTCTCCGGTTTGATGATCCAAAGTTCGAACAGTAACATATGCACTATTGTTTTTTATAACATCGTTCAAAGCCGTCACAGGTTTGTCAATAAGTGGTCCTAGTAAGCCGCCATATGTAAATACAGTAGCAGATCCAGGTCCACTAAGACCAACTTTAATATCTCCGCTCGTCAAAAGTCCATTGACAGGACCGGTAGGATAAACTTGCTGGGTATTTACTACTGCATACGGATTAATCAAGTCTGCAAGCTCAGTTCCATTTTTAGTGCCAATATGAGTACCAAGAACTCCATCTATGTTATTAACACGTACTTGATAACACAAGCTTCCGTCATCATTTATATGAAATTCAGCTGTTCCTGTTGCAGGAGTGTTTACTGGGGGAACCATGTCTTTACCAGATAGATTTGCGATAAAATTCATTTGTCCTTGTTGTTGTGTTTGTTGTGCATAGATTGAAAGAGGAGTTGCAGTTAATGTTACTGCAATGATAGTTGCAATCGCTATAGCCGTAGTTGCTTTTATGCCAAAAGTAAACATTCTAATTTTTAGAAAAGATTGTTATATTTAAGTATATTACTAAGTTATTGTTGCTATAGGTTCGGTTGCAATTTCCGTTGGATGCATTTTAGTTAATTCTGTTGATCCTGGATGGATGGGCTGCAATGGAGGACATCCTGTAGAAGATAGAGCAAAAGGAATACTATGGACGTGAGATTTAACAGCAGTACAGTCAGGTGTGCAGTAATGTACTGTTTCCAAAGAATTTGAATAGTAGGCAATCTTGGATGTGATCGACCATTATAAATCTAAATACGAGAGTTTACAGAGGATTTTTAGCTCTCCGTTTATTTCATTAACTGAAGATTTTGAAGAGAAGCTTACTCAGATAGTCGGAATTTAGATGGAATCCTAATCTACAATCACATTTTTTCTGGCTCGATTGAACAAAAATGAGGTAATTGGTCGGCATAGTTTTATTATTCATCTTATTATTGTCCTCTTACGGCACTACCATTAACTGGCCTCTCATTTCCGGAGGATGGAATTTGCAGTAATATTGGAAAACACCTTCATGGTCCGCCCTAAAACTTATAACAACACTTTGTCCCCCGGTAGTTTCTTTATCTATATTGTAGGGTGCGCCAATCGTAAATGAGTGTCTCGCAGTTGGCTCTTTTTCTAGATTGTAGAAATGAACTGTTACGTTGTCACCCTTATTTGCAATCATTGTGGTAATAGAATACACATCTCCTTCAACTTTTAGCTTTGTTTTATTAACGCCAGGAGTTTCAAGGTTAAAAAGATAGAATTCCTTGGCACCTGGAGTAGTTGGAGTTGGTATTGTTGCTGATGTTGTAGTCAAGTTGGCTTTAGTCTGAGCAAAAGCGAGTTTTTGGCTTACCGGTGATGTTATATCCATTACATATTCAATTGTAATTATTGTAGCTATGCTAGCTATTACTGCAATGGCTGTAGTGAGGGTTGTCACACTAACACTAGTTCTTGCTTGCAAATGTCTACCCATGCATAATGAATCTATGTAGTATATTAGAAGATCGGCGATTTTGAGGCATAATATTCAAACGTTTACGATCCTTACCGTCATTACTAAATATTAAAGTCAGTATATAATTATCACGAATTAAGACTAAGGATCGTAAGGATAGCAAGTATGGAGTGATTGAAAATATCTAGAATAGCTTTAGTTTTCTTATAGTCGGATAGACTAAGTTTAGTTATTTATCTACAACGTTAAGAAACAAAATGCTAACCATAGTAGTGCAATAAGCTGGAAACGCAATGTTACAGTACTTATAATTAAAGAAGCATGAACTATGCTGCTAGAGATAACTTCATTACTTTATATGACCACAATAACAATGTTTGACCAATACAAAACGCTTAGGCAGATATCATCACATTACTAACAATCATAATGATAAATCTGACTCCGAATTTTCTCTTTAACCTGAACCTTATCCTTCTTGGACCAAATTTATTGTTCAGTCTAAGTTCGAGAATAATCTTTTCTAGTTCTTCAGTTACCTTTACCATCCATTTTATTCGTGAGCGAAAAATATACATCATAACAGTCATAATTGTAAGTCCTGATGGAAATATAATACCAAAGCTTGCAGTTTGAGACATTATTTGAAACCAGGCTGGATTTGGCATATCCAGAAAGGTATGATGTT
>DASQQB010000073.1:0-3967 GCA_035643635.1 Nitrososphaeraceae archaeon | reverse complement strand
AGCAAAAAGATAACCAAGAATCAAATGAAGCTGATTATGACGAGAAAGACTCAGATAGACGAGGGAAAGAGGAACTGGAACAAGGGACAGGAGAGTAGTCTCAAGCCCAAACTATAAACCAAGTTTTTTAATTACCAATACCAAACAAGTTACTGCCTTGTATAGCTTCAAGATGCATAGCGGTATGACTATTGGAGACCCTGTATTGAGAATCAGAAATATAGACAGGGTATTAACATTCTATGAAAAAAGTATTGGATTACAAGTAATTAAGAAATATGAAGCCCATGGGGACTACAATGGTCATCATCTAATATATGAAATAGGTCTAAAGTATGCAAATTCAAACCAACGACTTCTCATATTACACCATGATCCTAACGCGAAGGTTGCTTCACAGCATTCAGCCGGACTCTTTCATTTTGCTATACTTGTTCCTGACAGAAAGAGCCTTGCATCAACATATCTAGCACTTAGAAATTCGGGAGTACATTATGATGGATTTGCTGATCACCTAGTCAGTGAGTCATTATATCTAAGAGACCCTGAAAATAACGGGATAGAAATTTATCGAGATAGGCCATCTAGAGAATGGCCCAGAGATGAAGACGGACACATCATGATGGATACACTGCCACTTGATCTGAACTCTTTGATAGATGAGATAAACAACAACAACAACCAAGAAGAAGAAAGAAACAACAACATAGAAGCATTTCATACTGGAGCAAGAATAGGACATATTCACCTAAAAGTTACAAACCTTGAAAGGTCGATGAAATTCTATCATGAAAAATTAGGTCTTGATATAACGTCGGATTGGGGATCTATGGGAGCTGCCTTTCTTTCTGCAGGAGGATATCATCATCATATAGGAATGAATACTTGGAATAGTCTGAATGGCGAGAGTCATATCCATGGTAAGGTTGGATTGGAATCATTTACAATTACAATCCCTGATAAATCAACTTTGAATATTCTTGGATCTATTATGCAAGACTCATCCAAACCCGAGAAACAACAACAGCAGACGGAAGAGAGGGGTCATTTGCTCATATCAGATCCAGATGGCATAAAGTTTCTAATTAAATTAAATAACTAATAACATGAATGAATCAGAGATAACGGATATTTCTAATGATATTGGAAATACAGCCTACAAGTGGGGGACTCAAATGTTTAGAAGAATTAGTTACTAATGAGTTATTTCCGAGTTATGAATAGATCGCGATCTATATTAATAATTGTTAAGAAGGCTGAATAAGCTAATCTATGAACAAGAGTAACTCGATGTAAAATCAGACTTTTGAATTCCTCTGAAATAACTACTTATTTATCGTATTTTACTAACTTTTTTGGTGAACAAAAAGATGACGACAACAACAACAACAACAACATTAAGCATTGCTGCTGTCTTTTTAATGGTAATAATATTTGCAGGAGTAGCAGTAGTGATATCTCCAGTCACAATAACAGGAGGAGGTCTCAAAATAGCAAGTGCAGCAAAAACAACAACAACAAATACAGCAAATAACTCTAACAAGAACACAGCAGTTAAGGTACATGCTGGTGAAGGAAATTCTACTGATATGTTATCTGTGTTTGTACCACAGAAAATACAAGTTAGTGTGGGTCAAAGTGTAATATGGGATAATCCAACAACAGTAGCTGAACCGCATACTGTCACATTTGTATTAGATAATAAAACTATGACAGATATAGTATCGCCATTAGCTGTAGTTCCAAACTCCACGATTTGAGGCTATACCTCCTAATTCTAATAATGAACCCCTTAAGGTACCTGGTCCAAATAACGTTGTAATAGCAATTAATGCAAGGACATACATTCCAACGGTAATTGATTCACAAGGAAATGCAAAACATTTGCCACCACCAAATGCAGCTTATACTATCAATGGTAATGAAAAGTATATCAATTCTGGTTGGTTAATTCCAAAAGGAATGGAAAAAGCATATCCTGGATCTTCCACAGCTTTCACAGCTACCTTCCAAAAAGCAGGAACATATCATTATATCTGTCTTCTCCACCCATGGATGACTGGATCGGTTAATGTAAAGTAGTGGTAAGTGCCAATAGAAAGATATCTCCTTTTTTTATTAGTTTAATACACTTCTTTGACATCCTAGATAACCAGTCAACACACGATATAACTTCAAAACTCATAAAGCTAACTTATACGACGGGTTCTATGAAATATCATTTTAGTAGAAAAAAGAAGGCAGAGCTATAGCATAATTTTGAATTTGCTCTAAGCATTAGGATATTCATTCTAATAATGTAATATTCTTATTGCAGCTCTATTTATTGTGAACTTAGTAGAGCGCGAAGGATGACGAAAGTATTCAAGTGTGATAGATGTGGAAAAATTGACGAACAAAGATTGGAGCACTACGGCACAATTACACATTTGGACAAAATTATGGAGTTTTGTGAAATGTGTTCTACGGATGTTTGGAATTATGCTAATAATGAAATTGATAAACAAAAAACAAAAGCAGACCCTAATTATCAGAGTAATCACCATACATAAAATCTATCTATTTGAGGAAACAACATCAAGTCGCAGAATCTGATGGTGAAATATAAAATATAACACAGAATATTGTTGTATGATTAGATGCCCGTCAAAAAAGTCGATGAGCTTAATTCTTATGAGTTTAAACAAAGCATTGACATTTACGAATCTTCTTTCCTATTGACTGAATTAAGGTCCAACCGAAACAATAGATAAAATGCTGAAAAATGACGATAATTACAATTCATTTATTTTTCTATATCGATAAACTGGTAATCGGAATATTTTTAATATATAAGTTCAGACCTTTAAGTTTTGGTTTGCTTGACTATATGGGGACTGTATTTCTTCTAGTTCTGATGTTGCGGGTATTTCCTTGATAGACTATTGCATTTTAAACAAAGGTATTGCGTTATTTGAATACTATCTCCAATACTAGCATTGATATCGCTAAACCTCATCTGCAGGACAGATTTAAAGAATATGAGAGCTAGTTATAATAGGTCAGGCGCTCTAAATTGAGTGATAATAGTCTTGACTATGGTGTGATAGAAAAATAACAAAGCGATGTAGTGTCTATAGGGAAGATTCGAAGCCAATACTCGTAGTATATATAATCACTATTCTCATTATACTCTCCTCCTCAATACAAACAGCACATGCTTCTGCGTCTACCAATATTGATCCTTCGAAACTCCATCTATCAGATGCACAAAAATCGATAGCACCACCACCGCCACATGGACCCAATATAGGTAGGATAATACTGTATAGCATCGTAATCGCAATTGTAATCGTTACCAGACTCAGATGGACCAAATATGGGAGAAGAGTAACCAAGCCAAAAATTCTAGCAGAGTCTATTTTCTTTTTAGTATTAAGTTCTATTGTTGCCTTCGATTCATTTTATGATGCTGGCATTCCAATTTTATATCTTATTCCTTATTTAATATTGTTTCTTGGTTTAGCATATTATACTTATTTACACTCAAATCGGCTTATGTCATTCTGGAAGGAATCAAAGTCTGGTTTTATTTATGTAAAGGGCGGAACACGCATTCATCTTGCATATGTGATAGGAACAACATCACGCATTATAATATCAGTCTTGTTTATTGGCGGTTTGTTTACACCAAGTCGACGAGGAATAATTTACATTGAAGGTTCAACAGCAGTGCTTGCAACCGTAATATTTGATTTGCTATTAATGATTTCTGTCGGCTTGTTAATAGGAATAAATAGAAGAATACTTATTCGATACAATTTAATTAAAGAGGGAAAGGAAAAGATCTCGGAAAAGTAGATCTACCTTACTGATGAGGATATTTGTATGACGTGAGGGATTAAAAGGACTTTGTAATGACAATTTATCTTACCCTTATTGACTGTGATGTCCTTACCACTTTAGTAATACAATCCATTCACGTCTG
>DASQQB010000072.1:0-2599 GCA_035643635.1 Nitrososphaeraceae archaeon | reverse complement strand
AGACGCTGACATACTAAATAATTCAATATTCTACATTTGTGGCCCTCCTACCATGCTAAACGCTATGCAAACCTTGTTAGAACAAAGTTTAGAGATTCCAAAAGAAAGAATCAAAGTTGAAGAGTTTACAGGCTACTAATACTATTGACTAATCATACAATATGCAAACATGTAATAATTCATCAAGCTTTGAATTAAAACGACCGATCTTCGATAGGTCGTAAGCATTTGTTGCATATACTCCACAAAAAATCTATATGTGGGAATTAAAAAGTTTCTTAAACCATGAAATTCATCCACAAGCCACTTGAATCTTGCTAACCTTGATATCAAAAATAATGTCACGTGTAGATGTATGAAGATCTTCGGCGCCATTGCCAATGCTCCTGTCATGACGGAGCAAGAGGCTGATAAATTCCTTGAAAGCAAGTTGAACTTGCAGTTAGCTACTATCGATGCAATGGACGATCCTAACATTCACCCACATGGTTCTACTATTACAAAAGCGAAAGAATATTTTTAATTGTGACTTCTAAAATTTCAAAGTTCAGAATATTCGCAGGAAATCTAACGCATACTTTTCTATTGACGACGAGAACTTTCCATACAAGGGTGTTAAAGGCAAAGGTGTAGTAACTATAGTGGATGACCCAAAAAGTTTATGATTGCAGTAGAGAAGATAAATTTGAAATACCTTGGCTCACTTGATCATCCTTTAGCCAAGGTGCTAAGAGAGAATGCAAAAATGGTACTGAGATTATGGTTGAGATAATTCCTAGGTTCTTCTCAACATGGGATTTTAGCAGGATGTGATTAGAATATAAGCCAAAGGTACTCTCATCTTGTTTTCATGCATCTTCTCTAAATTGGCGCTGTGCCGCTAAAATTAATAACTTTCTGTATATCTGGAAAGCATGTTATTCAATTCAATACTATGTCTAATGAACCGTTGTGGATCTTTTTATGTATTTATATGACACTCATAATGTCTGGTTCCAGATTGAATTAATATGACCCCCTTACACGGGCATTTATATCGTTCGACCAGAAACGTACAATTTCATGCTAGCTTTTAACAGAGCGAGCAATACACCTGAGAGATGAATAGGATCCTATTCCTCGGCGTGCTATTTGCTGTATTGGTCTCCTACCACCACCTCATTTCCATATTCCTCGAGTAGTTTATGGATTTTAGGACTAATAACATAATTGCAATACGGAGCATCTTTATGTCTTTCATAGTAATCCTTGTGATAACTCTCTGCAATGTAAAAATTTTTAAAAGGAGTAATTTCTGTCACAATCGAATTTTTGTAGATACCTTTTTCTTCAAGCTCTTTTTTTGATCTCTCTGCAATCTCTCTCTGCTTTTCATCATGATAAAAGATTGCAGACCGGTACTGAGTTCCAATGTCATTACCTTGTCTATTAATAGTGGTCGGATCATGTGTATGCCAGAAGATATCAAGAATTTTTTCGTAGGATATAACTTGTGGATCAAATTCTATCTGAATTGATTCAGCATGTCCTGTATTTCCCGTGCATACTTGGTCATAGGAAGGATTTTTTACTGTTCCTCCAGCATATCCAGGCAGAACAGATTTGACAGCCTTCACCCTTTTGAAGATCGCTTCAGTACACCAAAAACATCCATTGGCAAGCGTAGCGATCTCAGTCCCGTTATTGCTCATGTATAATATCTGGCAACTCCATTGCTTTTGCAATAAAGCGTATAGATAATGAATTCACACATTCTCGATTGTTTTTATCTGTCAAACGTTCTCCTACAAACTCGTGTCCTAAATGTGCACCGCAGTTAGCACATTCTATTTCTGTTCTTATGCCATCAGGATCCCGTACACGCTTTACTGCATGTGGAAAGTTTTCATCAAAGCTTGGCCACCCACATCCAGCATCGAATTTGCTTTTCGATGAAAAAAGGGGCAAATTACATCTTCGACAAATAAATGTTCCCTCTTCATAAAAATTGTCATACTCTCCTGTGAAAGGAGTTTCAGTAGCCTTGTATACAATTACTTTTTCCTCTATTGGCGTGAGTTTATTATAATTCACAGTAATGCATATACGGTTTCCCAATAATAAACACTCTTCTATACTTCCATAATTAGTATCGTTTCCTATTGTTGACATTAAAGCCAGTATCAACATTTGGTAAGCCACACAGATTCTTTTTATTGATTTGTAATCAAAGATTGGTAGAGGAAATGCATACGCAATATTGATAACAATAATCGAATGTATAGATGACTAATGGCTAAAATTGCTTTAATAGTGGGATCTGTTAGACAAGGGAGACAAGGTATAAAGGTAGCACGTTGGATGGAAGAAAAACTGAAAAGTCGTGACCATGTTATATTTTTCATTGATCCGGTAGATCTTGATTTACCCTTACTTGACAAGATGTTCAAGGAAATGCTGAACCCTACAGAAAAGCTAGTTGACCTTCAAAAGAAAATAAGGGACGCGGAAGGATATTTGCCTGTTACTCCAGAATACAACCATAGTACATCTGCTGCAATGAAAAACACATTAGACTACTTTTTAGAAGAATATTATTTTAAGCCATCTGCAATAGTAT
>DASQQB010000071.1:0-14809 GCA_035643635.1 Nitrososphaeraceae archaeon | reverse complement strand
AGTTAGGTGAAAACATGATTGAAAACCTTATGAGACAAGCAGTAGTAAAACAAAAAGAATTGGAACCATTTGTTTTAGAACTTGGAGTTAAAGCTAACAAGTTGGAAGTTATTCATAGAAACGATAGAATAGAAATCAAGCCGACAGAATGGCTTAATGCAAAAACGTGGAGAGAGATTAATGAAATTCTAAAGACTCATGAATTTACTTGGCGTTCTCAGGGTAGAGATAGTTGCTGGATTAAATATAAATGAGATTATCTACCTTCAGTGATTTCTATTATCTCATCTAAGGTACGATTTCTCAAATTATTCATTTATCCACGAACGAAATTAATCGCTATTCATTTCTGAGCCTGAGTCAGTTCTAATCTACTCAAATATCCCAATCCTTTCCTTTGGGCTTGTATCCCCTCTATTTTGAGGGCAGCATTTTTTGGTATAATACTTTATCAGGAAAATGGACGACCCGTCTTCTAGATAGGAGATTCAACATGTTCTTAATTTGTATACTACTAAAGACTAAAAAGGAAAGAAAAAAATTAGGTAAGGCCTAGAAAAAATTAAGGGTTAATTTAACTAGCAGAGCACCTAGCATTGCCTTTTAGGGAAGTTATTTTCTTACCTGTATCGGTAGTCATTTCTACAATCACACCAGTTCCGCATTTTCCGCTTATGACAATCTTATCGTAAATTGTAGGGCAAGCGAACTCCTTAACCTGTTTACCTGTTAGCTTGTATGTTGAAGTAGAGACTTGTCCTCCTGTTATAGTTCCGGTACTATCTTGACCGCTGCTTGTCTCACTTACCAAAGTCCAGTGACCAGCTAATACACCATGTCGTTTGAAAGCATCAGCAGAAAGACCATCTGTTGGCTTTTGTCCACCTCCATTACACGTATACGTGCCTTTGGAAGTGTCTATATCTACACCACCATATGTAGCAGTAGCACCACCAGCACTGCTGCTTACTGTCTGTGCTAGTACCGGTTTCATAAGTATCGCAGTACCACTTGTTGCCACTAGAGTTGTCAAAGTTATTGTAGCAATAGCCAGTATTGCTACTCTGATTTTATTTGATGTCTTAATCATCTATAAAAAACAAATAGGAGATTCCATTATAAAGTTGTAAAAACATATTTTCGAAATAAGTAATAGAACTATTCTACAGATACATAAATTTGATACCTAGATTCAAAGGTATCACAATAATAGCATTCAAAGGATGATGGTCGGATAACCACTGCTGATAAGCAGGATAGATTATATGGTAACTTGTCATTTTCAATTTCGTTTGATAATGGCTGCAATTTTCACTCTGGGACGATGAGACGATCTTTGGGTTTATTGGAACATATACAATACTATTAGCATGTTCATTGTTAAAAATTGATTTCTCATTAGGATTTGGAGCTGAAATCACAACTAGCTTTTCTGGTTCTGTTGGTTCTCCCGTTGCTTTATTCCGTTGTTGGGATTTCGTAGGTGCTGGTAAAACGTGTTGATAAAAATAGGACAGCTATTTGGCTCTAGGTGCGCCTATACCTCTATCCGCTTAGGGTATGCCTATACCGCTACAACTAGATTTTGCTGCAAACGCCAACTATTCCTTGGAGAAGAGAAACATGGAAAGATTATAAAGAAGGCAAATAAGTCATACCCATAAAAGAGAACAAATTATATCATACTAATTTACGGTTAGTTACTGTAATTATTTCAAATTACAAACGCTATTGACTTAAAAAATTATATAGCAGCTTTTCCTAGCCAGATAGAAGGAAATACGAGTACGCCAAAACCAGAAGTAAAAGACAAACTCGAATGCTTGTTTGAAGAACAAAAACGTCTAATACAAAAAATGGACCATGCTAGGAACAAAATGCAGGATATTTATAAAACCCCGCAAATTTTTGATGGTTACAGAATATTCATGTTGTCATCTGCTATGTTGCATGAGATAATAGAACTGCAAAGAGAAACAAACTGGAAGTGGTGGAAGACCTCCAACCCTATCTCAATTGATAGATGTCAAGAAGAAGTTATCGATATGTGGCATTTTCTAATACAATTATCAATAGAACTGGGAATGGATGCCAACACTGTAGTAAACAAATATTTAGAAAAGCATAAGGAGAATATGAATCGTCAGAAACAAGGCTACTGAATGCGAAATTGTATAATTTAAAGATTTTTTAATATTTCTTATTTTAATATCGTTACATTACATTGTAGTAGTTTACTTCGATGTCAAACAAGATTTAAAATTTTATGATCTCAATGATTCACACAAAATATCCTTTGTACTTATGAAAAATTTTGCATTAAAGCAGTAGAAACCCGGTTCATTATAACCCCCAACTGGTCTTATTAGTGGGAATGACCTTGATAATAGCTGCCTCATTTTCTTTCCACGGATCCATTCTTACCCATTCGAAGCGTTTATAGAAGATTTCGTACAATCTGGAAAACTCTTCCCCTGACTCAATGATATCTGACTTTCCTTGAATACAAACAGCCTTGTTGCCTATCGATCTGTAAACATCTATTACAAGAGCAACACGATTATTTTTAACTATATTCCGGTATTTTGTAGTATTATAGTCACTAGCAAAATAAAATAGATCATCTTCGAATATATAGGAAACGGGTACAACATGTGGAATGTTATTATGACAGCTTGCTATCCTACAACACTCGTTACTGGTTAGAAAGGCTTTTTCCTCTACGTTGAATTTCACTTTGACATGCAAGTTATTAAATTCTTATATTTAAAACTATTATTGATACTTTATTGCAATAGAATGTATAAAATAATAATTTTGTTATTGTAAATTACATATTTGAATAATCTTTACTTATATTACTCTTATTACTATTTTTATTTTATTTTTTTATTTTTTATTATTATAGTTTACTCACAAAAACAGACAATTACAACATTTCGTTTTGATGTTTTATAACACAATTATGCAGCCCATTCTAGAAATGTATAGCACATTTACAACCTTTTCATTAAAAAAGATTCTGAGTTTTTTCTAATAACCTCTGCAATATCGTAGTAATTTATTCCCAGTACATCGCCAGCACATTTGGCCACGCTAACCAAAAAAGAGCTAGATATTGAAGGAAGGTTTTTAAAACATCTTGAATATCTTACTGGCCCGTCAGTTTCAATGAGAAATCTATCCAAGCTGGTACTCTTTAATAATGCTTTCTTATCTTCAGAGTAAACTAAAACTGGACCGTATGACGCATATAATCCCATATCCATGGATTTTTTCAATTGCTTTTTACTCCCTGCAAACCAATGTAGAAGTACATTACCTAGATTGTATGTCTTGATAATTTCTAAAATCTCATCCAATGACCCCCTAGAATGAATTGAAATCGGTTTTTTAGTTTTCTCTGCGAGGCTAAGCATATTGTTAAAGACCTTCTTCTGTATTTCATATGAAGATGCGTTATGTTTTATATATGAGTGGTCTAGTCCAATTTCACCAATTCCATCAATTACGTTAATATTAGCATCAAAAATTTCTGTGAATTTTGTAGTATCTTCGTGTGATGCGTACTCTGGATGAATTCCAATAAACTGTGTTACTACGTCGCGGTTGAAATTGTTTTTGAATAGATCTAAGCTCCTTAGAGAGCTTTCTATATCTACAGTTACAGAACAGGCATTAATTTTTAAAGCTCTAAAAGTGTTAAGAATAAGTTGTAAATGGTTGCTGTACTCTTTGTCAGTAAGATGTATGTGTGCATCAAATAATATCATCTTCTAATAATAAACCTTTCAGAATATTTAACTGCTCTACAATGCTTCTTTGTTGAAAAATTGTCAAGCTAACTCCTTTGTATACATTTGAACTGACAAAATGAGATGATTCATACTCTAATTGTCATTTCCTTTTTGTAACATCCAGTAATTATTATGACTATACCTTATTCAACTTGTTACTTAATATTTTTATGATTTGAATTAATAGTACATCATCATAAGCTTTTTAGGTATACTTTAGTGTCAGATCTATTATCTTTTCTCTCTGTGCAGGTATTAATACATGTGTTAGATTTGTTCGGCACAATGGCTTTTGCAGTTACCGGAGCATTCAAGGCTATAGAACATAAATATGATATTGTAGGAGTCATTATCCTTTCCACTGTTACCGGGATTGCTGGAGGAGTAATCCGTGATGTAATTTTTGGAAAATACCCACCAACTGCATTTATTAATCCGTCATATTTGATATTGACTGTTTCTACTGCAATTATTATCTTCGTTATTTATCCGAGAATAAAAATTCATTGGAATTTATTTTTGAAATTTGACGCCGTTGGTCTAGGAGTTTTCACAGTAATCGGGGCTAGTGTGGCTTACCATCTCTTCGGTATGAATATTCTACTCATGTCCTTTGCAGGCGTTGTAACAGCAATAGGTGGTGGAATATTACGTGATGTATTTGTGAACGACGTACCTCTTGTGTTTATTAAAGAGATATATGCTACAACAAGTTTTATTGGAATTTTAATTTTTTTCATCATGTTATCTATTGGTGTCAACTTCAACACATCTACAATAGCATCGATATTGATAACAACATCAATCCGCATTCTTGCGATGAAATTTAATTGGAACTTGCCTAGAGTCAGATTATAAGCTTGTTTTGATTGGGAATAGCTTCTTGAAGCAAAAAACTAGTAGAAGGATCAGGTTATGGCATTTCGAAGGACCCAGAAAGCAAGTTCTAGGTTGTTCATGCTAAAAACTTTCAACAATACTACAAGATAAATCATCTTAATATTAACAAAAATATCTCTTTACTAGTAACTTCAACCTTACTTTTTAGATAACTCTAAGAAAAATGAGAAGCAACGACTAACCAGCTCTTGTAAGACTGTCTTCAATGAGTAGAAAAGAAGAGATAGGAGAGAACAAAGAATGGCAAACGAGGTTTTTGAAAGCATATTAAAGTACAGATATGAGTAGGTTAAACGACCACAGCTAATTAATTAGCAATGTTTTTATTCTTACATCATTCCAATTTTATCCAAAATAAAAGGATGTAAAATTGCATGCATAGAATCCAGAAGATCATTCTTATTTCAATAATATCAATAGCAGCAATTTCTTGGATCTTATCAAAAGATCAACCAGATATGATGACTGCTATGATGAATTATAATCCTGTTGCAATTTCATTATTCACTATTAGTTGGACAATTGGAATGGCTGCAATGATGTTTCCTGCAATAACTCCTATGGTTTTACTTTACAGTAGACTGATAAAAAATGGTAGTAGTGGTAGTAGTAGTAGTAATAGCGGTAATACTGACGGTAAAGATATCAACTCCTCACAGTCATCAGTATTTGTTGAACCTGATGATGACGATGACGATGACAAGACTGCTAAGAGAGAAAACAAACTATCATCGATAACATCATCAATACTATCAATTTTCACGAGTTCTGTTAACATAATCTTCTTTGTATGCTCTTACCTATTAGTGTGGGCAATAACAGGGATTGTGCTTCTTTTGGCATGGTCTATTCCAGTAAACTATTTCTTTATGCATTTTGAAGCCGGACAACAACATCATCAACTCCAGTTAGTTTATGGAATTGTGCTGATTATAGCTGGAGTATACCAATTTAGTTCTTTAAAAACAAAATGTCTTGGATACTGTGAATCCCCGCTTAGTTTCTTTATGAGAAGATGGAGAAGTGGAACCATCGGCGCAGTAAAGATGGGTGTATATCATGGTCTCTACTGCCTTGGCTGCTGTTGGCCATATTTTCTTCTTATGATAGCATTAGGTTGGATGAATTTAATCTGGATGGTATTATTTGCAGGTATTATTTTTGGAGAAAAGATATGGTCTAAAGGAGTATGGATTGCCAGAAGTGCTGGAATAGGCCTTGTAATTGTTGGAATCATGACAATATTCGGATTGTTAATAATTATTCCTACTGGCATGAATAATAATAATCCCACTAATGGAGCTGATGATATGTATATGGGTGGCATGAATACGGATATGAATAAGAACCTGAACGGGCCAAGAAGCCAACATCAACAAAAATGATGCCGAGCATGAACAATATGTAAATATACAATATGAATGATCTTTTGATAGATATATAAGAAAACCTTTGTAGTAGATGATGCTATGAACTTTGTAGGACAATCAAAAGATAAATTGAAATTGACTGAGCAAAATACAGCCAGGAATCAAAAGAAGAACCCGATTACAATGAAGATCAAGATCAACTAGAAGAAAACAGGAATAGGAAACTGGAGAAATAACTAAAGAATCGTATTACAAGTGAAGCAGCAGAAGACTGCGACTGAGGTCCAATTAATCAGAAAAAGGAATAAAATATAGTAGAGTTTACATCTCATTATTAGCGAGCTGAATCTTTGAAATCTCTTTCTTTTGTGTAAATAATATTGTCCGTAACCATCTATTTAGGTATAATCTAGTATCTACCCAGTCATAATACTGTTGTAATTATGGAATTGTTTGTGCATCTCCTATAAACAAAAACTAGGCACCTGTAATTCCTTGCGCTACTAGAATCGAATAGCAACCAAGACCACATTCTTCACATATTGGTTTTAACGCTTTGCTATCGGAGCTTCCAATGCAACATGGCCTTTTTACACGACCCATATGATCTAACGAAAGTATTGCCCAAGAAGGACACTGAACTGGTGTGGTACCCGTTCCACCCCAGTTACCTTTCATAAGTAATAGTTGCTTTTTGTCATTGATTATAAAGTCTGGATACTGATTTCTTAGCGTAATAAGTTTGTCAACCACCTTATCACGTTCCTGTCCAAATGGCATCCACAAAGGGTCTCCTTTTACAAACGGAGTATGAAATTGAAATCCAATTTTATTGACTTTTCCTCTCCATTCGTTTACCAATTCTTCAATTACATTATAATTTATTGTATTAATAGTCATTGTAATCCAGATATCCTTCCAAGCTGGTTTACCGTGACGATCTGGACCTTTAATATAATTCATAACGTTCTGCTTAGTTTTAGCATATGAGCCAACGCCTCGAATACTATCATGTGTTTTCTCTGTCCCATCCAGAGATATCCAGTAAAAATAAAGATCCTCAAATCTCTTTAATGGATATGTCCCATTGGTAACAACGCAAACTCTCCTTGGCATTTCCTCACAAAAAATCTGAATTATATCCGGACGCATTGTTGGCTCTCCTCCAACTAGAGTTACAACAAAAATATGTTGCTTTTTAAAATTATGTCTAATTATTTCTCTCCATTGTTCTGCAGTCAAGTCATTATTTCCTTCTTTTCTATTGAGCCACCAATAGCAATGAGTACAATGCAAATTGCATATATTGTTTACATCTACAGAACCATACATTGCAGGCTTTGCATGAAAAAGCTTAATGCTGAGATATTTTTTGAATATGCTAAAATACAATGGCATTTCGGTAATGAGATCCGTTAGACCACGACCGTAAACCAAGTCCACCATAGAAATACAGCAGATGCTGATCTATAAATACAAATCGTTGCCACTCCATAATATATACGATATGAGTATACATCAGTATCCAAACAATAGTAGAGTCTTAGTTAGGTGTGGTATGTTAATACTGTTGTTATTGTCAAATAATTTGCCTTCTAGCAACGTAAAAATAGCCAGTACATTTCCTGTATTGGATCAAAGCGAGGATCGATATTCTGTTGAATAACAGCACACTTAGGGAAAAAGAGTAGTATATTAGAATCAAATATAAGTTACTATTAAAATATTTTATAATATGGACAAAGTGTCTTTTTCATTTCTTGGCATATTAATAATTGTTGTACTTGTAAGTCTTAGTTCATCAGAGTCAGCATTAGCAGTGCAGCAACAACAAAGTCAAAATAGACCAGGTAGTACGGCAGTAGAGCCGGTCGGCCTAGCAACAAGAAAAATCCTAGAACAAATATTAACAAATTATCAAAATAAAGAAGTAAAGCTTTTATCTTTGGCTACAGAAAATAAACTTGACAAGGCAGCCGCCATTTTAGAAGCAACTAGTAGACTTCCTGAAGTCAAGAATTTACCTTATGCAAGCGTACTTAACAAGACATTAAAAACACTACATGGGATACCGCAAGACGCAGATATGGCTAAAAGGAAAGTAGCTCAGGATATTTTGTCCAAATATAAGGACTTTTTAGCAATAGGCTTTATCATGCCAAATGGTGATGTTTATATGCTTGAACCATATCCACGCCAGGTAAATATTACTACTCCTAATTTGTCGTTCAGAGAGTATTTTACAGGAGCAATTAAAACTGGTCAAACATACGTAAGTGATGTAATAGTTTCTAAAGCTACAGGACGTAGTGTAGTAACAATGGCTACACCAGTATATTTAGAAAATAAATTACACTCGCCATCATCATCATCATTAGCTGGAGTTTTGTATGGTGTTCTGAATTTTGATGTATATAATGGATTACTCCAATCAATTGCTAATTCAACTACAGCGGATAGTAGCATATATCATGATAATAATAACAGTAGTAGTAATAATAGTCGGATTCTTCTTCTTGATAAGAATGGTATAAAGATAGCTGACTCTGATATAACTCAACTATCTTCATTATCTAATAAAACAAAGGATGTGCCATTTAGTCACTTAGAAGGATTCAAGAATGCAATAGCTGGAAAATCAGGTTCTACTATGGAGTCGGTTAATGGCACCAAGATGCTTATATCATACTATCCTATCAAAGCAATTCAATCAACTTGGGTTGTTTTGTCAATGGTACAACCTTACAATGATCGATGATGATAGATTCGCTTTAGCATTACTACGTAAGATGCCGTCTCCATCTTCTAAAAAAGCATAGCTTTGATAATAATACTAACCAATAGATACAAGTGAGTAGAGAAATTGGTAAAATGCCTTAAAGTACGATTTTTTATGTGTGGAGACTCCTTACGTTCGAATGACCTAGGAAGCAAACATTAGCCCATCACTTACAAATGCAGTAAGGAGTCTAAGCTGGCAGATGTATATATGATATAAGCATGTATATATGATAAAAAACGGATAGGGCATTTATTGCTTATCCATGATTTGCTATGTGTGTCTCTCTCAATGCTTAAATGTCGAATTTGTATAATTAAATCTGTTATCAAACTAACATGCGATATTACATTCAATGTAGGCTAAATCCTGATGCAAAGGATAGATTAGCTGATTCTATAAGGTCTGGTTCTTTAGCGCATGGTAAAGTATTCTATGAAGGTATGCAGACTGCGTTAAGAAAAGGAACAATAGATGAAAATGATATAGTACATTTCGTTGAAATATGCTATTGCTTAGAGGGCGGATTGTATCCCATGGCTATGGAGATTCCAGTATTGAATAAATATTTTGATAGCGTTATTGAAGTTAAAGATGCACGTTTAAGAGACCAATGCACAATGGAGTATGAGTTTTGTGATTGTACACGCAATATAAAGCTGCCAGGAAAATCATTGGCTAACGAATTGAATATCAATAAAAGAAAAGAAGAACAACAATTAGGAGGAGACGGTGATAGCAATGATGATGATAATGATTTCCTTGACATAGGAAGAATACAACTTAACAGAAAGAAGCAAAAGGAGGGTCTAGTAGGGTTGAAAAGTGTATCCGCAAGCAATAATGGCAATTGCAGTAACAACAGCAAAATAAAACCAATATTTGCAGGAGCTGCTATTTCTGGTCTTTTTGCAATCTTTCATGACGGTGACAATTACTTTAGAATAAAAAATATTCCAGAGAACAAAGAATCTCGACAGATTTTAAATGATTTGGGACTTGAGCAAATCAATGGAGATGTACAATCTATGAGGATGACGGCAATGGACTCGCTTGCGAAAAGTGACAAGCGTTCAAACGTGGTTTGATTACGTTATTGTATATTAAATATTAGCATGACTCAGTACAAATAATATAAAATATGAAGATCGTTTTTCAAGACCCTACTTTCTCTTTGCAATTACTTAGAGTAATAGGACAGACATATTATAAGGTAGCAGATATAGGTGAATGTCTATCTACTGCTTATCGTATTAAAGAAGGTGACTTTGAGAGCTGGCACATAGAATGGTTAAAGACAGCAAAAAGAATCCATAAGTATGCTGATGAATGTGTCGCTTCCGGACGTAAAATAAGTGCACACCAAGCTTATCTTCGTGCTTCAAATTATTATAGAGTTGCAGAGTTTCTTCTTATAGATCCAAAAGATCCAAGAATTCAAACAACTTGGGGGAGCAGCAAAGATTGTTTTAGCAAGGCAGCTGAGCTCTTTTTTTCCCCATTATTTGAACGTGTAGAAATACCATATGAGGGAACGACTTTACCAGGATATTTTTATAAAGTGAATGATGATGACTACAGAAAGTCCACAATACCAAGACCTACCCTGATAGCTCACGGTGGTTTTGATTCGACATTAGAAGAACTTTATGCTTCTGCAGCCGCTCCCGCATTAGAAAGAGGATATAACTGTCTAACATTTGAAGGACCCGGTCAAGGCGGAGTAATACGTAAACAGAACATTCCGTTTCGATACGATTGGGAGAAAGTAGTAAAACCTGTAGTAGATTATGCGTTAACCAGAACAGAAGAAGTAGACCCAAAGGGTATAGCATTAATGGGAATAAGTATGGGAGGCTATTTAGCAGCAAGAGCTGTTGCTTTTGAAGATCGTATAGCCGCATGTATATTATATAATGGTGTGTTTGATGGCTATGATGCCTTTGCATCAAGTCTTCCTAAATCGTTACTAACTGCGATAGAAGATGGTAAATCAGATGTTGTTAATAAGGTGATTGACATTTTGATGGAATTTGATCAGAATTTGAGATTCAACATAAAACATGGAATGTGGACAACAGGTGTAAATACACCATTTGAGCTGATACAGAAATCCAAGAATTACACTATAAAGGATATTGCACAAAATATCAAATGTCCAACATTAGTCCTTGAAGCAGAAAAGGACGATTCTTTTCCAGGACAACCAAAAGAAGTGTATGATGCACTTAAATGTCCAAAAAAATACATATTATTTACAGAAGAAGAAGGTGCTGAAGAACATTGCCAGTGCGGTGCAGCTGCTTTATCAAATCAACGCATATTTGATTGGCTGGACGGTATTGTTAAGAATGCTCTATAACTATCTGTAATCATACTGATTTAATATTCTTATAGGTAAGCTGAAGCTAAAACTAGCACCCCTTTGATCCCGATTATTTTCAGCCCATATCTTTCCCCCATGGGCCTCAATAATATTCTTCGAAATAAACAAACCCAGTCCTGTTCCTGAGGTAGAATTCGTGGCAAATTTAGAAAATAGCCTAGGCATAATATCTGGAGTTATTCCAGAACCTGTGTCTTTAATACTTACAATTGCATTTTCATAGTGATTATTAGTCTCGTCATTATCCTGATACTCCCGATAGCATTTAATAGAAATTAGTCCGTCTTTAGTAAATTTGATTGCATTAGTTAAAAGGTTACAAATGACCCCAGCTATTCTTTCTTTATCTGCTTCTACAAGGATAGTGTCCTCTTCTTCAGCTTCGTAGACAAAGTGTAGTTGTTCTTTTTGAGAATGGCCGCTATAAATATCCTCTTTGTTACTTATTGGATTATTATTTTTAAAATCTATTATGATATCTGCTATCAAATCAGTAAGGTTAAACCTCTCTAGATCAAGCTTTAGTTGCTTATTTTCAATTCTTGTTACATCCAGTATGTCATTTGATAATTTTTGAAGTCGATTAGCACTTTTAATTATTCGATCGGTAAAAACCTCTATGTTTTCAGGTTTATCTTTCAATAGTTCAGAAAACCCTAAAATGGACTGGATAGGGGTTCTTAATTCGTGGGCTGCTATATTGATAAAGTCCTTTTGCATTTTATCTTGAACCTTTAACTGTTCAAACGATATACGCTCATTCCAAAGCAAATCATACACCGATTTGAATGAATTTACTGTAAGTTTTCGATTAGAATAGATGGCAAAATCAACTGCTTCTAAAAAATCATCCGTGTTCATTTCTCGAATCTCTGATCTCAACAGCTTTTCATCATCTATTATATACATGTCAAATGCTGAATTATTGTTGCCGTTTAGAATTGTGATAGCAGGCGCATTTTTAGTTATCCTATTTACAATTTCTGAGTTATCCTCAGTCAAGGGACAAATAATTTTTATCGTTGCCTCATTTTCTCGTGATGCCCTTATAATATAATTAATAATTCCTAATTTATCTATTCTAACCATTGTCTTATCGTCGGGAAGAAATATGAGAGCCTCTTTTTTGATAGATTTTACCAATTCAGTAAGAATTTGACTTGTTTTTTTCTGGTTGGTAATCACTTGGAAAAATTCATTTTCCACTCCCTCTTCTATTTGTTCAATTCTCTGTTCTGCAGAAATGGATCTTGTCCATAGAGTATCAAATACATATCTCTGATGTCCTACTAGCTCCTTTACATTACTATAGATAATCTGTGCTGCAGGTTTTCCTTTTTCGTGAAAAGTAGCAGGAGCAAGATATTCTCTGCTATTGAGATAGAGATTGCCTTTAATTCCGTCTAAATGTCTAAGCTCCTCTACCATTGTCAGTAACTGTTTGCAATAAGAAAGATTATCTTTGGTAATTTCAGTAATATATCTGAGCTTGACTCCTCTCTTTTTTGCATCAATAAAGGCCTCCTTTAATTTGGCAATTTCAATTGTTAATGATGGTCTTGTCTGGTCTACACAGGCATCAATTTCATTATCAGTTTGTTTTAGAAATTGCAATACTGTGTTTACAACAGTTTCGACTCCGTAAAATATCTGGGTGATCTCTGCTGATCTGCTGTTTATATTAGGATAGAAAGGAGTCGAAGCCATGACTTCTGAATCACAATAGCACAAAATGGAATATATAGTTAGTCGGCTCTGCTCTTTAAACTTCAAATCTCCAGATCATGCTTAAGTAATGCTCTCAAGCTTATGTTCTTAGGTGTTATATTCTTGCTGCACGGCAATGATAATGATACTCGAAATTATGATAACAACTCCAAGGATATTTCTACTTCAATCCTCGTATTAGATGACGACCCAGACATTACTGCACTTCTAGAAACTGCGTTACAGAGAAGTGGATTTAATGTATATGGTTTTACTGACCCAATCTCCGGATTAGAACAATTCAAACTAAACTCTGAAAATTACAGTCTAGTTATTTCAGACTTGCGAATGCCTGTAATGAATGGATTTGAATTTATTACAAATATTAGACAATTAAGTCCTGAAATAAAGATCTTGTTAATGACGGCATTTGATGTCAATGGTGAATCTGAATTTGATTATCATTTTAATGCTCAAAAAATAAGTGGCCTTATCCAAAAGCCAATATCAATACAAAAGTTGAAAGAAATAATAAAGCAGGCGATGAGATAATTTTACTTTAATTGATGCACTCTAACAAAGGAGAGGTTTGTTGCATTAAATCTTTTTGACATAGAATGTGGACTAGATAATAGGGTAGTAAAGGTTCAAATGCAATGGTGAACAAGTCCCTAATGAAGGAGAAGGTGCATATGAATGAAGAAACGAAAAAGAAGAAATAACAATACCTCATCTCCTCCTGTTTATGGAACTGCTATAGAGATTTTAGAGGAATTAAAAGCAGCAAAATTTGGAAGCCATTATCTAGTAGAATACCCTAATCTAGATACATTAAGGAAAGTATATACTTCTTATGTCAAAACTGCACTATATGAGAGAAATGAGATTGTCATAATTCTTCCATTCTTTGAAACTGTAGATAGTGTAAGACGTAGCTTAACAGAAAATAGCGACACAACGCTAAATATAGATGTGAGAAAGCATGAAAAGGAACAATCGCTTATAATTATTGACTCTTTAAAAGCTTATTTTGGAAATCCAGAAGGTATAATGCCATTTGTAAAGCAGGTATTGGGACATGCAAAATCCTCTGGAAAAGCTGGAGTATCAGTGTTTGGTGACGCAGATTCATTCTTTTACCATCGTAACAAGCAGAATGACCTCGTAGAATATGAGTTGTCATTACCCACAGAATATAAAGGTGTAAATTTGAAAACTTTTTGCTTGTATCATAAAAAGAATTTTGATAGAATGTTTACAGAGAAGCAAAAGGAGCACTTACTTGAACATCATGGCAAAGATCTGATTATAACACCACCTTCTTCATCCTATATCTCTGAGAAAATAGGCTATAATTAGTAAAAGATTCTTTTCTAGATTATTATATGCTGAGGTTCTTGAGGAGAAGAGAGAGAGGAACAACAGAAGAAAAAAGAATTATGAGTAACGAAAGAGGTATTCGATAATTTGACTCGGTATTCGGATCTTTCAGTAGAATTATACTTTCTCAAAAGGAACAGAAACCATTCGAGCATCTCTCACGGATATATAGCAATTATAAACTCCTCCTTATCGTTTCTATATCTACATAGTAAGTATATATATCCAACTCTCTTATTTGTATGGTAAGTATCATACATAAAGTGGTAGGTCTTGTTTTATCTTTTGCTCTTCTCCTCCTCCTCTCTCCCTCACTTTACAGTGCTTTATCTATTATAATCAATCGTCCTTTTTTCTTGCTTAGTTCCCCAGATGAGGTTTAGCAGTTTCAATGCTACCACTACCGTTGCTAGCAGCAGTAGCAGTGGTAATAATCAGGTTTTGCAATATTTGTGCTCAAAATGCAATACAGTATTAAAGGAAATAGTAG
>DASQQB010000070.1:0-3372 GCA_035643635.1 Nitrososphaeraceae archaeon | reverse complement strand
AGTCTTACAAGGTGGCGGTTCACTTGGTGCTTATGAAGCAGGAGCATATAAGGGGTTCTATGAAATGGTGACCAAAAAAGATAAGGAAAGAGGATTTAAAAATAAACCATTATTAGATATTATTGCTGGAACATCAATAGGGGCAATAAATGCTACCGTATTGGTAAGCTATGTTAAGGAAAATAATACATGGGAAGGCTCTGCAGAAAGACTTAACGAATTCTGGGAGTATTTATCAAAAGAATCATCATTGGACCAGAATCCTAGTTTTGCATACTGGTGGGATTTTTTTCATAACAAGGTTAATCGACATATTGCCAGTGGGGAGTCTGCAAGACGATACTATACAGCAAAGGAATTTTCAGTTACAGGAGTACCTACGGTCTTTTCTCCGTTAACGCCACAATTCGATTCTAAATTTTTTGATCCTCAAAATATATGGTATCGCTTTGACAGTGGTCCGCTGAAGAGAAGTTTAGAAAGATTCGCAAAATTTCCAATAGCAACAACTTATGACGAAAAAGCTCCATTGACCCAACCAAGACTTATCCTCGTTAGTGTTGACGTAGCAGAAGGAGAGCCTGTAACTTTTGATAGTTACGAAAGGGAAGATGGTTCTAGAAAATCAGAGTATGGAAATTATATCGTTCAAAATGGGAGAGAAGTTGGATTCACACATATTATAAAGTATAATGAAGGGATTACAGCTGATCAAGTTATTGCAAGTGCATCCGTACCAATTAATTTTGCTTATACCACTCTCGAAGTAGAAAGTTATAGTAATGTTTCATCCAAGCATGAGAAGAATATACGATATTTTTGGGATGGAGGGATAATGAGCAACACTCCATTAACACAAGTTGTCCGACTACATCGGCGTTATTGGTTAAAAGTAAAATATTTCAAACACACTGTTCCAAGGTTGAATATTGCCATAGTCAATGTTCATCCAACTAAGCAGGACACAATTCCTTGGGATCATGATGGTGCTATCAATAGAAGGGAAGACATAACCTACTCGGACAGATCTTTTAGGGAGCTGCAGGGTCTATTATTGATATCAGACTATGTGGATCTAGCTAGAGAGCTAATCAAGATTGCTAAAGAACATGGAGTAGAAGATGAGGTCATAAATAACCTACTGAACAGAAAGAGTATGAATCACGGGTTGGCAGAAAGACCTAGAACATATGCAGATATACTAGAAGGACAATTTGAAATAGGTAAAATAGTAAAAGCAAATCGCAAAAATGATGAATACACCATATCAAATAAAATATTTGACTTCTCCTCTAAGACAACTAATCAACTGAGGACAAGCGGATACAAAAACATTCTAGATCTTAGTGATTTGGAGTATAAGGGTGAACTATTTTAAATAATATATTCTGTGAAGACAGGATAGCGTATAATAATATGATTATATACTTTATGCATAAATAAGAACATGCAAGCTATCCGCACCCAAAGTCCTATATGTTCACGCTAAATATTTCCTTGTGCATCCAATTTGCTAATAAGATTGCCTTTGGATAGCTGTAAAGGATTTTCAATAATTATGCGTCAAACTAACCTTTTAGTAGAGCAATAGAATTTAATACATTTATTTGTCAAAGTTTTCAGCATTTTGTATATTGAAAAAATATATAAGACAAAATAATAACGACTTGATTTTATAGCCTTATAAATATGAGAAGGTCTATCGAGAATAGTTACATGGTTTTGTAATAGTTTTGCATTTTCCCAAGTTACTATCTTCTCGGTCATCTCTTTAGGGTCTTTGAATAGTAACTTCATCAAGTACCGCAAATAAATCTAGATATTCTTTGGAACGGGGATTAATAGTCACTCCCTCTTTGTCAGAGGACAGGAATGCGTATGTTATTATCTTACGAATCGATATCAATAACCTTATTCTTAAGCTGTTCTTGAAATATCAATAATATTTTAGGATCTAAAAAATCTGGAACGTACAGTGTCATAGAGCATTGTTGATTGTCCTATGATGTTCGGCCATTTTACCTAGCAGCAGATGAAAGGGTGCACCTGTCACAGATATAGTCGTACTGGAGGAAGAAACTGCTACTTACTTACCTACTCGCCTGCTGCTCTCCCATTTAGGGATCGTATCATAGCAATTAATCTCTCCAAGTCTTCTTTATTTAACTTCTCAACAACATCGATTCTGTCCTTTATTAGCTGTTTTGAATCATCAAGCAGATCTGCCTTCTTAGCTTGTTTTAATTTTGCAGCTGTGAATTTTGAGGTAAGGATAGGAATAACTGCCCACAGCATTCCAATACCAACAAATGCAACCAAGGTCGCTACTATTTTACCCCAAAATGTAACAGGATAATATTCGCCATAGGCCACAGTGGTTATTGTTTCGACAGCCCACCAGAGAGCCTGGCTCGGAGTTGTTATACTTGCATTTGAATCACTAGCCTCGACCAAGTATTCAGCGAATGCCCCAACAATAATAGTGACTGTAACAAATAATACTAACAGAACGATTTCGCTATTCCCTAGCCGTGATACCAGAGTATAGAGCCTAGCAGTTCTGAAAAATGCAACCCATTTAATGTTATAAGGAAAAGCGGATAGCAAAAACAATGGCATCATTGCAGGAACTTCGTACCAATGAATCAAAATGAATCTTAACTTCTTGTCGGATTCTCTGATCCTAAAGTAGAAGTCCCTAGCTAATAATACTACAACAAACCCATCGAAAATATATACAAGTAGCTTCTCAGTTCCATTTAATGGAAACAAATAGTCGAAAAGAACAAGTAATAACGAAGCAAGAGTTGCTATAGCAGTTATTGTATTCCAATGGTTATTCATATATCTATTAAGGTGAGTAAAGTAAGGTCGTATAAAGGAGTACTGAACTTACGAGGAAGTTCAGTAATAGACTCTACTCGCTGCATTCTCCTTTGAGCGAGCGTGCTGTCAAAAATTCCTAATAACATTATAAATATCTCAATCAACCATTCTGCAGCATTCAAGTTTTGTTTTGGCTCTGTAGACAGTTGTTACTTGTCACAGCAAACCCATCACTTTCACTATAATCAGCTATGATAACAAACGGACCTACATGACAAGCTACATCTGGGCTAAAATTATACCCAAGGTTAATTAATTATGTACTTTTCAACTACTGATAAACTATTCAAAGTATCAGAAGTTAGAATTGGCAGCATTATAGATTGATCTGGAAACAAATGATCACTTGCATCATACACAAATAAATTAATTCCTCTTATTATATTGGTTTAAGCATCAAAAATTCGGTAAAGATATGTTTCTTCTTATTGTGTCGGCGTAACGATTTGACAGGAATTTTAAGAAGGCGAAATTTTCAGGAATAGG
>DASQQB010000069.1:0-4130 GCA_035643635.1 Nitrososphaeraceae archaeon | reverse complement strand
ATACACAAAAGAATTTTTTGATGTATCAAACGAAAGTGGGAGGATATCATACTCTCTACCTATCCCTCCGAATTCTGCAGTCGGAGTATTTAAAATTATGACCAAGGCTTCAGCTTCTGGTTATAAGCCCGTGTCACTAACTAGAACATTCACTGTCTTATCCTCTATGAATAATGGTGAACGGCAAATTTATAATCCATCTGTCATTGCATCCAATACGACCAATACTAGAACTGCTGCGAACAATTCGCTTCCTTCAACTGTCGTTGCATCCAATACGACCAATACTAGAACTGCTGCGAACAATTTGCTTCCTTCAACTGTCGGCCCTCATCTCGAAGGTACATCGACATCTGGTACATTTGCAGTTACGGTAAATGGCATTGCTGTCGTCCCAGTTGAAAGTAACAACTCGAATGCATCCCAAACGTTATCATTACCGCCACCTACTATGTCTTCTACTTCTAATACATGCGATGATAATATTCCAATAACCAAAGTCACTGCTAGTGGAGATGATGGGGGCGGATCCGTGGCTTCAAATGTGGTTGATAAAAATCTGATCACTAGGTGGGCAAACAAGGGTCTTGGTTCATGGATTCAGATGGACCTTGACTCGCAATTGCCAATTTGCAGCATAGAGATTGCTTGGTACAAAGGAAATAGTAGATCATATAATTTTGAAATATCTTCCTCGAACGATGGAAGTACGTTTAATAAGATATATTCTGGAGAAAGCAGTGGAAAAGCTCTGGCTCCTGAGAAATATGAACTCGATAATCCGGTATCTGCAAGATTTCTCAGAATTACAGTTAACGGTAATACTGCATCTGACAGCAATCAAAACACTTGGGCGGCAATAACAGAAATAAGTGTGACTGGAAACGCTATCAATAGCAGTAATGTAGCCAATGGGTCCCCATCCTCGTCATTACCATTATTGCTTCCATCAGAGTCACCATCAACGGCAACAAATGCGACTAGTACTACATTGAAGTCTTTTAGCACCATATTAAAAATCTCAGGAATATATAACCAAAATAGTCTAGCTTCTGACAGCTTGAAAATGGTTCCCAGTAAGATGGAAGGAAATTTGACTATAATTGATACTACAGATGGCAGGGAAGTAGATAAATTTGATGTAGCACCAACTGATATTGCCTTAAGTCAACTATCTAAGAAGCTGACTATTAGTACGTCGTTGGACGATCCTATATCCCACGGTAATGTAACTGCTATACTAAAATTTCCATCGCCCATAAATCTTAAAAATGAAGGTACATACAATAGTTTAATAACCAACGAAAATATGCTCATAGCAACGATTGATGGTAAAACCTATAATTCTGATGGTACGGCTACAGGTGAAGTAGTTGTGAGAATTCAATAAATTGGATTTCTACGTTCATTGCGTATCTAGAATTAAAATTCCCCAGAATATATTGTTGTTTTTGATAGGCAGTACGGTTCTTATTTTTACTGTAAGTTTAGTCCTGGCGACATCTGAGAATATAATTCAGTATGCTGCTGGCGTGTATCAGCTGAACGGGAAAAACCCTACTCAAAACCATGATGCATTATCAAATAAAAGTATCTTATCCAACGCTAATTCCAAATGTAACGGGTCTCTGTGGAAGTTTATACCGACACCTAGTCGATTAAGCATTGTTAATCCCTGTATTAGCATAACCGGAATAGTCGATGTCATACGCCTTCATCCTCCAGATGGAGATACAAACCTTGGCATAAAATTAGATTCGCAATACAATGGTATGCTTACTAAGGCAAACTATTCCAATAAATTAATGCATGGCGATATATGGATAGAGATGATATGTCAACACAAAAATGTTAGCGATAATCCTATTAAAAAAGGAGGATGCAAAGGATATAATGGACCACATTTCATCGTGCCAGCAAAAGGCGCACACGTAAACATTACAGGTTCATATGTTCTAGATATTAGGGAAGGAGGACATGCTGAAATTCATCCGGTTAGTTCTATTAACGTGATCAGATAATATAAAAATTATTATTATTTTATTTCAAGCTTCCAGATTAATTCTAAAGGCCTGCAAATGGTTATAACTGGCAGCATCATTGATGTATTCAGCCTTGACTTGGGTTTGATTCTTGTTTGATATTTTTGCATTCAGTAGTAACTAGTATGATTTATCAATCTATCTGATATTATATTATAATCTTTATAGTACATTAAGTGTTAGCAGTAATAACAGATGGAAATCAATGATCTTCCCTTTGGTCTTCATGGCACAAAAGAATTCATAATATTTACGATATTTTGTCTCATAAACGCTTCGTGGGTATATTTGTTTTTTGTGTCCATTAGACACCATCTGACAATTCCAATAGTAAAATCTTGGTCTAAAACAAATGTAGCCAAACTCACTAAAATACCCAGAGATAAAATAAAAACCATTAATCTGCATCACGAAATTGAGAATATTACCAGTTTTTACAAGAAAGGTAAATTTCACTCGTATTTTGCTAGATCTTCTTCAAACGTGAACAGTTACTTTCCATTAGTCAGTGTCATAATACCTGCTAGAAATGAACAAGTGCATATTGAAAGGTGCGTTTACTCTCTAATTGATCAGAATTATCCAAATTTTGAAATAATTGTAGTAGATGATGTCTCTACTGATGCTACACTGAAAATAATACAAAATATTAAAAATATTCAAACAATATTACCTTCCGATAAGATTAAAGTTATATCCTTAGTCGATAAACCAGAAGGTTGGACTGGTAAGACTTGGGCATCTCATCAAGGTTACTTAAATAGCAACGGAAAAATCCTCCTGTTTACTGATGCAGATACTTATTATAAAAGCAGAAATGCTATATTGCAAACTGTCTCATATATGCAAAAAGAAAAGCTCCAGGTATTAACGGGCATACCCTTTTTGGAATTAAGTGATTTCTGGTCTAAGATGGTTATGCCTCTATGGAATCTATTCTATGAGATTTTAGGATCAAACCCATCTGAAATCAATAATCCAAAATCAAAGGTTGGGTACCTAATGGGAAGTTTTTTTATTATATATAAGAACATATTTGAACAGGTGGGTACATTTAGAGCCGTACGTAATACCATACAAGAGGACAAAGCCCTTGGTTCTCTCATTAAGGAAGCCGGTTACAATATGAAGATTATAAAAGTACACGAAATCATGTCAGCAACTTGGTCCAGAGACCTTACAACCCTGTGGCACGGTATAGGCAGATCACTTGCTCATTATGGCTTGGAAAGTAGGAGGCATATAGTCAAGGATTGTTTGATTATATTTTGTATGGCTGCGGTGCCATTTATACTTCTTCCATACACCTCGTCTGGGGTTATACAAGATCATTTTAATTCAACGTTAGCATCGTCATCTCCATTTGTTATACTAAAGACAAGTGTCTCTATAACAGAACATTCTTTATTGTTGCTCAATATTTTGTCATGTATGATGATAGTTATTGGAACTGCCGTGAAAGGCTTGGTAAAGTACAAGCTTAATCCTATATATTCCCTTATGAGTTGTCCAGCGGTAATTTTTATTCTAGTTGTATACTGCATAAACATCGTGCCACTATTTATATCAAAAAAAGTAAAATCATTCGTTTGGAGTGGAAGGCTATATTAATCGTTACATAAATAAAAAAGCAGAAGCATTAAGATAGGTTTACAACTATTGATGTTGCAAGAAATGGCTATCCCCGGACGCTCACATTGTGTCTGAGTTATCATGATGAATACGATCCTTCCACGCTCTTGGTAATGTTTTAATTAATAGAAACATTCTAAAAGTATTTATCCGATTACTCTAGCTGGCAGGAAGTTGATATGCATTTTTAGCAGGATAGATGTCAAGCATTTTAGATCTCTATTAGAAAACATTTTAGCTATTAGAGAGAACTCAATATTTCTATATTAAAAATAAAAGAATAAGAAATTACCTAGTTAGGGATTGTTTAGATTATCGTTATTGTATTTTGGTCCCTACTACTCTGCTATCTGATGTTTACTCTCTTAAAACTAACCTTTTAAAATATTCTTGCAGTAGTATATCATCGTCTTGAGTCTTCTCAACCTTGTAATAGTGTTTTATGTTTTCTAATAT
>DASQQB010000068.1:0-53226 GCA_035643635.1 Nitrososphaeraceae archaeon | reverse complement strand
TCAAATTAGATTGTAATTTGCTTGTTGGTACGATCATAATCACCGACTAAGTATGAAATTACACGCTGGTTTTATTCCCTCTTAATAATCCTCTCTCTGTGCCGGTAATTCTAAAATCTTGTGGATGATACTTGGTATGATCGGCTTGTACTTCTGTGGTTATAGCTGTTCCGAAGCTCCAACTTCATAGCACTCTACTCTAAGAGTCTATTAAGTGAAAAAATTTTTGGAAGATATACGAATGTGACAGGGTTGCGAATAAGCTATGGGTCATAACTACGCAGCGGCAAGAATCATTAAGCCTCATAGAGGTGAATCTTCTACAAACGTGGACAATTGTACAGGAAATACAGATGTTTAGAAATACCTTTTTAGAAGTCGAGAAATTCCATATTGTAGTAACTGAATAGAAACAATATCAATATCCTAGGATACGGCTCTACTGAGTAATCTAGTTTCAAGATATGATAGCCTTCTGACTTTTTTATACATTTTAAAATGCGTGATATTTCATATACATTACTTTTCTAGTTAAGCAAGTTACGATCCCCTGATATGACATTCTAGTATGTTGATATATTACTAAAAGAGATAAACCATCACTTGCAAATTCTTCTGTCTTTAATAATTGTGATGGTGTAGCGTCTCATCATCTTTTTATAGACAATAAATTACCAGGAAATGACTTTACTGGCTATTACTAAGTTATACGAAATGAATTGACAACTTTTTGTATTGTTGGTAAATAGGTTAGATATTTCATCGCATCCGACTTAAACGAGAGAAAATATATCTTATCTTTATTTGCAAAATAGGATTCCATTACCTTGATTTTTCCAGCTATTGGATCATTATATGTGTATACTATTTTAGAAGATGACAAATACCCATTACTAGCACTTCTTTGAGTATTATTTGATGATTCTATTAACTGAAATCCTCTAAAAGATTTCTTATAATCATTAATTTGATTAAGCACATATTGAGATAACGATGGGTATGTTGATGAATGTAGACTATGAACATCCACAACCTCTACTATTAGGTATTCCCGAAATGTATCCAAACCTCCTTCTGACGGCGATAGAAAATTAATAACTATATTGCGGCCATTATCCTCTATGCCAGGACTAAATTCTATTTTCTGCCAATTTGAATCGTATTGTATTTCAAAATGGTATTGTGCATTAATATATGTTAGAAACCTTGCGATCTGTGCATTTGCGTTAGCAAAAACATTATCCGGTAGCCAATACAACAGTAATAATGATAATGATGAAGCAATTGAAAGTAAAAGTACTATTAATATGGTCGTCGTCATTCCTTTATCAACAAAATAATTTTCATGCGTTGAAACGTTCACTATCCTATCTTGACCGTTATTCATATAATAGATTGGGCCTCTAAGGAACTTAACCTTTTTAACATCAAAGTTATCATAATAATAGCATGAATATGATGTATCACTTCTAGGCTACTTTTTATTATATTCTCCATCTTTGCTTTGTTGTATTCTTCCTAAGATATTGAAAAAATATCTCCACCGTTTTTATCCTGATTTCCCCAGTGATTTTGGTCCGGTGACATCATTATCTCTTGTTATCGTCAAATGATATGTGACAGGATAATCCCAGCCATATGGACCGGCAAAATTATAATTAGTCACGGTAGTATTTGTTTTTGCAATTGCAGCACCACTAGCGTTAATACTTTTCAGGCCACCTTTAAAGTGGATTATGTGTTCACCGACGGGAAGTGATTTCAAAAACACCCAATTGCCATCAGATACGGCCTGCGTAGTTTGTGGTGGCAATTTCAAGATATTGTTTTTAGGTAATGTAAAATTAAATAATGGTGATTGAATTCGATATTGGCCTAAATCTTTGATATTGATACCATCAATACTTGCTTCTAAATGTATTACTGCATCTTGCATTTCCTTACTGCATCTACTAAGATCTTGTTGGGTTTTGAGTTTTGGAAATTCAGCAAAGGAACATTCAGAGTTAAGGATAGTAAAGAGAATAGATTTGCCCGCAGGTATGCTGCAATAACGATCTACTGAGTGGTTATATGCGCCAGTTAAAAACCACACTGGACCATTCTGGCCTTTGGAACAATACTTACCGGTATCATCATATGCTGGATTAACATCTTTTGGTATAGAATACGCCCACTGCCACCATTTTGCAGTCCATTCGCTATATGTTAGACCAAATGGTTTAGAGTATGCTTGATAGGTTTCTATTGGAATAGTGCTGTTTCTGTTAGTTTTATTGTTAATTGTGTCGATTTGAGCTTGAGCTTGAGAAGATAAAGTACATATTATAAATGCAGTAGTTATGAATGCAAAAATATATACCATAATTATAAAACTGGTGCTCTGCTGCATGCCACTACTAGCCTTTCTAACTTGCATAGAGGAATGTTCGTTAATAATCAATATGTAATAAAAAGATGCCTATTGGTACAATCTGATCAAATTCTTTCTTAGCCTACCTTTGGCCTTATTTTAATCCATCTTACCATGAGGACAACTGATATGGAAAGACTTGATTCAGAACTCATCGAATTCGGCTTATAATCCCAGATTTTAAATACCAATCTCAGTCTCTAATTCTTTTCTGTCTGCAAAATCCGGGAATCTGCTGCATCATTACAAATAATACATTCCACTCTATATCTTCATCCTCTACCTCTATATCTCCATCGATGTATAACAATACGCTTTATTGCTGTAAAATAATTAAGACCCTATCGTTAATTAATTTACTTCCTATATATCCTCCTAATAGTGATGCAACTAAAGACACTGGAACTACTATTGGAATAATTAGTGGAATTAATAGATACATGAAAAATTCCTCAGTTCTTATAGTATTAGGAGGTTTAAAATATCCACCATAGACATCGATAGTCCAAGGAAAGAAAAGCGTATTAAAGAACAATGAGATTGTAATAGATGCAATGATGCATCTTTTTAGTGAGTTAATAATCAAATTATTTGATTTTGAGCGAGTAGATGTGGATGATAGCTGAGAGCATTCTGTCATTTTTTCTCCTTCGTTTTCCTTGCGACTATACTTCAGTATCACCATGTCAGCAGCCATTGCAGGCAACAAATTTAAAAGGTAAAAAGGAAAAAGCTTTACAAAATATGAATTTGAAGTGATAGTAGTAGTCGATTGTATTAGCATAACTACAGCAATTATTGAAGTGAGAATGAATGGATTCCTAGAGTAAAAAGAATAAGAAATTTTTGATGCCATAAATAGGCATAGCCCCATAAGAAATGGAATAAGGATAGATGCAGCAATTATGGCGGCAAGCGGATTAGGATTGAAGTCATAATGTTGGCCTTTAGAAAATGGAAGAGTAAATAATAATACCATCCCAACAACAACCATTAAAAATACTCCAAACGCGACAGCACGACTTGACATTAAAAATAACGATGACAACAGGGATCTTGCTCTATTATTATTATTATAACTATAGTGGACACCAATCAAGCCGCCTAGCGCTGCCATAAGCATACCGGCAGCAAGAACGGAATGAGGAGGACTCAATAGTCCATCAAATCCAAATTTAGTATGCCACCAGAAATCAAACGGACCTGCAGTTAGTTGCAAAATGCTTCCTAAAAGGGCTAGTTTTAGCGCTGAAGACAATGACAATAGCGAGAATAATATACTTCCAATGGATCTAATTTGTTTTTGTTGGCGCTTAGAGATAACGGTTGTTTGAATTGTTCCAAATATTACACTGCCTATGGTTAGCGCCACACCAGAATAAATTACGGAATGCGGCGGCGTGAAAAAAGATTCTACGTTTTTAATACCATGCCAAACGATATCCCAATTAGAACCACTAATCTGTAAAGCTACTCCTATTGATATAGAAAAATAGATTAGCAATGGTAGTTTTATTGTCGATTGTTTTTCTTTCGTAGAAGACGGATAATCTAAATTTTTCATAAGAGATTACTTTACATTGGATATTCGGAAAATGTATTTATATTTCATTGGAATCATCTGCAATTTGAATTCACATTAACAGCCATTGGACTATTTACATCCTAGGACAGGAATTATGTTGTGAAGCAATAACAAGTTTGCGTTTTTGGCCCAATACAGCTATAATAATCTATAGGTGAGCATGGATTGTTCATTACCTCATAGATTATTATGTTATTCGTCAAACCATACGCGTAATTATATCGAAGAAAGGTTATCTCTGGCCGCAGCAATATATAATGTCATTTTTTCAAACAATAAAGACTATATTAAACAGTATATTCATTTTATACTGTCATTATGCAAACTATTAAGTCATATGCTGTACAACACTCCTACAATGAAAACTGATGTGAGTAGAGTATCGCTAGTAGTTATAATAGCGATAGTTTTTGGTATTACATTGTCTGCTATAGGAGCTTTTGAATTAGCAGATGCTCAGACGAACAAAACAAAGGGGACTAGTACAAATGCTACTAATAATACAGGTATCGGTTCTGCACGACAGATAGAAAACCTTACTCGAGGTAACACCGCTTTATTAGAAAACGGCAGTAATAACGCAAACTCGGCTGGCGTAATGAAGGGTTTAGAAAAAGAACAGACCAGTGATACAGGAGGTAATATGACTGCTGCTGATAAAACAACTGGTCAAAAAGCTACTGGTCAAAAAGCTACTGGTCAAAATGCCACTAGTCAAAAAGCTACTGGTCAAAATGCCACTAGTCAAAAAGCTACTGGTCAAAATGCCACTAGTCAGAATGCCACTAATGCCAGCACATCTAGTGCAAACAATACGAAGGCCAATAGCACCAATAGCACATCAAGCCAAAATAAGACAGGAAATCCACTAAGTAATATACCGGTAATAGGAAAACTTTTCAAATAAAGGTAATAACTAAGAAGCAGTTCGTGTGGCAGATTGTAGCAATTGAGTGGGCCATCCGTAAATGAAAATAGGCAGCCCACGTCCTTCAAAATTTATTTTTGAAACTTTCAAAATAGCTGTTGGTTATGATGCGATACAAGACTATAAATGGAATTTATAGTTTCTACCTTAAGTAATTGTATTGTGCATCTTAAATACATAACAAACTAATGAAATCACTCTGACCTCAATTTTTTTGTAATTTTAAATCATCTAATGTGATTATAGAAAGAAAGAAAAAACAACCAATAGGATTCTTCTTCTAGTTGCGTTATCTATTGCTAGGAACTACTGCCATAGTCATTACCATATCATATATCCTTAGATAGATCCTCAGTTCTTCAGGTTTCTTCTTTCCTTTCTTTACTTTTGACTGGGCTTCTAAAGCTTTTGCTAGCCTTATTCTGAGTGTTTTCAATTATGTCATTGAAACTACTGTGATAATAGTTATCGCGATTTAGGATTCTTTTCTTTTTACTCACGGTTAGTATTAGTCTCTCTTTTTATCAATAATATTAATAGAAGCACATATTCAAATTGATGACATGTATTATGTTATTATGAAATAATTGAGCCTCTGAAGAATATATCTGAACCTATGACATCCGTTCTCTAGGTAAGTATGTTTTGCTTCTCTATATATTATCATTGGGTAGAATAGTAGTTTGGGCACTCGTAAAAGCTCTTATCGATTGTAAGATATTACATCTATGAATACGCTTTATTTTTTCTTATTACTATATGATCTACTATAACCCATAATATATATCCACTACATATCTTTATATCGTCTTATAACTTTGTCAGAAGAAAATAATCCATTTGCAGATTGGTCAGAACTTATGCGTAAACCAGTATACTCTATAGACGGAAAAAAGATAGGCTTCTTACAAAAAATTCTCTCAGATTATATGCTTGTAGGACGAGGACTTGTTATCTTAACAAAATTTTTTGTACCAAAATCCCTTGTTGAATCCGTAAGCAACAAAGGTATTAGATTAAAGATTACGGCATATGAAGTCAATTCAAGATACTCCTATGCCAAAATGAGGGAATTTCTTCCAAATTATGTAACGCTGCCACGACGATCAGTAGAACATAGAATATTCTACGATAGATTCCAGACTTTAAGATATAGCATTACTAGAAATAGATTAGCAGCAGGAGCTGCAGCCCTTTCTGGTGCTCTTTTTTTATTTTCAGGATACAGGCCAACCTTAACAATTTACAATTTGATCCAACAAGAGACTGTTACAAATATGGCTAGAGAATATTGGACAGCTATATTAGTTCCGGTTGGAATCTTGGCTTTACTGAGTCAGCTAGGTGGATTTACACTACTAACCGGAGCAGGGCTTTTTGCTGCTAACAGAGTAAATCTCGGTAAATTTTTCGTATCAATTGGAGCTGGTCAAGGATTCTTTACTGTTAGCTTACATCTGGTATTGGAACTATTGTCAGGCAAAATAGGAATTCAATATAACTATATTACATGGTTGACTACGACTGCTGCAGGATTAGGAGTATTGTTTGCAGTAATATCTCAAACAGTCTCAAAGGGAAAAGATGATAGCATTGCAGTGAAAGCATTTAGATTTGTATTAAAAAGACAGAAGAATAGGCCAGAGAATATTAAGAAAAAGTCAGGAACTGACGAAAAAACAACAAGCAAAAAAGTAAATGGTGAAAGGACTATGGAGAAATGAAGTTTCACATGTCTTATTTTTCATTAATAATATTCTCATTCATTCTTGTTTCTACAATCAGTATGATAATAGCAATAATAGAGAAACAACAGCAACTTTCACATGCACAAATCAAACAAGACTTATCCACTCCTATATTACAAGAATTCCTTGTCCCATCAGGCTCGCGTCCACACGATGTTGCACCTGCACTAGGTGGAGCCGTATGGTACACAGCTCAGGGGACGGGTCAATTAGGAAGATTAGATCCGATTACCGGTAGAACACATCATATACCACTAGGCCAAGGCTCAGCTCCTCATGGAGTCATTATAGGGCCAGATGGTGCTCCATGGATTACAGATGGTGGATTAAATGCGATCGTCCGTGTTGATCCTGTGACTGAAAAGATGCGACTGTTTTCGCTGCCTCAGAATAGTAGCCACGCTAACCTAAACACGGCTACATTCGATCATAACGGCGTGATGTGGTTTACGGGACAAAGTGGTATTTATGGCCGCCTTGACCAGGTTCTGGGAAAGACAGAAGTATTCAAAGCTCCTAAAGGCCCTGGACCATACGGCATTACGACAACTCCTAATGGAGAAGTATACTATGCTTCATTGGCTGGAAGCTATATTGCTCGTATTAATTTAACAACTGGAACTGCTAAGGTCCTAGACCCACCAACACAAGACCAAGGAGCCCGGCGTATCTGGTCTGATTCGCATGGACGATTATGGATCAGTGAGTGGAACGCGGGAAAGTTGGCGTTGTATAATCCCAACCAAAACAAGTGGCAGGAGTGGCGACTCCCAGGAGCCAACCCTTTGCCGTATGCTGTCTATGTAGATAAGGCGGATATGGTATGGCTGAGTGACTTTAGTGCGAATGCACTAATGCGGTTTGATCCTGCTACACAAAGATTTGAAGTATTTGGACTACCGAGCTCTGAAGCTAATATACGCCAAATTCTCGGCCGACCCGGTGAGATATGGGGAGCTGAGTCCGGCGCGGATAAGCTGATTGTAATTAGAACTGGTAACTGAATAAAGGTCTGCAATTATGCAGATGAAGAAAAAAGCAATATAGCCGGTGAAATAAAATCCACCTACCCATAATTAACGCATTTACTAAAATAGGCTACAACATCGAAAAAATTCTTTCTCGCTAACAGCAGAAATGAAATTTGTTCACTTAACTTCACCTTTTGATTCATAGGGTAGGCTTCGATAGCATAAAGTATAGAAAGTATGGAAATGCTATTGCAATAAGAGAATTATAGATTTTAACTTATATAATCCCCTAATAATATATATACAGCATGGAACGGGAGCAGGTCATCAAGAGGGTTGATATTCTTATAAGAGAACTATTGCATTCTGGTTCAAAAACAAATACGGATAATAATAATAACAATGCCTCAGAAGAAACTAATAAACTGAAATATGAAATCGAAGAAGAAGATAAAGTAAAATTGGCGAACCTGTTTGAAGATCTTATTGTTTTGTTAAAGGATGATCCTGACAATAAAAATGAGATTAAGAAATTATGGAATAGGATAATGGATGGCTATGGACATGTTAAACCAGTTTCAGAGATCTTGGGATCAATAAAGTCACTTGATAACTCATAATTCATAGTCTCAGGAAATGAATAATTAAGTGCTCCTTAAGGCACTTTTACAATATACTAAAGTAATTGCCGTTTTTGACCTAAAGTAATCTAGTCTCATCTGTAGCATATTTAGAACCAATGCATGGAAATTTTTGAATTCGAATAATAGCAAGGTTAGATGAAATATAATCCCTAAACTTAATAAAATAGAAATAACGAAATAAGATAGTTTATAATTCGCGCTGCTGTTTTGTGTACAAGAAAGGAAGACGTTAAATAGAGTAGTACGCGAATTGTGTGTGTAAACTAACTTATTGAATGCAAAGAACCTTAAACAAGAGCATGCTCCGAAAGACTGTACTGCCATGAAGACATTCCCTTTGAACATCTTAAGATCATATCCCTTGTGATCGGAGAATTCATTGATACACTTCATCATAGAAAGGAGGACCTGGTATATTTTCCAGCAACTGGTGGGAAGAACGATGATCGGTTTTCAGAAGATATCTACAAATTTATGGTTGAACATGAGTTCTCTAGAAGAATTGCTACTATGCTTTCAGGTCAGTTGGCGTCATGGAAGAACAGTACCAGCTCAAAGGAACCTATTGCAAGATTTTGAAAACATATGCACTATTCATAACTGATCATACTAAAAAAGAAGATGATTTCTTTGATTTAATCGGATGAAAGAAATACTATGTCAAATCAGGAACATGAACAGATGCTGGAGCATTTTGCAAGCTGTGTAAATCATGCAGGCGGCAAAGCAAGAGTCGATGAATTATTAAATTAATCGAATATCTAGAAGAGCAAGACTGGATGAAATAATTATCCATCTTTTAAGAAGACAGTTCTTTACCTTAAAAGAAAAATAAAAAGCGTGAAGAAGTGTTATCTTCACGAAAAACCCTGCAATATGACATGGAAAGCAACCAACACCAGAGCAAAATGCAATGCATTTGATAAAGCCATCATCATTACATTATGCTTGAATGAGTATATCTTGATGTTAAATCTATTTATATCGTCAGCCTTTAATTTTCCACTTGATACGATATGACAACATCCATAGGCAATGTAATGACTGAAAAACTTGAAACCATTAGCATATCAAGTTCAGCTCAAGAAGCATCAAAGAAAATGAGAGACAAAAACGTAAGTTCTCTAGTAGTAATTGACAATAATGACAAGCCTATAGGCATAGTTACAGAACGTGATCTGGTAAGAAAAGTATGTGTTAATGACGCAAGTAGCAAAAGTATGATAATACAGCACATAATGTCTTCTCCTATAGTTACTATTGATTCCGGCTCGCCGGTGGGAGCAGCCGCCGACGTAATGATACAGAATAGAGTAAGGCACTTACTTGTTGTAAAAGATAACGATATTAACAAACCTCAGGGGATAATTACTCCAACTGATTTCGCTGCTTATCTAAAAGAAAACCTGAATATGGACGAAGTTAATTCCAAGATATTAGAGTCTTTAATGGAAGAGGGAAAAGATGAGCCAAAATTAGTTGCCGATGGTACTGACAGGAAGAATTTGTGAACGCTAAACCCTTCAATACTCAGCAACTACAATTGATAGGTTATTGTATAAAGTGGGCACATAGTTTAGCTTTTCTAGATCGTTTATCATAATAATTCATTTTAAATGTAATTACTGTTTATTATTAATTCTGTATTTGTATTCTATCCTGGCAGAGAAGGTATAATACACAATCAAGAACTATTTTACCAATTTTGTTTATGGCATGCTCTTATTGTAGATCTAAAAGCTTGTCATACTACACAACTCACTTACTTAGATATGTCTATATTGCTTGTCGGCTAGCAGACTTTATGTACCACATGAAATAGCAAGAGTCGCGTTATTTTTAGCATCAAGTGACGCTAGTTATATTACAGGAACAACTATTTATGCTGACGGTGGTCTTACTCTAACCTCGTAGCTTCCACGGATGTAAAGTACAATGAGTTATTTTGCCTTACCATGAATTTTTCGTCCCTTTTTCTACTTCATTTCTCATTATCTCATTTAAGTGAAGATTGCTAAATACGTCGTTATCATCAGTGTTAGTTTTGCTAGACGCATTATCCCCAGGGGGTGCTGTTAGTTAGGACTATTAATTCATATTTACATATATACACAGCTTTAATACTCGTAATTTTGTTTAAACGATGAAAAAGTATTAAAAATTTTCACTAGATTATATTCATTATCGTTTTTATAAATTTCATATTTTCAATTGGCTTTTGAATAAAATAATTTTCGCCTAATATGGCATTTATTTCTTCTTCTTCTCTTCTAAACGCTTCATAATACTTTTCGCTGGCTGTCAGAAAACACACTTTCACTTTAGGATCTATCCTAGAAATTTCTTTATATAGCTCAAAACCATTCATTTTCGGCATTTTTATGTCCAAAAGTACAAGATCATAAAAACCACTCCTAAAATTCCTTAATGCCGTAATAGCATCTGTGTAGGAATGAACCATCAATTGATTGTTTTCTTCTAGAATTATCTTGAAGAGCAAATTGACATCAGCTTCATCATCCACGATCAAGACCCTTTTCACTATGTTCACCATTCCATATTTATCTGAACAATGGCTTGTTGCTTTCTTTAGCTAGGATTCTTATCTGCTTGAAAAGACATGGCTGTACTGATTTATCACGAATGTTACATCCTGTAAAATGCCAGGCAGCTTCTAGTCCTAGATAAGTACCTGAGAATCCCATTATCAAATACACCATATTTTCTATCATATTCCCATACTCTTTGATGTGCTACTTGTATCCTTCTAAAGACTACTGTTGATTTTTCGCATTATCATATGACAAGTGATAGTGATTAATTAGAAATTATAATTGACTTACTCTAACCCTTTTTTGACGTGTTTAAAAGCAATTATTTTCTATTATTACACTATGAGCAGAAATCGATTTATAGAACTGTTATTACCGTTTAATCAACTTTACATATTACTAAGCTAAATTAATTTAGTCTGAATTATTTTTAATCTGAATTTATTCTATACGATTTATCATATGACTAGTAACGATAGCATTACCAATAGTAACGATACTCTGCAGATAAACAGAAAACTGAAAGAAGAAAATATTGATGAGTTAGTGTATTCTGCTATCAAAAGTAAAAGTGGAAAAATTACCACAAAGCATCTAGAAAAAGAAATCGGTAGTAATAAAAGTCAACGTGAAGTGCAGTATGCCATAATACATTTGACTAAGAAAGGTAAAATAAGACGTGTTAGAGGATTCGGTTTGAACGGAATAGAATATTATTATCATGCTATAGTCTAAAAATGACAGAATTTTACGATGTATCAGACTTATATACGGATATTTTTTCGAATTTTATTTAGGTGCTTGTAGGAGAACTAGCTCATTGGATGTCTAGAATATTTTATTTTCAAAACTAACAGGATTGCATTGAGCGTCACCCCTGCTGTATTTCCTCCAACTATTACCATATCGCTTCTCAATATGCCATAAATCACCCAAAACGAAAGTCCGATTATTAGAACAAATATAAGCCAAACTGACACGTCATCCATTTTTTTAGTTCTAACACCTTTAATTATCTGAGGAACAGTGCTGCAAAGTGTAAATATTGTCGCAACGATACCAACAAGTGATATTATCAAAAAAAAAGACATGTATAGTACTTAGCTATAAATCACAAGATAACTTATAGAGCTGTTCCTTCATAGTAGGCTACTTAAAGGAACCTTGAAATAAATAAAGTTACTAACACTGGGGTAGGAATGAAAGGCTATCTTATAACTTAGTCTTCCCATTAACAGATATATAGAAAGATATATAGAAATAATTATCTATTGGATAAGATAAACAATACTACGGAAACTCCACTTTAGCACGTCTTGTTTGTGATATGCTAAAAAATCGTGACTGCCCCCCTTTTTTCGAATAATGCAGAAATGCGGGAGATGGGATTTGAACCCACGAACCCCTTAGGGATAAGAGCCTCAGTCTTACGCCTTTGGCCAAGCTGGGCGACTCCCGCTTGTCTTTACAAAGATTCTGTGGGCTAATTTGAATATTGCCTCAGATTACAATGATATATTGCCGTCAATGTTAGTGACATTATTCAATTCCATTATTTGCATAAGTGCATCCTTCAAACCTATTTGATAGTAATTATTTGGCATATGCATAGTTTTTATAACACTTAATTATATCATCGTTGATGCTTGTACCTGTCCGTTGCTTTACATGCGGCAATTTAATCGCAAATAAACATGGTGAATATTTAAGCAGAGTAAAGGCAGGAGAGGATCCTTCCAAGGTAATGGATTCTCTAAATATGAAGCGTTACTGTTGTAGACGTATGTTTGTGTCTACGGTGGAAACCATTTATCAGGTAATTCCTTATTACGAAGCTCTGAGACGTAGACTGTCTGAGGTCCAAGGACAGATAGATTAAGCAATAAGATGCCGTTAATTTCTGATATTAAAGCTAGAATTGTTTTCAATAGTAGAGGAAATAAAACTATAGAAGTAGAAGTTACTACTGACAAAAAATTCGTTGCTAGAGCGTGTGCGCCATCAGGAGCAAGCGTCGGAAAGCATGAATCCCAAAGTTTTCGAGACGACGATCCTACAAAATCACTAGAAGTACTCAATAAAAATACCAGAAAATTCATAGGTGTTGATGCCAAAGATACACGGTCGGTTTTTGAAGTTTTAAAGTCTATTGACAATACCGATAAATATACTAATATTGGAGGATCTGTGGCCTATGCAGTCAGCATCGCCGCAGTCGACTCTGCTGCTATGGCAATAGACACTCCTTTGTATCAATTGCTTGCTCCAAAAGGAACCTATAGATTTCCATTTCCATTGGGTAACATATTAGGTGGAGGGGCTCATGCTGGCCCAGGTACACCGGATATACAAGAGATCCTGGCTTGTCCTATAGGCGCTAAAACAATTATGGAGGCCCTTGAGATGAATATTAAGTTACATAAGGAAATGCGTAAGGCTATTGAATATGTAGATAGGAATTTTACATACGGTAGAGGCGATGAAGGAGGATGGGCTCCTCACCTGAACAATGATCAGGCAATGGGATTAGCTGAAAAAGCCGTTGAGAATTGTGGTTTCAGTATTGGTAAAGATATGTCTCTTGGAGTTGATTTTGCAAGTTCGTCTTTATGGGAAGATGAAAAAAAGGGCTATAATTATTCTAGACAAGGCTTATTTCGCAACACGGATAAACAAATTGAATTTGTAAATAATATGATAAAGAGGTACAACCTTATCTATGTAGAAGATCCGGTAAACGAAGAGGATTTTACCGGGATGGCCGAGATAACAAGAACTAATCCTGAATGCTTAGTGACAGGCGATGATATGCTTGTCACAAATGCGTTGCGAGTTAAAGAAGCAGTCAAATATGGCGCATGTAGCGCCGCAATTTTGAAGGTAAATCAGGCAGGCAGTCTCTTTGATGCCATGAAATTTGCTCATGAATGCCGCCAAAACAATCTTAAAATTATTACATCCCATAGATCAGGTGAATCTACTGACTCCCATATTGCCCATATAGCCATTGCTACTAATTCAAAAATGTTAAAATCGGGAATAGTAGGAGGTGAGCGCATTTCAAAGTTAAATGAACTTTTGCGAATTTCAGAGCATGGTTTAATAGAAGGCATGACTGAATTGTCCATCAGTTAAATGAGTGACAACAACAATATAGAGTCCGAAAATATATCTACTAACCACAATAATACAGAATTCAGAGAATCTGAAAAAGACGATAAAGTAAACACTAACAACGATGATAAAGATACTTCTAGTTCTAATAATAACCAAGGAAATTTAGAAACTATTACCTCTGGAAGTACGAATCAGACAGAAGAAGATCAATATGCTCATGACTTTGATAACCTTGAAAAGATGATCCTTTCTACAGGCATTCGTGTCGGTACTCCTGTCAAAACAAAATATATGACACCGTTTATAGTTAGAGCCAACCCAGAAGGACTATACATACTTGATATCAGTAAAACGCTTGCGAGAATCGATGTTGCAGCAAAATTTGTTGGCCGCACAAATATATCCCGAGTTGCAATTACCTCTGCTCGTGAGTACGGTAAAACTCCAGTAGAAAAGTTCTGTGAGCTTACAGGAGCTACTGCGTTGTTTGGAAGATTTATGCCTGGTACGTTTACAAATCCCTCGCTTCCAAATTATATGGAGCCAGAAATAGTTATTGTGACGGACCCGCAAGCAGATCAGCAGGCTGTTTTGGAAGCCACGAGGGCAGGAGTACCAGTAATCGCAATCTCTAACAGCGATAATGTGACGTCAAAAGTCGATCTGGTGATTCCTGCAAATAATAGAGGAAGAAAAGCCTTGGCTACCATATATTGGCTTCTTGCAAGAGAGGTTCTAAAGAAGCAAGGAAATATCAAGTCAGATAAAGAAATGCGGTTATCAATAGATGATTTCGAGACCAAATTAGTCGAAGAGATATCTTGAATAATGTTCACAAGGATGCCGTCAGTAGCTGGAATTTTTTATCCGAAGAATCCTGTAGAACTTAGAAAAACTCTTGAAGCATCTTTTAAAGATACCCGTTTTGGGCCCGGCGAGGTGCCTCCTTCAAAATATAAACGCAGAATCTACGGCATTGTTTCTCCTCACGCAGGATATACATATTCTGGTAGTGTAGCTGCAAATGGTTTTTATGAGATTTCGTCCATGCCCTTTGACAATGTAGTTATGGTAGGTCCTAATCATTACGGCCTTGGTATAGATGTAGCGTCAATGAACGATGGAGTATGGCAAACACCACTTGGGCAAATCGAAATCGAACACGACTTATCTTCGAAAATTTCAAAATATTCCGGGATAGTTGATTTTGACAATTTTGCACATAGCAAAGATCATTGCCTCGAAGTTCAGATTCCATTCCTACAATATATAAAAGAAAATATGTTCAAGATTATTCCCATTATTTTAATATCACAAGACAAGCAAACTGCTTTAGAGTTAGGAGAGTCGATAGCCAAATCAATAACCGGTACCAGTACTCTACTGCTTGCATCTTCCGATTTTACTCACTATGAGCCAAATAGTGAAGCACATAGAAAAGACAAAGAACTAATTCAAACGATTCTATCATTGGATATTTCAAAATTTTATCTCATATTGGAGAGATTAGGTATCTCTGCTTGTGGCTATGGCGCAATTGCCTCAGTAATGGCGGCTTCGAAAAGTTTGGGAGCTACAAGAGGTGAATTACTAGAATATGCTACAAGTGGAGATGTCACAGGAGATACCAAAGCTGTTGTTGGATATTCATCAATTATTTTTGTATGACTCGGATCACCAGTAGTATCAGAACAACTTCAGCTGTCGCTTCTGCACCTGCAAAGATTATTTTATTTGGAGAACATTTTGTGAATTATGATAATCCATCTATATTAGTAGCCATTAATCATCGTACAAAAGTAACCGTTCAGTTGAATATGACTAGAAATATAAACATTAAATCAAATATGGGGTTATCTGGATTTTATACACCACAGAGCTTTGATTTACGTCAAAATACGGCGGGCGAATATATTACTAGAGGTGACGATAGCACTACCGAAGAAAATATAAGAAAAAAAAAATTTTTCGAACCAATTTATAGGTGTGTAATGCATATTCTCGAAAATAGGCGAGAGCCGAATTTGGGAATAGACATTGATCTAAATTCCTCAATACCCATAGGGATTGGACTAGGATCCTCAGCTTCTTGTTGTGTTGCGACACTTGGCGCAGTAAACGCATTATTTAGTAATTCCATTAGCAGGCAATGGATATATACAAAGGCACAAGAATCTGAGCGCTTAATACATAAAAATTCCTCCGGCGCTGATTGCTGTGCATCTACTTTCGGAGGCTTAATTTACTACACAAAAAATCAGGGGTTCAAGAAAATAAATCCAAAAAAAAAATTTAATTTTATTATCGCAAGTACCGGTACAAAACACTCTACAGGAGATATCGTTAGTTCAGTTAAGAGATTTAAGAGGCGTAACGAATCAGTATTCAAACATACCATGGCATATGCACATAATATCTGTAAAGATGCATATTTAGCACTCATTACAGGGAACGATACGAAACTTGGCGAATTAATGAATCAAAATCATAGGTTGTTACAACGCATAGGCGTCTCTAATGAACAAATCGACAATCTAGTAGATATTTGTACAAAACACGGTGCTATAGGGGCAAAGCTTACAGGAGCAGGCGGTGGAGGGTGTATTATTGCGTTATTAAATAATAAACAGGAAAAGAATTCAAGAATGATTTCTAAAATTAAAAGCGATGGTTATGATTTAATTAATGCAGAAATAGATTATGATGGTTTATTAGCAGGTTGAAGAAACTTTAAATCGTCTTTAAATCTTGTACTAGAAGATGAGTGATAATCTAGCTTTAATAAAGTTAGGTGGATCAGTGGTAACATTCAAAGAAAAGCCTCTTTCTGCTAACTTTGATGCGATTGAGAAAATATCCAAGGCCCTATCCTCGCTAAGAGTTCCTATTATAGTTATTCACGGTGGAGGATCATTTGGACATTATTGGTCCACAGTGTATGATATGCATTCAAAGGCAGATACTTACGATCCTAAGGGTATATCAATTGTACACGAATCAATGGTAGCGTTAAATCAGATCATAATAAATTCGATGATTAAACAAGATATGACTCCCTATTCGATTATGCCGTCTATTTTTACATCTGGCACTAGGCCACTTGCCAGAAAAATTAATGAACTTAAGACAATGGCAAAATGTGGAATAATACCAGTTATCTATGGAGACATAGTTCACATAGAGAATGGAAAATATTCAATAGTATCAGGTGATGTATTGATGACCATTATTTCAAGAATACTACATCCCAGTAGAGTTGTTTTCACCATCAATGCAGATGGATTTTACAAAGATTTAGAAAAGAAAGAAATTATCAAGGTCGTTACAGGGCCCATAAGGAATCACAATAACTCGGTCAAATTTTTTAATGTGAATCTAGATGTTACAGGAGGAATGCGAAGGAAAGTTTCAGAAGCATTTAAGATATCAAAATATGGAATAGACGTATTGATGATAAACGGATTGAAGCCAGAACGAATCAGAAATGCATTGTCTGGCTCGAGCATAGAAGGAACGCTCTTCAAAGGACATCAAGGAAGGAGTAAAAAATAAGAATATGCCTGACTTCAACCTTGATTCGTTTAAGGACATTGAAATCATAAAACAGCGTAAGAAAGACGGTATTGATATACCGCTTAATAAAAACGTCCAAGCAAAGACAACATCAAACTATCTAGAATATGTTAAGTTTATACATAATGCACTGCCTGAACTTAATTTCGAAGACATCGATACTTCAACAACCTTTCTGAATCATAAGTTTGGTGCTCCAATAATTATCGATTCTATGACTGGAGGAACGCCAGAGGCTACAAAAATCAATGGAGTGTTGGGAGAATTAGCCGAAAATTACGGATTTGCTATGGGTCTAGGTAGTCAGAGGGCGGGACTGAAGAGTGAAGAATTGGCTGAAACATATTCTATAGCAAGGAAAAACGCCCCCAATGCATTTATTATAGCAAATATCGGAGCAGCACAACTGACAAAAGATCTTACAATAGATGATGTAAAAAAAATTATAGAAATGGTCCAAGCTAATGCTCTTGTTATACACCTTAATCCATTACAGGAGCTTATCCAGCCAGAAGGTGAACCAAAATACCAAGGGGTACTAGACAAAATTTCCTACTTAGCTAGAACTCTTGATGGCGTTCCAATAATAGTGAAGGAAGTCGGATCAGGAATCTCTAGAGAGGTAGCAGTCAATTTAGAGATTGCTGGAATTTCTGCAATCAACGTGGCTGGCTCAGGCGGAACTAGTTGGGCGGGAGTTGAGAAATTACGAGCTGAGACAGTAAATGATGAACTTAAAATGCACTTGGGTGAATTATTTTGGGATTGGGGAATCCCAACAGCCGCAAGCCTGATTGAAGTAAGAAAAGCAGTGAAGATTCCCATTGTTGCTTCTGGCGGCCTACGTAATGGAATAGAATTTGCAAAATGCATCGCATTAGGTGCTGATATGTGTGCTATGGCATATCCATTTCTTCGGGTAGCGAGTGAGTCTAAATATAGTCTATTTAAATTCGCTGATGTCGTACTCGCGGAACTCAAAAGCACAATGTTTCTAGTGGGTTCACAAAATATCAAAGCATTAAAGAACTCAAGATATATATTAACAGGAGACTTAGCAGACCAGGTCGGCTCTAGATGAATATGGACAGAGGTATTATGGAGGAAATTGATTCTAATGCTTCTACGGTAGATGAATTCATACTCTCGCATCTAGAAGGCCAACCAAAGGAACTCTATCAAGCTTCAACCCATTATATTGTCAGTGGGGGAAAGCGTCTAAGGCCATTTATGGTCATAAAATCATGTCAGATGTTTGGTGGTAATGCAAAAATGGCTCTGCCACCAGCCGCCGCAGTTGAACTGATTCATAATTTTTCGTTAGTACATGACGATATTATGGATAATGACGAGATGCGCCATAGTGTCATGACTGTACATAAACAATATGGAATACCTGTTGCGATCTTGGCTGGAGATATATTGTTTTCTAAGGCTTTTCAACTATTAGTACTCGATGGGAAGAAAGTTGGGATTTCAGAAAATGTGATCACTGAAATGGTCGCTAAACTTTCCACTGCGTGTATACACGTGTGCGAAGGGCAGGCAGCCGACGTATATATGACATCAAATAGTAACCTCTTTCTAGAATCAGAATATATTGACATGATTAGCAAGAAAACAGCTGCTCTTTTTGAACTCTCATGCACCATAGGTACGTTATCAGCAGAGAGATCAACTATAGATGATCTAGATAACTTATCATCTTTCGGAAAGAATGTTGGTATTGCATTTCAATTGATTGACGATTTGATAGGAGTTTTAGGAGATCCTAAAGTTACAGGAAAGGCTGTAGGAAATGATATTAGAGAAGGTAAGAAAACATATCCAATACTACTTGCAATAAAAAACACAAAAAGTGAGGAGAAGAATAAGATTCTTAAAGTATTTGGAACAAAGAATACCTCAGCTGCTGATTTGGAGAAAGCAGTCAAGGCTATTTCGGATACTGGTATACAAGAACAAATAAGACAAACAGCAAAAATGCATATAGATAGAGCAATAAAATCAATACAAAATTACACAGATACTGATGCTAAAAAGGCTCTTGAATGTTCGGCTAATTTTATCATAGACCGGCGGTTATAATTCGATGCCTTTTGATGAATCGAGTATTGCCAAGATTAAAAGCATTGCCTTAAGAAACGCCATCGAATATGATGGTAAAGCAAACGTAAATGCGGTAATTGCAAGGATAGCTTCACAAATTCCAGAGCTCCGTACTAAACTAAAGGAAATTGTATCTGAAATAGCGAAAATAGTAGAAGATGTTAACCGGGTATCATTATATGACCAAAAAAATCTTCTCAAGAATCTTGAATTATCTGAAACGAGCAACGACATTCCAGTAAAGCATTCCAGCTTGCCACCATCTACATTGCCGCATCTTCCACCTCTTATAAATGCAAAAATGGGAGAGGTAGTTACAAGATTTCCTCCAGAACCAAATGGTTATCCTCATATAGGACATGCCAAGGCTGCTATTATTGATCAAGAATATGCACTTATGTATGAGGGTAAGTTGATTTTACGCTTTGACGATACAAATCCATTAAATGAAAAAATAGAATATTACTCCGCAATTTCTGAAGGTTTAGAGTGGCTTGGAATAAAGCCCCATATCGTAAAAAATACTTCGGATGATCTTGTCTTACTATATGAATACGGAAAGAGATTGATCCTTCAAAATGATGCCTATGTTTGTACATGCTCGCAGACAATTATACACGATCTTAGATCTAAGGGTCTTAATTGTGAATGCAGGATGGATTCCAGCGCTGCTATAGAACGTTCTAAAAAGATGTTCAATGGTTCATTTGACCAGCAAGATGCTATTATTAGATTCAAAGGAGATATGAGCAGTAATAATACTGCAATGAGAGACCCTACTCTTTTCAGAATAATTGATGCTTATCATCCAAGGTTAGGCAATAAATTTCGTGTATGGCCAACATATGACTTTGCAACTCCTATTGAAGATAGTATTGACGGAGTGACGCACGCCATGCGAACTAAAGAATATGAGTTGAGAAACCCCTTGTACTTTTCAATACTCGATAAGCTAAAACTACGAAAACCTACTATGCTTGAGTTTTCGAGGTTAGAATTTAATAATATGCCCATATCTAAACGGAAAATAAAAGCCTTAGTAGAGGAAAACATCATACAAAGTTGGGACGACCCGAGACTCCCTACGTTGATGGGCATCAGAAGAAGAGGTTTTTCTCCTGAAGCTATAAGAAAATTTGTTCTTTCCTTGGGTCTGACCCTTGCCGAAACGAAACCACCTTTCGAAACTCTTGAAGCATTCAACAGGAAAATTATAGACAAGAATAGCATAAGGCTGTTTTTCGTTAACAGCCCGATAGAAATACAGGTCACCGGAATTTTACCATCAGACGTGGTATTAATGAATCACCCGAACGTAGACCTCGGGTGCAGAAAAATACATGTTGCAGATACTTTTTTTATTGCTAGAGATGACGCAGTCAAACTTAATATCGGAGACCAAATTAGACTCATCGAGCTATATAATATAAAAATCACAGAGATCAAGCATGAAAATAATAACCTGATGTTATTAATTGGTGTCGTAGCAGGAAGTGAAATTAAAAAAGATATACCAAAGGTTCAATGGGTTGCAAAGGATGATGCAATTCCTTATAAGATTATGATACCGCGGGACCTATACATAGACGATAAATATAATAGAAATAGCCTTCAAACTGCTATAGGATTTGCTGAGTCGTTTGTATCAACTATAAGGCCAGATAACAGAATTCAGTTTATAAGATTCGGATTCTGTAGAGTAGATAGCAATAGCACTGCCATATTCACTCACAGATAGGGATAAACAAGATGAAAATAGCAAGAGTAAGAGACAAAAAAATAGGCAGTACATATGCCATTATTTCGAGAAATGAAAACAAGCTGATCAGTAAATCGGAGATTCAAGAACAAACAGGTATTCCTCTTCCCCAAAGTGTCAAGGAATTTATGTTCAACGGATGGTTAGAGGAAGTGAAGAATTATGATAATGAACTAAACTACGTGCACAAACTGGAAGATGTTGACCTTTTGACTCCTCTACCCAATCCATCAAAGATAATTTGTTTGGCCTTTAACTACTATGATCATGCAAAGGATGCTGGCCTAACGCCATCTGATGAACCTGTAATATTTATGAAACCCAGGACAGCGTTGAATTCTCCATTCAATGATATCGTCTGCCCGTCTTTCGTAAAACGTTTAGATTACGAAGCGGAAATAGCCGCAATTATAGGAAAGGATATAAAAAAAGTAGAAGAAGATGAGGCTCTAGAATCGATTTTTGGATACATGGTGCTCCATGATGTTTCTGCAAGGGATATCCAGTTCAAAGATAAACAATTTACTAGGGGAAAAAGTTTCGATACATTTGCTCCCTGTGGCCCTTGGATTACAACAAAAGACGAGATATCTGATCCTCAAAACTTGACGATTATTACCAAAGTAAATGGCGAGACGCGACAGAATTCATCGAGTGTTAAAATGGTTCTTCCAATAAAGAGGATCATCTCAAGTCTGAGCATGATAATGACCATCGAAGCCGGAGATATCATTTCTACGGGTACTCCTGCTGGTGTAGCGATGTCTATGAAAGAACCAAGATATCTTAAGGATGGAGATATTGTAGAAATTTTCATTGAGAATCTCGGGACGATACGGAATCGTATAGTGTTCAGGTAGAATAATATAAACAGTCTAAACGAAATGAGTTTCTAACAATTAAAACATTAAAGATACTATTAGCTGACCTCACATTACAGATTATCTTTCTTTATCCTATTGTTTGGATAATCTTATAATCTCCCTTTCTAATAGTCTTGCATAAAATTCGTAAGATTCTACTAGCTTTGCTCTAATACTTGCAATTTGCATAGATGTGTTGAGGGCTTCGAGACATGTTTCAAGAGATCGCTCTGTTGCAAACTCATTCATTGTCTTATTGAAAGTATCTACAAGCTTTTTCTGTTCCGAGTTCTGTTCCATTATTACTTGTAATAGCTGATCAACTTCATCAGATCTTATTAATGATTTCTCTTTATTATTCTTCAACCACTCCGACATACTGTTGTATATATAGATTCATACCCAAATAAAATTGTGCCTTGATATAAATACTGGCATAAGTCCTGGTACCATGGATGGATAATGCAGAGAAGTTCCGATCCCAGTTGTGCCTGGATGGTGCTTTTACTAATCGCCGACCATATGTATTGCGCTGCTAATTATGTTGAAGAATAGCGATTTTTAACAATATATTTATTTAGTATATCCAAACTGACAGATATAATGGTAGTTGATAATAAAGGAGTAATCACGTATATCAGAGTACTTAAGGAAGACTTGGTTATTTTTAGGATAACACCTACAGACGGCCAAGTCCCAGAGTTCAAAGCTGGACAATTCGTGACTATTGGTCTCAATAATCCAAATGAAGGTAAAATAGTACGGAGAGCGTATTCAATTGCATCTGCACCAGAACAAAAGAAATATTTCGAGTTACTTATAAGATGGGTAAGGAAGCCTGTTCCTGGACGTTTGACCACAGAATTATTTAATAGAAGAGAAGGTGATGAAATTGCATGGGTAAAGCCAACTGGGATCTTTACTATTAATGAAAAAATGCACAATGATTCCTATGATAACAGAAGAATGGTCCTGATAGGGGGTGGAACTGGTCTCGCACCCTTCATATCGTATTCTTCACATTTAAAATCTACTGATAGTAAACGGGAGATAGTAGTTCTGCACGGAGCTAGTTATGTGGATGAATTGAGCTATAGAGAGCTACTTGCTCAATTAGAGGAAGAAAGTATAGACAAGGGACGAGATAAATGGAATTTTCGCTATAGAGCAAGCATCAGTAGACCTCAAGAATGGTTTAATAGATCATGGAATGGCCAGAAGGGAAGAGTGGAATCGTTTTTGCGACCAAAAGCAGGAACTGAGAGATCGCCTCTTGAGGAATTAGTAGGAGAAAAAATAACGCCAGAAAATACGTCATTTTATGTCTGTGGATGGCAAGGGACAGTCGATGGAGCTCTAGATTATTTAGTTCCTAAAGGTTTCGTTACCGAGAGAAACAAGAGAAAAGATGGCAGCTATGAGGTAAAATTCGAGTCATATGGATGAGCACTATTTATGTGCTTGTTTAAAGCCTTATATCACTGGTTTATAGAATTAGATAAATATGAAGTTTGAATTTGAAGAATTCTCGTCTATAGAGGACGTTTTCCTTTACTTAGTATCAGTTGCACCATATATGAAACAAGTTTTACCCGTCAGTTCATACAAGGGTTATATTTTTTCGTTAGTGCCTCTAACTCCATTATCTGGAGATATATTGATGATGGTATATACAAAGGGTAATATAGAACCAGGTATGTTTGAATTCGATATTTCAACAAAGAAATACCGAACAGTTAACTCTGTAGAACGTGCTGATAAGAACTATTTTATTGTCTTGACACCTAAAAACGCAACGATAGCCAATAGTGCTATTACAGCGTTGGAAAAATCATAGCTTTTGGGGCAAGGATGTAGTTACTGATTTCTTTCTTGCATATCTTTCTACAATCTCTTCGGGAACTTGCCCTTTGAATAATTCTTTTGATAATCCTCGAAGATATCTCATTATTGCCCAAGTACCAGCTTTTATTAGTCCTGCCATGAAAAGTTTCATTGCTGGACCGTAGGTCTTATTTCTGATGATAATTGGTATAATATCATTTATTACCCAAAGATTGTGTTGCCAACACTTCCAAAATAAGGTAAATTGAGCTTCATTTAAGTTGGCAAAATGCATTGAATTCTTTTCTGAAAAGTCTTGATAAAGGAGAGGTGCAACCAGTCCTCTCATATTCATCTGTCTGAAGTCCTCGATTAAATCAATTGTATACTGTGTTTCATCTGGGGTTTCATCTGGCCAACCAATGATGAGAGTCAAAGCAGGAAACCAGTGATTCTCATTTAAAATCCTTGCTCCCTCCCTTACTACCGCACCCCATTCCTCGGGTTGATAAGGCTTAGTCTTTATTCCTAGATGCTTTCGAACCATTCTTGGTGCTACTGTCTCGACTCCTAGGTTCGTTGCAAGCCATCTACCATTGCTATCCATATTATTGACTTTGGATAAACTTTTGATAAGGTCTGGCGAGGATGCTACAGCAGATAAAGTCATATGAGTAGTACCAATAAAATTTGCACCCACTGCTTTCAATCCTTTCCAGAGAGCTATGATTGCATCAGAATTTGGAACAAAATCTTTATTGTCACATCCGTACAGGAGCATCTCATCTGATTGAAGCCAGATTGAATCAAAACCATAATCCAAATTAATTTTGGCCTCTGTTTGCAATCTTTCCAGAGGGATATCTTTTTTAGAACGCTTGTTAACATCACAAAAATCACAACCTCTTCCACATCCACGCATTGCTTCGATTAATGAATTTATGGTTGGTCCACGTATAACCGGTATATTTTCAGTATTCCTAACGAATGTGTGGAGTAGTTCTGGCGCGTCTCCTGCTTCAAGATCATGAAATAAGTCAAGAGCAAGCTCATCGGCTTCCCCAATGACAACTGTGTCAATCCCATGGATTTTCATTCTGTCAGGCTTTGCTAGCTCCCAAGCCCCATTTCCACCTACGACAACTTTAAAGTTATATTTCTTTTTTAATTGAATGATTGAAGCACACATCTTCTTAAATTTCATGGCCACATATGACAACTTTTCAGGAGACATAGTAGTAGTTACCGGAGCCATACCAAGCGGGTCCATAACATTAATTCCTACAACTTTTGTCTGTGATCCGATGCACTTATCAAGTAACTCAGGATGTGCAATAAAAATATCTGCATGGTTATATTCTTTTAGCAAAGAGCCTTCAATTCGCCTTAAGCCGCACTGTGCTACCTTCACCTCACCAGTTGACTTATCAGTCTCCACACTGGGACAAAATAGCCTGTCGAAAATAATTTCTGGTATAAGCTCATAAGGTCCGCAGGCGATGAAGCCATAAAGAAAATTTCCCCTGTAGTTTGTCATGAGACTCCGGTCAGCTGTTAAAACTATACGTTTACCCGCAACCATGTTCTTACTTATGTCCTCTCCTTAATTCGTCTATAGGTTGGTATAAAACTATTACTATATTGTTTGCGAGTATAACACGAATAAAGTACATGTATGTCTGCATATTCATACCCGAAACATTTTAGCGCTCTTAGTACAAACCTTTTCTGTGGCCTTTGATAAGTATAGATTTTAGTTGTCTATGGTCGATCATAAACAAGGCATCTGAGAAGGTAACCCATTTGTAGCCATCATGTTCATAAGAAATCTGAATTTTTCTAATCGGTGAAGTGGCATAGTAGAACCTGACCTCCTTATCCGATTTCATTCCATCTGTCTTGAAATAAGAATAACGAATCAGTCCAATGAAGGATTGGATATCTAGATAATTAATTCCGGTCTCTTCTGAGACTTCTCTTACTAATGTTTGAATCTCTGTTTCTCCTTTTTCTTTATGTCCTTGAGGAAAACCCCAAAAACCTCTTCTATTCCTTAACAGAAGAAACTCGGCGGATTCGGTGTTCTCCACCGCAGGTTGATATTTTATTACTGCTCCTACGGAATGTTCCAGAGTCAATGTGCGTATTGGTATTCTAAAGTTCAAGGATAATTATAATATTATTGTAAAAGACATTTTTCACTATGTTAAACCTATTAATAACCAAAAAAAATGGTGATAATGTATATTCCAGGGGGCCGGTCGTCTAGCCCGGTAGGATACGGCATTGGCATTGCTGAGGTCGTGGGTTCGAATCCCACCCGGTCCACTAATAGGTTCTCTAACGAATCCAGGAAGGAGAACACCTCTAGCGGCCATATTCAATATGGATCAGGCAATTGCAATTACACTTTTAAAGCTACAATAAAATCCATACAAGCTCAAGATTTGGGATATCTGACCAATAATAGGAAGCAGGCGACTCTAACAGCGTAGTACGCACCAACAAATCTCATTGTTAACGTCCAACGAATAAATGAAAAATTATAACAACCAAAGGCTCACCAAAATGCATTTTATAATTTATTGGGAAAAACTTCTTTAATTTTGAAGGCAATATTTTTGTTATATATAATATGGTATATCCGAAAAATGGATCCAGTTCTAGAGTTACATCCTATTTTAACGATTTTTCTAAATGTCTCCAACTGAAAAGTTGTAATAATATTTCCTATCCCCTGATTCTTTCGTTCAATACTTTTTATTATCATTCTAGGTAAGCACTCAACAAAGATGGTCGAAGATGCTTCTAAGAGTTTTTTTCCTGTTTGTCTATTGAGAATATAAATATCTCTTTTTATTGTTTTGGAAGTTTTAATTTGCCTTATGACGTGAATGCTTATCTGTGAGTTTGTTAATATACCCAAACTCTGTTCTACAGTCCCTGTTTCAGCTAATAAGAGTTTTTGATGTAAAGACATCTCCATATTCGTTTTAAGTTCTAACTCACGAATTTTCTGGAGGATATGTTTGTATCTTAAATCCTTTAACAACACAGAAGCGATTACCATTTTACAAACAGTAAAGTAAAAATCATTAAGATATTAAGGCGCTTCTATATACACATGTTGCAACAACGAAAACTATTGTTCCTAGGCTGATAATTTTCAAATACTTCTCTAATCTTTTTGCTTCAGTTTGTTTCGATAAATTATCATTCTGACCACTTCGTTTCAATTCTTTATAAGCTCGTGATATCTTAATCTCGCTGTAACTCAAAGTTCCAGTAATTGCGGCAGCCACTAAGGGAATTATTCCAATTGAATTTGTCTGCATTATATATCCTGACAATAAAGGAAGGACTCCCCAGGATATCGAAAACCAAAAGTCATTATGAAAATATCCTTTGAAAAGCTCAAAATTGTATGCAAAAATAAAGAACCCTTCCAAAATGGCTATGAGCCATAATAGTGGTACATAGAGTATCATATAATAAATACCAATTGAATACGCAACAAGAAGACTGGATATTACTAAAAGCCATAAAAATTGTTTGCTATAATAATAACCCCATGGTTTGATCCGTTTTGATCCTATGCTGTCTAACGCATGTGCAGATATCCCTAGGGCTAAAAAATATATGAGAGCAATAGCCCCAACTCTTTCCCACAGAACGTGAGTTGCTAGGAGTGAACCAAATACCGTAAAGGACACACACATTCCTGTATAAGGAAGAAATAGCAAACCTATAAAAATACGAAACTTTAACGGACCAAATTTTGGTACAAACCATTCTTTTAACCGTGTATCTTCATTCATGGTTTTCGTGCAGAAATGATTGCCGCTGTGCCTAGAGTGTAATATTTATAGGATATCTCCATAAAGCCCTTTTTTTCAAGCGACTGTAAGATATTTCTAAGCCAATTATTAGCTCTTATAATTTTGTCTAATTGGAAAAATACAATGCTCCACGATTTAATAAAGTTAGCCATGAATCTAAGAATGACAAAGTATGCCTTCCACAGGTTTTGTACCATTAAGTTCTGGGGATATGTGAAGTCATGAAAAATCACATTACCTCCATGCTTCAGAACCCTCCAACATTCCTCTGTCAATATATCTACATTCACGTACTTCGGAAGGTAAGATGATATCACAGAGTCAAAGGATTCATCTATAAAGGGTAATACTTCAGCAGTACCGTTTACTAGTAGGGTGTCACTTTTTTTAAATTTCGCAATTTGTAAATATTCGAAAATTAAATCCAAACCTATGACTCTTATTGAAGGCCTTTTGTGAATTAGCATAGAAGATAGAATGCCCGTGCCGCAAGCAAGATCTAATACGGACATTTGTCGTTTGCTGAGAATTCCAATTATCTGAGTTTTCCAATAATAATCTTGACCAAATGTAGTAAATCTTACAATCTGGTCATAGGTTGACGCATTTTTAAATGTAAAAAATGTTCGAGCAATCCTTTGTCCGTCATATGTCAATTCCAATACCGTACTTTACAACACTTGTCTAATATTATTTTCTTTTATTAATGTTCTACTCTGTGACGAGTAACAAGTTCTTTAATCATCTCACAACCGAGTTCTTAATCATATAACATAAAAGAGGAGGAGTATGCAATATTAGCGACTAGGTGTAAAAAATAACTCCATCTACGAATCATCTTTTGAAGCAGTCAATTTGGTTTGTCATTATAACAATGGGTCTTTATGTAGCAGTTATATGACACCATCATCATAGTCAGAATATCACTCTGCTCAATATTCCAGAAGAAGCACCGACATTAAAGAAGTTAGCAAATGTGCTGTTCGATATATGAAAATGGCGGAATGTAGACTAGGATCATCTGCTGGCTACATTTGTTATAATTGCATATACTCTACGAAGGCTGATCATTGTCCTATCATTACAGATGAGGGACTAGATGTATAGGGTAGAGGTTTGGGGTCAAATAACATCACATGGAATTTGTGCAATACATGAATTGAATATAGATGAGATTAGTTAAAACTAGCAAATTCATATATCACCCACACTTCTTATTTTGAGATAAAGTATTATGCCAAATTACAGAAGTAACGATAACAACGACAACCGTAACCAAGGAATTCAGATAAGGCCGTCCGATCTGAAGGAAAAGATGGATAAAGCCGAAGACCTTTTTATTTTAGATGTAAGGACACCTCAAGAACATGAATCTTGGAAGTTGTCTTACAATAGATATGAGGATTCCTTATTAGTTCCAATAGATGCATTGGCTTCTTTCCCAGATATTTTAGGAAAAGAACATCAAATACCAAAAGACAAACAAATCATTACGTTATGTAGTCATGGAATAAGATCTATGATGGCGGCAAAATACTTAACCCAATTAGGATATAATGCACGGAGCATAATAGGAGGATTAAGCGCATGGAATAATGTATATGATATCGCATATATTCCTGTGGGCGATGCTAACCTTTCTTCTAAAATAAAAATATGGCAGCTAAGACGAGTATCTAAAGGGTGTATTGGTTATTTAGTTGCATCCGAAGTTGACAAAACTGCAATAGCAATAGATGCGACTTGTGACATAACCGACGTTGTTGCACAAATAGTCGAAGCTAATAATCTACATATAACGAAGGTAATTGACACACATTTGCATGCCGACCATATATCAGGAGCATCACTATTGGCTAAAATCTATGGTGCTGAAGTTTATCTGAGTTCTTTTGAAGGCTATGATATAGATGAAAATGATGATGATAATGATGGTAATGCCGGAATCATTTTCAAGCAACTTAGAGATAATGAGAGAATAAATATTGGTAAGGGGATTTCTCTAATGTCTCTTTATACTCCGGGCCATACTACTGGTAGCATGTGCCTAATGTTAGACATCGACTATGAAGATAACTCTAGCATTAATTATGGTCTAAAAAAACATAACAATAGCGATTACAATAAAACTGATGATAATGCAATTTACAGCAGGAATAGCGACAATAACAATAATATCACTACCACTAGTACTACAACTAGAGCAAAATCGTCTATACTTTTTGCAGGAGATACGCTATTTGTTAATGGAATAGGTAGACCTGATCTTCAAAATAAGGCTCATGAATCTACGTACAATCTTTATAACACATACCAACAAAAGATCTTGAATCTTCCAAAAGAGACATTAGTGCTTCCTGGTCATTTTAATGATAGCTTCGAACACCAAAAACCAATTTTTGATACACTTGGATCAATAAGAAACAACATTAAAGTTCTCTCAATGAGCAAAGATGAGTTTTTTATGCTTGTGCAGAAGTCTCTTGATACTTTGCAACAGCCTGTGAATTACAAAAAAATTATTGACATAAATAAAAAAATGATTTCATGCGATAAGATCAAAATACCAGATCTTGAATACGGACCTAATTCATGCGGAATTCAAAGCTAAATTTTTAGATGACTATAAAATGAATTGGTAAAGGCTAAAACTGACCCTGTAATATACTAGACAGGACATCAAAAAAGGTGTTGTTAACTAACCCAAAAACCCTTTCCACCTTTTCATAAATTTTAAGCAGTATAAAGCGACCAAAATAGAAAAATTATTCGTGGTCCCATCCTAGATCTTCATTAATCTTCCAAAGAACGGCTAATGGCTTAAGTTACGTTTAGATTGAAATAATTGGGATGCGATCCTTATACCAGTATCAGTCTGGGTTACCACAGAAACATGTACTGTGGAGATTTTACTTGGTGTACTACATCATTCATATTATTCTTACTTGAGATTCTATCGCTTTTATCCTGCACGGATTATAATATTGAAATTCCAGTCGTATCTACCATGGTTAACATTGCCAAAAATTGTCCTATTTGTTTGTATTAGAATCTTTTTTGACACCTATATGACCTATTTGACCAATGTATGCAGGGCGGAACTGTCTATGATCCTTAGAATCTAATATTTATAACGCGGCTAATCTCTGCTGTTATATAGTAAAGATAGCAAAGGTAGTTTATCGTAATCAAATTGGATTTTGTATAGTAGAAAGATCTATATGATACAAGTTATGTTATATCATTAGTTCTAGACGATATAACGATGGGTAAAATGACAAATAATATTAACGCCGATAACAAGAAGCACAGCCGCCGGCGCCTTTATTCGTGCAAACATTGTGGAGCAGAATTTAAGGCGGACCCTCCAGATACTTATCATACTACTGCACGAACATTTCAAGTTGATAGAAACGAAGTTATTCATATCACTTATGAGTGCAATGAATGTAAAAAGCAAAACGGACTATTCTGGTCTACCCCTGGATAATACGGCATCTTTAAAGAAAGGCTGAAAAGGATAATCTATGTAATGCTAATACACAATGTCAGAAATCGACAAAGTTTTCACGGATCCTGCTGATGGAATTAATATCATAAACCAGATTAATACACAAGGCCTATCTTATTCTCTGGGAATAAGAGAAAATCCTACAAGAGATGACCTTATTCAGATAGACGGAAGACGTGATAAAGATCCTATATATATAACAGAGGCAAAAAATATAGCATATTGGAGGATATTTTCAAGGAGAGGGAAATTTGCATCAACCGGCAAAGAAAACTATACTTCCAGGCTGCATATAATACCAAAAGAATCTAATGGTAAGCCAATTACAGGCATCTCAAGAGCTAGAAGTCAAGGATATCTGGTAAGCCCAAGAGACTTCAAAAATATAGAATTTACGGTTATTGCAAAAGTTAATGACATTAAAGATGACAGTAAAGCATATTCAATGAAAATACGCGGTGGGCCGCATGATGGAAGAAAAGAATCGACCTTGTGTTGCGAGGGAATTTATCCTTATAAGAAAATGAAACACAACCTAAAACTCTACAGTGTGGAAGCAACACATCCACAGTATCGTTTTGAATCTGTTAACATAGTATCAGGATATAAAAGTAATTTAAAATTCCCAGGTAATGACTGGATTGGATTAAAACAAATCTGCTATAATTTGTCAGACGTTAAACTTCGGATGGAAATGTGGGTAGATTATAATCCTATCGATGTTGTTACGGGAAAGCCAAAAAATGATTGGTTTAAAGTATGGGATATTGAAGATTGTAATATCGATACACCTGTCTGGGGCGGAAAATATACTACTCTGAGAGTAGATCAATGTGATTCAGTAGATATATATGCAATGAACTGTTATGAAATTATACCGCCAGCTATTCCAGTATAACACAAGGATAATTTGAATATGTAAACATATGCTGAATGTTTGTTATTACTATTTGATATTGCCACCTCTCCGTTCTAGCATTGCAATGAGGTAAATTTTCATGGTTCTCTTTCATATGTCGTCAATAACCCGACCGATATAGTTACAAGATTCAAAAATAGGTCTTACAAAGCTGCTATTATAGTATTAAATAGATTGCCGATCCTAATAAGCTGCTATAATAATATGGCTTGATTATGAGAATTTTTATTAATACTCTATTGACTAAATCTCTGTCAGTAACTTGGGAATAATATTCATTTGCTACTATTAATCATCAACCTACACATCTTTTTTCGTCAATCTTTCAATAATTGCTTTATGTTTGGGATATATTTGTAAGAGATTTTCTCTTTTTCCTAGTTCAAAGTTCTCAAAATTAAACGCCGGAGAAGTTGTGCATCCTACTAAAGAATAAGATGAACAATCGCTCACAATTGCACCGAACCAAGAACCAGATTTTATTACTGCTTGGAATTCTTCACCGGCATCAATATCCTTTCCTAGTATCAATCTACTGACTATATCTTTATTCTCTAGAACATAAAGGATAAGAGAACTTCCAGTATAAAAGTGCCATATCTCATCAGATTTTATCCTATGAAACGCTGAAAATTGCTGTCTGTCTAATAAAAAGTAAATGGCACTTGAGATTGAATGGATACCGCTAGATCCTGTCAAAAGATCAAAGCCATTATCAGATCTATAAGTCTCTCTATAATAGCCGCCCTCTGGATGCTTGGAAAGTTGCAGTTTCTGAATCCAATAATCAGCACAACTCTTTGTATACATGATCAAATAGTGTGGCCGATATCGTAATTTATAAGCATTATATTTTTAAAATAGTTTTAGCGAAAGCTTTGAATAAATAAAGAAAGTATATCCAATATGAAATGCGCCTGTTGTGGTAATGAAATGTCTGTTGAAAAGGAATTACTTAAGGCAGTAATTTATAAATGTGAAGAATGTGGCCTAAGTAACACACAACTTAAAGAAAATAATTGTTCATAGTTATGTGCATATAACTACGTTGACATATATATTTTAAATTGACCATGTATGTGACGGTTGTAGTATTTGCCATCATTTAAACATCGCTTTACAGTTAAAGTTAAAATAGGCATAGTCTGGGACTTTTACACAGACATTAAGCATTTAGAAATAATAACTCCAAAACACATGAATTTCAAGATTACTAGTGCTACCACTCACAAAATTATTCGAGGCCAAGAGATATGGGCGAGTGCCAAAATATTTAAAAAGACAAGAATATGGCATTCAAGAATAACACATATGATGCCGTATGAATATGCAGATGAGATGCTGACAGGGCCATTCAATAGGTGGAGACATGTGCATAAGTTTTATGATATCGATGGAACACAAACAGAGGTAACAGATGAAATTGATTTTAAATTACCATATGGCATATTAGGAAAGCTATTTGAAAGTTATGTATACATTCAATTGCAGAAAATCTTTGAACATAGAAAAGTATCTACCATTAAAGTGTTAGAATCAAATTAACTCTTTTTTTACCTCGGAGTGGCAATATCCTCGCAAAGCAGTACTCTATCTGTAAGAGATCTACAGGCGAACATGAAAACAGAGAATTTCGTGGAATCCATCGTTAATGTAAACCATAAAATATATGAAACGATACACAAATGGAATCTAGAAATAATAATGAGACGAAATAATTTCATATATCTATATATTATCTGTATAATCTGCAATAGTTAAATAGGGTTCTTGTGAATTTACGAATGATGAGCCAAGATATTCAAGGTACGCGCAAACAGATTTTTGAGGAACTAACGAAGATTGTGGATCCAGAGATTGGCGTTTCAATAATGGAATTAGAATTAATAGATAAAGTTGACATTAATACAGGAAGTGTAGACATCGATCTTCATTTGACTAGTCCATTTTGTCCTGCTATTTTTGGATTTAAGATTGCACAAGATGTACGAGACAACATCTACAAGCTATCGGGGATTAATAGTGTGAAAGTAAATGTTAGTAACCACTTTATGGCCGATGCCATAAATAAACAGGTTAACGAGAGCAAACTACCAGACAAAAATGCATAATTTTTACCTCCAAGAGAAAAAAGTACAGTTGATGCTAATAAAGCGAGCTTGAATTGTTTCATAGTTATTATGTAGTATCTAATATTTCTATGATATAATTCTAGGAATTATATTAAAACTAAATTGTAGTACGTTATTTGTATTGCATATCGGAGCATAAGTGTTATAACATAAGGTATTTGTTATGTTTCAGAGTCTTTAGAACGGTCCTGTAATTGAGCTATCTTCTTTTCATTTTTAGAAAAACTTAAAAGATGACCTCTTAATAGTTGAATTCCAAGTGCAGGATCAACTCCCTTAGGACAAACACTACTACATGAGCCTGCAAAGTGGCATCTCCATACACCATGCCTATCATCTACAATCTTAAGCCGCTCTTTTGTGGAGTTGTCTCTTGTATCTGCAACATATCTATACGCTTGTGAAATTGCCTGAGGGCCAGGAAACTTTGTGTCGGTTGCTACAGTGGGACATGCAGAATAACACAAGCCGCATTTAATACAGTACGAGAACTGCAGATATTTGTCTACATCCTCAGGACTTTGTTTGAATTCTGATAATTTTTTCATGTCACTTATTTCAGACATATCATTATGAATATACGGCTGCATCTCTTTATGATGAGTAAAAAACTGTGAAAAATCTGTTACAAGATCACGAATATGTGGGAAGTTTGGAAGCGGCTCACAGGTTATAGTATCTCCTTGTAATTCTGAAATCTTTGTATAGCAAGCAAGCCTAGGAATTCCATTAATTTTCATACCACAAGAGCCACATGATGCCATCCTACAAGAATACCTTATTCCAATGCTGCTGTCTTGATAACTTTTTGCATGAAGTAGCGCATCAAGTACGGTTGTCCAACGCTGCGTGGATATTTTGAATGTATCGTATCGATGACCAGAATTGTCTTCTTTCCGTCTATTGTCTCGGAATACCCTTAAAAGAATCTCCTTAGGAGGTTTCTTTTCATTTTGCCCTGTTGGTTTTTTATTTTCTTCTAAAGACATTTTGTTTATCCTGACCCTTTTTATTAACCATTTTAATATTTGAATTCCTCAGTCGAGTTGCTAGAGCCCGCTAGCTAATATTATCGTTCTCGTTCCGTATGCTATAACTGAAATCATGGCTGCTAAAATAACGAGAGTGACTCCTCTTTCCCAGAATGTGTTCTGCCTCAATTCGAGCAATATGATTCTCAATCCATTGAAGCCATGTATTGCAATAAGAATGAGGATAGATTCAAGTAGCAATGCATATGGGATATTATGGTAATTTGCAATGACGTTTGTATAATTCAAACTCATGTTGAATGGCATTATCAGCCGCATTATAATATGCACAGCAACTACAAATAATGCTGCTATTCCAGTAACATAATGTATCTTCATTATTTGGCTTTCTCGAATCATCAATTGCTTTTACTCACCAGCCATTCCTCTCCTTATGCACTACAGTGTATACTCCTATTCTCCGCCAAATAGGACACTAGCTCCATATAGCATAGCTAACGCAGCCAATATTAACGAAACCCATATTCCAGATTTCTGGCGGTAATTAAGAGAAACTGCTTTGTATGGATAATCAGGCCTTCCAGCTTTACCTATTCCTCTTCCAGCTTCTGTAAATATCAATCTGATACCATTTACTGAATGAAAAGTACTTGTACCAATTACTAACAATAGAAATGTATGTCCCCAGGGAGTTTGAGTGAGTTGTAACATTGCATTCCATGCGTCCAAACCGCCTGTCAGTGAACTGGTTTCATAGACATGACCTATGAAGTATACTAATAAGAATATTCCAGTCAGTCGCTGCAGCCAGTATGATACTCTTTCCCATCCATATCTTGAAGGATTTAGCCAACCTCTCACTCCCTCACGATTATTTCGATCAAATTTACCATTTATCGAAATAATGTTTTTCAGTTCTTCTTCCTTCTTTTCCGAAACAGCCACTAATATCTCATCTCTAAAGGCACGTATCTTATATATGGTAAATGGTACCTCATGATTTTAAAGTGTTGTTGTAAAAATGGCATGTACTGTTCATCCACTACTCCCACTAATAACACTGATAAAGTTAGTATTTGTTCTTTGTTTGCAACAATAAGTAAGAATATGGTTTTTTGAAAGGTCAAGATCATAAGGATTAGCATAACAGCCCATTACTTGTGTCTCTTCTGATTCAAGGTGATTCAATGTCGCAAACAAAATCGTGTTTCCAATATTTAACATTGAATTTCTGCAAACCAATAGTAATTAGTTACTGTTATATTCTTTTGCCTTAATACCTTAGTACATATGTATGGGGCAGCAACTCCACTTTTTTAGTTAACTAGGGAACTCAACTTTGCGCGATCTATTACCTTTAATTAATAATTCTTGATATACGGACTATGATTATGGTTTTACTTTTAGAATAGCCAGTAGAGGTTTCTTTATGAGTGAGTCAAAAGTGGTAAAGAAATGAATTACGGTTATATCCTTCTAAGTTTTATTTTTCTCCTGCGTTGTTGGAGCGGTTTTTCTTGTCTTCTTTGTACTACTCCTTCTAGTAGCAGATTCTTTTTTTGGTTTCTTATTACTTGTCGTATCGTCCTTTCTGATATCAGTCTTCCTTCTTTGAGACTCTAGGATCTTTTCTACAACTGGTTTCAAACGTTCAACATTTTCTGAATATATTGTCTTTCGCAATTTATCAATAGTTAGACCATTATTCCTAGCGAATCTGACGTTATTTATCCCAGATTGCTTTAATTCTGATATTGAATATCCCCTGCTATTTCTGACAATGTTAATATCCGCAACTTTGTGTTTAACAATTGATTTTTCAATTTTTTGTTCCATTAGCATTTATGATAGAAGATCATACCTTAATTAAAATTCTGGAAAAAGGCTATATTTAGTTGGAAGTGAAGTATGAAATATCATTTGGCGGTTAATTAGTCGCAATGAACGAACTATAAAATTCAGAGATACGTCTAATACATCACATTCTTTTGTCTTTACTTCAACTGGTTTATGACAATTTAGCAATATTGGTCAAATCTATCACTACCGGATACAGCCGTCCAGTTTCCATACATTATTTTTCGACTTTTGCATGGTTAATCGTGTATATGGAGAGGATGCTAACAGTAACCATTATACCCCAGAGCAATACTGAGTTCTACTCTACCCTTTAAGTAAGTTGTGTTTTGTTTCATACCCGCCTGATAACATTGTTAGGCTAATGGATTTCCATTGGTGATCTCTTGCAAACAACTTATTACATCTTGTTTACTGATGGGAACTGGGTTGTTATCTAAATGTCCTCTGTCTGGCATTATTACATCTGCTGCCTCATCAAGCGGTTGTTTCAGCTTAATAGGCTCAAATTTTAATTTCTGACAAATTCGTTTGAACCGCTCATAGTATGGTGATTTATTGAATTTATGAGCAACTGTTGTACATGATGATAATGCATATCCATGTGGTACGCCTTCATTTGAAAATACATAAGATAGTGCATGACCTAATGTTGTTGAGGAATTTCCAAATCCAATTCCGGATAACATAGCACCATAAGGCAACAATTGAGGCTTATCATTAATTATGGCGTCTTCCAAGATATCAAAGGCCTCTCTACAAAACAGCCTTGTAAGCGGATTTCCGATTTTGCTGTCATGACCTTCAGACGCCTGAGCGGCGGCATCGCAGGCAGAGTTTCTCATGATATTAAATGGTGTTCCGGGTAAGAAGTACGGATCTACAATTGCGGAATCAGCAAGAAAGGCCTCATCTTGCAATAATTTTTTCTTATGCTGAAAACTTATTACCGCATACGTAGTCATTTCAGCACCTGTTCCAAAAGTAGTTGGTATAAGTATTTTTGGTATGCCTGTAATCTTGCCAAGATATTTACATACGTCCATGGAACTTCCACCGCCCAAACCAATGTAAGCAGAGATATTCCTGCCTTCATACTGCTTTCTTAACGCCTCAACATTTTCTATTGTTGGATCAGGCGTTGCCTTGTCGTATATTTCAAAGTTCTTTATTCCCATGTAATCTAACCACTTGTCGTAGATATCAGGCGTAGTCGTCGTAATAATAAGTGACTTTTCGGGATAGTCAAATTCCTTTGCAGCATTTTCACCAAATGCTATTTTTTTTGGTGTCATTACTTTCCACATACGGTCGAAGTAGTTATCGAGAGCTATTATGTTTTACTCACTTGGCCATTCCTCCCCATTGATGTCAACGAGATACTATATTTATGATAGGATAGGACTCTTGCTCTGAAATGTAATAGAGCGATGAAACTAATGCTTAGTTTGTATAGAATAGCGACGAAGAAATATGCATTAACATCTGAGAATTAATTCAAATTCAATTATCATTGGGGTTAATTTTTCTATGGGTAACATACTCTGCAAAATCTTTACTGATATTTGCTACGTCAGAGAAACTATTGCTGAATTTATTAAAATTGTCCTCTTTTATCCAAACAATATACCCGTCATTATCGACTATGAGTCTTTTCGATCTTTGCAGATATTTGAGGATCGTATGTATTTTTACGAGATTAAGAGATGGAACGATCTTTTGTAGATCTCTAATCTTTGGATATCCATCAACATTTTTTATTGAGTTTATAAAAATACCTATTTCCTGTTCGGAAATATCATTAGAAGCTTCTGGTTTCTTTTTTTTCAATTTTTTTTTATGCGAAGGAGACAATGTTATATATTAATTTTTTATTTCGACAATAATAAATATGAATCCTATTGACGAAAAACAGTAATGAACAACAACAACAATTATAGTCTATTATTATCAGTTAAGACTACAGAAAAGGTATAGTTACCATACAATACCAATTCCTTCTCATAAAGTATCTTGGCAGAATAAATCACTGTCTCAACGGGGAAAGGAAGAGAAACGAGATCGTTTCTCCAGTACCGTAGGGATTGGACGGATCTATATTTATTTATGCATATACAGGTTAGGCTAGAGATTGAATCTAAAAACACAGAGGAAGATGGGTATTAATTGAAGGGGAATTCATTTCTAGGTAAAGAATAATGCAGTTAGCGTTTTATTCTCAAAGCATCAATAATTTTTAAAAAGATGTAGTAAATATTATACTTTTAAAGGTGAAATTCAGACCATTTTCTGTCTAATGCATTGCCTCCAAACTTCTTCTGACATAATGTTCACATAATCCACCTTTTGTCAGGATCTGCGACTGAATCTTTTATCCTGTGTTCAATATATAGTGGTGATATGTTATCTGCTTAATCATTACTAGCAACTGTAAATGCTAATGTATGTTCAGTTTTATCAAATTCGATCCTCTTGTTTACCCCTAATTCTTCAAATAAGGACTGGAATAAAGTAGCCAAATATATGGATACCTTCATTCCTATATCATGTTGTATGATAAATGAATGCCTGTTCTGACCATTATTTGTCACTTTATGTTTGTATGGATATCCACATATTTTTATCCACGATTCTAAAAAATCTAGAGCTGATTTTATGGTATATTCATTTTTCATAAGTAGTATAGAATCCTTATTTGTGGTCTTAGCCACGTATTCTGCTAGAGAAATAATTTCTTGTTCAGGTAGATATTTTACGACCTTTGAAACAAATGATCTTCTTAGAGATATAAAACCAGCTTTTGCTGCATTAGAATGCCAATTTAGGTGATCTTTTATTAATTTATTTACCAACGTGTTGGTACTGATATCCTTTTGCTCTGCTTCGCGCCGCAAGTTCTTTAGTACTTTAGAATTGATTCTAAAGGTAACACTCTCACTTTCTCCCCTTCTTGTAGATGTAGTTTTCACATTCTCCCCACTACTCGATAGGAATTTTCGTGTCAATAAATGCATAAAAAATGGGTTTTCTCTCTTATAAGGATTTTATATTGAATAACCCTGAAATAAATGCTGAACTACTAACATGTATTCACAATTATAGCAATTCATCAGAAACTGCAATAATATAATTACACTGTACCTTATAAGCCCATTTTCAAATATAATGATACAAACAAATCCTATCTCTTTTATACATAAATTCATTAATTTAATAAGATGACACAAACGGAACCCACTCGATTTTGGAAATGGATTAATTATGCCTAAAGTGAAGCTTCTCTTCATTGTAGACGATGAACCTGATACTTGTTTAACATTAACGATTGTTTTAGAAGATAATGGATTTGTAGTTCATGCATTTGATGATCCTCTTTTGGCGTTGGAGAATTTTAGAAAGGATTTGTACGATCTTTTGATCCTTGATATTAAAATGGAAAAAATGGATGGCTTCCAATTATATAAAGAAATCAAAAAGATAGATAATAAAGTTAAGGTATGTTTTCTAACAGCACAAGAATTTATAGATGTATTTAGTAATTTAAAGGAAAATCAATTTATTCAAAAACCAATTGAAAACGAAGAGCTGATAAAAATAATAGATAAAATAACATGTGAAACTACAACACATCATTACTGAAACACAGGAAACCTCAGAGAGTTGCTTAACGAATGTAGAAATATCAGTTAATATAATAAGTGGGCTACTCGTGGAAAGTTACCGAATCATGGTAATGTAAGAAAGGGGTAGAATAGAGAATATATGATCCATGCAATTGAATCGGTAGCTTGTCTCCTGATAGTATGATATTTTCTATAGCTTTGGATTATTATACGATGATGATGATGCTTAATAATATAGAATATGAGAACAAATATAATAACTAAAGAAAATAGACGATCTTTATTAGGTGTTACTATAAAAGACCGAAAGTGCGGGGGGTGGGATTTGAACCCACGAATCCCTGAGGAACAGGGTTATAGGAGCAGATTTTCTATATTTCCTGCCTGGCTCATTCTAAGCATCGCACTCTTTCTTACTCTCCCAAGCACATTACTTAAAAGAGAAAACCATAGAGACCTGCGCCGTTGGCCAGGCTTGGCAACCCCCGCGCGTAAGATGAGTACACACGTCTCCACACTTTCTTTTATTTTTAACGGGCATTCTAGCAATAAGAGGATTACATATATAGAGTGCATCATTTGGGAATTATCCTAGAAAAAATGGTTTCAATAAGGAGTCTACCTCAATGGGGTATTGAGCCAGTTCCGTTAAAATATAGGTTAATACGCGGAACAGAATATTTTATACTTTGGTCTAGTCTTGGAGTAGGCCTTTTAGTTTTCTCAGCAGGGTCTTTTCTTAGCTCTGCCAGATTTGCTGATGCAATATTTGCGATCATCATCGGCTCGGTCGCAGGTTCTTTTCTTTTAGCTCTTGCCGGTAAGATTGGAAGTGATAATGCCGTTCCCTCTCTCATAAGCATGAGACCTTCATTTGGTATCCACGGTTCATACATTCCGGCAATATTGAACGTAATGCAGCTAATTGGTTGGACGATATTTGAAATTATGATAATGTCAAAAGCAGCAGAAATGTTAGTAAATAATATAATCCCATATTATGCCTGGACTATTATAATAGGGTCTTTTATTGCACTACTAGGTATAGTCGGTCCCCTTACAGTAATAAAAAGATGGATCGGAAAATTTTCTATTTGGATAGTGTATGGCTCTACAGCAATAATACTGCTATCTCTTCTTACAAGTGAACATCTATCAAAAATTTTATCCGCCTCAACAATGTCTGCCAGTAGTACTAATAGTATAGCAACAATGTCATTTTTTACAGCACTTGATCTTGTTATAGCTATGCCAATATCTTGGATGCCTCTTGTTGCTGATTATAATAGATTTGCACATAATAGCAAAGGTGCTTTTCGAGGCACGCTTGTAGGTTTTACCATTACTAATATATTGTTTTATTTTGGAGGACTGCTTCTTGGCAGGTCAGATGTTGTGGCAATAATAAGTGTTATTCAATCATTATTCTTTGGATTTCTATTGTTGGTACTTTTAGCTGACGAAGCGGATAATGCGTTTGCTGATGTATATTCTGCTGCAGTTTCTGCGCAAAATATCTTTTCTAAAGTAAATCAACGCTACCTGATAATTGGATTTACTGCTCTTAGTACTTTACTAGCTATCTTGGTTCCAATATCAGAGTATCAAACCTTTATTCTTTTGATAGGAGCGGTGTTTGTACCCTTATTTGGCGTTGTTTTATCGGATTATTACGTAGTTAAACATCAAAAATATGACGTAAAGAATACCATGTACGGAAAAGATGCACTAAGAATTGGAAGTCCTGCCATTATCTCATGGGCATTTGGTGTTCTGATATATTATCTTCTATCCCCTCTATCTCCAATTTATATTCCTCAAATTTCTGCAGCCGGTGCAACGATACCGAGTCTAGTTGGATCTTCATTACTTTATTTAAGCATAGTATATGGAAGAAAAAAAATGGTTTATTATTTGCTCAAAAAATCATAAATACTAAAACTCAATGGAGTGCTTCATTACTGTAGATATTAGAAGTTCTAATTATAATTGAAAAAACCATTAACAATATCTTAATAAATTATTTAATCATAACCTGATTACTGTTATAAATGTCAAACGAAACACTAAAGAAGATCAACAATGATGATGGCGACGACTACCATGATAATATCAATATCAGACCGCGACTGTTTGGTACAAATGGTGTTAGAGGCGTTTTTGGAAAGGAGCTAACAATTGATTTAGTTATTGATCTTTCATACTCACTAGCGACTTATTTCAAAAATGGCCCAATCATTATTGGCCACGATGGAAGAAAGTCAAGTCCTATTTTGTCTAAGTTGGTCTCTTCTACAATTAACTCTGCTGCTCTAGATACATGTAATGTCGGTCTTCTGCCTACGCCTTGCCTACAATACGCTGTAAAGAAACCTGGTTGCAGTGGTGGAATAATGATAACCGCTTCGCACAATCCACCAGAATATAATGGTCTTAAGCCAATTGCGGAAGATGGTGTGGAAATCTCAAGAGAAGATGAATTAAAGGTCGAAGACGTATTTTATTCAAAGGACTATTCCAAAGTTGATGGATATGGCTTAGAGTATACTCGCAAAGATGTAATCAACTCCTATATTGAAGCCGTTTTGTCCCTGGTGGACATCGAAAAGATTAGAGAACGCAAATTCAGTATTGTCATGGATACTGGGAACGGAGTACAAGCTGCCGTTGCGCCATTTCTAGCAAGTAAACTTGGATGCAAAATTACTACAATCAACGGTAATATAGACGGTAATTTTCCAAGCCGAGGATCTGAACCAACTGCCGATAACCTTACGATGCTTTCAAATTTAGTGAAAGATACAAAGGCTGATTTTGGAGTGGCTTATGACGGCGACGGTGATCGCAGCATTTTTTGTGATGAAAAAGGAGTGGTTTATCCTGGAGATAAGACAGGCACATTGCTAGTCAAACATCTGTTAATAAATAGGCATAGTGGCGCTGAGGTTGTGTGCCCAGTTAATACCACCATGGCACTACCACTAATGATAGAGACAGAATCCGAGAGATCGAATGTAATCTACACTAAAGTTGGAAGTGTAGAAGTATCCAGGGAAATGGTAAGACGCAAAGCACTCATCGGCTTGGAAGAAAATGGCGGCTTTATGTACGGCAAATTAAATGAAGTCAGAGATGGTGCAATGACCACTGCATTGATGCTGGATATGCTAGCTGTATCGTCATCATTACTATCAGGAACAATGAATTCTATGCCAACAGCAACAAGCTCAACTGACAAAGAAAAAAAGGAAGTAGTATCGTTGTCAAAGCTAATGGAAACATTACCTAAAGTATTTCAATACAAATCAAAATTTAATTGTCCCTCAAAACAAGTTGCACGCCAGATCATAAAAGAGTGTATAAACCACGGAAGTCCACATAAGGTTGAAACTCTAGATGGCGTAAAGTTGTGGATAGATAAAGAGACATGGATAATGATAAGACCAAGCGGCACGGAGCCATTAATTAGAATATATGCCGAATCTACAGATGAAGCATTACTAAATTCAAAGGTAGCAGAATACAGCAGGATAATTCAAAAGAAAATATCTGTTCAGTCAACATAAATAGATCACACCTATTGAATTTATTATAATTTATTATTGTTTTCTAATCGTACTTTTCGTATTAAGCATCATCTGGAGGTGATGATTATATTATTAGCTACCTGCTGCATCACCATATCCATCCTTTATCTGAACAATCCATTTCGGATCCGCAATTTAAGCATTTAAGATGGCATGACTGAATACTTTTCATATTTTGTCCACAGATAAAACATTTAGCTACATCTGGTTCGCTAATGGTGTCCTGAGCATGATCGTTATTGGCATTATCATTGGTAGCGCTGCTCATTCCTATACATAAGAGATGCAGACAACTTAATGAGTCATACTATATTATATTATAGAAGAAGAAGAAGAAGAAGAAGAAGAATAAAACGAATACCTCAGGTTCAGATGATGTTAGACCTCTGCAATTTGGGCTTAGTTCATGTAGGCTGTGCTATCTAAATAATACAAAAAATCAGTTAATACTTGAAGTTTGGAAATTACAGCTAATAACAAGACAGAGTTAAACTATATTCTCTCTGATACTTAAGTAAATTAGTATAATATGCATGTATAAATTAATACAAATGTTTGATAGAGAAAAGGAGGCCTCAAGCTAATTTTCTCAAAGGTAAAAGCATGGTTTTGACGTTTCGGTTCACCTGTAAAACAACTAATAAAGTGGCCATCGTAAATATCAGCCAATCATCATCATAATCATGGCTGTCCGCAGATGTATGTTATTGTTAAAATTATTCCACTTTACATGAGTTGAGAAAAAACAATTATGCTACAAAATAAAGAAAAAGATATTCCAGTGGTAATCTATTCTCTTCTTACTAGCACATAGTGTGGTATGTTAGAGATTGTTGCTGGATATGATGTTTGAAAATCCCATCCCTGTGCCAACATCTTTCTTGCGTCCTCTACATCTGCTACTGTAGCTATATCTACAACCCTTCTCCTCCTAAATATTGGTCTACTATTATTGTTACTGTAGTTATTATTAGTCTTGATATAATTTCCATTGTGGTATAGTTGTTGTTGTTGTTGCTGTGGTGATGACTCTTCTCCGGATTGTAAGTATTTGTGTTTGTGCTCTACACCATTTTCATTTATGAGTTTCCATATATTTTTGCCTGTTACAACATCTTCTCCAACCTTCTGGAATCCTATTAGCTGGTTTGGAAATCCAGCGGCTTTGCATTTAAAACACTCTTGCATCTTCTTTTGCTGTTGTTGCGGTTTGGATGCTTCCGCTTCTGATATAATTGCTGACATTCAACAAATGTTTTACAAAATTCGGTTTTAATATGCGACGTACTGTACTGGGAGGGGGGCTAGAGCATGTCATCCTTTTCCATGATTAATTGATCGCTGAAGTTTCAGGCTGTAAATGTAATGTTAGCCGCATTTGATTTTAACCTAAAATTTTTAGAAATTTGATAAATCATAAAGTTTTAACTAATGCCATGATAGAATATATACTTGCAATAATCTGAAGTGTAAATTCAGATTATTAGTATTGAAGTATTATAAAGGATATTCTTCATGTATGAGCAATGAATAATACACTATTAACAGCAACAGTAATTGGGTTGACCGTAGCAATCATGGTCTCATCTGCAGTTTCCATAGGTTCAGCTTTTGCACAGACCTCTGCAAACAACACAGGTAATAATACAGGTGGTGAAGCCGCTAGTCCAAAACAGCTTACTACTACTGGGGTTCTAAATCCAACAACAAATGCAAGCAAGTCACCAGGGTCTTTAGCTGGAACTAATGAGACTAATCAATCTGCGATAGGCAATACATCTGCACCAAAGTAAGTGAGTACCTAAAAACAAGCAAATCCGATAGTTATTCAAGTCTCCTTTTTTTATTGGGTGAAGTACAGTATACTAATTCAAGGTTTTGAATATCAAGACCAATAGGCCTGCAAAGTCAGCTGAATCCGCTACAAATCCTCGGACTGTCAAGAATATTGATGGGTTGTTGTACTGAGAAATTATCTGTTGTGTTCTTTTGATAGTATAGATACGCGCAGAGCGATCTCAATTTCTTTGTCATCGTCATTATCCTCTAGTAGAAGAGTATAAAACCACACTGTTTACTTAAGGAAGATAAAGCGATCGTTCTAAAATACAATCAAATCAGAAGTGACATTAGCACCAAAATAGCTAAAATCCACATTTGCCTGCCTAGATAGTATAAGGCAACTGATGAAGTAATACCGATAACTCAGTATCTAAGTAGCTGTTGACAATACCTATCTACAATACGAAATTTTTTGGAAACCTAAACTCACCCTATTCTAAGCCATCTCAGATACTAAGAATTAAAAAATATGTATCCTTAGAAAAATAAGAAGTAATGATCCCGATCACTTAAAAAAACATGTCTTAAAGAAGACATAATAAGGGTTTTATAGGTGAAGAGTCAATCCAACTGTTTATATTCCCAGCAGATATACTGTTACCGAGATAAAAAAGATCATTAATGGAAAATCTAAAACATAGACCGCTAGGCGTAACAATAATAGCAATACTAGCCGTACTTAGCGGATTAGCATGGCTTGCGAATGGAGCCATTTTTCTTATAGTGGGAATTGGCATAGCCTACTTAGCAATAGGTATAGCATGTTTTTTTGTGGCTTATGGCATATGGATAGGTCGGGATTGGGCATGGACTATAACTTTGATAGTGTCTGTGATAGGCATAATACTTGGTATCTCTTCACTCGCTATTGGTAACGTCGGATCAATAGTCAATGTAATTATATTTGCTGTAATTATCTATTATTTATATAGACCAAATGTCAAAGCTTACTTCGGTAAATAACAGGAGCAGATAAACTCAAAACAGCGCTGATACTGGTAATCGTAGTACTGACAGCAGCAAAAGCGCGACCATCCTAACATTTACATCTTGCAATGTAGTGAAAAGAGTATTGGCTAATACTGCAGAGAAAAATAATAACAATCAGAAGAAGAATAAGGAGAACAAAAAGGTCGCTATCGTTACTGGCTCAAGTGAGGGGATTGGAAGATCTATAGCACTAGCACTTGCAAACTCAGGAGAGTATTCTGGAATAGTTACTAACTCAAGAAAAGGACAAGAAGCGCAGCAGGTAGCCGATGAAATAACAACATTGGGTTGTGATTCTATTGCAGTCGAAGCGGATGTCTCCAAAGAAAGTGATTGTATTAAATTAATTGAAGACACATTCAAACGCTATGGTAGAATAGATGTACTAGTAAATAATGCTGGAACTCAAAAGGATGTACCTTTTGAAGAAACGAGTATAGAAGAATGGTATAAGATAATAGCAGTTGATCTTACCGGACCGTTTGTATGCAGCAGAGAGGCAGTTAGGCATATGGAAAAACAACCGTACCCTAAAGGAGGATGCATCATAAATATATCATCTGTTCACCAAATAATACCCAAACCTCACTATATACCATATGCTACCTCGAAGGCAGGTATTGAGATGATGACAAAGACGATGGCATTAGAATTGGCTAAAGATAATATAAGGGCTAACGTGGTAGCCCCAGGAGCTATCGAAACTGATATGAATCGCGACCTAAAAAATAACAAAGACCTGCGAGAGAAAGTATTAAAGCAAATTCCAATTCAAAGAATTGGTAATCCCGAAGAGGTGGCCAACGTTGTGGAATTCTTAGCATCAAATAAGGCAAGCTACGTTACGGGGACGACTTTTTATGTTGATGGAGGAATGACCCTATATCCCAGTTTTGGTAGATAAGAAATTAGTTCTCTGAGTGCATTGTAAATTAATTTTAACTAACAGATTTCTTCCTGCCTAATAAAGATGTTTTTACTAGCCGCCTAAAATATGGTAGAATATCAGTAGCGGATTGTTATTACTCCTCCAAGTGGCCGGAGCTTGTGGAGCTAAAGATGGTAGATACATTTCGATTGTTGTTGTTTGCATGTAATCGGGACATACTATATGATTTCAATTTTACGAGTTGTCTTTAGATATGCAAAACCCAAAAAAACTCCACTATTTTTGTCAAATATCCAAGTATATTTATAAACTTTAGAATTGTGATCAGACGTATATGCCAGTAAAAGAAGAAGATGATGATAAAATTCAGATCTACGGTGATTGGTTTCTCAGTGAACTATGTCGTAGAGCGAAGGGTAGTGTTGACTCGCATTTTGATAGAATAGAAATTTTTGATGCTCTACACAAGGAATCATTTAAGGACGAAACAAAGAGCCAAGCTATAAATGAAATTGTACATTATCTCTCAAAACAAGGTTGGATAGCGATCTTTGAAGGAAGCGATGACGTCAGGTTAACTGATGCTGGCTTGGCAAGATGTTAGGGAAAGAATGGTTAAATGGTTAATTTGACTACTCATCCAATAACATACTATAACAAAACAAATGAACAGCATAAGATGGAGTAAGTCCAAACTTCTAACTAAAATATCTGGCCCCTTCTAGGATTCTACAGATGAGTTCTCGTAAGCTCTTGATTCAGCTGATCGGAGTTCTTTTGCTTATCCTTTGATCTATTTATTTAAGAGAAATCATCATTCAAAATAAGTAATGCGAATATCTACTGATAATCCGGAGTCTGAATTAACAATGCAAATACTAAATAGGTATAATGCAGGTATTAATTGATAGTATTGACTTCATCAGTAGATAATAGCTCCAAGCGTGGAAATCCACAGCAAATACCCAAAGAAGATGTGTCAGGGGAAATAGAAAAGGTGATAAGCGAACAAGGAGGTATAGAAGGTCAGAGAAAGGAAGTAAATGTAGAGAGCTATTCCAAGACTGCATCTTTAGGTCAGATCTTAAAAGACCTTGATTTCCCAGCAAACAAAGACAAAATAATACTATTTGTTAAGCAAAGAAGTGCTAGTGATAGTATTTTGTCGTCTCTTGAAAAAATTGAAGATAAACAATATCAAAATGTTTCAGATGTGACTAAAGCAGCTGGCTTGGTTTACTAAGGGAAATAGATCCTTACTGCTATCTCATCGTGTTCCATGACTACCGTATTGCCTTCTTTCATCTGACGGTCTAATCTTCCTGAAGTTAAAGTATAAAGCTATGTCATAAGCAATTTTTAACAATCCACCCAATACAAAGGGTGCAGATAAAAAGTATAGATTCTGCAGTATATAGCCTGTCAAAGAAGGAGATACGGCCTGTGCAATATTTCTTGAAATATTGGTTATTCCTGTAGCTGCGCTCCTTTCATGATCACTAACTACTGCGACTATGTATGATTGTCTAGTAGGTACATCCATTTGTGATAGAGCCATCCTTGCTAAGTATAATGCAATAGCTAATGGAAGTGTAGGAGCAAATGCGACAAGTATAAGCAGGATGTTAGATGGTATATGCGTGAAGACCATTGTGTTAATTAAACCAATTTTGTCTGCAATCTTTGCAGATACAAGAAACGAGAGTGCAGTGAGAACGGCAGCAATTGAGAAAATGTATGATAGGGTTGTTAATTGGACTCCCTCGAATTTTGTATAAAACCAGAAAGATACTATACTTTGAATAACAAATCCACCGGCAAAAGAATCTATAGCAAAAAGACCAGACAGCTTAGTAACAATTTCTTTTGATTTTGGCGACAAAGTATGTTTCAGAGGTTTTAGATTGTTGTTGGCAGCATTATCATTACTGTCTTTAGCATTTGCGTTAACTTCTACCTTCTTTGAAAGTAAATAGTATACCCCAGATAACACCAGTCCAAATACGCTATAAAGTAGAAAAAGTGGTTTAATAGATTCAATTTGATTGAATCCATACTGCTGTGCAAAAATCTGTGGTAAACCAGAAAGCAGAATACCTGCAGACATTGCAAAAGTTCCAACCATATTATAAAGAGCATAAAGCACGTTCCTTTTCTTAGGATCATTGATTGTTTGTGGTAACGTAGCCTGTTCTATTGAAAGAAAAGCGCCAGTTTCAGTTCCAGTTACATTAACTGTTCCAATCAAGGCAGATAGTATTAATGTTACGTAATTACTAGTTATGAAAAAAATTGCTCCAGATAATGACATTAAAGCTGAGTACATGATTAAAACTTTTCTTCTACCTATTCTGTCGGCATAAATGCTAGCTATTAGAGTTAATATTACACTGTTTACCAAACTAGCGGTTAGTATCAGACCGACATAGAAGTCGCTGAATCCATTTAGCTTTAGATAGATTGCAAGAACTATACTTAGAAAACCGTACGCAAATGTTCTTATTGTTCTAGCAGCCAAGAGTAGTTTACCATCCTTAGACAGCCAGCTTAATAATACAATCACTTTGGAATCGATCTAATTACATGTGTATTTCAAATTTACGATCATCTCTTAAATGGAATATCTCAAAAGATGTTAGACTAACTGACATCTTAGTTGCAGAGTAGCAGCAAAAGTGAAAATGACGTTAGTATATCAATTTTCTATTATAACCTCACCTTATACAGCTCCTGATGAAGCCTGTTTGTATCTAACTATCTAACTATCCATGCTGTTCATTGTTTTCTACGATTTCTATTTGAGATCTAACATATATTTTGAATAGTGTAAATGAGCCATTCAAGGTATAAAAAACCTTCCATTATCAAAATCCGATTCTTATTCGCATACATAATATATCTTTCAGTATTCCTAGCGTTATTTTCGAGAAGCCTATGATTATAAATTCCTATTATTCTCTATTTTTCTCTGAATAGCGCTTTGTATTATTGCTGCTATTTGTTTTGATGTTTTTTTTATTAGTTCTGGATCTTTACTTCCTATTTCTTCGGATATAAGATCATATTGCCATTTGTTATCTGCCTTTTTAATTGTATTATCAGTTACATTTGCTTTGAACATTTTTCTTATGGCAATATGGGAGAAGTCCTCTCTGCCCATCGCACCATGAAAGTGTATTTTGTTAGCCTGTATCAAAACCGTATCTCCTTCATTTTCAAGTATTGTTATATCATTGTCATCAATTTTACACTCAGTGACTCTGGTTCCTTTAATTGAGCCTACAACTCCCTTTCCTTTTGTAGCTATTAATATTTGATCCGATTCATGAAAATGTAACGTAGTGAGGGCACCATCATTAAATGTCACATGATACATCTCTTGTTCTGCAGAATTCGATTCACCCAAAATTTCCCTTATTAGTACATTTCCTGTGAAATAATTGTCATTTACCTTCTTCTCTTTAGCAGTATAGATATTTTCTTTTTTCATACATTTCATACGTTTTACAAAATATTAAGCATTCTAATTCATGGGGGCAGAATGTTTTCAATTAACACTATCAAAGAAAAATACACATTTTATATGGAATCGCCGATAGATAGATTATCCTATGTATCATCTGAAGTATAATCAGTCTTGCTTTTTCCCTCTTTTTTTGTCATAACAATTAGCCCATCCAGATCGTTAGGATTTAGATAAATTTCTCCTTTGAGCGCTTCTTTAATACCTATTATTGGCTCTCTGCATTCAGGACAAATTTGGTAGAAAATAAAAATGTTGTTGTTCTTGGCGTTTTTACCAATAGGGGTACTATTCATATGTGGATGAACGATGCCATCACAAGTAGGACACTTCATTTAAATTGTAATTTCCACTTATACTTATTAAGTTCTTTCACTCTTGTCAATTTATTGATTTAAGTTACATTTTATATTGTTTTTCTCTAGTATTGACTTCAATTACACAGATCACAATAGCACTCATCTAACGCATTGCATTTCGATATTGACATACTTTTCAATAATAATACTGCATAGAAAAGGTCGAAAAACACAGACAAAAAGCCAAGCATATACAAATAAATCTAAATAGGACAATTAATAAAAAGTTTCTTTGTACTAAACCTATTTACTGACTGATAAGTCCATTGTACTCCTTCATTTTAAATGCTGCTTCATATAACGTCACGATGACTCAACATCTTGATGCCTGCCAGTACTCATGTGTTAAAACTGTTTCCTCTATCTTATGTAATACTCTCCTTTCGATGTAATCATTTGTTACATAGGAAGGTAATGTTATTTGATACTGCTTGGGAATCAGTGAATTAATATGATAAAGAATATCAATCTTTTTGTTCATGTCCTGCTCTTCTCTGCATTTCTCAATGAGACTTTGCAGTTCCACCATAGAATACTGTAATGAAATCGATTTTTTCTCTATCACAATTATTATAGACCCATATATATTATAAAGATTAATACGGAAATATATATAGGAATTATAACTATGCTTGTATTCTAATTAGAATACAATTTAAGAGCAGTACGATAGGTTGTCAATAGAATATTATAACACCTTTAAACAGCTGGTGATTTTACAAGCACGTTTAAAAATGGAATAGAATATGATAATATAATATCGATTTATCTTTTTAATCCCTAATTCCAATTACACGAAACTTGTATTGTTCACTATAAGCTTCGCGATAGAACCGAGCATAACTCTCGGCTGCTTCAAAGGTCTTGAAAACAACTCTTAGGTCAGCAGGCGTAGCCTTCTGTCCATACATGTCAACTACTTGTACAATATACGACTTGGGTAGCTTTCTTGCTTGCCTTAATGTGATAAATACGGTAGCCAATAAGAAAAGTATTGCACAACAAAACGCTATTGCATATTCAAAATTTTTTGTACTAGTTAAAATATAAACCAACATATTTTGGTCTAGCCATTTG
>DASQQB010000067.1:0-2128 GCA_035643635.1 Nitrososphaeraceae archaeon | reverse complement strand
TGTAGCTAAATCTGCAATAGAACCCGTTCTTACCAGAATTATCCCATTTCATTCCATGATCATTATACGCATATTTGCTTGTGCGTGCAACTACAAGATCAGAACCGGGAACAGCACTGAATGATTGATTGACTATACGTGGCTCTTGGTTTTCGTCTCCTCCAATTAGTCCCTCTATCTCAAGTTCCATCGAATCTTTGATATGAAGGGAACGGCGTTTTCCATCTATACCAAACTCAATGGGTGCAGATTTTACCCCTAGCACCTCACCAATAAAGTTAGTAGCAAATATGTGAAAAAAGCCTCCTGCTTGACCGGAAAATATCTTGATAAGCGAATCAGATTGCTCTTTAGTTGCTCTGTCATCGATATACAATGCTGCTTTCCATTTTGGTCCAGTTGCCATATTACCTGGTGTATGAAATACAGCTGCTACATTAAGGTCGCCTACATTAATGTTATTGTAGCTACCTTTTTGAATATGCCATGCAGCAGTTACATTACAAAAGCCTTCGTCAGGATCTCCCTTAAATATACAAGGACATATGGAATCACAATTACATCCTTCGAAGTAATCTCCTTCAAGTTTCCATTTTGTATTAGCTGCCGTCATTTGATAATTTGCTTTATCAGGGTACTGCTTAAGGCTTTCGCCATTTCAGATGTTCTACCAGCCTAGGAAGACAGAAAGACGTTCATGAAAGAGCTTAACGATTATTACAGAAACTCCAGAGTAATTTATTGATTCTCTATGTATTTTAGTGATGTTTGATATATTGCTTATAGTAATTTTTAAACTGCGGGTTTATATCCTCAGGTTTCATACCATGTGCTTTTATGAGATGCTCTGTCCCATCCCTCCAAAGCTCTTCTTCCGTTTCTCGTTTAGCTACATAATCGCAGCCTAATGCTCCTGCGCCTGTGTCACGGCATCCTAATGATAACATTAAATCATTTTATCATAGGCCTTGCGTATAAAGTACTAGCCTTCGCGATGGTAACCCGACCAGAAAATTTGCACTACACCATGCTTACCAAATAGAACGATGGTAATGATTATCAGACGCTGAGGAATCGCAGGGGATTCATTGAACTATTTTTAGTATTTTTATATAGTCTGAATAACGATCTTTCTATTCAGGAATTGAACAGTAATCGATAACTGGGTTAATAATTCCTGTCAAAGATGGCTCATAAACCAGCGGCGCCACTAGCAATGCATTTCTATCGCTCGGTTAGTCTTAATCATCTGTTTAAGGTATATTTTCTATTTATAAAAAAATTTATACACTACTTGCTTTACATAAAATGGAGTTCTATTTTAGAACTTTTAAAGATACGGGAACCGCCGAACCCGAATAATATCCTATACATTGTTTCGATTTTGTTTGACAGTATTGAACATTAATAAACAGGAAAAGGAATGGAATATGGGAGATATACAATAACACTTATTGACAAAAATATAGAGTAAAACTCTAGCCTATAGAGCCTAGAAAATACCGCAGAAAACAATTGGAATAGGATCCATTTGTGGTTGGCCAGATTCTCTATTTTTGTTCGCAGTCTTTGTAGGAGGAAATTTTTGTTATCCCATTTATTCTTGAAGAAAGACTTCTACTGAGGTAGTATTAGAGAATATGTCAAATACATGGGATCTCTTTTGTGCGAGTTCTACAAGTTCTCTTACTTCTTCCTGTTCCTTTTCTTGATATCGCAGCCATAATTAGTATTATAACTATTGATCGGTATTATTATTATTCGAATTCTCTATTATGTTCTGCTTTGACGTGTTCTTTAAGATAATCTGCCAACGGTCCTTTGATTTCTTTAACATTCTGTTTGAACAATACCATTTCTGCAGCAGCCCCTTCTTTCTCTCCTCCTACTTCATTCCTGCAATAGATATTTATCTTCCATGTTTCGTCATCTAGCTTTGGAAAATCAGATCTATAGTGAGCTCCTCTACTCTCTTGTCGCATCAAGCCACTTTTTATTATGGCCTCGCAAGCAATTAGCGACGATTTTACTTGCCAAGTTAAAACAACATTTTCGACATCCTTATTATCCAAGTCGTCATCAAATTTGAATTCTTTTATAATATTATCTTTGGAATAAAAGTCGTTCC
>DASQQB010000066.1:0-3618 GCA_035643635.1 Nitrososphaeraceae archaeon | reverse complement strand
GTTAAAGACAACTTAATTCATTTGTATCAAATTCTAGAGTACAATGTCAAAAACAATCTATTATTTTTTAGAATTAGCTCAGACCTAGTTCCTTTTGCCTCGCATCCAATTTGCAAATTTGGGTGGTTCAAGTTTTTTCAATCTGAATTCGAACAGATTGGTGATTACGTTAAAAGACACAACATCCGTATCTCTATGCATCCTGATCAATTCGTTGTTCTTAACTCCCCTAACGAAAAGATATTGGAGACTAGCATTAATGAATTAAGATATCATTGTAGGGTTTTAGATACAATGCGTCTTGATGGGACAGCAAAAGTGCAGATACACGTAGGAGGGGTTTATAGAAATAAGCCAGAAGCAATAGACAGATTCATCAAAACATACAACAACATACACTTAATTGACCATTCTATTAAGAATAGGCTTGTTATAGAAAATGATGACCATCTTTATAATATAAAGGATTGCTTTTACATTAATCAACAGACAAGTATACCAGTTATTTTTGATAGCCTTCACCATGAATGCTTTGGAAGCAGTCCAAAAGAATCGAAGATGGAAGAAGGGTTAGTACGAAATCCTCTTCAGAAAGCAATGTCTACATGGAAAAATAACAATGATGGTCTGCCAATGGTTGACTATAGTAGCCAAGACATAAGAAATACCAGTGATGACAACCATCTTAGAGTGAGAAAAGGAAAACATACAGTAACGATTGATCCTGATTTATTCAAAAACTTCTTAAAACAAACTGATGGTCTGGATTTTGATATAATGCTAGAAATAAAAGACAAAGAAATAAGTGCGCTAAAAGCATTAGAGCTCGTGAGAGAACGTTCCAAACAAGTTCAGAGAACGGTCATGTCAATTGGCCGAAATTATCGAACATAATAAGAAATGGATATGAGACATTATTGATATGAGACACGGTCGCCGTGACATTTGGCAGTAATTGTATCAAACGCTAATAAACCGCAATATCTATTCTCTCTTGAGCGTTTAGAGTCAGGTAATGAATAAAGAATAGAATAATTATTTTGACATGAATATGGTGTTTTTTATGTATGCATTATTGAAAAACCATTATGCTTTGTTTGTCTTTCTACTATGCTAATAAAATAGACAATAAAGATTTAAAATATTGTCTGTCTGCCACTGTATTAGCTAATTTGTCGCTATTAGCGGCAGTAGCAGTAATAAAGACACTAGAAAATTATGAAGGATATTTCTTGCGCAATATTATCTTGGCAGGTATAATTAGTATCCAAAAATAATATGCAATTTGCAAGTCAATAAAGGAAACCAGAATTGATAATAAAAATACGACGGTGGGAAGAATAGCCTCTAGTGAAATAGCATGTATCTGTGTTTGAGTCGAGTTCTTGTCTATCAAGTTATTCTTTGTAGCATGCATCCAAATTATTGTTAGCAATGCCCCAGCCATGGTCAAATCTAATGCATATAATACAAATACAATTTGATAGTTAAAACCTATTTCCAGATTAGTAGCAAAAGGGATAAGTGTTATGAAAAATAAGAATATTAGAGTTAACCATGTCATAATCCAATGAGAACCTACTATACGGTTGAAGACTTGATGATATGCAATCCAGTAAACACCTATAACAAAGAAGCTAGTTACATAGATCTCAAAGTCAGGGATTGATTCTAACAATTTTTCGATAACTTGTGCTTGGGTAAGGTTTCGTGCTAAATTTGGTATATCAATTGTAATGGCCATAAAAGTTATAGAAAACGCAAATATAGCGTCAGCAAATGATGTGATATGCTCTAGTCTTAGCTGATGTTGCATCGGCACAATTCATTCATATCAAAAACATTAAGCTAGCGGTGTATTATTATAGTCTAAAATACTGTATGCTTATGACATGGTTGGTCATACTTGTTAATCGTAGTAGATTCGAAAGGTACTGTTGCTGAGATTCCCTTTTCTGCAGTATCAATAATGTACTAATATTAAAATTCGATCCAGAAAATCAGAACTTAACTAATGATGGATTGGCTAGTCCTGTAGAGTATTTCCTCCTATCCTATAAAGGAGTGAATTTATCAAGCCTTGTAGTATATCGGTCTCTTGTGACAGGAGAATTCATTGCATACCTAAAGATTGAATAGGGATCAACATATCCTCCTCGTTCTCTCTCTTGCTATTGAGTGGTAGTCAATTCTTTTTGTTTTCTCTCTCCATATTATTTGTAAAACCCACTAAAAAGCGAAGATATCCCTATCGGCCCAAGGGGATTTGGCATGACTTTAAAGTGCTTTAAGGATAAGCCTACAGATTACGTCCGTTATGAGTTCATATTTGCAGTATAACACGTAGGGTACTAATAGATATACCCTAACGCATTGACTATTTAGGACTAAAGAACCTTTTTGTTGTTACAGTTGCATTACCCAGCAGATCCGAACTTTCATTTACAATAGTTTGTGCCGATTTTGATCCCGCTATTTTCTGTGTTGCATTCTGTGCGAACTGTCCTGTGCTAGTTATAGCACCTCTTATAGATTGTGATGCTTGTTTAGATGGTGTTGATGTTGTTATTGCTTTTCCAGTTTGGTTGGCTGACGTTGTTGCATTTGTTTGAGCATACACGGAACCAGTGACTGATGATAATATGGTTGCTAAAACTATCATCGTTACAATGCTTGCACTTACTAGCTTTACCACTATGCTAACATAACTAACTCTGAATTATATGCTTTATGTATCCTATTTCAAAAGCCAGATGCGATCGGTCTCGTTGCCAACAATAGACTTGACTAAGCCAACGCTATTATTTAGAAAAGACAATGATTTGCTTTGCGTATTGTTGAATAATATTATTTCATCAAAAACCCAACGACCATCAACCGGTCTTCCTATAGAAGTAGAGATCCAAGCAATACTTTGCCCATCTGGAGTGTTGAATGTCCCATTACCTGTACTCTGAATTAATTTATCAGATAAGTGAGTGCTAATGTAAGTCTGATTATTAGTAACATTTCCTACACCTTTTAGGAATCCTTGGTCAGAGGAACGATCCTCTGTCACCGGGTAAGGGGTTAATGATATATTTTTAGAACCTAAGTCCTTAGTTTTATTAGAGCTATAAATCGAATCCGCTGCGTCCAAAGGTACAGTAATTCGTCCATTGATACTCTGTGGAGGAGACTGTGCTTGTACAAATGTATAGGAACTAGTCAGAAATAGACCTCCTGTTGTAGATGCGATAACCAAAAAGACAGATAGACATAATGACAAGCCCTCTACCCTTTTCATATGGGCTTGTTAAGATGGCCGAATTTAAATAGATTTCGCATTATGGATTAAATCTTGGGTCTTTGCTAGTATATGATATACAATGGGTTCAGAACTTATTGTATATCAAAAAAAACTTATGTAGTTACCGATATTTCAAAGACATGTGTCAAAGTATAAAAGAGTCATGGTTATTGAAGGATTTTCTGTCATTTCTGTCATGGTTATTATTTTAGGCTTACAAGGAATAGCTGTACAAAAGAGTGTATTGGCTGCTGCTTATTCTGATACGATTAATAACGTGGCAGCTGATGATTCAAAGATTATACAAAATAGGATTTTATTTACGAATC
>DASQQB010000065.1:0-7364 GCA_035643635.1 Nitrososphaeraceae archaeon | reverse complement strand
CTGTCTATTGCCATAAGGATCTTCTCAGTCCTTAGTTGTGGAGTGCTACCCTTATTTTCCATTTTCATTCAATCCGTTATCATGGATAGACATGTTTATCCACCTTTACTTTTGGCTTGCCTCACATCAATAGGCTTGACCCACTCTGATACATCAGCGCCACTTACCACGTCATCATCTGAGGGTATCAAATACAATACATCAGGTCTAGGGGGTGTTCTTTTTTGCGTCGCTAGGCTAACAGATACAAATACTATCAAAGACACGATTGGAGGGATCATTGTGTCCAAACCTGCGTATGCGAAGTAAGGACTGCTAGGGGGGGCCGTAGATATGATGAAGTACAATATGAGCCTTAATGTAGAGCCCACTGCTATTGACGCTACTGCTCCTGCGGCTGTTGATTTTTTCCAATACGTACCTAAAACCAGCGGTACAAAACATCCCGCTAACACAATGTCAAATGCCAAAACCAAGTAAATACCTGGTCTAGGAACTAGGGCACCAAGTGCAAAGGCAGTAAAGAACATTGGAATTACCAATAGCCTTGTTGCTATCAACAACTGTCTATCAGTCATGCCACGCCCTTTTCTCTTAAGTTTTCTAAGAATATTACGTTGCAATATATTTCTGGAGAGTACGCTAGCAATAGCCAAAGTCCCTCCGTTCGCAGTAGACATTCCACAGCTGACGGTGCTTACTAGCATTAGAATACCTATAACCTCCGGAACATGCTTTATGGCCATGATAGGATAGAGTGTAAATGGATCGGTTATATTGGGCTCCAGAGTATGCCCAATTATGCCTATCATAGTAGTAGGAATCAATATAGCCAGAGTTATACCTGCAGCCATATAGCAGCCCTTTTCAGCAGTTCGCCCACCATCTGCTGCAAATACTCTTTCCATAAAGTCTAGCGCGACAATATCCCCTAATCCTAAACCTATTATTGTGGCCCAATTGAGTAGCGCACCGTTGTTAATATCAAATAACCCTGACATATCCATGAACTTTCCAGGCACATTTGCAACTATTGTTTCCAGTCCTCCAGGGATTGGTGACCATGGTCCGATAAAATACAGAAATCCAGCCCAAAAGCCTACTACTGCCAAGTAGATATGAAAAATATCTGTATAAGCGCATGAAAATAAGCCACCAAAATAGGTATACAGCAATACTACTGCAGTAGAAATAAGCATTGCATAAATTAGTGGTATACTCAAGACTACAGATAAGATATAACCGCTGGCACCTAGATTTCCTGCCACGAGTACTATGAAGCTTATCGCCATTATAGTTCCCGACATAACTTCGGTGGTGTTTCCATACCTTCTAAAATAAAAGTCAGCTAGCGTAATCATATTCATTCTGTTGAATATTTTACCGAAAAAAGCTCCTGTTAATACAAGACATATGCTAAGGCCAAGTGGAATGGCTGCACCTGACCAAAAGCCGTTTGTAAACGTTAACGATACGTTGCCTAACGATGCATTACCGTCAACTGATTCCGAAACCAGCATGGTTCCGATAAAGAATAAAGGCAGACTCTTGCCAGCAACGATATATCGCTTGCTGCTTTTTTTCACAAGTTTGACTGCCAGCACACCTATTACAGCAGTGGCCGCGACAAACGCCAAGACAGCTATTGGATAACTTATCGGAATACCTGCCATTAACCACGTAGTATATTTTTACTTTCTATATAAATAGATCGCCTGAAGTAAACATGGATTATTCACATTTTTCTTTTGTCATCTCCGTCCATATATATAATACTGTGCATCAGACACAATTATTACCAAAAGATAAAAAATAACAAGAGTTGTTTGCTATGAATAGAATCAAACAGACTCTACATTATATTAATATAGTCCAAGCACCTGACAATGTACAATAATCATATTCTATGGTCTCTGGCCATGTGCAACTTGAAAGAGCCTTCATTATTAAATGATTCATCGCATGTTATGCATAAATATGTGGTATTTTTGTTATGCACATGTTCGGCATGTTCCAACAGGTCTTCTCTATCTTTGAATACGGAACCACAACTACCACATCCATATTTTTTTCCAAACAATTTGCTAATATATGCATATCAAACTTTTATTTACGTTTCCCCTACAATGATAGACGTCAGAAAATATTATTTCATTCTCTTCAATTTCATATAAAGCAGCGGATCTAATTTTCTCGCCCTGTCAAAGCATTCCTGTGATTTGTTAATTTCACCCATCATTGACAAGGCCCTACCTTTATTATAATATGCTTTAGCGTAATCTCCTCTATTTTCTATAGCTTTATCAAAGCATTCAATTGATTCGCTTAGTCTCTTTGCCTTAATCAGAGTCAATCCTTTATTGAGCCAAGTGATGGGGTTCTCAGGGTTGATTTCAATCGATCTTGAAAAAGAATTCAAAGCTTGTTCTATTTTCTGTTGTCTGTCTAATACTAAAGCCCTGTCTCCCCAAGCAAATTCATTCTGAGCGTTGATCTGTAAAGCATTGTCAAAGCATTTCAAGGCTTCCTCAAGTCTATTTGCATTTGCCATGTCTTCACCATACTTAACCCACTCATCAGCTAACTCAATTCTACTCATTTTATCTTGACTCTTTTTCTTTTTATTATTTTTAAAGAACCAGGGAAATACCATAGCAAATTTATCCATATTAGGCATATTTTAGTTCCTATCGTTATTCAAATTATGTGTTGCCAATTGTGGAGGAGGCTATGTATAGTACTGTTCTTATGTTTACCTAACGTTGATCCTGCATTGCTTCATCTTTCTTTGTGTCATTCTTTAAACCGATAGTTCCAATATATAAGAATACAGCACTTGCGATTAGAATGGCAGCAAACATTCCAATGACACCTGAGATATCCATAGCCCTGGTATTTCGTCAATATATTTAAGTTTTGTACAGGATCCTTTCTTATTATGATATTTTTGTTACTTTTGACGCGTGTGTGTACTATTAACAATGCAAATTCGTAAAAAAGATCACTTTGTGAGGAATAACTCGTATCTTAATAATTGTATAAAATTATTATTAGAAACGGTGTAATCGTGTTATATCACTTTCGAAATGAACTGTCATAATGCCACCATCTACTTGATTAGTGCTCTGGGAGAAATGCATCTTTAAAAACGCTAAATTGTTTGGAAGCAATTCCAAAGCAACCCGCGATGCATTCTATAGATTCCATATTGTTACCGTTCCATTCCACTCAAATATGCTATGACCATAATTATAAAGGTGTAAAATATGAATGGCGACAGTCTGGACTTTTCCTCTCTCCAATTTTAAAACGACTGCTGACGAAAATATAAACAGCTTAGCAATATTTAAAAGCAACAATAGAAAGTAATAATGAGAAATCCTAATGGGAATGGAATTTTATGGGGATTCATACAAAGGAAATGACGAGCCAATTTTTGTAGGTATACCAACTTTTCTTAAATTGCCGTGGCTTAGGAATCGAAATGAATTAACTAAAGTGAGACCGGATGTTGCGATAGTAGGTGAGCCCTTCGATTATGGTACTACTATTCGTCCAGGGGCTCGGTACGGTCCGAGAGCAATTCGTGCTGCTTCAACTGTTCCTTCTCCACCATATGAGCACTTTAACATAGAGACAGGTGTTGATCCATTTGGAGTATTTAAGGTGGCTGATTATGGAGATGTGGCTGTTTCGCCCGGAGATGTCGTAGAATCTCTGACGCGAATGACTGATAAGGTAAAAGAGGTACTTGATATCGACGCCATGCCTATCATGCTTGGAGGCGATCATGCTATTACATTCGCAAATGTTCGTGCGTTCGCAAAGAAACACAAGAATATTGGAATGATTCATATCGATACCCACGCGGATTGCGCACCACAAGGGCTTTGTGGCTTCAAGTATGATCATGGAGCACATATCAGAAGGATTATGGAATTGGGTTGTCTTAAGGGTAAAAACTATACTTTAATTGGTCCAAGAGGCTATTGGCCGGGACCGGATTTATACAAATGGATGGCGGACCAGGATTTTCAATGGTTCACTATGTTAGATGTGGAAGAATTAGGAATTGATCAAATTGCAAAGGAAGCCGCAGACCGTGCTAATGATAATGTCGACGGTGTTTTTATAAGCTGGGATATTGATACTTTTGACCCTGCATACGCACCTGGAACTGGCGAGCCGGAGCCAAATGGTTTAACGTCTAGAGAAGGTATGCGTCTAATGAGACTTTTATCGACATCCTTTGATCCGGATAAGTTTGCTTTTGATATTGTAGAAGTAGCGCCAAACTATGATGTCAGCGATCAAAACTCTTACAATGGAGGGATAACATCAGGTTTGGCTAATAGACTGATTACTGAGCTTCTTGCTGGCTTATCACTTACAAAGAAGGGTCAGACCGATGGTAATCCAGTAAGGCCAAACTTTTATCGTGGAAAAGGTCATACCTATGACTTTGGTAACGCTCCCAAAGCCAAACCACCCAAGAGGGGCAGATGATCAAAGTAAGAGCCGTTGTAAAGGGAGAGCCAGATACTCTTCCTTTTATGATGGATTTTCAATATCCTACTTACTCAGACGAGGGAATATTTTATCGGTCGGTTCAAATCATTAAGGAAAAAAGTAAAAGAAATTTGAAGCTCAATGTCAATGAGTCACTTGTACTTTTTTGTTCATATATTGTTCAGGGTCTTCGTGAGCATAGGTCTAGCCAAACTATCGAGGACAGTGGATCGAAAATATTGTCAGCTGACGATGTCATGATTGGCGTACCGGAAACGCTGAGAAGGATCACATTCGATGTACTAATTGATAACTTGCCTAGAAAACAAATAACACTACATCAGCCTATCCCGTTAACTAATTTAATGTAAGATATTCTTGCCAAATACCCGGTACTTTACATACAGGTCATGTAGGTAAAAATAATGAATTATCTCTGGTAGAGTTATTCGATAATGGATATCCCCCCAGCTGCTGATCTTTGGACATTTGTTATACTTTCAATTCCTACAATGGTATTCTTGGGATTTCGGCATGCTTTAGATGTAGATCATATTGTCGCAATTGATAACCTTGTAAGGCTGCATAATACTACAAAAAATGCTCGGTGGATAGGCATCGGCTTTGGTGCAGGTCATATCCTTTCAGTGCTTGTGGAAATGGTTATCATCATTTACATGATTGGTAGTGTTACAAAAGTTAATCAGATTTCATTTCTAGGAGGAATCATAGCAGCCGTTGCTCTAGGAATGATAGGTACAATAAACTTATACTCGATAAAAAAATGGGGAAAGACAGGATCAACAATTCTTGCCAGCAAGATCATTGGTAGGACAGGAAAGTTAGGACCAACCGGATCTGCTATTATAACTGGAGCAGTTTTTGGATTGGGTTTTGATACAGCTACTCAAATTTCTGCAATCTCCCTATCTGCATTTGCTTCTGCGACTTTGGGTATACAGGCGGCTCTCCTTTTAGCTTCTTTTTTTGCTATCGGTATGATTTCACTAGACACGATGGATAGCATATTGCTTAATTCAATATTTTCAAGAATATTTGAAAAAAAGGGATTTCGTTACATGTCATACGCTTTAAGTGGCGCTGCTATAGCATCTGCGGCGCTTGCTTCATATGAAGCGCTTGCTAATTCCGAGATTCTCCCGAAGTTGACTGGTCCTATTTTAGCAGCGGCAATTATAGCCATATCGTTTGGGTACTCTTATGTTACACGGAGAAATGTTGTAAAAGAGCACGATAATATGCAAGAGCATAAAAATAAAAAGAACTAACAATAACTAATCACCTAACTAAACATTCAGAGAGCACTTTTAATATACCCTGATGCCATGAAATTACTGTATTGACTTCGAAATGGTGGTTCGATTCTATTCCGTTGAATCGCAATATCTGACTATTATAGCAAGGTTGACATAGAACTAAAAGTATGATCTTTACTACGACAGAATAGATAAAGAAGGTACAGTCTAGTTTGAATAATATCTTTTACGCTAGCCAGCGGAATATACATTAACTTGTAAAGTTAATCTCTACGTTGCCTATTAGATCGACATTTTCTTTTCAGCTCTATACGTTGGGAATCTATCGCTCTACGAGAATGCGAATTAACAATAAGATGCTTTCTAATTAAATTGGTAATGATTAATAATAATGATGCATTGGACGTTGTTGTTTTCCTAATTTGTCAAAGTAGTGATCGTGTTTTTTATCCCCACCACGATGCGAATGCTGTGTACCATCATTATGCGTATGAGTGTACAAGACAGGCTTTGCCATCAGGACATCGTCAACGCGTATCAAAAGGTTGCTAACTTCTACAGCGGCTTTGATAACCTGTTCCTTTACGATTGAAACATCGATAATGCTTTGATCAAATACATCCTGAACACTCATTTGTACAGTATCTATTCCATAGAAGCCTATACCAGTATTACATTTTGAAATAGATGAAAATGCATACTTTGATCTCAATCTAGCCATAGTGTCAACAGCGTTCATACCAGAGTTCCTTGCAATAGTTATGGGAATTTCCTCTAATGCCTCTGCAAACTTTTGGAGTACGATTTGTTCTCTTCCAGTAATTGAAGTAGATTCTCTTCGGATGACGTTGGCGATAATTGCCTCGGTTGCACCACCGCCGCCTGTAACTCTTGGGCTTGTTACAAAAGATCTGAGAACTTTAATTACGCTCAAAACTGAACGATGGTATTCATCTAGGGCTCTTTTCGAATTTGCTCTAAGCAAAAGCGTGACAGATTCAGGCGTTTTGCATCCATCAACAAATACCATTCTGTCATCTCCAATAAACTTTTCATACACTTTTTCTGCATAACCTAGGTCATTGTCAGAAATTTCGTCGAGATCTCTTGTGACACTAGCACCGGTTGCCTTAGAGATCCACAATATATCATTTTCTTTTACTCTACGAATAGAGATAATTCCTTCTTTAGCAAGGAGGTATTGTGCAAGAGGGCCAATACCCTTCTGAGAGATTAAGACTGTGGCTCCAGACTCAATTATCCTTTGGGTTTTGGATCTGACGGTTGTATACTGATGCTGTAGATAGGATGACGTAGCGCTTGGATAGGTGATGTTTATTTGAGCTTCTGTCTTTGTTCTCTTGTTATCTAGATCCTCATTTATAATGAGGATTTTTGCATCTTCAACCATTTTGGGCATCGAATGATTGTCTATAGTTTTATCTATGACTACTCCTCTTATCAAGCATATATCTGATGAGTTGCCTATTTTTTCTTCTATTTTTATATCATCTACTTCGAAACTCTTTTGTCTAAAATTAGCAATTGCATAAATCGCATTCACTATAAGATTAGCAA
>DASQQB010000064.1:0-17184 GCA_035643635.1 Nitrososphaeraceae archaeon | reverse complement strand
ATACTCTTACATGAGTTGCAGTATTGTTTCCTTTATTAGTTACGTTACCCAATAGATGATAATTCCCATTTAGATCCTTTGTACCCTTGTTTAAATTCAAGTTAAGAGATGCTGGTTTTGGTGATAAAGCAGCTGCTGCTGCCTTTGTATCGGATTTAGCAGAAAGAGAATATCCAGTAGAATTTTTTGTGACATTTGCTGGAACAATAATATTGAAGCCAGACCTTCCTCCGCCTGATTTCAGCTGATCGATATATGTGTATACTGATTTTCTATCAATTACATTTTTTTGTGAACCATACAAAGTAGCAGTCACTTGAACTGATTGAACGGGAAACCCAAAATTATTTTGCACTTCCCCTGTGATATGAAGTATACCGGATCTGTCGATATATGAAGATGATGGTGATTTTATTAATATTAGATCTTGTTGCGGTTTAAAAGCAGCATTATTACTACTGCTAGTATTAGCCTGCACTTGAATTAAATGAAAGGTTGTGTAATCTTTGTTAGCATGATATGCTGAATTGACTTCGGAAGCCTGCACACTGAGTATCTGCCCGTTGAACACAAAAGACAAAACGCCTATTAATAGACATATACAAGTTGATATCGTGATATAACTTGTCATCGATAACATTGCTAATGTGCGATTATTAGTCTCACTTTTCAATGGCCCACACTTTATCATGCCTTTCTTATCTATGCAGGTAGACTCTGTATTTACGCAATTTCAAACAAACTATCCTTAGATAGTATAGAAGAAAAAGAGAGTAACATACTATGTAAGAGACAATTTATTGGATATGTTCTGTTCTCAGGATGTATAGAAATAATGGATTTCTATACTGCACTTTTCCACTGATTATCAATGCCCTCCAACTAAACATGATTATATTATCAGCCTATCGGTTTTGTTCTGGCTGTAAGATAATTGTTATGCTTAAATGATGCATTCTATGACAGTACGTTTCAGTTATAAGATAAAGAATGCTAACTTAGTTCTTCTTTTGATTTTTCGTATATACTTCCTTCATTTCTGCTAGCCACAGATTTTTTTTTGCATAAAGATGTTTCATTTTCCTTGATTTGCATTCTGATAATATGTATGAGCCAAGAAGAGGGAAGTAAACTGACGAATCCCCATATACTACTACATTTCCTTTATGTGATGTCTTTATTTTTCCCCAGCTTTTGCCTTCCTCAAGTGTTGCACCAGATAATCCCCCCGTATCTGGTCTTGCGTCGGTTAGTTGAATAATATAGTCTTGACCTCCCTCTTTAAGCTTCAATATTTGATATAAAGCTGGGCCAGTTTGCTGGAAGAAGTTCTTTGGAACTCCTCCCCCTAATTCAAGTCCTCCAGACTTTTTACTTTTCCACAGGATTGCGGCTGATTCAGCAACATCTACAATGACATTGGGAAAGATACCGTTTCCTTCAAGCAGTGAGGGAAGCATATTAAGACCTATTGATGAGTCGCTTATTGCAGGCATATATACTGGCACATTATTTTCATAGGCACTTACAACAAAGGATTTTTCCGGGTACCTAGAATTTTTTTTAGCAGCCTTACCCAGTGCATAAGTAATATCGGCTGTGGAAGCTATCAATGGCCTTCCCAGACTTTTTGACTCTTTTTTAATATCCTTTTGGATAACAATATCTTGGGCCTGTAATGTACCCATCTCCTTAATATACACATCATATATCCTTACAATCTGTTTTGAATACAAGACATCATCATCAACGTGAAAATGTCCCTGACGTACGGGTAGATCGTACGCAAAATGTAAATCATGATATACATTGGCTCCAGTTGCAACAATCCAATCAATAAAACCATTTTCAATCATTAAGGCTATAGCCTTCCCCATTCCAATTGGAGTCATTGCTCCTGCCAGAGTAAGACAAACTGTACAACTTGTGTTCATCATGTCCTTCAATAATTTTGCTGCTTCGGCTAGTCGTCGAGCGTTATATCCTGTAGAGCCAAAAAAATTCATTAATTGTGAAACTGTCATATTTGAGAAGATGTTTGGTGGGTCGATTCTTTTCCCCTTGAAGCTATTAAAAGTAGTCACAATTTGATAATTAAATTCTACTTGCTTTTAAAAATTCTATTTTATATAACTGGTCTATATATCTTAATTCATGAGTTACTTTAATGTAATAATACAATCCTATTTATATATATATATGTACTGTATGCTTCTTGTTCAGTTATCTATTGGAAATTTGTGATTCCGTACTCAATAGCCGCCCGTCCATCTGTATTCTCCGCAAAAAAAGGAAGCCAATACATAGAAGATTCATATCCAATTCTTAAATTTCTTGCATTATTTTTACTGAGCATGGAAGAAGGGAAAGAAGGAGAAGAACTGAGAAAGGAGCCTGCAAAAGATTATTATGCAGGCTATTATTGGGGTAGCAATCCTTATACTTCTGCGGACTCTCTCTCTGGTCGCAAAAGTGACGGGGAATTAATAAATGATATAATTGAAAAATTAAAAAAGAATAGCAAAATCAATTCTTCAGAGATTCAGATATCTGTCACTGATTCGGTAGCGACATTAAATGGCAGTGTAGCTACATATGAAGAAAGACGCTTGGTTGCAGAAGAGGTTTGGAATGTAGCTGGTGTAGTCAAGGTGTTAAACGAGCTGCGTGTAACCGATCCGGAAACTGCGGGTCCAAGTAGGACAGTCCACTAATACAAGCGAGTATTTCTATTTTAATCACTAATAGCCATGTAAACGATACCAATGGGGTATTCTTGTGTAATATTCTTAAATGACGACGTCATGCATATGGATACAATGAAGAAGAATATTCATTTTGATATTATGTAGACATGAATGCAGGCTATAGATAATTGCCTGTAAGCAACGACGCACTCGTCTTGAAGGATGAGAAATATCAAGTTTGATCTACACACTTTTTTATAATACATAAGGACTATTCATATGACATGACCACTAACCGGAGTTACAAAGAAGGAAATAAAAAGAAGCTCGATAACAAAGAATTTTCTCACAGGCGAATTATCGATTATTACTCAATGAAGCCAAATGATCTATCTACAATATTTGCTGAGATGGCAAACTCTGGAGGTTTTGAGGCCAAGAATCTTTCTAAGGGTATAGATATTTTACGAACAATGAAATGTGACAAGAAATGTACGAAATTTTTATCATTTGTAGCAGCGTTGATCTCAACTGGTATCAGAGGAATAGTGCGAGATATGATCAAGAACAAAATGTTTGATTGCATAATTACAACCTGCGGTGCTATAGATCATGACATTGCCCGTACACATAAGAAATATTATGCAGGTGATTTTAGGATGAATGATCATACTCTATATAGAAAAAAAATTCACCGTCTAGGCAATGTCTTGATCCCAGTGAGCAGCTATGGTCCTCTGATAGAGCAGAAAGTACAAGCATGCTTGAAAAATATGTATTATAAAGAAGGTAAGAGGAATGTTTCAGCCTATGAGATAATTGATGCTATTGGGAGTAATCTAGATGAATCATCATTTCTCTATTGGGCGCATATCAATAAAATTCCAGTAATAGTCCCTGGTATAGTAGATGGCGCAGTCGGTACTCAGATATGGTTATTTCATCAATTACATAGAGATTTTAAAGTCGATATTCTTTTGGATGAAACTAGGCTATCTGATCTAGTTTATGAAGCAAAAAGTTCTGGTGCATTTATGATCGGTGGGGGAATTTCAAAGCATCATACATTATGGTGGAATCAATTTAGAGGCGGTTTGGATTATGCAGTATACATTACAACGGCTTCTGAATGGGATGGAAGCTTGAGTGGTGCCCTAGTGGAAGAAGCAGTATCATGGAGTAAGGTAACAACGAAAGCTAAACAAACTACAATCCATGGTGAAGCAACCATCTTATTACCATTCATATATGCTGCTCTTTTAGAGTAAATGAAGTGCAGTCTTGTTTGACGATATTATGATTCTGGACTACTATATTATTTCCAATGGTATCGTACCAACAGATAAATTTCCTGAGTTTCCACCATAATCGTGATTTGTATTGAATTGGATAGAACCCTTTGTCGTCATCAACGCTAATATTCCACAGATTCGACTACACGGACATAGTGGGGAGATATCTAAAGAATAGAATCCTAGTTGCTCCAAAATCAAAAAATACTATTTTGATTGTGCACTGAATTTTTGCCTGAGCCGATCCCCACATTGTTCTGATGATGCGATTTATCTATCTCTTCTCTATCTTGATCGAGCTTATCCTGGCTGCATCTGCATTTATTGGTTGATCATTTTGGTTAGTTGGCAAGGCTGCTATTTTATCTACTGTATTCATTCCCTCCATTACACGTCCAAATACTGTATAGTGAGTATCTAGGAATTGTGAGTCATTTAATACTATAAAAAACTGCGAACCAGCACTATTTGGATCACTTGAATGTGCCATAGAGACTATTCCTCGTTTATGTGGAATATTATTAAATTCTGCTTTGAGTGTAAAGCCAGGGTTTCCGGTTCCCCAGAATTCCCTTCCTCTGCCATTAGGCTTTGTGTTATTATCACCAGCCTGTATAACAAAGTTTTTTACAATTCTATGAAATACTGTTCCATCGTAAAATCCCTCTCGGGCCAGCTTTTCGAAGCTCTTGACATGATTAGGAGCAGCTCCAGGAAAGAACTCCATCTTAATGGGTCCTTGAGCAGTATTGATTATTCCGATTTCTTTTGATGTAGTCATGTTTACCTTGCTACTACTTTTCGACGCTAATGATGTTGAAGATGATGATTGTTGATGTTCTTGAGATTGCGTTTCTTTCTCATGATATGGATCAGAAGTTGGCTTGGGATTATAAGCGTGATTTATCTTGTATATTAGTACAGCGAACACTAAGCCTGGTGAATTGCTATTAAAGCTATCCGACGAATAGACTAAACTAAGTGGTTGATTATTTCCTTCTTTCTGTGGATACTTTATATCTTTTACATAAAGCCCAATTGTTCCGGGTTTGTATTCTGGTTGAATATTAGCGAGACGTCCTCCTTGGAATGAGGCATACGCTTGCGGACTGAATGGAATTAGTTTGCCTAAGAGCGTTGCATTCCAAAATCTCGGGTTTGGAGTAAATCCATCTTGCTCCATGTAATTATTTTCATCAAAACCTCCTATCCTCATGAACCACTGCTTTTTACTTTCATCGCCGCCCGAACCCAAAGTATAGAAAGAGGTACCATTAGCTCCTGAAAATCTTTGTGCTACAACATATACTAGTATGTAGTCTGACTTCAAGTCCTTGGCTATTTTGATTCCATTCTGAGGGTGATCGATAAACATTTTTGCCAATGTTGCAATACGCGTTTGGTTGATTGTGGCGTTGTCTGCCAAGCTAGTTTTATTTCCTAGAGTCGTTATCCAATACCCATAATCCCACCAAGACGCTATCACTGCATTCTTAGGCATATCTTGGGAAATCCAATTCAAGGCTCCTGTCCAGTCATTGGTATTTATTCTATACCCTGTTCCTCCATTAGCAATTGATGGCGGAATGTCTGCGGAGCTAAGCCAATTTGAGTTTGGTGGGTAAATAACAGGTATCATTAGCATGAAAATAATTAAGACGACATACGCAATTCTAAGAGAAGAGCTTTTCGTTGGATTTGCACCCTTGCGCTCATATTTTCTCTTTGCTTTAGATCCTTTGGATGATTCAGTTGCAGAAATTATTGTAGAGGCGGATGCTTCTTGTCTTTGATTTAGTATACTTCGTGTTACTTCATACAAACCTAATCCCGCTAGAATAATTATCCCAATTGATGCGTATACCAGTAGCCTAGCAAAGGTTGCACTAACATAAACTCCAGTAAGACCAACAATCAATGCAAAGATTGACATATCATCTCTGTGCTTAAACGCTACCCATATCCCGAGTCCAGAGAACATTAAAAGAATTGAGTAGTCTATAAAATAATCTACTAATGTTGGTGTAAAATGTTCGGCAACTGATGCAGTAAGAGGATTATGTGACGAAAGGAATGGATTTAGTGCATTAATGTATCTAAAAGATAATGAATGATATGTTCCAGCCGCAAGGAAGGCCGCCGCAACTGCAAAGAAAGCGATTAAAAGAAAAAGTGTATTGCGAATTTCTTTTCCAGGTCGGCTTAACTTTTTCAGATAATGCGCAATGATCAAGAATAAGGCTCCGCCCACTAGGGCTATACCAGGCAATCCATAAACGAACGATATACCTGGCCTTGGAAAAGCTATTGCACTTAACATTGTAAATACAGTAAATGCAATGGCAGTATAGACTGGAATCTTGGTATCCTTTCTAAAAAATGGAAGAGTAATCAAAAATAATGATATAGGAATACTAAAGTATTGAACTCCTCCCCAAGATGCGTTGGCAATTCCGAGAATAAGACCTCCCAAAATGGCTTTTGGTATAGCATATTTGACTTGTGTATGTTTAATTGCAGAAATAAATAAATAAAGTGCAAGCAAGCCAAAAAATAACCCTAGCGGTTCTGACTTGAACCAGCCCAAGTTTCCTCTTTGTATGATAGCAGGAGTAAAAGCAAACAACAGTGCTGCAAACATCCCTGCAGTAGTACCTCCTATTGTTCTTACCAAGGCAAACATAATTATTGTTGTCAATGAACCCAAAATTACTGGTAACAGAATAGTAAAATCTAATAAAGAAATTCCTGTCCCTCGACCAAATATATCATAAAGAAAAGCAGCGACTATATGAAGGCCCGACTGAGATGTTTTTGGAACGTCTCGTCCTTCCGGATACCAAGACATTGTATCATGCCATTTCCAATATGCATCAAGACCGTGGTCTACAATATACTTTGTAGCACGATAATCAAAATAGGGATCAAATTCGTTAAGATAAAAGCCGTATTTTGAAGGATATGATCTCATAATAAACGCAGTAGTAAAAGCAATACCCAAAACAGCAATAATTAAAAGATGTCGAGCTTGAAATTCAAAGTGAGTAGTACGTATCAAAGTCTTACTTCCCTCTAGCATTATAATGGATCTTGATTTTACCTCTTTTTTAAGGTACTCCTAAGATATAATAAACATCTAATACCTAAATCAGCCGTTGTTTGCGTATGTTAAGTAAAGAAAGTGTGTTCGTGAATAATATTAATGCATGTTACGACAATTACAGAATTGTTTGTGTAGCTCCCGTTTCATTTTCATAAAATAGACATCACTCGGGACTAAATACCTGTGGATAGCTACGGTTGTCATTAACCTTACCAAGCGAAGCTTTTTTGTATAAGATATTGAAATATTTTTTTTCCGTATCAACAAAAGAAGGGAGAATGACAGATCCTTCAACTTTATAACACAAGAGCCTAGGCTAATGTGCTATTTACTTTTTAGATTTGGACTTTTCTCCTTTCTTTGCAGACTTTGCTGCTTTTTTCTTTGCTGCCATTTTCGATCATATAAATAATAAATCGTATTTAAGTTTTTTAAAACAGTGTGAGTAGCGAATTACATTAATGTTTTCATCAATCATTCACTTTCCAAAATTTTGACCTCGCATATCTTTACAAGTTCCTTAAATCTTTCAGCGTCTGCCCGAGAACCAACAATTGTTCCATAATGCATAGGTATCGCAAAATGTCTTGGCTTGATGGTTTCATTTATTGCTTGTGCAGCCTCTTCTGATGTCATGACATATGTGCCAGACACAGGTACAAGAGCGATATCAGGCTTTATGGCTTTCATTTCTGGAATATGATCTGTGTCTCCTGCATGGTAGATGCGTTTACCATTTAGTGTAAAAATAAATCCAACCTTCTCATCTGCTTTCGGATGAAAATTTTTATTGGTATTATAGGCAGGCACAATTTCTATTCGAATATCTTTTACAACAAATTCGTCGCCAGGTCTACCGCCCTTTATTTCCCCTACATCGACTGCTTTTAATTGTTGAACGCATTCATTAGCAGTCACTATTATTGTGTCTTTATTTACAACTTGATTTAAATCATCCAAGCTCAAGTGATCGAAATGATTATGGGAAATGAGAACTATATCACTTCTATTTTTCTTGTTACCTTGGTTGTTGTTTTTCAATTTATACGGGTCAACAGAGATCGTCTTTTTGTCTCCTTCTATTCTGAACCCGTCATGTCCTGTCCAGTATAATTGAATATCCATCTGGTCTAGCATTGTTACTCTACTTTTACTACATAGGGTGTAAGGTATAAAAATTTAGAGTTTACTTATAGTCATACTGCCGCAACCGTTAATTTGTTTTTACTGAAGGTAATTACTGGAATTTTATTTGCAATACATTGCATGCGCAAGCTCCTATCAATTGTTGCAATAGCATACCGGTGACTGGCAGCGTATTCAATCAACGATTCATCAACATGGTTTGATTTGAAAATTTTTATTATTTTAAATTTTGAATAAGAAACCTCTATGGCTGTACTTGCTAACATAGATCGTTTTGGTCCTGCCCTTTTCTGTAAATGCTTTAGCTCATCTATTACAATATCGGGAACTAGGAAGTTCAATTTACCGAATTGAATTTCTATTCTCTCGGCCTGTTTTATAGGCGTAGAAACCAAGATGATTAAAAAACTCGTGTCACATAAAATATCCATTGCTTATAGAGCAACACCCGCACCAATTAATCTCCATCTATCCACAATTCTTCTACTAATTGCAATTCTACTATGCGGCATCATACAGATTGGCTTTTTTAACTTTATTTCTATCTTGCCATCTCTTGAATTTGTAACTGTGCCTAAAGCGGCTGAGGTGGCAACGTTTAGTCTAAGCGGCTCTTTCATCTTAATTGGATCAACCTTCACCATCTCCTGAGTGCCAACTGCTGTATCAAAAAGATGAACTTCAACAGAAATATCTTCAGTATCTTTTGGCAAAGTAGTGGGTTTGCCGACAACAGACCCTATCAAGGAATCACTTTTTACGAAAGTTGGGTCCAGCTTAGTACCTATTGCAACTAGTCCGCCTGGCTTCACGTTTTCTACTAGACCAGCTCCTGTTCCAAGTGTAGAAATGGTTGAAATGATGGGTTCGTATTTTGCCTTTTTTTCATCTAAAAATCCCGGCCGAATTTCAATTTCATCTCCCAAATTGAATTCACCTTGCACCAGAGCGCCGCCTACAACTCCACCCTTGGCCTGCTTTATCGAAATCCCAGGTTTGTTGATATCAAATGAGCGTAAAATGTGCATTATTGGTGGGGCACTTTTTAATCTGGAAGGCGTTTTAATACTATTTTCTATCGCTCCGATTAGGGCATCAACATTCAAGTTATGCTGAGCCGATACAGGGATAACTGGAGCTTTATCTGCAATACTTCCTTTTATAAATGCCTTTATCTGACTATAATTGTCTAGAGCTTCTTCATACTCAGTCAAGTCTACCTTGTTCTGGACCAATACTATTTGTTGAATACCCAATACTTGTAGAGCAAGAAGGTGTTCCCTAGTTTGAGGTTGAGGAACTTTTTCATTTGCCGCAATAACTAAAATAGCCCCGTCCATTAATGCTGCTCCTGATAACATATTTGCCATTAAACTCTCATGACCAGGAGAGTCTACAAAACTTACAACTCGACTTAACTCGCTTTTCCCTCCACACGCTGTACATATTGGTTGTGTTGAATAGCAGACGGGAAAGGGACATTGGGGACATTTATAGAACGCCGCATCAGCATAACCCACTTTGATAGTAATTCCTCTCTTGAGCTCTTCGCTATGTCCGCTAGTCCAAACACCTGTAATCGCTTCGATTAACGTAGTTTTACCATGATCTACATGGCCGGCTGTACCGATATTAACGCTAGGTTGATAACCAAAATCCTTGATATACCAGTCTGGTAAGGTTTCTTTCCAATGCAATATTATTCTAAATTTCTTAGTGGGATATTAAGGTAATTACTTTTAATGATGTGTGCACGTTATCGCCTGTCTTAAGAAGACACGAAATCAATAAACGATAGTAGGGGATAAAGAAAAAATATGTCCTGTTCACTTTTTTATGTTCTTCGGATGGGTATTTATTCTGCGTTTTTAACGGTGCTATTATCTGCTGGTTGTGCAGCTAACTCAGAAGGTCCCTTTTCGGCAAAGCTGCCTTCTACTAAAAGGCAGTTTAATTGGTAGATTTCTTCAGTTATCATATTTCCTCTTACAAGCTTTCTTAATCTATTTCCCTCCTTAATATCTTGCATTCCTACCCCTCTTGAAAGCAGAATATACTTCTTCACGCCTCCATGAACATCTTGACGCATAGGAGTGCCTGATTTGTCGCTGCCACCTGTTATTCTAATTTTGCCTGCCGAGATACCAACAACGGAAGAGTCTATAATATCTCCGATCTTTGAACCTAGTAATGGTTGAGCCGATTTATCCTTTAATTCTTGCGAAATACTCTTACCTTTAGTATCTGAGATAACTAACTTGAATTGGACCAATACAAGGAAACACCGGATCAGGACTTAATAATCTTTGCACTTTGTATAACCATGATATACTAACCTACCATATTAGTGAAAGCACGATGCATTGTTTGTGAATTAATAAATATGTTCAATTAATCTATTCAACTTGGACGTGTAGCCATATGTAATGCGACCACTGCATCTAATTGATTGCACAAAAAAAGTAATGGATTTACTACAGTGGTCTTCTGTCCCAACTAGCTTGGAAATCATCTGTTATTCCAACTGCTCTTTCCTTCATTATCTCGAGGTATTTTTCATATTGAACACAGAAACCACAGTGCTCGCATGTTACCTTTGACATATCATCATCTACTTCTGCTTTTTTACCACATTCAGGACATTTTGCTCCAAGGACCATATCAGATAAAGGATTATGAGCGAGCTAGAATATTTATTTTGTATATATTATTTGATATTACGACATGGATATCTATGCCAATTATAAATCTATTAATGTAGTACTACTATGATTATTTACAGGAGATTGCGCGGCATCTATTTTAGAGATACTAATCCTTTGTCTGTCATGATATTATCGCTAAGAATTCAATGCTTTAGCTTAGGCATCAAACATTTGAAAGTAATTTTTCCTAACATTATTTAATTTTCCAATTATTGATATTTGATAGCCGCATTTTTTACACTGGTTTTTAGCGTCTATATTCCATGAGATTATACTGAAGCCGTATCGTTCCACAGCTACGTTGTTACAACCAGGGCAATAGGTATGTTCAAGAGGATGTCCAGGAACGTTGCCAATATATGCATACTGCAGTCCTTGTTGTTTTGCTATAGCGTGGTGTTTCTCGAGTGTTTCGATAGGAGTATCATTGAACTCCATCATCTTATAATCGGGGTGAAATCGCAAGAAGTGGATCGGTGTCTCAGGACCCAATTCCTCATAAACAAATTTACATAAATTCCTTGCAGATACCAAATCATCACCAACACCTGGGACAATAAGATCTGTAATTTCAACATGAATCTTTGTCTTTTCCCTAATTTCTTTTAATGATTGGAAAATAGGATCTGCATTGGGTATGCCAATATATTGTCGAACAAATTCCCGTTTACCACTTCCTTTAAAGTCAACTGTAATACAGTCTAAAAATGTATTCATCATACTGATTGATTGTGGAGTATCGTAACCATTTGAAACGAAGATATTGAAAATTCCTTTCTTATGAGCCTCGATTCCACAATCTCTTGCAAATTCAATGAAGATTGATGGCTCGTTATATGTATATGCAATTCCTTGCGCACCTACTGATGCAGCCTTGTGTGCTACCTGAAGCGGGCTCATCTCAACACCTTCGGTTTTGCGTCGTTGAGAAATATCATAATTCTGACAGTATTTGCAAAGCCAGTTACAACCCGTTGTGGCTATTGAGTATATAGATGAACCAGGCATATAATGCGTTACTGGTTTCTTTTCAATGGGATCTATATGTCCCGCAATAACTTTACCATAAACGAATAAGCGTAATTTGCTATTTTGGACTCCTCTGATACCGCATAAACCTACTTTGCCTTCGGGAATCTCACATAATCTAGCACAGGCAGTACACTTTATCCTCCCGTTTGGAAGATTATTATAAAGTTCCGCTTCTTTGCCTATCATATCGCTGGATTGCATACTATACTCATATAAGAGCTGTATATTCTTATATATTCATCTGTTTTATAGGCACTATACTCTATTTTTTGTCTATTATTCGCACTTAAGCAGACCATAACAGCAACAATTAGGAATTGCCTTAATACACTGCAGTTCCTAAAATGGACCGTTGCTTTCACAGTCTGATAATCTACTCGTATATAATTAGAAATTCTTATATGGAAACATACCTATAAAAAGTCCATGATTTCAGGAAAAAATAATTGTGCCGCCTTAACATTGTTACTCAATAATTATAATCATTTCAACAATCTAGTGTTCACCTACTGATGTCTGGCTCCCAAACGTCCTATAGAGATAGAATTTATATCGTTAAGGATATAATATTAAAATTAGTAGAATATGGTGAGCTTAACCAGACAGCACTTATCAGTTTTTGTGGTCTTAATCTAAAAAAACACAGATCTATATTTGATGAGCTGGAGTACAACGAATTAATAATCAGGAAGGAAATTCAAACAGGAAAAAGATCGGTTATACTATATAAACCAACTCAGAGAGGAGTGGATTTTTGTAGAAGTATTCTAGAGCCATATGAAAAAATCTTCCCAAGAAGAAGGGATGCCACAAGTTATAGAAAGCAGGATCAAGAAGAAAGGGATAAAATAGTTAATACGTCTCAATCCATATAATGATTAGAATGTGGGTATAATTACGTTACCAGACGAGTCTAATCTTTAAGGCCTACGCCAGGGAGTGGATCTAACATACCGATACTCATCGTATCCTAGTTCCAAATCCGAAATTCTATCAAATCCTTTTTCAACGATTTATTTTTTGAAGTTCCACCGGACTGCTTGCTATATTTTCTTAGAATACTCCTTTTAGAGACAATTCTGTTCAATAACCGTTAAAACTATACTGATGCACATTTTCGTTCTAATCACGGAAAAAGATGGCCAGGTTTTATAATCCTAGTTTATATGAAATTATGAATCTTATTGCGATATGACAAGCCTCTGTTTCCAAACAGATTCAGGAGGTCTATATCATTTTCTGCCAAGCCTTAGAGATCAAGTGGATTCGAAATACCAGAAATATTGCATCTTCTTGTTCAATATTGCAACAACCAGTTCCATCCATCCATCCATTCTGAAATCCTGTTTTTACAAGGTCAATTCATCAACTCTTTCTGTCCATTTTCGGAATTGCTGGTTCTTTGTTACGGGTTTATATCAATTCCAAAACGGTTTCGTAATCCGTATCATAATACACCTCCAGCTATATGACTAACTTGTCTGTGCTAACAAGAAACATTACTCATTTTATGATTTTGATAATTGCTGTTATGAAAGAAAGCTTTGGATATGTAGGATGTCCATAAATTGCATTATTTCGTTGACATGTAATTATCAGAATTAGCCTTTAATTTTTGTTTTTTAGCCGCTTTTATATTATCTTCCTTTACCTCTTCTATTGGATCTTCAGGCTCTTGGCAAGTGTTATTGGTATCGGATTTGGACATTCTACCTCTATTAATGATATTTATGTCTTGATAGGAAAATAAACTTTATGTTGGGAATTGTATAGACACCTAGGTTGTTTTCCATTCAAGGGCAGGGTAACATAAACACTAGCGATATTGGTGCTTTTAAACCGCACAGTATGATCTAATAATAAATCAGCTAATGCGTTCATTCACATTCCAGATGAGTGGAAAGATTATGCCATCTTTATTTACTTGTTTAAAATTAGCTAAATTACTAGGTTTAGAGTAGCCTGTTTGCTTCTCAATTTGTTTTTTTCTTTTCCTCTTTCTTCTTGCTGTACCCTTCTCCTCTCTTAACAGATTGATTCATTATCATAATAATTATGTCTTTTTTTTATTCTTCATTAGGTTATTGCCATTTATTAGGAGGGGCATACAATGCAAAATGTAAGAAGCAATAAATCGAAGGTATATATTTTAAAATAAGTTTCTTTTAATTATAATAATGGCCTTTCCTGATTATGGCGGGCAATTATTAGTTAAATTAGCAAGAAAAGCTGTAGAGAGATACCTTGAGGATTCAGTTATCATTGCACCAGACGACAGTTGCAAAGTCTCCACACAAAAGATGGGTGTTTTTGTTACTATTAATCAACTCGATAATAAAATAGAACATTTACGCGGATGTATAGGATTTCCCCTTCCTCAAAAGGAACTGTATCAATCTATAATAGAAGCGGCCATATCAGCAGCCACTAAAGACCCAAGATTTCAACCGGTTACCAAAGAAGACCTTTCAAATATAATTTTTGAGGTAAGTCTTCTTACTATACCCGAGGAAATCAAAGTAAAAAGCCCAAAAGACTATTTGAGCCGGGTTAAAATCGGAAGGGACGGCTTGATCATTCAATGGAAGCATGGATCCGGTTTGCTTCTACCACAGGTTCCTGTTGATCTAAAATGGAGTATAGAACAATATCTCACAAATCTTTGTTTCAAAGCCGGAGGACCTTCTGATGCATGGCTTATGCCAGATTCTAAATTATACAAGTTCGAGACTCTTATCTATAAGGAATCTGCACCGTCGGGAAAAGTTTCAAGAGTTGACTTGCCTTTAATGTATGAACCATCCTAGTCTTATTCCGACTTTTCCATATACTATCAAGTCATACATTCATTATTTGGTCTTGATATAAAATAAAAGGATCCAGTTATTGCATTAAACGTCACATATATGCGTGTATATTATCAAGATTGGTTAAAGACAGAGGTCGACAAAAGAATTGGTCAAAGATTACTAGGATCCAATAATAATTTAAGGCTGCTTTAAAGTGTGTGCATACGATGATGGCAGGCGTTGATAATATTATCTTTAGCTTTTGTAAGCAACTACTCAACAGAAATTATTTTATTAGATCTGCCAACTGGAGTATGCATTGTACGCATTGGAGAGAAATCAAGTTATCCTTTAACTTAAAATTTCACGATCTCTTTTGTATACATAAATTAACCAATACTTTGCATGACTTGACATTCATGTCCTATGATAGTTCAAAAATCAGAGGACCCCGCTGCGCTGTAAGGAGCAGCCTTTAGAGAAACGACGTAATCAAGGTCGTTTATCCTTTTCAATAACTCCAAACTAAGCTTGTGAGTCACAACTATCTTAGTTCCACTAAGATAGAATCCAGGTACCATTCCTGTAACTCTCAATATAACTTCTTTAATAGCATCTGTATTCTGACCAGGCTTTATTACTGTCTCGAGTGTATAGAGTGGATTCTTCTCTTTCTTCTCTTGCAGAATCAAACCAATTACGGATCTTGGATCAACTTTTGGAAATACTGATTTTAAGGCTTCTTCCAAACTATCAAATCTAGATATTACATCTGACGTCGATAAGCTCATCTTATTATGTAGTCAGTTGTGGTGAATAAAAAGTATTTGGCATAAATATAGTTCTATAGATAACTATCATTAATACTTCAATAGCGAAGCTATAGATAATAGGCATGGTTAGGATATTATAACAGGATATCATAACAACATGTCCTTTTGTCTACATGAGAAGCTAAAGTAAGACGAACATTACAAAATATGTACTAAAAACGCAGCTTGACTTGCGCTATACCTAAATCAACTTATGAGTATAGAATGGCAGTAGATAGCATAATACATTATTTATGGATACAAGATCACTTAGATTTGTGCCACACCCCCATCGACGAACAGTTCAATACCGGTGACATAACTGCTGTCATCCGAAGCGAGGAACGAGACGACGTTGGCTACTTCGTCAGGACTCCCCATCCTCCCAAGGGGTACCGTGGCTACAAAGCTCGTCTTAAACTGCTCGATCTGTTCCTGACTCTGCGCCAAGCCATTGAGTCCAGGTGTGTCGATCATACCAGGACTGATGGCGTTGACACGGATCTTACGTTGTTTCAGCTCGACCGTCCAAGTGCGGGCGAATGACCTTATGGCTGCTTTAGTTGCGTTGTAAACACTTGACTCCTCGATACCTTTGGATGCAGCGATCGAAGCATTCAAAATGATCGACCCGCCGTCATGAAATAGCGGAAGCGCTTTTTGCACAGTGAACAGAAGCCCTTTCACATTGATCCCGAACGTTCTGTCAAAGTGCGCTTCGGTAATTGCCCCCAATGGAAGTAATTCGCCAACGCCAGCATTTGCGAACAGGATGTCTACGCCGCCTTTCTTCTCCTTCAGACTAGCGTACAATCGATCTAGATCTGCTAGATTTGAGACGTCACCCTGAACACCACTTACGTTCTCTTTGCCTATCTGCTTGACTGCTGCATCAAGTTCGTTTTGACGGCGACCAGTGATGAAAACATATGCTCCCTCGGAGATGAAGCGCTTTGCTGTGGCAAAGCCTATGCCGCTACTTCCGCCAGTGATGACTGCAACTTTTCCCTCAAGCTTTTTCATGATTATCTATCCGTATTGGTAGGTTTTAAATCTGTAAGAGTAGTTAGCGAGATATTTCTGTTATCATTAGCGACGTAGAGCACCGTCCTGGCTATCCGGCAAAAAAGGCCAGACAAGCTGGGAAGACGATCTCTTCTGCTGAAATCTTCATGGCTTAATGAAGTTACCTAGTCGCAAATGATGCCATAAATGGAGATGGAGATACTATAAGGTTCGTATCAGATAAGTAATATTAGATAAGTAATAATTATCTATCAAACACGAATTAGGACAACATACATTTCATGATGATGCTGTAACTATAGATAAGGAACAGAATGAATATGTTGCTTAGAAAATATAAAGTTAAGCTAACAGGCATAATATTCGGCTTGGAGTTATTGCTGCAGGCATAAACATACATATTTGAACATAATGACAATCAATTGTTAGTTGTACATCTTGATGGCTCACCTGTATTGAACTATATACCAAAAATCTCCTTAATAGATAATATATCCAGTCACTGCAGAGTATGTCGTACTGAAGTGACAATGAACTGTATTAGTGATGTTCCTTATTGCAGCGTATCATAATAATACGTACTGCGCAGCAT
>DASQQB010000063.1:0-26136 GCA_035643635.1 Nitrososphaeraceae archaeon | reverse complement strand
ACGTCAGGTAGGTTAACTGCAGCTTCATCGACTGCAGGGAGTACAAAAGCATAACGATAAGGGATAACCACTTGGCTGCTGTAGTAGCCTGCTAAAGTAGCTTAGAAGGGAAAGCCACATGTCTTCGAATGTCAGTCGGATCTTTAAATATATCAAGCAAAGGAAATATACTATTTTCCTTCTTACTACTTACAATATACATAATAGGTTATGAGATTTTTGCATGTTTGTTTATATACTTCCAAGACATCATTACATTGCAATGAAGTCGATGCTCTTTATTGGAAGTATAGTAGCTTTAACAATTGTTGTGACTACTGCAAGTTTTGGATCCATTCTGGTTACTGCACAGACTATGACAAACAATGCTACCATGGCAAACAATATGACTAACGGCGGCAATAGTAGTAAGACTGATCAAAAGAATCAGACTGGATCGATCGCAGATGTGGATAGGATAGGGTAGGATAGGATAGTACAAACCAACAGATGATGAAAAAGAGTAAGCAATCATCATCTGGAAAAAATATTATACCAGATATTATACTATCTGTTATTACAACCAAATTTTAGAAATGGTAAGAAGTAGTAATCGTTTTTTTAGCAAACGTTACAATCCATTATACTCTTTTTCTGTCTCCACAATGATCAATAACAATAGAAAAATTTCAATTGTAGTTTATGTTGTCCTTGTCACTATAGTAGTCGACACCATGATTAATCAAAATGCTGATTACCTTGTTGCTTTTAACACTTCTGCGTCGGGCATAGCTCTCTTTATTGTGATGGCATCAGTATGTATGATAGGTCAATATTTTATTTTAGAGTACGTGAAAGATAAAAGTCGAGAAATCAGGATTAGAGTACGAAATCTTGGTATGTTGCATGTAATTGTAACCATGATCCAGTATGCGTTAATATCAGTTTTCATATTTGTAATAATAGATATAGTTGTATTACAGCAATACCCAACTGTAAGCTTAGTAATAGTTACAGCAGCCAGTTATGGCCTGAATATTGGTTTGATGGGAATATTCACACATATTTTTTTTTCATGGTATAGATCGAATAGGCATTCAGTAGTAGTCTTGCTATATGGATTGTCTTTTGCAGTTATAGTTATAACCTCGTCTGTACTTATGACAATAAGTTTTTACAGATTCATGGAAAAGCCCTTGTATATATTTCCATATTCTAAAGTAGTATTTGTAAAATTCGAAGAAGGCTCGGTTTTATACAACCTTCGTGAAATATATCATTATTCAGGCATAGTTTCATTCATATTAAAATGGGCTGCAACAGTCCTTCTTCTATATCATTATTCTCTAAAGATAGGAAGAACAAAATACTGGGTTCTAGTAAGTCTTCCTTTGGCGTATTTTCTGGGCACTTTCATGGATGATTTTCACATCTATGAACCACATTCAGGTTCAGAGCAATTCTATTGGTATCTGTATGCTTCATTAAATTCTACTGCTGGCGGAATATTATTTGGTATCGGATTTATGCTTGGAGCAAAGCATTTCGTTGAGAAACCATATATTAAAGACTATATGATAATCTCTGGATTTGGTTTCATTCTATTCTTTAGTGCAGGTCAGAGCATTCTAACAATTACACCGTATCCACCATATGGTTTTGCCACGATGTCAATTTTTGGATTATCGACTTATTTAATATTGGTGGGTTTGTACTCTACTGCAATTTCTGTATCTGAGGATATAGAATTACGTAGGCATATCAAAAAATCTACACAAAATGAAGCCAAGTTCTTGCATAGTATTGGAACAGCACACATGGAAAGGGAATTAATGAAAAGAATGATCTTAAAGGCAAGAGAAGAACAAAAAGAGCTTGTAGATGAATCTGGAGGAGTAAGATCCTCATTGAGTGAGAAAGATATCATAAATGTTGTAAAGGAAGCAGAAAAGGATATTAAAAATGAAGATGGGACTCCTATGACGTAATATGTGGTCTAAGCAATCAAATTCTAGTTTATCTTCACTTTTACAAAGAAATATCATATAATATGCATTTAATGTTTTCAATTAGAAATGAGAAAGTCCAATAATATATACACTATAAATGGCTTTTAAGTAGCAGAAGGTTTCTTGACCTTTATAACTTCTTCTAATACTTCCTGCACATATTTGTGCATGTCCTCCTGTGACATAGAACCTTCAATCCCCGATTGCTCCTTCATCTCTTTTTCTTGTTCCTCTACAATATTTTCAAATCGCTTGACTGTTCTTTGGATATCCTGCTCCATCTGGGCCGTTCCTATGGTATTGAGTAAGCTTGTATCTTTTGTAGTCAATTTTCTAATATACTTTCGCAACTTCATATCCTGGGACACAGATAAGGCTGTTGAATAAATTCCTATAAATATCATATAAGAGGCAAGTACAAGAAGCGAAAGTGTAGCAAAGCCAAAGGGCGGATAAGAGGTTGCTGTTAGAGTAACTTGATTTGAAATAAACATAAGAATAAAACCATAAGCTGCAATAATCATATATTGTCTTACAACGCTGTCTTGCCGTATAGTTTTTGCAATGGATAAAAATGCAATACCAAATAAGATTCCGCCAGCAGTTGAATTCAACGAGACAAATAAGTACCAATAAAAATATTCTGTATGTGTTCCTGGAGTTATTATGCCAAAAACCTGAAGTGACATACTAAGCCTGTATAACAGGGGGAGCAATATAATAAGCCAAAACTTAACTCTGCCTATTTTTCTAGAGTAGTGGTATAAGAGAATAGCAGTTGCTGCCATTAACAAGGTAAAAGAAACCAAAGTGGCATATTGATAGGTTGCAAATAGATTTGTAATAAGGGCACCAGGCTTGAATGAATCAGAAGCAAATACAACTTTAGATTGCGGAGTTATGATAGCATAGTCTGCAGATACCTGCTTTTCTGATAAAATAGACAATTGGCTCATTAAGGCTACCGCAAACGCGAAGCTGTAAATTACAAATGATAATCCATAGAGAAGAACGACTAGAGAATTTCTATTCAAGTTGAACCATGAAAATAATCTCTGTGCAAATAAGATCAATATACCTACTGTAGATACTTGGCTGATAGCAGTGATAGCAGTTATGATAGCTGTATGATAGTGTGAGGTTAGAAGCATTTCTAATATAGTAAAGACCAAGGTTGCAACTAACGCATATTGGATAATTGTTACTGCATTGTGACTGACTCTTATAAATAAATGCCTTCCTCTTATATCCTTGCTTTCATCTTTGACAAATCTCAGTATGAAATATACAGCTGAAATATATACAATCGCTATGGCAATAAAGCAGATCATGCCTATAGAAGTGACCAATTGAGTCTGAATGAAATCGGTCACATAGCTGATCATAGTATCAGCTATTAAAAATACAATTAAAATGCAAAATATAACAAAGGTTTTGATATACCTGTCTCCTACTAAAGAGGAGATACTTTTCGATGCATGACTTGAGAACTGCCTAGCTATTCCCACTGCTCTTAATTAATAGAATTGGGGCAAATATAATAACATACTGTTAAAAACAGACAATAAGAATTGTATCAATACAATATAAAAAGGCAAGCGCGTTATGACTATGTGCCTATATCTGCATCTTAGAAGCCTCTGCCTAGATCTGAAATCCGGCCGCCAGTATCAGTAGCATTTCCACCACTAGTAGCATTTCCACCACTAGTAGCATTTCCACCACTAGTAGCATTGCCCATTGTCGATTGTGCTATAGCTGAGCCTATGATAGCAAATCCTGTTGTTGCGAGAACCCCTATCCCCGCAAGAAAAGTAATCAACAATATTTTTGTTATTCCATTCATCGTAATAAGGATGGATAATCGTTTTATTTAAAAGCTCTTCGGGCTCTGTTAACCTGATTGCGGCAATTGCCCAGACCTGCTACCTTACATACAATCATGGAATGAAGTACAGAGTGGCAAATGATCCTTTGATCACACACGAGCTAGCTGTGAAGTATAGTGAACACTTCTGTCACAGAATGTATTAGACCTGATGGTACGTGATGTGTAATACTAGCCATAGTCTGTGCAGGAGATGCATTAGGAAATTGTGACTTGTATAATGCAGCTGCTCCAGCTACATAAGGGGCTGCCATACATACTAGTCCCACTATCTACTGCATAACCAGAACCCTTATAGGTTGAGAATATTTGTATCAAGTGATAAACAACTGTAAAAAAAGTGGTAGAGGTATTAGCCTTTTGGACTAATTAAGTCAGATGTTGTTTTCCTGAATAATAATGGTTCGTTAATTCCATCCCGGTCGCCAGAAAAGTAACCATGTGCTCCTCCATCACAAACTGTTTTTGGTAAGCTTCCTAACGCTAGAATAGCAGCCATAGTCTGTGCAGGAGATGCATTAGGAAATTGTGACTTGTATAATGCAGCTGCTCCAGCTACATAAGGGGCTGCCATACTAGTCCCACTATCTACTGCATAACCAGAACCCTTATAGGTTGAGAATATGTCCACTCCTGGTGCTGCTATTTTCACTACTCGTCCAAAGTTACTAAAGTATGCAAAAGTATCATCAGCGATTGTTCCATTGGATAGTTTAACAGCAGGACCCGAACCTCCACATTTGCCATCAGTATCTCCTATAGCAGATACCGTTAATACATTAGGGTTATTGGCCGGCGTAGTTGTTGATGCGTCTCTGCCGTAATTACCTGCAGACACAACAACGGTTATACCAGCTTTGACAGCTTCGGAAATAATGTTGTTAAGTGCAGGTGAATTGGGATTTTCGATGCTAATATTCAGAACATCTATTTCATTGGCATGGTTAATAGCATACTCTACGCCTTTTATTTGATTAGATATTTTGCATTCACCAGAACCGTCGCAAACTTTTATTGCCCATAGCCTTGCGCCTGGGGCCTCGCCTACAACACCAATCGAATTGTCCTTTGCTGCTGCAATCCCTGCTACGTGAGTTCCATGACCATTATCATCATTGCCTGAAGTCGTACCCTGCACGAAACTTACGTTTCTATATACATTGAGATCAGGATGGCTCAAACTAATTCCAGTATCCAAGACTGCTATATCCGCATCAACATTCTTTGGATTATTGGTGGCACTAGTTGCTTTAACATTACTACTATTTTCAATCTGTTCTGCTCCGGTTGTCAATGGAGTGGTTCTTTTGATACCATATGGTGTAGTCTGATCCCATTTGAGCTGTGCAGTATGTCCCATGAATTGATTTACCTCTATTACAAACCTAGGGTCTGCGAGAACTGGGTTATTATTCCCTGGGTCCCGAATGACAATTGCTTTATAGCCAGGACTATCGATAACATCCAGAACTACTACATTATATTTTTGTGCAAGTTCATTTGCAGATACACGAGTATCAACCACAGGTACAAGATCTTGTCGGAATTGTAGTATAACTTCCTTTGGTTCTAAAATTGCAAATGGTCTCTGAAAAATATCTCTATTTACATAAACAATACTTGGACTGCATGCAGACTCACCAGTTAGGCAATAGCGTAATAAGGATAATTGATCAGCTGTATTTACAGCTGGTGTACCACCGCCTGATGTACCGCCATTGCCATTGCCAGATCCACCGCCATTGCCATTGCCAGATCCACCGCCATTGCCATGACCATGGCCAGATCCACCACTTGGTGGTGTTCTTTGTGAGAAGTCCTCAGGAGTTTGTGCCATTGACTTACTCAAAGTTAATGAGAATATCGTAAGAGGTAACGATAATATAATAATAATTGCAATTGTGAGTGACTTTATCTTTTTTTCGGTAATATTGCGGTCCTTATAATTGTCAGATTTATTCTTAAACAAGTTTATTGAATAATAATTTAAACTTGTTATTATAGATTTTTATATTTCATAGAGACCACTAGAATATACCGGAGAGCTATTACTAAAAACATAGTTTGTGGCCAAGATTATGATTATCTGACTAATACCATATGTCATGACCTAGTATTCGTATAAATTGATCTAGTTATAGGAGATACTCTAAGGCGGAAGAAATTCGAAATATTGCCAATGAAATATATACACACGGTATCCTTATGTAGAAGTACAAAACATGGGAACGCTTGCTTGCATGCATGAGTATATGTTCGGTCTATCATTCTCATGGCCATCCCGTGCTGGTGCATCGTGAGACATAGTTGCAACAGATTCATCTGAACATACGACAGGCTTGCAATTTCATATCAGTGCGTCCTAGGATTTGGTCATGTATATACATCGATAATACATTATTTACTCATATGATCAGAAGGTGCAAAAAGGTTTGTGGAAGATCAAATATAATCTATCGTTCAACTTGTGACTAGATTGATATATATCGTATTATAGTCAACATTACCTGCATTATCTGTAACTCTGACAGATAGTCTATGATTTGTTCCACACGAAGTGGTATTGATAGCATTAGTGTTATTATTATCATTAATAGGCACTAATGCAGACCAATTTGACCAGTCTCCTTTTGACTGTTGTGTAACTAGCTTGAATGCACGTCCATCTAAATGTATTTCCACACTCTTTATTCCACTTCCAAGATCATATGCCTCTCCTTGTACTAGAATTTTACCGTCTGGAAAACATTGGGATCCAATATTTACTAAAACTGGTTCTCTTGGTGATGATAATGAGTAATTTGTATCTGATTGTGTTCCGTTTATTTGTGTCATGACCGCTGTTGGACATATTGTATCTTTAACACTGCCCGATCTATTTTCTTCCTGACTGCCATTTATCCTTTCGTTATCGATATTAGTGCCAGAAGATAATATTGCATTTTTAAGATAATCAAAGTATTTTGTAGTGACTATAGTCTTCCCTTCTCTAAGATTTACAAGATTGTAGTTTCTAGCACTTGAGGAATGTTCTCTAAAGCTCCATAACCAAAAAGCCCATCCCCATGCTTTCAGCTCCCTGAATTTCTGAACAAAAAGATTCAATTCTGTTTGACTTATATGCGCAACAGGAGCCTCTAGGCTTATTCCTATGTTAAACTCTCCAATCCATAATGGAATTCCTAAGATCTGTGCTGTTCTCGCCGCAGTGTTTAGCCTTGCTTCTGCATAACTGCAAGCCGTGGGTAATCCAAACAAGGTAGTTTTGAATACTAAATTAGGTATATTTTTGGGTGCCATCTTTATCATATTCTGAGGAACCGCATCAATTGAACCGCCTATACCTGAAGGCAACTGCCTGTCAAAAACAATTATTTTATTGGTTACCGTCCTCAATGCATTTGCTATGAATGTATTGTAATTACCCAATTTTTCCCACTGGTCTACACTATATATTATCGGCTCATTAAGTATCTCATATCCAAGAGTACTTTTATAATGGTCTACAGTTCTTACGACTTTCTTTAAGAATTCAGCTTGAAGAGTCCAACCATCAGTTTTTCTATCAGAATGTACCGTCGTAATTGTTCTATTATACCAATTTGTCCACCACTTCTGAGCTGATGGGCTATCTGAAGAACCCCCACTTCCTACGCGAAAATTCAAAATATCATCTTTAAAAAGAAATGACGGAAAACCATATCCTTTAGCTGGATCCAGCCAAGACGATATATGATATTGATGATTGTCATATATTACATTAATACCTGATTTATCAGCGGCCTTTGCTACTTCAGTTAATTCGTTGATAAACAATGAAGGATTCTTCTCATAAGACTCCCAAGAAAACAAATAACGTATACTATTCATGCCGGCCCGTGAAATTGTTTTAAAACTGTTTTCATAGTAAGCCTTGGGTATGATATGTTGGGTAGTACGGTTCGTTAATTCTGGCATAGTAGTATAGTATCCAAGAACGTTGACTCCTTGGAAAGGAGGAATATGCTCACTATTCCTATTCCGGTTTGAGAAGTCCGTGGTAGTAGCATTATCAATGCTGCTAAGGCTGCCCTGAGAAGCTGTTGACATGGTGGAAAAAGCTGCTAATAATATCAAAACAAAAAATAGGATAATAATAGATTTGTTAGTCGCCAGATTCTAAAATATCTATAAATCGTCTATATTTATTTTCTCATTTGTTGGCACAATGATTTTTGTTATATCTTGTACACCTATACAATTCTGTATTAGTAGTCTGATTCTAGTCATACGATTTGTCAACTAATCATATAATTTCCTGAATTGAGTTTATATAATTACAAAATAAAGTATAGATGCAGAAACATTATGCGCCTAGCGACATTCAATCTTGAAAACATGTTTGAACGCCCTATTATCATGAACCTTCCTTCAACTGAGGAAGGTCGGCAGGTGCTAGCAGACTACTACCATCTTTCAGATTTAATCCAAAAGCAACAATACTCACAAAATGACAAGGATACGATCTTGAAGATAATGAAGCAATACAGTGGTCTGCTCAAAACAGGTAATAGTAAGTTTATTCGTTTAATCGAAGTTAGGGGACATTTAACTGACTCAAAGTATACAAAAGTGCAAGTAAATGGACGAGTCGATTGGATAGGTTGGTTTGAACTTAAGCGTGAAGCTGTAGAAGAGATAGCAACTGAAAATACAGCACGCGTTATCAATGCTGTTGATGCTGACGTTCTATGTGTGGTCGAAGTGGAGGACCGCACTGCCGTGAATAGGTTCAACAATTCTGTGATTCCAAAGATACATGGTCAAAAGTATGGTCATACTATGGTTATAGACGGTAACGATGATCGGGGCATAGATGTCGGCATTATGACTAAATCATCATTTAACATCCAGTCGATTGGAACTCATGTAGATGACATTGATGATGAGGGGCAGATCTTTAGTCGTGACTGTGCAGAGTATACTATCAATACTCCATCAGACAACACATTGCTAATACTTGTCAATCATTTTAAGAGTCAAGGCTATGGCAAATCCGCAGAAAACGATCATAAGCGTAGGCGCCAGGCCAAAAGAGTAAAGGAGATTTATGAAGAAAAGATGAGTCAAGGAATTGATTTTATAGCTGTAGCAGGCGATCTAAATGACAGCCCTGAGCGTGACCCACTAAAACCACTAATTGACAATGGTTCAACACTTGTAGATGTCATGAAACATCCTAACTTTATAGGTGATGGACGCCCCGGCACCTACCAGAATGGCAACACTAAAGATAAGTTTGATTATATCCTAATGTCTCCGAGGCTGTTAGATAAGATGCAGAAAGGAGGAATAGAAAGACGTGGAATATGGGGAGGACAAAATGGTACACTTTTCCCGCATTTTCCAGAAATCAAGAAAAATACAGATGCTGCTTCAGATCATGCTGCTTTGTGGGTAGATCTTGACATTTAGGATGAAGTTGTCTGCTGTAGTGGTTTTCTTGCTATAATGATGCAGCAAACATAGCTCTAGGAAATCTTCTTTTGAATTTTGACCTCGAAAAACTTCTTTGTTTATGTTTTCTCATTGAAGGCTGCTTTTTAAATGATTTTTTTATCGTTTTCTGGTTTGCTTCATTATTTTAACGGCCTATTTAGATATTAATATCGTTCCAATTTATTAGCCACTCTTGCAATCAATTCCCCTAATGGGTAGAACTATTCCTTCGTTCAGGTTAGCTAGTGTGGACGAACAGAAAGAATGGAAGCAGTTTCGCAGAGGTCTAGGTAAGCAGGACAGAAAGATTTTTGATAATATGTTTTCAATTGGACTATTGTATAATTCGGCTGCTTCTTATTCTGCAAAACCAATTAGAATACAGCCTATTCTTATGTCTATGATATTTCATCACTATAAACAACTTCTAATGGTAAAAGAAGAATTAGAAAGTAAAGAATCAGAAGATAAATAGTATTTTTACAACACCAACAATTCAAAATTGTTGTAGCCAAAATCATAGGTCGGCTAAGTGATAAAAATAAGAAATCATATTTTATATAACATATTATTATAGCTTTTTATTTGCAATAACTATAAAATAGCAAGTTTGAGTACGCTCCGCATTAAACTTCCATTAACATGATAACTGGAACTTTCTTCAATTGCTTCTTCTCTTCTTCTTCTCTCTTCCAATGGCAGCTCCAACAAACACCACATTTTATACATGTAAATTGGCTTCTTTCATGACAGTTTTGACAATGTACATATCTATGCATTAATGGTTCTCTGAGGTATTCATGACTATATTCATTTAACCTATGAGTTAGGCCCATTATAATTATAATTTATCATCTAAGAACAAAAGCCTATCTTATGTAATGTAGTAACAAGATCTGATTTCATATAGGGCCATATAGTCTATACACCATATGTATGGTAAAAATTTAGTGGCGGCATGATTTTAGCAGAATTCTCCAATTCTAATAAATCTATGCTGTTACATTCTCATTTACAGGATCAATAACATTCAGACAATAAAGTATTCTATAGAATCAATTGATAGGTGTGTCATCGATCAGGCCGAGTCTACTTCTATCTTAGCATTATCTGCTGGGCTTCAACATATATGTCTATTTTTTTCTTATTTCTTTCTTCTTTGTGTTAGTTTCATTTTCATACCATACTTTGGCCTCAATGTGATAGCCGGATCCAGTTTAACACGGTGACCTGGGACAAGGCGCATGGTCCATTTCTGAGCAATAATAGCAATGATAAGTACTCCTTCCATCCATGCAAATGTTTCTCCAATGCAGCCTCTTATTCCTCCTCCAAATGGAAAGTAGCTGAATCTTGGCAAATGAGCCTTGAATTCTTCTGTCCATCTATCTGGATTGAACTGTTCTGGTTGATCATAATACCGTGGGTCATGGTGCATAACATATTGACTCATTAGAAGTGAAGAACCAGCAGGTATGCTATATTCATCTACGGAATAATCATTCTCAACATACCGACCTATCGTCCAAACTGGTGGATAGAGTCTCATTGATTCTCTAAGCACTTTTTCAGTATACTGTAGTTTTGGAATATCATTAGCAGCAGGAAGCCTAATACCGCTATTACTATCATTAGTGGTTCCGAGTACAGAATCTATTTCGTCGTGAAGTTTTTTCTCAATATCAGGGTTTTGAGAAAGTAGGTAGAATGTCCATGTAAGTGCATTGGCTGTAGTTTCATGACCAGCAATAAATATAGTCATAACTTCATCCCTTACTTGTCTATTAGACATTTTTCCATTAGTATTATTATCGGATTGAGATTGAGAACTCTCGGTACTAGTAGCAATAGAATCTTGCGCCTGCATTAATCTAGATAACAGATCATCATACTCCCCATCATCATGATCAGATTGTTGTTGTTGTTGTTGTCGTCTTCTTGTTCTATCTGCAATCAATCCATATACCAAGTCATCCAAATCTTTTTTGGCTTCGCGAGCCCCTCTTACAGCAGGTAGTATAGGTACTTTATCAAGAACATAGCCAATTGGATTCTGAAGTCTCTTGGAATAGTTACGACATGTAGTCAATGCTTTGCTAACTTGACTGGCCTCTTCTGATTCTACATCATAATTCAATACTGATTTACAGATAATACCAAGTGTTAAATGCATCATTTCCTGATGTATATCTAATGTGTCTCCATCCCTCCATCTATCGCGTATACGATTAGCATAATCTGTCATGATATTGTTGTAGGTGATAATTTGCTTGGGATGGAATATTGGTTGTATTAGTCGCCTTTGAGAATTATGGAAGTCTCCTTCACTTGTTACTAATCCTTCCCCTAAAATGGCTTTTGCAGTTTGTAACCTCTTACCTTTTTTGAAATTACGATGATCATGTATGAGCACCTTTTCTATGTAATCAGGATTATTGATTAAATAGACGTGATGCTGACGTCCAAGCTTGAAATAAGATATATCTCCATATTTTCGAGCTATGTTTGTTAATGTATTGGTAGGATCATGAATGAATTGGTGAAGCAATTTACCTGGTATTTTATAGGTTGGACCAGGAGGATACTTGGTGATTACACCCATATATCATCATGCCTATTTTTTTCTTTTATTATTTTCATCCCACACCTTATGATTGTAATTGCCTGACTGGGCTACACATATTCATTTACCCCAACTATATTATTAAGAGACGCCAGTTTTTTTCCTTCATCAGTGGAATTTATTGTCCTACAAAATAAATCAGTAGCATACCTCATCTTACCTGAAGTATTTATACGCTTACTTGGTCCACTTCCTTTTGCAGTGGCTGTCTCACCACCACTGCCATCCCTTGTCATTATTACGTCTTGTCCCTCACTATAGGATGTACCATCTGGTCTTGGTGTAGCCCAATAATTCCACATTTCAGTAACTTCTATTATACCTTTAAATTTCCCACTATCTGAAATTGACACATCTAACTTTGGAGTACCATCTTGTCCTGTATCTAAAACTCGACCTATTACCTTGCCGGTAAATTCATCAATTTGTTCACATAACATGCTATTATCGGATATCATATTGAAGGAAGGCATAATCTTTAAGAGATTCTATAGGTGGAAAAAAACTTGGTTCGATGTAGACGCTGTACTATTGTTCTTTGGTTAATTCTTCTAATATGTATCGATTCCTTTTTCTCAATTGAATGTTGTCTTTCTTCTTAGTTAGTCCTATTTGCATCTATATTGTCACTTACTTCCTATATTTTTTTATTGTAGTGAATCCAATTAGAGAACTATATGACAATAGGGTCAGTGGTTTCTATTGTTTCGTGATTGATTTTTTTACTGTAAAGTATTATTTACAATTTTATCATCACAACAAATAACGCCTTTGGAAATGGATCTAAAGTTCCTTGATAAACAGTTTCTTTTATACTAGCTATTTTGAAGTATTTATTAAATAAGTTACATATCTCCTCTTGTGAAAACTTGTATGGACCTTCCTGCCGAGGTTCTTTGTCACTAAAGCATTTTAAGAATAATATCCCATTATCTTTCAATATTTGTTTTATTTTGGTGATGTATTTCTTTCTATCTGCTGGCAAGAGAATATGAAAACAGCCCCGATCAAAGATATAGTCAAATTCATTTGCTTTGAGTTTGGAATTTAGAATATCATCCGCTATGAAATGAACGTTTTTCTCATTAGCATAAATATTTCTTGCTCTTTTAATTGCAGATTCAGATAAGTCAGAAGCAGTCGCCATGAAACCTCTTTTAGCAAGCCATACAGCTTGTGTTGCTGGACCAGTACCAAGGTCAAGGAATTTACCATTAGTAATCTTTCTGTGATCTAATTCATTTCCCAAATCAGAATCAAGATTTTCATTATACCATGGCATACCCTCCACCTTTTGACTTTTGTATAATGTTTCCCAATCAGGAAAGTCTTTAGACAACTAGGAATAGCTGGGAGCTATCAAGTGTATTATAACTTTATTGTAATTAGAATTATGATTTGCACGTAGATATAGCATTTCTGCTATACTATCTACATCATCACGATACAACTTTAATGTCAATCTAAAAGCATCGTGGTCTATTGAAGATCATTCAATCAAATATATGATCTGTCTTTTGCATCTTGTATGCCCTTGTTTTATTCTATCGCGTTCACATATGAGAGATTATAAAATAAGATGAATACATAGAAGATCGTTATATTATATAGACTGTGGTATACATTGGACAAAGATGTATATGTACTGACGTTCTTAATGCAGTCCTATGTTGTGAATCTATCTAGATTATCATAAACTAGAGCAAGCTAGATAAGACTTCCTAAGTAGCCATAGGATCACTTACTTACTTACTTACTTAAGTAGTATGATGTATACTATGTGAGCAGAATAAAGATGGATTCTTCTTCTCCTTCTTCTCTCTCTCCCAACAATAAAGTTGCTGTTGTTACAGGCAGCTCAACTGGAATAGGATATGAAACGTCTCTAATCTTGGCAAGAAATGGTTTCCTTACATATGCTACAATGAGGAATCTTAACAAAAGTCAAAATCTGAAATCAATTGCAACTAAAGAAAACTTACCTATTCGTATCAAACATCTTGATGTTACAGATGATGCATCAGTTAAAGATGCGATACAAACAATATCGTCCGAAACAACAGGACGTGTAGATGTCCTAGTAAATAATGCAGGCTATGGACTAAACGGCGCCTTCGAGGATCTTGCAATGGATGAGATAAAAACACAGTATGAAACTAATCTGTTTGGATTGATAAGAACAACTCAAGCAGTTCTTCCAATTATGAGAAGACAGAAATCTGGAACCATTGTAAATATTAGCTCTGGAGTTGGAAGATTTGGTATTCCTGGAGGATCTGCCTACGTTAGCACAAAATTTGCAGTTGAAGGACTAAGTGAATCTATGTCATACGAACTAGAGCCATTTGGAATAAAAGTGATTATAGTGGAACCAGGAGTCATTAGAACAAACTTTGGTAATGGCTTGGTTATTGCCAAGAAATCTCAAGATCCAAATTCTCCATATACTCAGTTAATGCGAAAAATGGCTACTAGCTTTGAAGAGATGATGAAAAACGCATCTTCTCCTGACCTTGTAGCGAAAGTAGTCCTTGACGCTGTTAGAAATGAAAGTCCTAACCTTAGGTATTTAGCTGGAAATGATGTAGAAGCATGGTTGGGGAGTAAAAGAAACATGTCTGATGAAGAGTTTTATAAAATGATGAAGCAAAATCTGATGATGTAGAACATAGTAAAGAAAAAAATGCTTTTCGACCACAGTCTCTTATTTTATCATATTCTTTCTTACTTCAATACCCATACAGGATTTGTTTTTTTCATAACTGAAAGCCAACCCATATCCGGTGGTTGGAAATTCATTTGCCAAAGAATTGCGATTATTTCTCCTCTATGATGCAATTCTTCTGTCATGACATGAATCAGCACATCTCTAACTATTGTAGTTCTTTTTACTCTATCAATGTTAATCCTTGAAACTGGTCTCCGGAGATCGTTTGCTGTAAGCGAAGACAAATAATTATTGATCTTTAATGTAGAACTAAGGTTATAGTCATCAATTGCATTCCATGAATTGTAATTAGAATAAGGAAAAGGTCTATTAGGATCTTCCAGACCTTGAATAGAATAATTAATCCACGAGTCTTCAACCCAAATTATATGCAGCAGCGTGTCTTTCAACGACAACCACCCGGTTTGCCGGTTTTTGATCATATCTTCCCATGATAAATTTTCTTTAAATACGTCAATATAATTTTGTCTTACTGTATGATTATAGTTGAACAGTTCTTTGAAGTCAGATATTTCCATTTTGGTATTCTAATAGTTTTGCACGAGCAGACTAGATATTATTTTTTGTCAGGTTCTCTCTTTAGCTCATAGTGAAGCATAATTATTCCGCTGTCAAATGATATTGACTTAATCATAGTAAACCTTTGGATCTTGCTTATGTCTTTGAATATGGTCATGCCGCTTCCAATTGCGGCAGGATTGATGAACAAATAAAATTCGTCAATCAATCCTGCCTTAATCAAGGAAGAATCAAATGAGGCGCCACCATAAACTATGATGTCCTTGCCGTTCTGGCTCTTTAGCTTATTAATTTCGTACTCAAGGTCGCCTGTTGCAATGTCCGTATTTATCCACTCTGACTTGTTCAGTGTTTTCGTGAAAACAAATTTTGGGGTTTCTATCATCTTTTTAGCAAACGCATACCAGGGATCGTCAGGTTTGCTCATCACATCTGTCCAATATGAAATAAAACCCTCTGTCATTTTTCGTCCAAGGAGAATGGTATCAACAGATTCCGTTAACTCGTTAACATAATCTTTGAGTTTGTCATCCCAGTTCCAAACCAGCCAGTCCATTTCACCGTTAAGTCCTGCAATGTAGCCGTCCACAGACATCTGCACCTGTAGTTTTAATCTTCTCAAGGTCTTCTATTCCCCGCATAGGCTTTCTTTAAGCCGGCTATATCGATTTTCTTCATTTGAAGCATCGCCTTCATGACTCTTTCTGATTTCTTGACATCTTTAACTTGCAACATCTCGATCAATACTGTGGGGACGATTTGCCACGATACACCATATTTGTCTTTAAGCCAGCCACATTGTTCAATTTCTCCACCCTCAGAGAGATTGTCCCAGAGCTGGTCTACTTCTTCCTGCGTCTTACAGTGTACTAAAAATGATATAGCTGGCGAGAACTTGAAAACTGGACCGCCGTTCAATGCCATGAATCGTTGTCCTTCAAGTTCAAACATCACAGTCATTACCGTTCCTTGTGCTCTTCCGGAGACCTCGGCAGCTGCTTTTCCATAGCGGACAATATCTACAATTTTTGAGTTTTTGAAAATAGAAGTGTAGAATTTAGCCGCTTCTTCTGCATTGTTATCAAACCAAAGATGTGGGGTGATTTTTTGCATAGTTGTTTTATTCATACATTTCATATCATCAATGACATAAAAGACGTTATTCCTCAAGTGGAGGTTATTAATTAGAAAGAGTCTCTATTGCATAGTTTTGATCATCAATTGTAAAATAGGGAAATTATGGAATATGTTGTTTACAGTTCTCCTGTTACTTATAGAGTGTTATATGTAGAACAAGGTCATCACTTATTCGATTCTCTGCAGCAACTTGAACTAACAGTCCCTTGTTAATAACTCAAGTCCCACGCATTGTAGGGCACAATACAAAATATACATATTATAAAAAATGGTTAATTGTTTGAAAATAATGTTATAAAAGGGCTCTAATGTAGGTAAAACATATATTATTTAGAGTTATATGAAAATATTATAAAGGACTATGACCATTAATAAATATGTCTAATACAATGTATACTGGCCAGATAGGGGAAGAGAATTCATTATCTACAGTACAGCCTATTACTATCTGCCTAAAATGTGGACGATTTGTTAAAATCAATGAACACTGTGAATGTGATGCAATATTTTTCTCATATGTGATAAACACAATGAAGAATTAAGACGATAGCAAATAAGAAATATTGTTTAAGAAAACCTATATCTGCTTGAATGCAATAAACTGAAAGATATCACCGAGTTCATTGTAAGCCTGCTTTAGATGTATCATCTAGTAAATCAAATAACTCTTTATTTTCTGACTTTAATTTTTCTAGACTAATAGGATAATATCCTTTACTTGCACCTCTCAGGCCTTCTTTTATTTTTAACTTGGCATTAAAATTCAGCTTTTCCAATCTATCGCATTTATCTAACCAATCCTTTATTATAGAATAGGATTCTTCCTTTGGTAACTTCTTTATGTTCAGGAGATATGGACAAAGTATCCTCCAGATGATATATTTTCTATAATCAGGTAAGGGATTTTCCAGTATTCCCTTTTCTATCCATTTTATTTTGCTAATTGTATTTTTATTATTATTGTTGTTATTATTATTATTACGACGTTCTTGGCTTTGGGAAGCTACAACCATATGAAATCTATTGGGCTTTTTCTTCTCTTGCTTTTTTAACACTTCAATGTCATCACTTCTCTTTTGAATAAGCCATCTTCTGAAATCTCGCAGTAAAGGCCGTATAGGTGGTCTTTTATCATCCCATTTTTGTCTTACCTTGACCTTCGCTTCTTGTTCTTTGACGAGACATTTTGAGTTTAAACTTCCTGGAATTCTTAGTAAACATGACTTTACAGTAGGATTATGCAGACGGTCTGAAGTATTATCTGTAAAGTATTCTTCGGCAAATTGAATGAATAGGCTAGTCAAATCTTTGTCTAGATAATATTTCGTAAATTCATAGAATGTTTCATACTCTTCTAAAAGAATTCCATCAACTGGTTGGTAAATATGGTAGCCATTACCTGTCCACAGCACAGTAGGATTTCCACCAATGATTTCTTTAATCTTGTCTAATGCTTTGTTTAAAGCCTTTTCTAATAATTTTTCTTTTTTTAAATCTCCAAAGTCTTTTAAATCTAAATCTACCATGATAAAACTTATTGGTGTTATGTTAATGCCATGGTAGTTAGTTAAGGGAGGATATGCATTTATTCTACAATCTTCATATCGTGAACTTTTAAAGTAATCTAATGTTTTCTGTTTATTAAATACTTCCACCTGATAACCCAGATCCTTTGTCATAATCTTTCTAGGAAACAAAGGTTCTTGTAAATGTGATAGGATAAAATCAAAGCCCTTCTCTGTTATATTATAATACGAATTGCAGCCGCTGCTATTAATATCCGATATATTGATCGTCTCCTAGGATGTTATTGTTCAACTCTTATCATCTGAGCTCTACCTTCTTTATTGAGATATACTAGATTTATTCCAATCCTTATGCTTTCTCTGGCCTCCCCTCCTCTTTCCTTTAATAATAATCCATATATGGCAGCAACTGCGTTACTCATCGGATTTAATGTCCACTTTTAATATAATATATCAAAATGGGACCTAATAAAGGAACAAGTTTGGTATGAGGCCAGTGGGATTTGGATTTGAATTTGAACATTGCTAGCAGCTGGAGTCAGCTACAGTTTTTCTTTCATCTGAGCAGCTCTTTTTTTTACCTAGACATCTTTTTTATGGGCTGAAATACTACCCTTTTATCATCTTTCTCTAGCTTTGTCACGGGGTCTATCGAAGACTCTACATCGATTTCTTGGCCGCCGACCTTCTCTTCCATATAATCTTGAAAATCTTTGATATCATAAAGTTCAGTGTAGGATCTTCCAGATTCTAGTAGACCTATACTGTATCTGTTTATAGTCCTGAAATCTACAGGTGTCTTAAATGCGATTCCTATAATATAGTCTATAAACCAAACCTCTTTATCTTCAATTATGTAAATATACTCTGCATTTGAGTCTTGAGCTGCAATTTGTGGTTGACCTATTTTCTTTTCTTCAGTATTGGTCGTCGTCATATGCTATCATATCTAATCTATAACCACAATCCAGCTAATTAAATGCCCCTTGAAAGCCATTATACGAAAGTATCTCTCCAAAGTTTTTTACATTAATGTATTGGGTTGGGTGGGATGCAATACACTAATGTATGTAATCCACTATTGGCAGCCAAACTTCTGTTACTGTCTATGTAGATTGTATTCTACAACTATTATTAGTAATTAATTATACCTGTCTATGGGAACAATGTAGAATGAAGAAAGCCTCTAGCTGTGATGTTCGTGTCCATGCTTATAAAAATGGTAAGACTATGGAACAATGTAGAGAAGAAGCCAAGAAAAACACGGAAATACTATCCGACGAAATTTTAAAAAAGGGAGAAGTTTCATGGACAGCAATATTAGAAGTAGCAGATCACGATGAACTAGTCTACAAATTAACTTTAAAATACCTTCGTCAAAGAGGATACGACATTGGAAATAACAAAATTCCAAGAGTTAAAAAGCCAATGAATCTATATTCTTGAATAAATATCTGAGTATTCTTTTTCAGATCTAGCACTGTTCTTTCTTCTCTGTTGAACTAAGCCCCATTGTTGGGTATACGTTTTGGTAACATCCTCTAGACTATTAGACGAAAACGCCAGCACATATCTATATTCTTTCCCCCAATTCTGTTCGTAATAATGTGGATGGTCAAAAGAAATTGGGTAGTCTAAGGTAGAATCAACGTGTCTCCATTTTCCATTTATTAGTGATTCATTCCAACAATGATCAAGATAATCATGAACTATCCTAGTTTTAATAGATAGGGAGTTTAGCATAGCCCCAAAGAGCATTGACCATTCACTACATCTTCCAATCCTAGTTTCTGCTATCTTATGAATATTGCCATATCTAGGAAATACCTGTACTGAATAGCAATTGCGACATGTATACTTCTCTATATTTCGCATTTTCCATGAATTTCCCTTAATGAATTGAAAATCCATAGGTAAATTGCACCTTTCGCACATTGGATCCTTAGGTGCCCATTGCATGAAATCTTTTTTGAACCATTGCAAAATTGATTGCAGGGATTCTTTGTTTTCAATTTCTATTCTTGCTTTCTTTATGATCTCCTCAGGAATCAATGTTCTGATATATTCTAAACAATCCTGATCTGCATGTTGTTCGGATATTCTCTTGTAGAGTATGAAAGAATCGTTTATTATGTTAGAGGTAGGATCATTGTGACTGGAAAATATCCTCTTAAACATGAGATTGAATAAGCCTAACTGACTAAATAAGATACCATGTACAAATACATTCTGACTCAAAACATAAATAAAAATAGAAAAATTTGTGTAAGGATTAATTTCGAATTTGTTATCATGGGGTTTCTTCATAGACAGATAGTAGCAATGGTTGAATAGATAGAATTGGCTTCAGATAGTTGGTGAAAGGATTATGCTTAATTAATTAATATCTAATCTTCTTCCTCTTTTTGAAAGAAGGGCCTAAACTGAACATCAAAACCTGGACAGTTATTTGCAAATTGCTTTGTTATTATCATATCACATATTTTGTCTTGCAATTCTGAATGTTCCTTCAATTTGTTCTTACAAATAGGACATATTGCTCTATCATTATTCATTTGCAATAAATAATAACAAGTAATTAAAAATTAATTATAAAAAGATTGAGTCACAAGATGTTTCAAGGCTACATCCTATACGCAAAAAATAATCGCTTCATTATGCTTTGACCCCTACTGCCGCCTCAACAAGCGTCTTATCTACTATCTATGAAAGTGTGTTGTGACAATATCTATAACAGTAAGTAATAATATGACGCAGTAGAATATAATTATTAACAAATATAAGATGGTCAAGGAAAAGGCAAAGGAACATGGTTTAGAGTATGTGATTTTAAACAATGATGAATCTGAGCTATGGGAGATTAATTACGATACAGGACATGCTGCAAATGTAAGTGAATATGTAAAGCTAGACTCGCTCGAACACGACAGCATAGTAAAATATTCTGGTAGAATCGAGGATTTTCTCTTAGAACAAAGACGTTGCAAAAATATTCATTTTCATAATACGATGGGTGTTCAGGCTCGTCTGCATATGAAATCTTGCAGTTTTGAAACTCGTAGCTAAACGAGTTCAAAAAGCATGTTGGTAGTAAATTGCGCTTTGTATTTCGCAATTTTCCTATTACTCAGATTTATCCCATCCTCAGCATGCGGCCGAAGCAGCTGAATCTGCCGCAGCAAAGAATAAGTTTTGGCAGATGCATGATCGCATATATGAACGAACATCAACGAGCACTTGATGACAATCAAATTTTATATATATAAGAATACATCTACTCATCGGTGGGAAAACTAAATTATCACCTATCTAGGATCAATAACAGATGTAATCTCTAATCTCCTAAGGATCCATATAGTTTCTTCGCCATTGTATATTTTATAATATATACCCAGCTCCATCTAATTACCAGTTGTAAGTACGCATCTAAACTTAGCTTTACCACTCATCATATGATCATATGCCTCTGGTGCGCGCTCTAATGGAAAGACTTCATTCATAGACCTTACACCAGAGAGAACACTAAATGAAAGTGTGTCCTGCGACTCGATTGACGTACCAGATGGCCAGCCTATCAATGATCGACGTCCTAATATCATCAGAGATGTAGGTACATGAATTGGCTCTTCAGATGCTCCAATTACGACAAGCTTTCCATTGACTGCAAGACCTCCAAGGATTTCAGTCATCGCCTTTCCACTTGGGACAGTTGCAAGTATCACTTTAGCTCCTCCTAGCTTGTTAAGTTCTTCTACTGCGTTCTGTGACCGATTATCAATGTATTGCCTTGCACCCAGATTCTTCACCAATTCCTCTTCCTTGTCTCTTGATCGCCCAATGGCAACAGTATTAAAACCCATCTTGGCAGCAAACTGAATTCCAAGATGTCCAAGTCCTCCCATTCCAAAAATAGCAACTACATCGCCTGCACGTGCTCCACTATTCCGAAGAGAATTGTATGTAGTAATACCAGCACACATAAGAGGTGCAGCCTCTATAGCTGAAAGCTGCTCAGGGATTAATGCTAGAGATTCGATAGGTGCAATCATATATTCTGCATAGCCACCATCATATGAAATGCCTGGTACCTGGGCGTATTTACAAGTAACAAAATCTCCACGTCTGCAGGATTCACAATGGCCACAATGACCTCCATGCCAGCCAACAGCTACTCTCTGTCCAGGTTCCCATTGAGTGACGTCTTTGCCTACTTTATCTATAACCCCTGCAATCTCATGGCCAGGAACCCTTGGATATTGGATGCCTGGGAATAATCCTTCTTTAGTAAAGGAATCACTATGGCATACGCCGCATGCTTGCACCTTGATACGAACTTCTCTATCACCAGGCTCTGGAGTGTCTTTTTCCACAATTTCAAAAGGGCCATTAGCTTTAGAAACTTGAACTGAACGCATATGTACTATAATATTAGATTATATAATTATAAACCCTACTCCGCGATCACAGATATGATGAATGACATGAAGGTTAAGCCCCGGAAATTGCTATATTATACGGAGTAATGTGAACAAGCCTTTTTACTTCAATGTCATGCCTTTGATTATGGATAATCCGAGAATAACGGATTTACCATCAGATGGCCCGTGGATGGTTTGAACCTATGCATACTCTAATTACCATACGTGTCGATGTGGATTTGGCACTCCTATCGTTGCCCACATCACAGCCGGTGTTGCGAGTATCAACCCAAACGCCGCTAGGCCTGCAGGTGATCCGTCGCTTGACAGGCGTGATATTCTGGATCATTGGGATGAGGACCCACAGCGGCGTAATGGTGACGTTCATCCATTACATGTCTATGCAACTAACGCTAGAGACTATAACAAATATATTCACTAATTTTACTGAGGCAGTTGTACCTTTGAAATCTATCCTACAGTTATCATAGCTACACAGATTAGAAAAAGGAGTAATAGTATATGGTCTATCTATCTATCTATCTATCTAATATATAGTGCTTCTTTCTTACTACTACTATCACTATCATCATCATCTTCTGTTCGATCCTGATGATCCATTCCTTTCCTTCTTCTACGTAATTTTCTTACTTCCTCAAGTATTTCTTTTAACTTTTCTTCTGAAAGCTTTGATATTCTGTCATCACATTCTATTCCTCTTACATGAAGAACTCTCTCAGTTAGATCAATAATCTCATCTTTATGTTGTCGTTCTTCTATCGTTAGCATATTATTGCTCGTAAAGCGCAAGAATGCAAATTCACTCATTGTTATTATACTACACTTGTATAATACTATGGAATATATAATAATATTTTATTTTCGTTTTGATTTCTAATTTACTCCAGTCCTTGTTGCTATAGTTTTCAACATTTTTATGCATCTATTGTTACTGTTGTTTTCTGTAGAAGTTGCTGGATGAATTTCAGCCCAACCACTGCCAACATCAATATCTATTGTTGATGAATTAACCAAATCGACTAAACTTAAAGAGCAGGGCGTAATATCAGAGTCTGAATTTGTACAAATAAAACAAGATTGATAAATAAGAAGATCTAAGTTCAGTATTATTATTATTATTATTATAATTATTCTGGCGTTACATGTCTATCTATGTAACTAACGCTAACGAAACATACGGCCCTGACATAATATATTTCTAATCTCATGATGATAGTTTTATTGCTAAGATAACTTACATAGTGCCATTGGTATTCGCAGCCACATTTTCATGTAAACTGTGTAAAAGTAAATTCCAAATAATAGGAATATCAACAAATCGAAAGCCTCAATATTGTCCATATTGTAGTGAGGCGACTATAGAACCAGCTAATATCATCTTATGTTAAAAACTTTCTTAATGAGGGCACTGTACTCAGGAACAAGTTGGTATGGGGCCAGTGGTTTGTGAACCATTTTTGACATAAATTGTGGACCCATTATATTATAAGGCCTAAAGATGTTAGCATCTGCTAGATTTGTTTAATTTCTTGATTTTTTTTGATCTTGTTTCATTATTTCTTTTTGCTCAGATTTTTAGCCATTCTCTAAGCTCAAGTCTATCTATAGTTTAACCAAATCTTCCTTATAGCTTTTAATATCTTCTAGCTTATTTTCTTCTGTATTTCAAATCTAAAATGGCTCGTTATTAAATACTATGAATTACAAGAAAGCCGTAGATTTCTACTACCTGATTTGTTTCTAATTTGAAATGGAAATTTACTAAACTAATATGGCTTAATTTCTGATAGATCATTATCATCTTTACTCCTATACTAATTATTGAATAATTTCTTTATTGCCTGTTTGTTGGGCTATTTTTGTTGCCGCTATAGCTGATGCTAATGCAGCTACATATAATCCAACTCCAGTTAATAGATTACCACTAAATCCTACCACCATAGAAGATGTGGCAGCTAATACTGTTCCTATCACTGAAGCAATAATATTTACGCCCCATAACAGAGTAATATCTTGATTACCAGCATATCCTTTCTCCGAATAAATAGAAGCCATTCTAGTAATAGATGGAAATTGAAATCCCATAAGAAGACCAGTAGGTGACAAGAGTGCAAAAGTTATAATAATTCTCTGGTACAACTGCAAAGTTATATTCGAATTAATAATTTGCTCTAGAAAGCCATAATAAGCTAACACTATTGCAGCAAGAAGAGGTATAGATATTACTATGGCCTTATAAGGACTTTTAGCAAATAGCCTTCCACTCAAATATGCACCTATTCCACTAGAAAGTAATATCGAAAACAATATGACAGTTAATGCCAGTATTGGAGTTCCAAGCAATAACAGAAATTTCTGGATAAAAGTTATTTCTAAAAATATGAATCCAAGCCCAATAAATATTACAAAGATTATGTGAAATCGTGATGAGGACGTTATTCTAATCCTGTTTATCTTTGAATAGTATATCAAAAGTATGGTAATTAGTGCGGATAGTCCAAGTACAGTTTCTATAAGCAATATTAGCTGGTTTGGAATCAGCTCTCTTGCAAAATAAAAGGGGGAATCGTCTGTGGGTGGTTTGAGTTTTAGAACTCTTTCTTCCTGTTCGAAGCTTATTTGAGACGGTTGTTTAAGTTGATATCTATTTTCATTAGGCATTAGCAATTTATCATAAGGAGGTTGTATGTATCCCCCAGGCATTGCTATGATTTTAGCATGTTTGCTAGAGATTCTTTCTTTTAACAAACTAATCTCAGACTGCGTAAACGGTTTATTTTTGATCATTACAAGCACAGGATATGTAGATAGATGATCATTTGATCCAAAACTTAACCCAGGACGATCTTCAACTACAAGAAGCTGCTTGCTAATATCCTTACCGTTATTTTCTGATTGTTCCTGTCTTAAGGATTCAGCTGCAAGTGGCATGAGCCGCGGCAATTCAAAGTTCCATCGTATCATAACAAGTATCCCATTATCTCCATTTAAGTGATGCAAATATTGTCTAAAGGCCTCTACTGTGTAAAGATAATTTTCTGAAAGTGCATATCCGCCAGCCAGTTGAGCAGCCCATGAGTCTACAAGTTTTAGCACTATCTTATCATACTTTGAATTAGTGGAGCTGATAAATCGTCTGCCATCGTCTATGAATAAATGAACATCTTTTCGATCATACAAGTTTCCTGCTGAACTAGCACCAAACCGTTTAGCTGCTGAAATTATCAGTGGATTCAACTCTACTGCAGTAACATTCTTTGAGCCCCCTGCCAATGCAACTAAAATATCTTCTCCTCCACCACTACCGATAACTAAAGTACTATTGTTTGTATTTGATATTTCATATGGCATGTAGTCCATGTATCGTTTTAACCATTGAAGGTCAGTAGAAGATCCATTCCATTTTAGTATTGGAGTAACAGCATCTGCATCAATCAGTATTTTCCCCAAGGATCTGGATTGTATGTTTCTAATACTATCGTTATATAAAATGACGTCAATTCTAGAAAAAGAATTCCATGAAGTTGATAAATCCTTGAGGTTTGAATTCTTATTGGCTTGTATTGAATATAATCCCTTATTCTCTCCAGCCTTTATCGCTAGTACATTATAGTTAGAGTTGATTACTAGTAATACAATAGAGATAGAGAGAAAAGAGATTCCACAGAATACCAACTTCTTTTCAATTATACTCTGATACTCGTACACATCTTTCCGTAAATGACGTAGTGCTAAAGCAGCAATAAGTAAAGAACCAGTTATCAATGTACCAATGAAAAGTATCAAAGATTCTGCACCAAATCCTTGAAG
>DASQQB010000062.1:0-18630 GCA_035643635.1 Nitrososphaeraceae archaeon | reverse complement strand
TTTGGCTTATTTCTTTTACGCCTCTCGACTTTAGCATACTTTTTACTTCCTGATCTCTGTGCACTATAAACATGCGTTTTATTGCCTTTGTTATGAGCCATAATTAGATAGATAGAATAGAGAAAATATATCTATTTGCATCAATTATTATACTTCGTTTAATAATGGACATACTTGGAGGTATTTTTCCTACTGAAGATGAGGATGTGAATTCAGTATTATACGACACTTGCTTTTGCGTCTGGGTCGTTTTTTGATGTTTCATACAATCTCCCATGTTGGAAAAACATGGAAAATTGCCTGTAGAGCTAGCATAACAGAAAATAATTTGAGCTGCATGGGCCTACATTATCATATTATATGGACTGGCTGTTGACGCCAACGCTAATGTTAGAGTAGTAAGAGAGAAAAAAAGGCTTGCTGAAGCAATTACAGAAGATACCTAAAAATATTGAAAGTAAGGAAAAAGGATGTAATCGTGGTATATCATGAATTACCACATGGAAATTGGTATGCTGCTGGTATTCGTATCTTATGTTGTCCTTCCCATTTCTACATATCCAGCTATTTTAGGGTCTATGAGCTACGATCCATATAATACATTTTAATGGATTAAATAGCTACTTGGATAGAAATATTCCAAAATGTTGTAAAAAGATACTCTATTATTTTGTTCCCGGTTGAAATCTACTAAACAAGAAACCATCAACAGACTCTATTTTCCGTTTAATTTATAATTTGTCTACTTCTTTCTGTGCTGCTGATAATATTACGAAATTCGAAATCGTTTTGGATATTGCTTGAGACAACAAGCTTAAATAAAAAGATAATGAGCACATACTAGTAATGCCTAGATTTCTTGATGTTCATCCTTTGAAACAATTGGATGAAGAAACGCTAAGAAAGTTACAAACTTTGCCAGCAGATGAGTTTGGAGTTAAATCTGTTAACTTAATGTACAACCATGAGGCTGACAGATTTTACTGCCTTCTTGAGGCACCAAATAAACAAGCAATAGAAGATCATCATAATAAATATGGCTTTAAGTGTGAATGGATTACAGAAGTAAAAACTACTGCTTAATTGGACAAAAGACAAACCCTTTCAAAAAGCCTGGTTTTCCTACCTATCTTTTCTTCTCCTCCTTTGGTAATAGGATGAAGATCACCTATGGTCATAGTTAGCCATTGACATTCAAAGATTTACAGAAGCTAGTTCATTCAAGCAAATGAAATTCTTAACAATAAAGAAAACTATTTGAAAAGTTATCTCCGAAAGTATATAACACAATCTATATTTGCTGGTGATATATAGTAGATCTTGCTTTTGCAGCTGTGTCTTTTTTTATTATGTTTATAAACAAAACAAAGCTAAACTTTATTCATGTCCGTTAAAGATATGCGGAAATTCATGACTGCAGCAGCAATGTCAAAAGAAGAGATAGATGAATTTCTTTCTACTCCTAGAATTGCAAGGATGGCAACAATTAAGGATGATGATGCCGAAGGAAAGCCACAACCACACATAGTTCCAGTATGGTATTATTACGATGGAAAAGATATCTTTGTGTCAACTCCCAAGGGAACCAGAAAAGCCAAGAACCTGCAAAACAGTCCAAATGTCTCTATTGTAATAGATGATGTTGTAGAAGGTAAACCTGAAGATCTTTCACATCTTACTAAAGAAAAGGCTGTAATAATAGAAGGCAAGGTAGTAGAGATGAGAGATGACATAGGCAGTTCCTTCGCAAGGAAGATGTATGAAAGATATGTTGGCAAAAATGCGCTTGATAATCCTATGGTTCAATTTAGTGTGAACTTACCAAGATACATATTGGTAATAAAACCAATCAAGATTATCTCATGGGACTTCACGAAGATTCCTCCTTTGCAGGAATGAATCATGTTGTTTGTATTAACTGCATTTGTAATGAAGCATGGACTACTATGGCAGCAACTACTCAAGATAAGCGATAAAAAATACATGATTTATCGTTAGCTAAGGAGTGTTATTCTATGAAGATAGATTTACTTACTAATGCTACAGTAGTTGGGTATGCTATGCTATGAAGTTTGTATCAGACTATTCAAATAACAATACAAAGAAGTTGATATCTCAGCAAAATGATAGTCAAGAGTCTAAAGAGCCTGATTACGATGAAGAAAATACCGACAAGCAAGGTGAAGAAGAGCAAGAAGAGCAAACAGGAGAAATTACATCAACAGCAAACCAGGTTCTCTGAAGAATGGATTTGATTATATGTATACATATTTGGTGGTTTTATTCTGTCGATAATATGCTTAGTATAAATAATTATATCATTTTACATAACTATGGTTGAAGGTCTAGGATTTTCTGACATGTTGAGTGTAGCACAAACAATTGGAATAGTAGGAACTATGGTCTTGACACTGTTTTTCTCAAGAAAGCAAATAAAGAGTCTATCAATTGACCAGCAAAGTAGAGTTCTAAACGATCTTGATGAAAAAGTTCGTAAAATGGCTGAGATTATAATTGAAAAACCATCAATGCAAAAAGTCATATATAATAAACTTGAAAAACCATCAGAAGAGTTAGCATTTATGTATTACATCTTGTTTATTTGTTCTCATGCGTATACTATGCATGAAAAAAATATACTTAATGACGATGAATGGACAGGATGGTTACACTGGATGAAAAATTGCTTTAATTATGGAACTATAGGTGAACAATGGAAACAGATAAAGTCAGAGAGATGGTTCAATCCTGCTTTTGAGGATTTCGTAAATAGAGAAATAATGAGATAGTGAAGATAACAGCAACAATAGCAAGTATAAAGCCTTCTTTAATTGGAGTCGACGCTCGTCTAGGAACAGTAAGGTAGATTTTTATTAGATATTCTGTAAAGAGATTCAAATAGGATAATATCTATTAAAAAGTACTTATATTTCTATTATTCCCAATAAAATGCAATGAAAACAGCAATATTCTTTGTTCTTGCGATAGCAGTGCTAGGAGCAATAGGAGTAACAACAACAGTTATGAGCAGCGCAACAACAGCACATGCAAAAGGCCCTCCAGGTCAGGCAAATCCAAATGCGGTAGCAGGGAGCGCCGTTGGTAATGAAGAGTATCAAACAAATTGTCAAAAATCTAAGCCTCCTCAAGAGTGCGCACGAGATCCGCTGCACGGTAGTGGACCATTTATCTCTGGTTTAGCCCACAAAGTTAACAAGCCATAAACACAGAAATAAAAATAAAAAAGCAATAACTAATTTTCATAGAAATTAGTTATGCTCGCTCATTTTTTTCAGGTATGTTTTTTTTGATTTTGTCTCGTTCTCTTTGATATTTCTCATGACAGAAGTGAGGCAAATCCACTAAGAGAGCAATATATAACAGAAGCAGCATAATCAGCAGATGGTTTTTCTTATTTAATTTTCAATCATTGACATCTTCCTAGTTTTATTGTTGTTAGCAAGATGGATTAGCAAAGTCTAAAGCTAATGTCTATCTCTAATAATAGAGATATTGACACTCAAAGGGTTTACAGAAATAAATTCATCCTCAACAAAATTCTGAACATATTAGGTATTTGACAGATTGAGAAGTAAACCCTTCTGGATTAGGAATTACAGAATTTATGTTAAGATAGATGGCCTGGCTATGTCTAGAAGACAACAAACTCTCAGGATCACAAATGTGTATTGTAACAGGTCCAAGAATTGATCTGGCTATTACGTTAATTAATAGACTCAAGAGATTATTTACAGATAAAGGAATTGTCAGCACATTCACAAATAAAGAAATTATCGTAGAACTAAATGGAGTGAGAATTGAAGCATTCCCTTCTCTACATCAGGAACCTTGGTAATATCTATGGCGTCTTTATAGCATTATCTTCAAAATCAGAGTAATATATTGATAGTCGTGCTTTAAAATGCTATTAGCGACCTTGAAATCATAGTCAAAGATGAATTCAAAATAGCCAGTTAAAGCTAACTGCGATAGTTATTGTGGAACCAAATTAGATAATATTCCCGGTTATATTAATATGGTAAGTACTTATTGTACTTGGGAGTAGGGTTCCAGTAGTAGAACAGTCCATGTATTGGACAGTATTTTTGTAGGAGAATATGCAACAAACATCTTTGTATTGTTAACTACTTCAATTTTGTATCCAGACTTACCAGAGATAGCATCTTTAACACTTTGAAGATTAGCAAATGACTCGGGAGTCTTTGAAAGTTGTGAATTCGAATCAGCTACTTTCTGACCATGACTATCAACATATACTATACGTTCAATGCTTAAAGGGTGAAGAGATTGAAGAAATCTGTCAAATACGCTAAATTCTAGTGCACCCACCCATACACCTATTAATGATCCATTTTTGTCGGAATATATTGGCACTGCAACAGCTGATACTCTCTTTCCACTAGCCTTAGAGACGATCATATTTCCAAGGAACACATCTTTTGTTTCAATTGCTCCTTTAAAGTAATCTCTAAATGCAAAATTATTTTCTGTGAGATTAAGTTGACGCCGATAAGGTTCTTGCATGTATATATCTCCATTGGGAAGAAGGAAGGATATTCCAGCAAAATCATCATCAGCTTTCAAAATAGCATCTGCAATATTTCTTTTCGCTACATCTACATCCTTGGCAATACCATGTAGACTACTATTGATTTTGTCAGCATAGTGAGCATTACCTATTTCTGGTAACATACTTGTTACCCTGAGATGTGCGGCTGAATTATTTAGACTCTGACCTAAGCTATTAGCCAAAACTTTTACAATTGTAACTTTATCAGCTATCGACTGATTTTGATGCAGGTTTATAGTATTATTATCATTTTTTTGGGCATTTGCATCAGGTAAATAAAGTACATATGAGCCTATTGATAGGAACGATAGTGTCGAAACTATTATTATGCCAAGCATTAGGTACAGGACTTTCAAGATTTTCAGCTATCGAGTAAAAGCTAGATATTTAATCTTTTAGTCTTTACATACAAGCTACCTAATAAAATAAATAAAATGAAAATACATAAGCTAACTTCGTCACAGTAATAATAGATAGTATATAGGGTAGTAAAATGTGCTAAGCGTGAATTTGGAAAGCCATATCAAAACAAGCAAAAATGGTTATATTTATACTAAACCAAAATAAATCAAATTAACTAAATAGCTTTACAACAAACAACGATTTATATAAAAAACATTTTCACTTTACTGAATGCACACTGTACATTATTATTAGTCAAAGATCATAAAATCCTGTAAGCAGAATTAATAAATTTGCCTTATCTGCAGAAGAAACTGTTAAATTTCATTAAATATGATAAAAATGGTGGAGAAATCAGCAAAATGTACTCAAAATGAGCATAGCCTATGTAAAGGTGATATAATAGAAATGGCTGGTGGTTCAAAAATAACAAAAATTTGTCAATGTCAGTGTCATGACAGTATGTACCAACTAGTTAGAAGAATCCACACTGTAAATAGTTCGTAGGGATTCAATTGATAATGATTGTAAATAATCCGAAATGGTTCTACCTTCCATCCTAGGACTGTATACTCTGCTATGCTATAATATTATTTAATGAGGTTCTCTCAAGTCTTCTGTTTATTTCCTTATGTTGTAACTAAAAATTCGGTTGATAAATTTTAGCAAAGCTAATGCTAACCATCTGATTTAAATATTATCTCATGCGAAGCTTTAACAGCTCAATTGGCAGTTTGGACAATTAGAAGACTACCAAAAAAATAGAGAATGGGACGACTTTTTTATCTGCTGGGCTTAGTTCATGTGTAACTGCCTTTTTAGATCTTTGTATCTATTTCTGATAGTTACTTCAGTTACTCCGGCCGCATCGGCAATATCCGTTTGAGTCACAGTTTCCCCTGTATTCAAAGAACATAGATAGATCACAGAGCCGGCAAGTCCCATAGGGTCCTTTCCAGCAGAAATACCACTCTTAGTAACGTTGTGCATAATACTTATTGCTTGACGCTTAGTCTTCTCACCTAGTTTGGCCTTATTTGCCACCTTAACAACGCACTTTAACGGATCAACCATCGGAACCTTAAGATCTAATTCAAGAACAACGAGTCTAAATGTTCTTGAAAGTTCCTTTCGTTTGATATCGTTAAGTTCAGCTATATCATTTAAGGTTCTTGATATACCCATTTCCCTGCATGCAATATATAAGGCTGCAGCCAATACTGAAGGTATAGTCCTTCCACGTACAAGTCCTCTTTCCTGAGCTTTTCTATAAATGTAAGCGGTTTTTTCAATAACTGCATCGGGAAGACCAAGCTTATCCTTTAATTTAATCAGTTGACCAAATGCATACTTGAGATTTCTGTCAGTAGGAGTGTGATTTTGGGTTCTAAAGTCCCATGTCCTCAACCTCTCCATTGTAGTACGCATGGTTGCATCTAATCCACGACCGCTGGCATCTTTGTCTACTCTTCCAATTATAGTAGCAAGTCCTCGATCATGACGAGCTAAAGATGAAGGCATTCCGCTTCTGGTTCTAGCGTTTATTTCATCTACAGTAAAAGCACGCCAATCTGGTCTATTTTCTTGAGACCTATCTGACATAACCATACCACAATTAATGCAAACGATCTCTCCTGATTCAGGATCAGTGACCATCTGACCTGTGGAATTACATCCAGAACATATCAAAGAGGTTTGTTCTTGTTGCATTTTATCTCAGAGAAAGATATATTTGCAATACACTTATTTAAATAGGGCTTAGCATAGATTTCTGGAAATCAGGGAAAAGTAATCATTATTTTAGTAAGAAAGTCAATAAAACATCCATGTATAGCATGTTTTATTGTAATACAGTAATTACTTTCCACTTATTTATTATCTTAAATCTTATACATCATATCCACAGAAAAGCTATTTAACTCTTATTATAGAGTCTACAAATCCACGCGTATGTGTTTTTGAATATATATAAATCTTAATCTAAAAGATTAAGTTAGGATTTTTGTACAACTGATTGATGAAAATAAACCATTGTTTTTTCCCTGAAGATTATTATTATGATACTGAAAGTCTTGTATGGCTCCGAGTCAATGGAGGCCAAATTGTGACCCTAGGAGTTACTCCCATATTAACATCTATTGCTGGAAGGATATCCTCCATAAAATTGAAATCTATTGGTTTAAAATTGGAGAAAGGGAAAAGTGTTGCGACATTAGAAAGTATAAGATATTTTGGGGTAGTACGAACTCCAATAAGAGGAGCGATTGTACAAGTTAATGAGGCACTAATTAATAAACCCAAACTGGTTAACGATTTTCCATATAATCAAGGATGGATTGTAAAATTAAATCCTTCTAGTTTAAAGGAGGATCTACAAAACATTCAAACTATCGACAACTGTCATGACAAGTTAAGTTCTTTAATTCAGAAACTGCGAGTAAGATGCTTCACTGCATTTCCTGACCATGAAATGTTCGAGATAGGAGTAGAATGTGCAGCTACACTTACAAAACTTGGTGAACTATTGGCAGAAATAGCAATTGGTGAGGTGGTACATCTAGTGTCCGATGATTCAACGGCAGATTTAGAAATGATAAGATGGACAGAGCAAAATGGACAATCACTGTTGGAAACACAGCGGGAAGGAAACCTGTTTCACTTCATAGTAAAGAAAATAAAATAAATGGCCTGCTTCTAGTGCTGATGATGAAGAATGTAGAAGCTTTATTTGTAATATCTATCATTTTTCTATTGGATTATCAATTATATTTCCCCATTCTGTCCACGAACCATCATAATTCTTCACATTCGGATAACCGAGCAAATATTTAAGAACAAACCATGTATGGGATGATCTCTCTCCTATTCTACAGTACGAAATAATTTCTTTATCTGGAGTAATGCCTTTTGGCTGGTAGATCTTCTCCAAGTCTTCAGCAGACTTGAATGTACCGTCATCATTGACAGCCTGTCCCCAAGGTATATTTGCTGCGCTAGGAATATGCCCTCCTCTCTGTGCATGTTCTGTGGGGTATTCTGGTGGAGCGAGTATTTCCCCTGTAAATTCTTTGGGACTTCTAACGTCAACCATTTTTATTGTATCTTTAGCATTTAGTGCTTCCTTTACTTGGTTTAGAAATACTCTAATATTGTTATCAGGATCCGAGGCTTTGAAATTTCCTCTAGTATAGGTTGGAATATCTTTGCTTATCGGTCTATCTTCTTCTAGCCATTTTTTCCTGCCGCCGTTCATTAATCTTATATCCTGATAGCCATAATACTTGAAAACCCAAAATGCAAAAGCGGCAAACCAATTGTTAAAATCGCCATACAAAACCAATGTAGTATCGTTATTTATTCCAACTTTTTGGAGTAAATTCTCACAATCTTTTTTGCTTAAAATATTTCGATATAGGGGATCGTTTATATCCTTTTTCCAGTCAAACAATACGGCATTAGGTACATGTCCTAATTCATAGTTAGCTTTAGGATCATAATCTACTTCAGCTAAGCGAACTTTTTCCGTATCTTTTAAATGTTCCTCTACCCATCTGGTATCCACAAGAGTTTCAGGATGTGCATATTCCATACTTTTTCCCAGAACTAAGTTAATAAAATTATAGTATATTAGTTTTTAAATTTAAACTGCAATTAATATGAGATCAATGATTACTCATGCATAGAATTCTTTATCCGTTAATGTTATATATTTTGCTTCTGCGGGCCAGACGAAGTGTTATACTAAATAATATTAGCGTTGATATGATTATTCAAATGAAATCTTTAGTTACAGCTATTGCATATTATGGAAAATAAGCGCATCTTTTTAAAGTTCGCCTTGTTATCAAATTTATGCTAGATTATGAATTCCTCTATGCATTTGGCAAAGAAGTATTGAAACTCGATAAGTCAATTAGATGGATAGGCATTGCTAACAAGTTTGGCGTTCTACTGAATGCAGAACATAGGGAAGGATTAAAACCTCTTATGAGTGAAGAAGAAAATGAAGAGTATGCATTACGTACAGTAAGTAGACACAAAACAAGATTGACGTTTAGGGAAAAAATAGGTAACTTGATTTATGCGTTTGGTAGATATGAAAGATTAAATAGGGCCACCATAATTATAAGCGAAAATTATTATCTGCTTGTTGCCTTAGATGTAGAAGTCAAAAATTTTGATGAAATAATAATGAATAAAATAATCCCTCTCGTAGATAAGGAAAAGGACAAGTTTATTAGTTCTGATGACTAGAACAGATAACCTAAACATTGATTGAAATATAATGTTTCTTTAGTAACCAATATATTTCCTGGATACTCAATCATATTATTATTATGTCTGAATATGAGGCTGGAACTTTTCGATGCAAAGATTGTGGAAAAGAATTCTTAACAAAAAATGAAGCTGATGCGCACTATCGAAAGACTCACTCCGATGAAGTAACTACGGCTATGGAGTAGATGGATATACTCAATTAAGGAACACCTCTGCATGTTAAGATAGTCGTATAATGTCATGTTTTGCTACTTCACTTCACTTCACACAATCAATGTTTGGTTGCTATGACGCTTCTGTATCGCATTGCTCTTCTTTCAACCAGCAGAATGGGATAGTAAAAGAGGATTATTTTGGTAGCATTGGATCCTGAGAAAGTATTATTTTGACTTTTTCATATTTTATTGTGTCCTTTTTTCTCTCATCCTTCTTGCAACTGGCAATTGGCATCTAATCATCAAGGATCATACAATTCATCTAATATACAGCAATTTCTATACATCTAGTAGTCTAGATTTTTATTTTTTTTAGATACAACAAAAACTGTTCTGATTCTTTGATATTAAAATTTTTCATCGTCAAGGATAATTGATCGGTCTTATATGCGAGAACTTGTAATCTTTCAAAGCGACTATAGCCGTTATAATGACACTTGTAGTTGAATGAGTGAGTATGAACTCTTGAATGGACATATAATAAATTTATAGTGAAGGAAACTAAATCTTCTAATGAACTAGTGGATAGTGAATCTAAATAAATTATCTGTAATACATTAGATTTATCCCAATATCCACTCTTGTTAAGTACAACAACACCGGTAATTATTCCACTGCCAGCTACGATTAATCTTTTCTCTTTAACAAACTTTTTTAATACATCACGACCAAATCTGTACCAACGCCAACTGTCAGCATAACGTCTTCCAGATAATCTATAAATTCTGGAATTTTTCAAATAATGCCATATCTTATCAATATCTTTTGAAGATGCGACTCTTGCACTTGTCTTCCTTATATCTTGATTATTATTTTTTTTACAAATATAATAGCTCCACTGTGATATCACTTTAAAGCCATTTTTTTTTAGTAAATTTTGTGATGCAGCGTTATCACTTCCTACGATTGCAGATATCTCTGGTGTTCCTTGTTGCTTTGCATATCGTAACATTTTTTTTATCAGACCTGTAGCAGCTTTTATACGCCTGTACCTTCGATGTATTCTAATACCTTCTATCCACGCTAGTTCTTCCTTATGACATATGACGACATGTGAAATTCCTATAGTGACCGTAGAGATGTCTGGATCCCTGCTATAGTTGCCTTTTTTATACTCTGCAAGAAACAATCTACCATTTGGATCGGTAAGCCATCTTTCCAAGACTTCAGGAATATAATCGCCCCAACTGAAAGTATTCCTACAAAATTTAATAATATCTTTTACATCCGATTGTCTCACAGATCTGAACCTGATATGATGATGATGATGATGATGATGATATGCTACATGCATCTTTCTAATTACACCATATCTACCATGTAGATTTAAAGTCATTCCATAATGGATAATTGTGTTCAGTTTGAATTAGGATTGTCTCAAATATCTAGTAATTGTCAATATTAATTAATATAAAATTGATATAGATGTATTAGTGGGTCCATCAACAAGTATATCAACAATTATAAAAGTCGACAACTTGCAATAGTTGCTTCCAAACTTTGAATTAATTTTTAATTTTTTTTATTTAGCTAGCATGTATATATAATTTATACCTTAGGCAACATTCGTTTTGTGATTTTGTTTAATTCAATATTTGAGAATTCCGCTAATCGTCTTGCTTGTCTTTCTTCTCTACTTTCCGCACGTCTCATTTTTGATGATTTATCATAATAATAACGCCTAACTTTATACAGATTTCCATCTCTGCAGCTTTGCCTTAATTTTTCGCATTCAATCTTTGATATCAATTTCTGGCACAATGGACAGAATAGAAGCCTATGTAAAGTGTTCTTGGATTCTAGAATATGTCCATTTGAATCTTTGAACCAAGTCATATGTATAAAGCCTACCTTAACATGGTGTTCTATCTGTCTTAAAAATCCTTGCAAACAAAGAGCCTCTGCTATGTTCGCGAGGCATCTTATATATTTTTCTGTTAGTATATCTGCTATTTGATTTGAAAAAATTACATCTTATGTCTATTCGTACTTGTTATTAGAGACACAGTATCATATCTTAATTGGTGGTATGTGTGTGAGAATAACCCAAGCTGTAATACATATATCTATAATATATTCTCTGTCACAGGACAATATCGGCACATAGCTACGCATACATATATCATCCCAGCATCACTACTCCAAGACAACTATAGTTATATCTTTTTAAGGATACAAGAAAATAAAAAAGGTCTACGAAAAACAGACTAACTAGGAGAACTACGTGATTTTGTCCTCAGAGGAGATTTACAGCAAGGACATCTATATTCATTCCATCTAATATATATCTCACATACCTGACAGCGTTTGCTACCTTCGGCATAATAACTACCCCTTCGATCTTTACTAACTTTATACTTTTCACAGATATTTTTACATGGCATTTAATTTGAGCACCTATATCATATCTGCTTCAAGGTAACTTTAGTTTTATAATGTACTATTTAGATAATGATTAACAAAGTTAACTGCCACCTTACTCGCTTCAAATTACAATTCTATCTACTAAAGTGTCGTAAAGAACGTTTGAAATGAAATCCTAAATAATAATCTATTAAATATATTTTGATCTAACTATTTTCATATTCTAATGATGATACTCAAGACCTGAGAACCTATCCAATATTAGTATTTATTTTATAATTGAATATGTCACTTTTTTTTAGTAAGTCAGATTGATGAAGATAATCGCACAGAGATTTTATCATAGCGCCCATCCTATATACTTCTGGCATAACATCCACCTTAATACCATTTTCATTTAAGGCATTACTTGTTGAAGGCCCTATTGCAACTATTATAACTTGTTTGTTAAGTGACAGTTGTAGTTTTTCTTTTAATTTGTGTTTCGATGCCACTTTAAAGAGATCCTTCACTGATGGAGGACTAGTAAATGTAATAGCATCTACTAGACCGTTGTTAATTATATCATCCATGAGCTTTACAACTTTTGCTTCATTAGGAGAAACATAATTGAATCCCATATCATCAAGAATTTCGGATCCTCCATCATTAAGGTCGAGTGAATATACATAGGGATAGATTTCAAAGATATCTTTGGCTCCTGCTAAATATAGATCGTCTTTTAGAATGGTAGAATATGAGCCATGCCATAATATAGCGATCTTCTTTTCTGCAATAGCATGACTTTTTAACAAGTCAGATATTCCTTTAACGGTATTCTCATGCGGTATCATGTGCGTTTTAATCCCGAACTTAACCAAAGCACTTTGGGGCTTCATACTTCTAGCAACAATGGTAGTCTTCTTTAATATCTCGATGAGTCTCTTATCCATTTCTAGTTTTTTAGCTGTTGACATAAGAGAGAACACTCCTGGTCCCGTCATGAATACCGCATAATCAATATTCTCATCTACTATTTTTTTAATGAAGTTTTTAATCTCAAAGATATCCTGCTTTGCATGTATACCCACTGTTGGTGCAAGATATGGCATACCTTTGAATTTGGTTATCAAGCTGGCTAATTCGGTTGCCCTACGGCTTGCTGTTATGGCAACTGTTATACCTGTTAACATAATAATGACACATTATTTATCATCTTTATCCCTTTATATGCCCTTAATGACCTCTCCTAATCTTATTATAATCCTTGTTCAAGGAAGATTTACTTCATTATTTCCTCCTGTACTGTGAGTATACCGTACAACGTAGACCTGTATTATTACTTCCTGAATATAATAATAGGATGTATGGCTAGACTTAGCATGAAGCAAGAATTCTAATAAAGTATTATAATTTGGTATCTACTCTTGGATAATAGTCGTGTTAATTGATTCTCTTCAGTTTTGTTTCGTTTCAACCCGAATATAGATCATATGCGTCACAACAAAAGTAGTTAGATACCGTCGTTACGCGATATATAGGAATGCAGCAGTTGAAGAATCCGATCTCCACAGCGATATATGTGCTACAACGGTATATGCATTCTCAGATGAAAATCAAAAATTAGAGAAATTAAAACAGTCAGTTAACTATACTTCTTTATAGTCCCCCAATACAATCCTATAAATGGAATATACAATGAATAGTGTATAAGGTATCTTCACGATTATTTGATACTATTCCACCATATATTCGATATATACATAAACAAATAAGATTTTATAACAGTAGCAAAATGGCTGTATTAGATGTATGAATAATGGCAAATTTGACTTCGCCTTGTCTGAAGCAGAGTGGCAAATAATTCTTGATGCGCTCAGCAATACAATATTTAATGAGGACATTACAGAAGAGGCTAGAAAAAATGCGAAAGAATTGTTTTTAAAGTTACAGAAAGAATTGCCAAACAAATAAGCCTGGTAGTCTAAAGGGCTTTTCTTGTCCAACAATGTATTCAGAAGTAAGTAGGATGAAGTTAAGCCCCCTTCCATATGGAAATACATATTAACCGTATATATAAGATATAAAAATCGAACGAACAGAATGTCTTTGAAACTCGATCAGAATATTTTTAGTTCTCTCTTATCACGACGACAACCAGTGGATATACTCTTTCTGTTATCAGTAATTTCTTCACTTACAACAGTTTTTTTATTTTATTTTCCTGGACATCAGCAACAAGCAATAGCAGAGTCTATACCACAGTCATTGGGTTCTTCTCTCCCCTCATCCCATTCTTACCAAAATAAGACAAACGTACATTTCTTAACATATCAAAATTCTAGTGATGGAATAGGAATACAATATCCATCTAACTGGAAAAAAGTAGATCATGGAGATAATGCAAGTATTCCAAGTCACACAACAGAGTTTCTCTCTCCACTGACAGCCAATGATACATTTCAAGAAAACGTTTTTGTAAAAGTTGATCCTTTTCCTCAAAATCTGAGACAGTTAGTTGCTGCTGAGGTTAGTGGATTCAAAACACAAGCTGTAAATTTTATGCTCCTTAACTCGATACCCACTGTAGTCGCTGGTAATCCAGCACAAATCTTGGTGTTTAAGTACAGCAATTTCTTGCCACAATTTAACACATTAAAGGCAATGATAGTTCTGACAGTAAAGGACCAAAAGGCATATGCTATTTCATACGTGGCAGAATCACCTAAATACTCTGAATATCTATCAACTGTAGAAGAAATGATCAATTCTTTTAGAATAATAAAATAGATTGTATATTTGCTTTTTTAAAACAAAGCAGTTATTATCGTGAGAGAAGTATTATATCTTGTTTGATTCTGTACGGACTTGTCTAATTATATCTAGAACTGCATCTGCATCAGCTGCTTCTGGATCTAATTCAAGATATAGATTAAGCATTTCAAGTGCTTCTATTGCTTTTCCCCTTTTTAGCAATATCATTCCCTTATCCCTTATCGCGTCTGGATTATACTTATCAATTGCAATTATCATTTCGTTTGCTATTTGTGCTTTATCTATATCCTGAGCTTCATAATAGCTACCCTTTAGGTTGTTTAACATCCTTGTCATTACTTGTGCCGGAGTTGCCTTTTCGACAAAGGCGCGGGTCAGAGGAACATTCTGTCGTGGATAGAACTGATCCAGCAACTCTTTTAGAGAATAATCATCCATTATTCTGCCTCCATTAAATGGATCGATAATAATCTCGCTGTTGTCTCCCTCTAATACATGCTTTACTAAAAAATGAGCAGGGAAATTAACAGGGTATAATTTAAATTTAACAAAATAAGCAATGCGGATATATAATATTGATAACGTGATTGGAATGCCTAACCTTTGCTCCAAAACAATATTGAGATAACTATTTAACGGATTATGATAGTCTTGTACATTAGCTCTAAACCCTTTATCTTTAAATAGATAGTTATTAATTTGTTCTATCATTTGTGTTGGTCGTAGAGGCATGAGCTTCTTTATAGAATATTTAAGATCGTCGGCCATCTGGTCTATTCTTTTTAATGTGCCGGCAATATCCAGATCCGGATATGCAAGAATCCTTGACATATGCAAAGCGTATTCTGCCAATCTGTCAGTATCGTCTGAAGATATAATATGATTGGCAACATTAGCTTTCCAATCGTCAATTAATGCATTATAATCGTCATTGATAGACAATATTAATATGTAAAGAATTTTACTTACTTATATTTTGGTATGTGTATTCATCAGCTCGAACTTTAATTCCTCTTGTTTGCTTGGATTACTGACGATGAATAATAGTTTAATAAGTTCAAAGACTACTACTACCACACATGCTAAACTTTCTTCTTCTATCAATACTTACTAATATACTTTTAAATAAGGCCCTTATGTTTAGCCTTTTTTATGCGTCGTATTCCTATTAATAATTTATTATACCTATATACTCTGTAAGAAACCTCAATAACTAACTCCTTCCTTCTTTCTTATAGATATATCATTCTTAGCCACTTTGATATATTCAGCGTCTATCTCTGTACCTATATAATTTACGCCTAATCTAATACATGCCAAGGCAGTAGTACCGATTCCCATAAATGGGTCATAAACAAGCATATCTTTCCTGTTTACTCCATGCATCTTTATACACAGATACGGTAATTTCTCAGGAAACACTGCTGGGTGAGGTCGACCTTCCTGAATCGTAGGATATGGAACAAACCATACATTACCTCTGTCTCTTTTATCTTGTGTTGCAGACTTCCATCTTCCAATATTTGTTTTATCTTGATAAGGAACGCCAATTGCTCTTTTATCCAGTTTCACATTTCCTCCTTTTGTAAAATGAAAGAGGTATTCCTGAAGATCAGTTAGAAATCTTTCACTTATTATTGGTTTGAAATGACCTATAGAATAGGTTCTGATTCCGTTACTTTTACCTATGTCCTCTTTTTCAATTGAAATTGATTTTATCCAATGGATTATATTTTGCAGTTCGTAACCCACTTCTAAGAATCTATTAACCACTTTGAATGGTAATGTAGGATCAGATGGTCTTCCGGATATGTTAAGGAAAAAAGAGCCATTATCCTTTAGGATAGAATAACTTTTTTTAGCAACATCATAAATCCAATCTAGATATTGCTGCCTTCCTTTCTTATCCTTGTACATGCCATATTCCTTGTTGATATTATATGGAGGCGATGTTACGATGACATCTACTCTAGGTGACCGATCATCAGAGGCAAGCATATCCATAAAATTTAGGCAATCTTCCTGATAGATATTATCTACTTCTATTGCTCTAACCACACAATATCACACACCTGATAAAGTCCTTAGTTTATCATTATTGGATACATATTTCTTGAAGTAATAACTAGAACTAACGTCATTTGATGCATTGAATATAAGTATCATCCGTATATCCATATTAGAGTACAGAAGCCTTTTTTATTTATAACCCCATGTGACAAAAAGAATTATAACAGATATACCCATTATTGTAAATGTTAACCATCCTATTATGTTAGATATCCGATTATTAGTTCTATCTCTAAGAATTGTTTTATCATTTGCTATTTTCATAACTGCAAAGAGAATCGGAACAGCGGTAACTGCATTTATAACAGCTGTATATATTAATGCTGTAATTGGATCTATATTAACAAAATTCATCAATAATCCAATTGCTGTGGATGCAATTATTACCAGATAAAATGCCTTGGCCTGACTGAATTTTTTATTCAGACTTTCACTCCAACCAAATGTATCTGCTAATGCGTAACCACAAGAGCCAGCTAATATGGGTATTGCCAATAAACCAGTACCAATTATGCCAAGAGCAAAAATTGTCTTTGATATTTCCCCTGCATGTGGAAATGTTTTTACGAGAGGCTCTAACGCCTTTGCAGCTTGTTCTGCTGATTGTATATCTGTTATTCCGTGGCTATGAAGACTTCCGGCTGTAGTTATCATTATTGTCCATGCAATTAAATGAGCAAATGCTATTCCAGTAGCAACATCCCTCCTCATTAAACTTATTTCTTTTTTCGAAATCCGCGGATTTCCTTTACCTATTTCTTTTATTTTTTGTTTGGCAACGTCCTCCTCAGCTTCCTCAGATGCTTGCCAGAAAAATAAGTATGGCGAAATCGAGGTACCGAATATTGCTACAAACATCATCGCAAATTGAGGTGTAAACTCAATATGTGGAATAATGCTTGATATTAAAATCTGACTCCAGTTTCCTCCAACAATTATTGCAGTTATAACATATGTAAAAAGAGAAAGCGTCAGATACCTCAGAATCCTTACATATTTTCTATATGGAACAAGGGTTTCTGAAGCTATAATAAATCCAGTAAAAGAAATAGTTGCGATGAATATAGGTAATTGAGGAAATATGAGTCTGACAGAGGCTCCCATAGCAGCCATATCTGCTCCAATATTTATCGTATTTGCAACAAGTAAAAGTCCTACAAGTGGAAAGACTGTTTTTTTTGAATATTTTTTCTTTATTACTGAACTTAATCCACTTCCTGTGACCAGACCTATTCTTGCGCATATTTCTTGGATGCATGTCATCAGAGGATATTGGTATAATGCCATCCATAACATTCCAAAGCCAAATTGAGAACCTGCTTGGGAAAACGTTGCTATTCCTGATGGGTCATCATCTGATGCTCCAGTTATTACTCCAGGACCCAACGATTTGAAGATAAGTTTTAAGGATGAAATAAAGGACTTTGTCTTTTTAACTGCAGATGAGGTTATGTGTTCTCCTTCTTTTCCATCAAATTGTTCTTTTTTATCGTCAGCCAAACTTTTTTAATGCTAAATTTAAACAACTAATCAAATAAGAGCGTTTTATATAATTGTAATTAGTGATTGTTGTAATCCAAAATAATACTCACTCGTAGTCCCACATGCGTTAAATTGTTCTGTCAAATACTCACTTCTAAATAATAGTAATAATAACCAATGATATGTGGACACCGTGATCTTTTTCTAACATACTGGTTTTTCACCTTTAGCATTCACTGCATACTTATATTCATAGCATATAATAAAATAAATATTTCACTATCATGGTACGTTCCATATATCAACTAGAGTCTAATCTAGTTCTACTAATCCTCACGAACAACATGTGGAGAAGATGCTTTGAATATAGCACATACAACATCATCTGGTTTTATTCCTAGGTCAATTTTAGCCCCATAGGTTATCCTTGATATTATATGAAAGCTACCTTCTGTAATTAGGTGTATGTCAGAT
>DASQQB010000061.1:0-12319 GCA_035643635.1 Nitrososphaeraceae archaeon | reverse complement strand
ATTGGCTCGGTATTTACTGACTTCTTCCAACTAGATGGATCGATATGATTCGTATGATTGATTTGTATGCTGTTTGCCTCTCCATTAATCCCGACGTTGTTTAAGAGGCTCGATGAAGTACCAGTAGCAATAGGATAAAGGCCCTGCTTAGGCATTAGTAGTTTATTCATTCCACTATGACTAACAGCGCGCGTATGAACATTGGAAGCGCCAGTCAATTTGCCATCATTGTCATAATTAACATTATTTACTCCTTGTGCCTTTGATGTTGGTAGCGGCAAGACTTGTGGAGTATGTGCAAACGTACCCTGAATATAAGTTGTAATGGGTTTTAACAGTGGTTCAGGATAAACTCCAATGATAAGACTAATTGCTGCAAGAACAGCCATTGTGACGATTACGTATCTGCTCGCGTCTTTAACATGAGCTAACTCCTGTGGGATTTTGCCAAAAAAGATTCTCTTATACATCCACAGAATGTAGGCAGAAGATAGCACGGTTGTTAGAATTCCAAATGCAAATAATACAACTCTAAATGAATTCATGTCATGCACTCCAGTCTGTAAGACTCCATTGAAGAGGATCCATTCCGACATAAAGCCGCTCGTAGGGGGAATCCCGATTATCGTCAACGCGCCAATCATAGCAATAACGGCAGTATAAGGCATTTTACCTGCTAGCCCACCCAGCTTCGACATACTTCTGGTGCCGGTTTGAAGTATAATTGATCCTGCCATCATGAAAAGTATTGCTTTGCCAAGACCGTGAGTAACGTATACCAAAGTTCCACCGGTAATACCCAGAACGCTACCTGATCCTAAGCCAAATAAGATATATCCCATCTGACTTATACTGGAATAGGCTAATACCTTTTTGATATCGTCTTGCATTAACGCCATGGCCCCACCGTATATCATTGTAGCCAGACCCCATATGTTGATATAAAGACTGTACTGAGCATAACTTCCAGTCAAAAGTTCAAGCCACAGACGTAATATACCATAGGCCCCGATACCAATCATAGCAGGAGAAAGCAATGCTGAAACTGGAGTTGGGGCTTCTGCATGTGCATACGGAAGCCATATGTGTAAGAGAAATGCTGCCAGTTTAACCCCCAATCCGATAACTAAGGAAAAAATGATAATTGACATCCATGTTACTGGGATTTTTGATGCGTTTGCTTTGACAGTACTGTAGTCAAAACCACCAGCAAAAAATCCCATTGCTAATAATCCTAGTAATAAGACAACTGCCCCTACATGTGTCCAGAAGAAGAACATAAGAGCTATTCTTCTCCTCGCTCCGTAACCATAGAATGCTATCAAGAAAAATGAAGGTACCAGCATCAATTCAAAAAAAACATAAAATTCTATCAAGTTAGTAGCAAGGACCGTACCAAGCATACCCATAGAAAATGCAAGATAAAGTGCAAAATAGAGCCCTAGTTGTGAGTTTACGTACGCTCGAGTTTGTAAATCCAGGTTAGCTAATTCTTTAGCAGTCGTGGTGGTGCTTGTTTCTGGTGTTTTTGTAGTAGTCGTGGCAGTAAATGCAGTCGTTCCTTCGGCTACGTCTGAGCTTGATATATTAGGGCGTCCTTCAATCTCCCGCGTGCTTGAGTCGTACTTGTCAGAATCCTTTCCCCCAGTTTCACTAGAGGTAGAATCATTAGGTTGAAATGCGGAACTAATCTTTTTTCCACCGAATCGCTCGTGTGCGTCTTCTAGGATTTTATGAATCATATAAGGTTTTGAGTAAAGCGCAATGACTGTACATAAAATATAAATAATTAGGGCAAATGGAAGGCTTAATCCATCTAACCTAAGTCCAAAATTTCCAAACTGACTCCAACGATAACTCTCTTCGTATACAGAATGTCCTCCTTGCAACATAAAGGACGGAATAAATAGGAGTATCGTGGAGATGGCCAAAGCACCAAAGCAAAACCACGTCGTTATATTGAGTCCATATCTTCGTCCGATGATATACGCAACTGGTGACAGTAAAAGTGGTATAAAGGTGGCTGCTAATAAGAAAAATGCTTGTGCCATAATGAATATTCTATCCCCTCATGCTCCTCAGTTCTTCGACATCAATCTCTTTATATAATCTATAGGCAATGATAATAATTCCAAGACCTACGGCTACTTCTGCTGCTGCTATTGCGATAGAAAATAGGGCAAATAATTGACCCTGTGCATTGTGTAAATTTCGCGAGAACGCTACTAAATTTAAGTTTGCCGCGTTTACAATAATCTCTATAGCAAAGATCATACGTATAGCATTGCGCTTAACAACAAGACCATAGATACCTATTGAAACCAAAATAAGAGATACTATGACAAAATCAATTAATTCGCTCATTTTTTTGTTCCAGATCCTCTCTACGGGCCAATGATAACGCTGCTATTATCGAACCGGCTAAAACTAATGCTAACACGATAAGGGCAGGAGCATAATAGGTAAGCATTAGTTTGCCAATTGCTGTGAAATCAACAGGTGGGGCACCAGAATTGAAAGACTTTGTCTGGCCGTTTAATCCCGAGGCTAGGAATATTGTTCCCATTCCTCCCATAAAAATTAACATCAAAATTATGCCTCCTGTCTTTCTTCCTTTGTCTTCTTTAATCGAGAAAAGTGCCTGAGTTCTGACTAGCATAACTGTGAAAATTACTAATACAGCAACTGCGCCTACATATACTGCAATTTGAAACATTGCAACAAACGGCGAATCTAAAAGGAGAAAAAAACCTGCAATCCCCAACATCGAGATCGCAAGTGCAATTGCGCCATAAATCAGTTCACGAGTTTCGAGAGACACTATTGCAGATCCTATTGTTAGGACCGCCACTCCAACAAATATAGGATCAACCATATTATACACCTAGATTGTTGTTTTTACTATTATCTTTCTTTGGAGAGCGCTCCACTACGATAGAGCTCTTGATATGTTTAGATTCAGAGTACAAACTGCTGCGGCGATTATTATTATTATCATTATTGCGATAGTTATGTCCAGCTATTAATATTGTCAAATTAAAATAATTTCTGCCTCCAGTTGATTTTGACATATTTATTTCTGTTCCTTTTTCTCTGTTGACTGTGTTTGTTCTTTGCTATCTTCAATAATCTTATTATCGGCCAGCTCTTTGTTTGGCTTGCTACTATGTGTAGCACCCATTTCTCCAATCTTTATCTCGACTTCTCCATCGTATTTGGGCTTTACGGCCAATTGTGCTGGAGTATAAATCAAGTGTTCTTTAGTAAATGACGATAACTCATAATCGTTAGTCATATAGAGAGCGTAAAATGGACATGCGTCTACGCATAAGCCACAGAAAACACACTTGCCAAAATCAATTTGTGGCATTATAGCCTTCTTGTTGTGTTTCCATTGTTCTTCTACCTTTACCATTCCTATTGCTTCTGCAATTCCTTCACAGGCAATTGCGCACAGCTGACAGCCTGTACACTTGTCGTGAAATAAAATATGTCTGCCACGCATACCTGCAATACCTACGCCGCGTTTTGGATCAAACTGATAGCCATCGCCAACAAACTTAAGCTTTTGTTCTGGATACCTAAGAGTAAAGCGTTTGATTACAAGATGTTTTGACCCCGATTCTATGGCTTTTATGAAACCTGAAGCACTATTCCTCGGCGTTTTAGTTGAAGGTGTTGACGGTGTTGATATCAATGTGTTGTAAGTAATCCCCCTGGTCCCAATACTCCAGCATATATCAAAGCCAGTGCTATAAACATGTTTATGAAAGACAACACTATTAATTTATACCATCCTGTGTGGAGAAGTATATCAATTCTTATTCTAGGATTAATTCCTCTCGGAAGTAGCATAAGCATTATTATACCAAACGTCTTTAACGTGAACCAGAAAATAGCATTTATTGTTGTCGGGTTATAAATACCATGCAATGTCAATAACTGCATTAGCGGAAGTTTTTCATCAGGAGATCCCAGATAGGGTGGAAAGATTTGTGGACCGGCCCAACCGCCCAAGAACAATATTACAAACAGTGCTGACAATGCATAAACTTTGATGTAGGAGCCAAGTTGGATTAAGCCATAGATCATACCTGAGGTTTCTGTAAGCCATCCTGCCACTATTTCACTCTCCGCTTCTGGCAGGTCAAAAGGAATCCGTTCAAGTTCTGCTAACGAAGATATAAAGAACACAAATGCACTGATTGGTAAAAAGAAAATAAACCAGTAAGGATGCTGAACGTTAACAATGTTGGTTAGGTTTAACGAACCTGCTAATATTACTACAGAGAGGGCAGATAAAATAAAAGGGATTTCGAATGCCACCATCTGGTGTAATGCACGCATACCTCCAATGAAAGGATACTTACTGTTGCTTGCCCATGAAAACAACAGAGCAATTAGCGGGAAAAATCCAAGTATAGCAAATAACGCAAGAAGTCCTACATTAGTGTCGGATACTACCCATCCAGGTGCAACGGGAATCAAAGCGGTAACAGCAGCAGCTGTAGCAACGTAGGCAATTGGAGCTGCCCAGAAGATGAGTTTATCTGCTCCCGACGGAATGATAATTTCCTTTGAAATTAATTTCAAGCCATCAGCGGCAAGTTGTAATATTCCTTCAACTTTCCCAGCATAAAGTGGTCCAACCCTCAGTTGCATTTTTGCCAAGAATTTACGTTCGATAAAGATTGTAGCTGCAGCCAATAGTGCTGCGTAGGTAAAACCAGGGAATATTGCAACTCTGAAAAGGGTGGTATGAATTAAGAATTGCACTATTGGGAGGGTACGTGTAGGGTCTACTATCATGGATAGAAAGAGATAAGGTGTGAGTACCTCTCCGTTTACAGGTGGTAGGGGAAGATAAAATAATATTATAAAGATTAAAGGAAGAACAACCAGCGCTACTAAAATCAGTACTATTAATATAAGCCATATAATACTGGCAACGAAATTTCCAAAACGAAATTCTCCTGGTGCCGTTGCCATTGTATTACCTGTCAGCCTCCACAGGCCAATAATTCAAAGCCCAATAAATTGAGGGCATATCTCCTAATTTTGCCCCAACGAGAAGATGTGGAAGCGCCAGCATGTTTCTAAAAGAACCCACAGATATCTTTACTCTATAGGGCTTTGGAGTGCCGTCGCTGACAATATAGTAACCAAGAGCACCCCTGCCAGACTCCACTCTTCTATATGTTTCTCCTGGAGGTCCTTTCGGGTTAGGTTGCAGTTTTGCTCTAACTTCTCCAGATTCAGGCATCTTGTCTAATAGCTGCCTCATAATATTGCATGATTCTTTCATGTCCAAAAATGGAATATATGATCTGGCCAAAGAGTCACACGTTTTCATATACTGAACTTTAAAGTCGATTTCGTTGTAAACATCGTATGGTTCAGCTTTGCGAATATCGTACGGTATACCTGAAGCACGTAATACTGACCCTGTAACCCCCAGTTGAATGGCATCGTCCTTTGTAAGGATTCCGACGCCTTCAGTCCTCTGTCTAAATAGGGGATTATTATAGAAAATGTCCTCGTATTCGATCAATCGCTTTTCAAAGTATGAAATTTGCCTTAGACATCTATCTTTAAACCCATTAGGCATATCATTGCGAACACCTCCAGGAATATTAAAAGCATGGGTAACCCTGGCTCCTGTCAAAGCTTCCAAAAGATCGATAAACAATTCTCTGTCTCCTGTGGGCCACATAAACATAGTAGAATGGCCAAGAAAAATTCCATAAATGGCAAGCCAGTACAAGGTATAGACTTGGCGGTTAAGTTCTGACGCAAGAGCTCTTATGTATTGCCCCCTTCTTGGAACTTCAATCTTTGTTAATTCTTCTACAGCCAAACTGTAAGAGTATGTAATATTATTGGAATCATGTATTACAGGACGTTCCAAGTGTGGTATATTCTGGATAAAATTTCGATATTCACACATCTTTTCTTCTCCGCGATGAACGTATCCTGGATCAGGGTCGCAATTAACTATATAATCACCATCTAACTTAACAGTAAATCGGAAATGGCCAGAACCAGGATGTTGTGGGCCTACGCTAAGTGTCATAAATCGGTCTTCTTCAGACTCCTTCACAATTTGCATTCCGAGTTTCTTTGATTCTTCGAATTTACTATCAAGACTTTCTGACAATTCGTTTACAATGCTCCTTTATCGTTACTCATTGTGCGCCGTAACATGGTTGTTGCTATTTATCTCCCTTTGATTCTAAAGTCTTTTCTTAATGGTGGAATATCAGCCCAGTCTTCGGGCAGTAGGAACCTTTCGTTCCTTGGATGGCCCTCAAAATACACACCAAGCATCTCAAATGTCTCTCTTTCATGGAACTCTACGCTTTTAAATACATTTATCAATGTTGGTGACCTTGCATCGTTCCTATTTACTCGAGTAGAAAGTGAAAGGATGTGACCTGCTAAATCGTCTCTAGAATACGATCCCAAATGGTATAAAAGTTCTATTTGGTTGTCCTTAGGATAATCAGTGCCTGTCACTGCTTCGGCATGATCAAACGATAATGCCTCACGGATAAAGGCGGCTACTTCTATGATATCTGATGTGGATACACCTATCTTTATGCGAAATGGCCTAGCATAGATTACTTTGATCTTGTTGTCACCAAACCTAGAGGTTAGCTTAGAGATAAGTTCCTTTTCGAAAGCAGGAAGATCTGGCTCTTTTTTTGTTATTGTCGGTTTTGCACCACTAACTGATGCAGGTGCATTAGTAGCAATATTGGCAGAAGGGACAACTGCAGCTTCAGCATCAGGCTTTGTTGATGTATCGCCTGATGTTTTTGCGAGATCGTCTTTTGGATTTGCATTTGATAATGATTTATCAGATGGTTTTCCTGGTTTCTCTGAGGAGGACGATGGTGGCTGAGAAGAAGAAGAGGAAGAAGAGGAAGAGTATGAGGATGAAGATAATGATCTCATGGCTTGAGATAATGAATAAGCGCAGAATTGAGTATCATGCCCAGGGTTTATCAAACAAGTAGAAGAAGAAGATGGTGATGATGTTAATAATAATTTGTAGTTTTCACCAATACATATATCTCCATTATCAGATGGATTTTGATTCATTTTATTTTATCTTTGACCTTTTTATCTTTTCTTGTAAAAGCATAGTTCCTTGGATCAAAGTTTCTGGTCTAGGAGGACATCCCGGTACGTACACATCAACTGGAACTATCCCGTCGATCCCCGGCAGGACATTATACGAATCGATATACAGCCCGCCTGTGATAGCGCATGCACCCATAGCAATCACATACTTTGGTTCAGGCATTTGATCATAAACCATCCTCAATCTCGGAGCCATTTTTCTAGTTACCGTTCCTTGAACCACTATTAGATCACACTGTCTTAAGGAACCAAATGCTTCAATAATTCCGAACCTTTCGACATCATATCTGGGTCCAGAAGCCGCTCCAAACTCTACGCTGCAGCAAGCAGTTTCTAAATGAACCGGCCATAACGACCAGATTCGCCCCCAGTTAATAGCATAGCCTAATGGTTTATCGATAGCTTTTACCAAGACATCACCAAGCTTTCCAACCATAACATTGAAGTGCGTGGGATTCAGCAGTTCTCTGATCATGGCCTTATAATATCTCTCCTCATATTTTCTGTGCACATTAGATATTTAATACTTGTTAGTGATAGTACCGCAACTACCAAATTCCTTTTCTCCCTGACAAATAAAGGGCATATCCCATGGCCGAAAACATTATAGCTAAAAATGCCATAATTGGAAGTGTAGCAGCTCTTGGAATTAAGAATAAAGATACACCCCAAAGGTATAGAAAAATAGTCATGACATCAAATACCACGAACATTAGAATATAAGAATAATACTGCATCATAAAATGCGATCTCCCCTCTCCAGAGGGCATCTGGCCGCACTCCATCGGTAAGAATTTAACTGGATTATAACGGCGCCTCGGGGCTAATAATCTGGACAAAATTAGTGCTGGAACTGAAGCCACTAATCCAAATCCTAGCATGTACAAAATGGGTGTAAACTGAGCAGCGGTTTCCCCAGCCAAATCATGCTTGCTGATTAGTCTATGATATAAAAAGATTGCTCCAAGCTATCTGTTTTTTCTATCGCTTTAAAACAATATTAAACAGCTGTCTTGCCGCGAGTTGTGGATGGGCCATAGCCAGCTTCACCATTTTTCCCGTCGTAAACTCTGCCTTTATGAAATCTAGGAATTCCTCTATGGACATTTCCGAAAGTATCTCGATCTCCTTATCCCATTCTTCATCTGAAAGTTTTATCCATCTTGACTGGATTTTGAATGCGGAATTAATTTTTGATTGTACCTTTTTTTTCCACTGTCTTTGATATTCTAGAAGAGATTCAGATGTACAGTCTTGTGACAACGAATTTGCTCCAATATCTCCTGCGAGCCTTCCAAATTCGATTGCATATCTAATGCCCTCTAGTACTAGTGGATTAGCTTGTCCTGCGGAATCTCCAACCATTAAAAGTCCGTCAAAAACTGTAGCTTTTCTAACTCCCTCGTTTGGAATAAACCCATAATGGAGCTCTACAGGCTGGATCTTACCCATCCTATCTATAGGGCTCAATTTATTCTCTATTATGGAATTGAGTTTTTGTATTGGGTCTTCGTTAGATTCTGGTCTGCCTACACCCACTCCTATTCTTACTCTATTTTTTGCTACAGGAAAAATCCAGGCATAACCTGCTTCAGAGTACTTTCTGCCTACCATAAGAAAAAAGGTCTCAAGGTCCAGATTCTCGCAATAGCATTCGTATTCAGCCCCAACGCCATACCTTTTCCATTCATTGGCTAATCCTGCTCTCCTAGCAATAAAACTACTAAAACCCGTTGCATCGATTATGAGTTTGCAGCTAATCGTCATATCGCCTTTGGGCGTACTTGCCTTCAGCCCTTTAATCCTTCCACTTGCGTCGCTATTTACTTTGTATACATTGCTTCTTACCATAATTTGGGCTCCAGCTTCGGCTGCCAAGAAAGCAAGGTGTTGATAAGTGCTTCTTACGTTTAGCACACATGATGTAGACCTAGCTCCTCTGATGGTCACTTCGTTGGAAGGTGATATGAAGGAATAATTTTTTATTGGGTTATAATATTCACTTTTAATTCCTAGTTTCTGGATTTCGTCTATCCAAGTTACACCGCTGGTTCGCACATTGTGAGCTATAGATTCGTCTTTTTCAAATAGTATTATCTTGGACTGCAGAGATTTCATTGCCGTAGCTTTAGCGGCAGCATAGGCAGCAGATAGACCCGCAGGTCCGCCTCCTACTATGACTATATCGTAGCTGTGTTGGCGGCCTGACATATTATTGAGTACTATCGACGCATATCGATATATTTATTTATACGCATCTGATAAACCGTGCGGTACTATCTCCCAAAGACTAGTGAGCATTCTAACCTGCTGTAAAAGAGATATTATCGAATACAATATAAGGCAATATTGCATCGGACATAATCTTTGTTTCCTTTGATACACCTATTATATTTTTCAAGGCATCAAAGACATTCCCTGCCACCATTAATTCCTTAACAGGATATTGAATTTCTCCATTCTTGATGTATTGCCCTCCTTTTACCACACCAGAAAAATCTCCATTTACAGGATTGACATTTCCAGAAAATCTGTTGATTATAACACCCTGAGTTATCCCGTTTATGAGTTGCTGTAACTCTGATGCACCTGCCTTTACGATCATGTTAGTAGTTGAAACACTTGGCGGATGTTTAGCGGAACCGCCTGCATTTCCAGTAGTGTGTTTGTCGTCTTTATTAGATGTATAAGTATTGTAGATGTACGTTTTGAGAATTCCTTTTTCAATGATAACATTCCGTCGATGTGCTATACCTTCCCTATCAAAACTTGAAGCTGCCAAGCCGTCAATGTTTGTAGCATCGTCCTCAAGTGTCAACATCTCTGAGGAAACGGATTCGCCAATTTTGCCTCCAAATTGACTTGACTCCTTTTGTACTATTTGTGAATTAATAGAATAAGCAATAACTTCCTGTATCATTTCGTTTATCGCTGACGGATTCAACAACGCCTGTCCCTTAAAACTATCAACCTTTTGGGGCCGAAGAGAATTGACCACAGTTTGCGCAAAATCTCTCGCTGTCGACGCCACGTTAATACCATTAACATGGTGAGTTCCGCCGAACTGAAAATCAAAGTTAGAGGTCTCTGATCCATCGACAGCCATTCCCATTATCGACCAATTGAACAGCGTTATCATTTCTTTAGCACTCACACCGTTTGAGTTTAGCAGCACGTGAGCTATCACAGAGCTAGCAAAGTTTCCACTATCCACACTTACCCTCTTATCATATGACATTGCAGAGTCTAGCAATTCTGCGGCCATATTTATTACGAAAGATGGCGAAACAGATTCTGCTTTTTTATCATAAATTCCTTCGAGCTTTTGGATGCCATCAGCATATGAAGTGCTACTATCAGATTTAGAAATATTAGCTGCATCAGGCATAGAGTTGAACTTATCGGCGGGGCTTATTTTAGCCAACTTTATCGCTTTTACTACGGCTTGTTCTACATATTTTCCTTGAAATGTGTTTACAGACGAAAATCCCAGGGCTTTGTTTATAAATACTCTTATTCCTACTGCTCCCGTTTTGTCAGATTTTGACTGTTTGAGATCATTGTTTTCTATGAACACTTCTACTTCTTTATTACTCACCGCATAAGCCTCTGCCTCTTGTGCTCCATTCTCCTCGGCTTTTCTCACAGCAAAGAGACAAACATCATCTATATTCAAAGACACTTCACTGCAATCCTCCTACTATAGCAGTACATCTGATATGTGGTCCGCCGCCATCGACTTTAGCTGGCTGGAATTTACCACAATAGCCTGTTCCTATGTCAAAGTCAAAGTCCATTCCCACCATGTCTACGGACTGTAATACATCAAAAGCATTCCCGGAAACACTTCCACCCTGCATCAGATTTCTTACTTCACCTTTTTCAATTAAATAAATTTCTTGAAATCCAAACATAAATTCGCCGTTTGCGTCTGCTTGACCATTTCTGGCGCCTTTTATCAAATAACCATGTCTAGTTTCAGAGATCATCTCATCCACTTTATCCTTTCCTGACTCAATGAAGGTATTTCTCATTCTGATTAGCGGCTCGTCATTATATTCAAAGGCACGTGCATTTCCCGTTGGTTCTGTATCAAACAGGAAGGCAGTCTCACGGTTATGTAGAAAAGACGATAGGATCCCATTTTTAACAATGACAGTTCTACCAGCTAGCACACCTTCATCATCAACCTGGATTGTTCCTGCCGCGTTGGGCATATTGGTGTTTGAGGATTGAATGCCGCTAATATTATTACTACTACTACTATTGCTGCCTTTCCTACTGCGGCCGATAGCTATCCCGCTGCCACTATCCACCAAGTTTACCAACTCACTTGCAACTCTCCTTCCCATCATGTCTTTAACTGCTGAACCCGATAAGACAAAGTCAGCTTCTACCATGTGTCCTATTGCTTCATGAGATATCAAGCCTACCATTCCTGGATCTAGGATGACGTTTGTCCTCTCGCCAATGACATGTTTAGCATGAAGCAATTTCATAGCTTTATGAGACGCTTGAGTAGCATAATCAAGATGATCTCGAGTATAAAATAAATCGTCCCATCCCCCAGTTACTCCTACACCTTCAGACGCACTTGAGCTCTTGACTCCCTCTCTTGCCACTGCTATCACATTGAATTCAGGTTTGGAGTCATAGAGTTCTACCTCTGAGCCGTCGGTGTTAAGGATTATTTTATGATCTAAAATCTCATGGTATAAGCATGATGCCGACTTGATATTGCTAGAATATTTTCTAGCCTCTTCCTCAGAATCTTTTGTAATTTTTACCTTTTGTTCAATGTCGATGCTCTCAAGATCTCCATTTACTTTAGTTTTGAATAGCCCTCTGGCAAGTCTCGATTCCGCAAGGCCTTTGACTTTATTTTTCTTAGTATATGCTAGAGCTTTAGCTGCAGACATCGCGTCAAGAAGAGACTCTTCTAGCGCCTGCTTTGACAGAATACTCGTACCGCTGAAACCCCAGCAACCATCAACTAGTACTCTAATACCACATCCAGAATTTACTGCATTCCGTATCCTTTCTAACTCCCCGTTGCTAAAGGCAATCTCGTTGGTTATTCTAGACTGATATCGAGCCTCAACATAAGTGGCTCCGTTACCCTTGGAAATGAGGCTTTTTAAGTCGTCGAAAATATATGACTCTGCGGCCATGA
>DASQQB010000060.1:0-3528 GCA_035643635.1 Nitrososphaeraceae archaeon | reverse complement strand
TGTCCTGGTTCCACAATTCTTTGATCACTTGGATCTCTTCTTACTGCTGTGGGCTCATGCTCTTTAATTTTTGCAGGTGTCATCGGTTCCTTGTCTCTATATGAGGTTAAAGGATCATCTTTTCTACCCTTTTCAGTACCAGGAGCACCTTCCTCATATGTTCTGCCACCTTCATAACTAGTAGTGTCTCTACCTTCTTCTCCTAACTTTCTGACTTCTTCTGGTGTAGGTTCAGTACTTCTTTCAAACTTACCACTCACCAACCCACTTGGAGTATCGACGTATAGATAGCTGCCATCGTAGTTATTGATATATGATTTGGGGATGTAATATATGTGAGTCTTGACTACTCCTTCTCTTACTACGATAAACTCATTTCCTACTTTTTCGATATCCCCTATATCTATATTGTCAGTTGTTCTTACGTGTTTATGAATAACCTCTTCCCATGGTATGTCAAGTGATCTACCCGAGCCACTAGTATCTGCAAGTTGGACTCCTGGTTCCTTTGCCATCACTGGTACTCCGTGCAAAAATTGTGGATGAGCAGAATCTACTTTACGTTTACGCTCCAAGTACTCTTGGCTTTGAAGTTCTGATTCATGCGGCGGACTATCCCTCTCATATCGATCTTTGATCTCATTTTTTGTAAGTGAAGCATGTAACTTGTCCCCATCATATCCTTGGATGAAATATTTTGGAAGATAATAATGTTTTTTGGACACTGTTCCTTCCTTGACTTCAACATAATCTGCACTTATACTTTCAACTTTACCCATGTCTTGATTATCGCTTGATTTTACTTTTTTATCAATCATTTTCTCCCAAGCCATTGGTACCCCTTTATCTTGTGATGATGATGCTGCGGCGGCATAAGGAGAAGTGTCAGCTGGTTCTCGTGAATAACTTGGGATATTGCTTGCAAAGTCTGGGTGTTGGCTTGTCATAGTATTTTTTCTAGTTTCATAATCTGGCGTTTCAATCTCAGAAATATCAGGTGCACTTTCTCTTTCAAACCTTGTTTTTACTTCATCTTTTGTAAGTGAGGTCCAAAGGTTATCTCCATCATATCCTTGAAAATAGTATTTTGGAATAAAGTAATAATTTTTGCTTACTACTCCCTCTTTGGTTTGAATATATTCCCTAGTTATGCTCTGAACCTTTCCCAGGTCTTTATTATCGCTTGATTTTACTTTTTTATCAATGGCTTTATCCCAAGATATTATATCAGACATATCTATTATTGTAATTTATCCTTTATAAGCAATTTATAATCTTCAGATAAAAATATCTGTAAGTTAAAAATGCATGAGTATTAATGAACGTAAAACCAAGAATTTATTCTCAATTTGTATATATAGAGAGAATAATGAATACTTATTAACTCAATTCTAGAGCATGACGTAAATGGTATAGTATTGTTGGTCAAAATAGAACGTACTATGTTCCCAACGCACGAAGATGGTGTTATTTTATTATGTTATATGTCAGCCGTAGTAACCTTTTCTTTGTTCTTTTCGCTATTTACATTCTCAGCTTCACCAGGTCTTCTTGTATCGTGTAACTTGCCAAAATTAGCCTCATATCCAGCACAACAGCCATGGGGTGCAATAACATCTGAAACTTTTCCTAGTACATCAGGCCCGTCATGTTCTACAAGCATGCATTTTCCTCCACCACTGTTAATCCAGTATATACAATTGTAACAGAAGTAACCTTCACGAAGGTTTGAATCAGTGAACTTGTCATATTCAATGTATGAGGCCTTTAGCTTGCTAAATTTCTGAAACTTGCTGAGATTATCTACTGCGCCCACTGCCTCTTTTATTTTCTCACCTATTTTTGCCATTCTTTATCTCCTCCTACCTCTTTTATTAACGGGTTTCCTCCTCATTAGGATCCCATAATGTACAGATACCATATGGTGCTATAATTCCAGACTCTTTTTCATTTACATCAGGACCACTGTCTTCTACTATTGCACAGTGATTATCTTTAATAAAATAAGTACAGTTATAGCAAAAGTATCCTGTATGTAAATCTGCATTCTTAAAATGTTCCACCTCTACATACCCTGAAGTGGACTTTGGGAGTTTTGGATATTGTTTATCATGTGGGATAGTATTAATACTCGTATTTTTATTAGTAATTACTTCTCTACCAACTGATGATGATGACGACAGAGATTTACTCATAGTTTAGAATACAAGTCATCATAGTATTAATCAATTACATCAAATTCTATTTGAAGCCACTATATTTTATTAAATTTACATACATAGATACATTAATAAAAAGTTGCTATATCATAACAAGAACTGAAGTACATTTCATCTAATAGGTTGGTTGACTATTGGAACGATATAATTATTTTATAGTTGAGCATTATTATAATTTTTTTAATGTACTCCTTTTTGTATCTACAATTACCGGCGTCTAATGGCATCAACACCCTTACAAAGATTTATTATGAGATTGTCAGTAGAATGATTTACTCTATTCCCATAATTTATGAACAAATAACCTGGTAGAACCGTAAATTAAATATGAATTATGAGTATAGATATTTGTTCTGAACAAGATATTTACTACCTGAATAAAGTATATTGAATGACTATTTGGTATCTGATCTATGTTATCATAGGAATAATTGTCCTGATATTGTTGCTCAAGTTCCTGTTAGGAATTATTTGATGTAGCAAAAGAATTCCAATGCAATTACAGACATCGATTTCCTTTTATTTATTTATCCTTATCCTTTGGCTATAGTGTGTATCTGTCTCTCTTCAATGTAGATTGGCAGGCAAGGAAAACGATGTAATCTTTTAGATTAATTGGGAATGATCTGAATCTTTTTATATAAATATGGTGTGTAATGTAGGTTAATGTACAATATTGATAACAACTACGACGAGAGAATAGAGTATGTTGTGTCAACCAGCATTGAAAAAGACATGGAATTGGCAAATACACATTTAAAAAGACATGTTACAGAACAGGGAGAGATCCTGAACCTTGATAGGAATTGTGAATACTGTCAAATTCATTTTAAAGAGGAAACGATTTTAAACAAAAAATAGCCCTACATCGAATTTGTAGAATAATTCTATTATCTAGATACGGTTATTTCATCTTTTTTCTATATGTATTATTAATAAAAATCTTCTAGATATTGCTTGTGCATATTTCTTCTATACATTATTAATAGCTTGTAGACTACGCAATAGCAATGAGCAAAATTGCAGATAAAGTTAAGGAAAAACTAAAGAGTGGAAAGGATAAAGTAATGGATGTAGGAGAAGGAGCGAAGGACAAAGTAGTAGGTGATGATTCTACAGAACGTAGAACCTCTGATTACGGAAGTACTGCATATGAAGAAGGTGCTCGTGGTACTGAAAAGGGTAGAAAAGATGATCCTTTAACCTCATATAGAGACAAGGAACCGATGACACCTGCAAAAATTAAAGAGCATGAGCCCACAGCAGTAAGAAGAGATCCAAGTGATCAAAGAATTGTGGAACCAGGACA
>DASQQB010000059.1:0-5889 GCA_035643635.1 Nitrososphaeraceae archaeon | reverse complement strand
ATCTAATCCAATAAAATTAAATTTTCGGTGGGATTAGTTTCGATCTCCTATTATTTCACGATAAAAGGAAGTAACCTTTAATTGTGCTTTGAAGTCCATTTAAATGCGATAGACTTCAGGTATGATTATATTTTTTGCTCTGCAACTAGGAGGACTTTTTGGACCAGCGGCAACGGATCCAAATAACAATAATCCTTTAACGTACATCATTTGGTTTGCCCCTATTGTAATTTTGATGATGTACGGACAGAAATTTCAATCTTGGATGATCCTAGGAGATATTTCAAAGTCTCTGACCAAGCTGAAAAACATGAAGGAGAAGGCAAGAAACGAAGCGATAGAGTATATCAGATCATATACATCCTCCACAACGGATCAGGCTGAGAGAATCGACAAATTTTTAGAATATTTTACGATTATGCCTGTCAATCTTGATCCTACTGGGATTATAGGAAAGCTTGATCATATAATGAGGACAAGGGATGATCGTATTAAAGGTGAAATAAGGAAGCTGGTCAATACAGAAATAAACGAAATTCAATCTTCTCGGATAGAGAATATTCTGGAAGCAGCAACCGCCCTCAATATTATCTACAAGATTGTGAGACATTTCTATCTTATGGGTAAACGTACAACAAGTATGTTTGTATTGGTACAACTACAGATGGTGATGCCTTTGCTTTTGCAAGAAGCAGAGGCTTTGGAAAGTGGGATTGGAGCGTTTAGGAAGGGGCAACCAATCGGCGATGGTATTGGACCTATGGTTGTGGGAAAAATGATGGTTGGAAAAAATAAAAAAATTATCGCTCAAGATACGGTCGTAACTCAAAGTGAATACATGGATAGAAAAGTGTACTTTTTGAAAGCAATGGGACCCGGGGGAACAGTAGGAAGACCAGGGGATGCCGTTCAGCGCATGATTGAAGATCTCTCAGTTAGAATTGATATAATAATAACCATAGATGCTGCATTAAAGTTGGAAGGAGAAAAAACAGGCTCGGTATCTGAAGGCATTGGACCAGCAATAGGAGGTATTGGTGTAGAAAAGTATTATCTAGAACAGATAGCAACCAAATTCAGCATTCCAATGTACGCTATTATAATAAAACAATCTGTCAAAGATGCAATTACGATTATGCGAAAGGAGATCTCTGACTCATCAGATAAGGTAATAAATTCAATTTTTTCTTTAATAGAAGATAAAACCAGCAGAGGCCAGTCAGTGTTAGTGATAGGCGTTGGAAACACACTAGGAGTGGCGCAATAGTTTGTTTTCCTTTTCGTTTCCTTTTTCATTTTCACTCTTTAGAAAAAAAAAGGACAAGAGCCCTGTGGTCTATACTGAAGAATCCTGCGGTTCTTGTGGCGAAAAAGTAAAAAGGATTTTTCAAGAAAGTGATTATATCTACAAAGAAGCTGTAGTGTGTAAAAAATGCTCTGGGATCACCTTGATTACCGCGATATACGGAGAGTATCCTCAAGAAAAAAAAGAAAGCCATAAAGAGACAGAATAGCAAAACACGAGACGAAATTTACTTCGTAATAACTTGGCTGAAACCATCCTGAAGCATAATGGTATGCTCTGCCTGAGCGACAATTTTGCTATTGCCTTCTACAAGAGTGGGATAAGCATGTATGTTCTTTCTTCTTTCTAGAAAGTCTAACATTTGACGTGCCCTCTCCTCTTCGTATTGATCAATTAACCATCTTAATGCGAAAGGCAAAGTCTTGAATCTATTCCATATAAGCTCAAGAAAGTAATCGATATCTTTATCTTTGGAGGGTTTACGAGAAATTATACTGAATATATTACGAGTCTTTCCCTCCCGTACAATGCCTCGTCCTTCTTTTAGAGTTACGAAAGGTTCTATTGCATATGCATTACCAGAAGACAAGTTAAACGATGAACCTATAGTCCAGATGTTAGGTATAGACTTTCCAGCATGAATGGTATATTGTTCCAGTGAATGACCGCTTAGATTTTGAATCGGCTTGAATCCAAGCTTTAAGATTGTATTTTCTATTAATTTACCTATTTCGCTTGCTTTTGTGTTAATTCTTGTAATTCTAACTGCCTCACTCAGGGCAGTCTCTGCTGACTTCACTAGAGATTCGTACTTGGGATCGTAGGTGACTGTTACTGCTGTGTCTGCTATGTAGCCTTGGACATGTACACCTATATCGATCTTTAATACATCGCTTTCCTTTACTGTAATCTCATCGTTGGGTTCGGCCGTATAGTGAGCAGCCAGTTCATTTAAACTGACATTTACAGGAAATGCAGGTTGGGCCCCATCTCTTTTGATTCCAGATTCTATCGTGTCACAAATCTGAGCTAGGGTTGAACCAACATGATATTTTTTTCTGGCTTTTTCCCGTTCTTCAGCCGCTATCTTCCCTGCTAGTAGATAGCACTCAAAGGCGTTCATATCGAATCTTCTGAAGCATGATATATAAAAAGAAATGCCGCCGAAGCTTAAAATGGTACCAGTCTATTAGTGCTCTTTGCTATTTAGCATTCTTTGTTGGGGTCGTTGTCTAGCTTGGTATGATGCCAGCCTTGGGCGCTGGAGGTCGCTGGTTCGAATCCGGCCGACCCCATCAATGCCTGGGTTGGAAGTCCTAAGACAATCAGAAGAAATAGGAGGAGGACAAAGAGAAGAATACAATTCAGAGCCACCCTCGACAGGCCAGCTGATTAAAATAAACTCTCTGTCGTTAAACCCGACGAAGCACAAATTGAGAGACCTCTATAATAAACAAGAGAAGATGTGACATGGAATTGGAAAAGTGAGGACAGATTTCAGAGCCTCATAAAACAGACATTTTGAATTGTAGAATTTATGATCGACAAAGAATGAAATGCTTTATTGTTAGTACGATGGATGACTGCCCTTCATCATTAGAAAGCAACTTGGAAAGATATTAAGGAGCATAAACACCGATGATATTGAGATCAATATCAAGGTGGATGGAGGAAAAAGGTTGGCAAGCATCAACGAATGAAAAATTGAGACAGGTGGTGAAGCTATTTCATAAGATCGCATATTGTAACAATGAATCCTATCCAGAACAGTTAATTGGTTTTCTTCTAAAGTTCGGAAGCAAAAGGCTGGCAAGAAGGCATCCATTATGGATATGTCCGAAGATCTTCACGAAGGGAGATTCGAATATAAGTATAAAACGCATCCATACCAGAATCTAAAGCATCTCTTGTGTGTCTATGGGAGTGTGTTGCACATCCGGAGGGATTTTTGAGGCTGCCAAACCCTGACTATAATATAGATTCTCAAGGAACAGTCTTTGTATTACCTAGAAAACGGGAGAAGGGTGAGTCAGAATACAGCTTTAACTAAATTAGTTAACCGGTGGCTTAAAGTGCGTCCATTCAAAGATCGTAATCATTACCCATTATCGATAAACGAAGCAACAAATTTCAAAATAAACACTTGGGTTACATGGCGCAGGAAAGATAGTTGATCCGCCAGTGTAGGAGTGGGTATATGAAACAAGCACATTAGCACGAGTAAGCAGTTTTAGAGCTTACATCCAAGACACTTGCAGCATACGTTCTGGACCAGCTGATAAGCGAGAAGAGCATCCTTGATATTAGGAAAACAAAAACAGGCGTACAAAAAACTGATGTGGAATATAGCGTAATATGGAACCTTAGGCTTCCCCCACATTATTTCTCCGTCATCTGCCGACCAATGTTTTATTATATGTCCTCTTGTGCTATCGATCACTCATCCGCTGACTCGTGTGGTGTTACTACAATACCAGGTTATCTAGATATTCATCTGCACTAAGCTGACCAGCCATCTAAAAAGCTAATCCTCTCTCTTGCTTTCTGTTGTCCCGGACACCAAAGCTGTCTTTCACATAACCGCCATTTTATATGTTCCTTAGAAATGGTGTTTGCTTCCACATTATACTTAGCCAAGATAGCCCTGTCCTTCTTTTTTAGCAGTCATGTAAAAATTTCATTAATAAGTGATCTAGTAGCATTGCAAAAAATCACAATGAGTAGAGGCGATAAGCAATCATCCACTCCAAAAGTTTGCAAATTCTTTATAACTCATACATGAAATGGGAAAAGAATATTATAACGATCACTATTCGTAATAATGGCTGTGGGCTCCGGTTTAGTATCCATTATAATTCCAACGCTAAATGAAGAGTTGGGAATTCAAAAAACTCTTTCCTCTATTCAAAAATCTAAAATAAAGGAAAAATCTGGATACGATGTAGAGATACTTGTAATCGATGCTGAATCCAACGATTTAACACGAGAACTAGCCGCTAAGATGGGAGCAAAAGTGATTACTGATAAACATAAAGGCTATGGGCATGCCTTTAAATCGGGTTTTTCTGCTGCCAAGGGTGACATAATAATAACAGTCGATGCGGATAATACCTATCCAATTGAGTTCATAACAGAATATATAGATCAGTTAAATCAAAAAGATATGGACTTCATTACGATAAACCGGTTTGCTGATATGGAAAGAGGTTCAATGAGCTTTACGCGCAGATTTGGAAATAAAATACTGTCATTCGCTATCCGTTTATTGTATTCGATAGAAATTACGGATTCCCAATCTGGTATGTGGATAATGAAAAGGGATTTTATCTCTAAGATCAGGTTATATTCTGATGACATGTCAGTCTCAGAAGAAATTAAGATTGTTGCTTTCAAGTTCTTTAGAGCCCTCGAGCTGGACGGTAAATACTATCGCAGGGTTGGCCACTCAAACTTAAACATAATCCAAGTCGGATGCAAAAACCTAATACACCTACTTACGTTTAGGAAAAAAATGAAATCTGCAATCGTAATATCATTTGGTTTATGTTTGTATCTGCAATTGATCTCATTATCTTTTTGAAGTGAACTCAATTACAGAACATGCTATTATTATGGAGTCAGTGGCATGTGAACCTTATTTGATCCCAGTTTGGTCTCCTATTCTTATTACCTCAAGAGTATAAGTGTGACTAGAATAACGATGGGGTAATCTAGATATGGATATTTTTTACGCCTTGAAAAGATGGTTATCATAGTACAGGAATCTACCAATGATCGCACTCTCTAATTCCATGAAAATAGAATTGGGACATAGGCTGTAAAAGAGTAAAAAGTGATGCCACAGGAGTTAAGCAAGGAATTATTATTTGGTTTGTCGCAGAACTAGTCTGACCCAACCTTACTTTTTATTGGCAGGTTTAAAAAAACATATGCTCCTGAGTATACATTGTTGCATTTTCATTGATAATAATGCAAATTCTTGATGCGATTCTATGGAAGAGGAGATGGACACATGGGTAGTACGCTAGAAAAGGAGTTTGATCACGAGATGTTTCTTTCTTAGGATATATAAGTACGCAAAAAAAAGTATCATTTGTTGAGGAGAGCTCATATCGTTTTATTTCCGGAACGGGATGAGTGTCCATGGTACGCTTGTGATAGGTTATAATGTCCATGGTGTCAGAGATTACGTTAGAAATGGTGAGACAATCGTCTTAGTCGGATAAAACGCTAGAGAATCTTCCTCTTTCTGTAGTATTGCTACTAAATGATCCTACACGACTGAGAAAAATTTCCTTGAATGACCTGTCTTTTTCAAAACAATTTAGCTGGAATAGTTCTGCTGATGTATTCAATGATATGCTTGTCAAAGAAATTTATCAAACTTGTCGAAAGCCATTTCTGTAGTAGTGAAATACCGGGTCGCGGCAGGATGCTCGTGCTATTATCGTCCGTTATCCAGTAGTGACTTCCAAGACAAATTCAAGAGACATGTGAATAACCTTTATACCCAGTATCCTTGATAGACTAGACTAGAGTAATGCTGTTTTCAACCTATTTTTAGGCTCCTTAGTGGATAATAT
>DASQQB010000058.1:0-14301 GCA_035643635.1 Nitrososphaeraceae archaeon | reverse complement strand
GCAAACAATTAAAACGCTTTTGGAAAGACCTATCACTAATAAGAAAATTATTAACCTGTTTCTAATCATAGATCACGACTTCATGGGAGAGCTGTGGACTCGTGTTGCGCAGCTACCGAGTATTAGACATACTTCAGGAATGCTTGAGCTGAGAATGCCTGTGAAAAACTCAAAGAGATGGCAGATGCTACATAAAATGCCGCCTCCTGGGACATCTACTGTAGACCAATGGAAAAAACAGCTCATTTTATGGATTAGAAATTGTTCTTCGATGCTTTCCTCTTCTAAAACACAAAAAACACATCTGCTTTCTAATCTGGAACAAATGTGGGAGGAAGTAGAATCTTGTCGAATGAGTGCAAGGTCTTACTCAGATTTCAACTCGTTTCTAATTTCAAGGGTTGTAAATAAAATATGGAACTATGACACAATCTTTACAAGGATCTCAAATATTTCACCAGTATTTGAAAATGGCTTTAAATACCTTATCTCCAATTTTCGCGCTTATTCTGAGGCTCTTAGAAAAGCTGAAAATGTGTTTATCGATCACGGGATATCTACAGGCGTAAGCGCAAGTTCTTATCTAAACGCTCCACTTTGGCTTCACTGTTCTTGTGGTAGTAAATCTCCAATAAAAATAATTAGTGATCAAGCAGATAAAGTCACCCTATATGGGAAGTGTCTGGGCTGTAAGAAGGATCTTCGGTTTAATGTCGGGTCTTTGTTGCGTCCCGAGTTCACCAAGGATACGCTTCTAAGCTTATCGCCGAGGGCAATACCCATACTGTTGCTGTTGTCCCGCGAGCTTGGTGTATCCTGTTATGCATCTGGCACAGGAGGAAGCATTGGATATAGCATCGTTGGCAGCATCGTGTTTTCCGAACTTTCTATTCCGATGCCTCTGACAACACTATGGCCGTCTAGGGATATGTATGTCGGTATAGGACAATCTGAGGCTTTAGATGTTCTACAGTTATCAAATCAGGGAGAAGTAGAACGGTATTTGAAAAGCTTAAGGGAAAGATGTGATTCATATAGGAAAGAAATAATTCCACTTATTGCCAAGAGAGCGCAAATGGTGCGTTCCGGTCTTTCGATTGACACTACTCTCTCTGAGTTGTTTAAATTAAAGGAGTCACAAAGAAGGCTGAGAAGGCTTGTTAAGATTGCAGAAAAGGCCGATAACGCTCTAAACCTGAACCCCTGTTTTCTCGATTATGCTATTAACTTTGGGATAGCCAACATCGAACAGCAATGGAGGGAGAATTTGATGAACAACAATAAGCTTGTTACTCCAAGTGTCATCAAGATATGAACATAGAAACAGTAGATATCTATATTTAGAGTACGTACTTTTTATGATTTGTTAAATAAAAAAAAGTCACACTGGCCTAAAAAAATAAGAGAAGCTAATGTTATAGTTACCGCTGCTGGGGGGATAATTGCTCAGGGAATTATCAAGTCGTTAAAACTTGCAAACATCTTATCTCACAACAAAATAACATATAGAATAATTACAACGGATCTTAATTCACAGTCCGCTGGTCTTTATAGATCTGATCTGGGATTCATCGTGCCACCATCCTCTTCCTCTGACTATATTAAAACACTCATTAAATTGGCAGTTGACGAAAACATCGACGCAATTTATCCTGGTTCTGATGAGGAATTGCTGGTTATTGGAAAGGCAAAGAAAAAGATAGAAAAAGCTACTAACGCGAAGGTCTTGACCAGTCCTGTAGACGTCTTGATTACAGCGAGAGACAAGTGGAAGACTTTTAAATTCCTCAGTAAAAATAACCTACCAGCAGCCAAATCGGTTTTACCCAAAGATTGTGAAAGCATAACCCAAGAATTCGGATTCCCCGTAGTAGTAAAGCCAAGGGAAGGATATGGTTCGCTGCATTTCTATATAGCTAACGATAAAGACGAGTTAAATTATTCCATCTCTAAAATCCGAAGAGCAGGATGGCATCCAATCATACAAGAATATCTAGACAGTGACGTCGAATTTACATCCGGCGTTACCGTGGATAAAAGCGGAAGTCAAGTCATGTCTTCTATATCGATAAAGAAGACGATAAAGAACGGACAGACATATAAAGCACATATCGACGACTTCAGAGATATACGGAGATATTCCGAAAGTGTCGCATTGAAATTAGGAGCCCGGGGTGCCGTAAATATTCAGGCTAAATTAACTGATGGTGGTTTGCCTAAGGTTTTTGAAATCAATCCTCGCTTTTCTGCAACATGTCCTATGCGATCGGCGGCAGGTATAAACGAACCTGACATCGTCTTTAGAAACACTTGCCTAGGCGAAGAGATCAAAGTTCCTGATTACAAAAAACTACTTTGCCTAAGGTACTGGAATGAACTCTATATTCCCACTGCCACTTACGAACTATTTTGTAAAGAAGGCAAGATAAATAATCCGAATGATTCATTTATTTTGAAATATTTTTAGTATTCATAGATCCAGATAGACCAAGCGGTTCACCACTTGGTTATTCTTATCACTTCGAATGCCTCGGCATATCTTGTATTCATTTGATAGCCTCTGTAAGATGATCTTCCTAATACCGCTTCTATCCACAAATCTCCGCAGCGGATTTTTTGCGATGTGAAACAATCTAATGCTTCTGATTTTATATTCAGGGTATCCGTGATATCTACATATAACTGAGGTCTAAAAGCGCTTTCAGTTATCCCACCAGGAATGGTCGTTTCATACATATATATATCTGTAGAATCTCTAGAGGCTGCTAGCACCGTTCGTGTAAGCGCTTGATGATCTTGATGCGAGTCTCCTACCCACTGTGTAAATATAGCTTGCGGTTTGGATTTCCGTACTAATTCGTCTATCCTTGTTACAAACTTCCTACTGAAAACCATATCGTCAGGTGAAAGATCAAGGAAGTCCGGCGATTTGCATCTCATAACCTTCGCTGACATTATCGCTTCGTGCCGTCTAGCTTCTTTAGTATCCGTTTCAACAAAATTAGGGAGTGTTGCTATAACCAGCTTAACGTCGTATCCGCTCCCAGCAAGCTTCGCAACTGTCCCACCCATCCCTATTTCTATGTCATCTGGATGAGCTCCAAATATTAGTATCGGCTGCTTACTATTCATATGCTAGTCAGGAGTGCGGCAAGTGGATTTCATATCATTTTACTATACTTCTTATTACGAATCGTCGTCATGGACTCTTCTAACTGGCCTGGCCGAATCAGTTTCAGATGATAATGGAGGTTCAGAGGCTTGGCGAGAATCAGTAGGAGCAGTAAGGATTTGATGTTGTTCATCGAAGTATCGGCTCTTACTCTCCGCGTTGTTGGTATTATCAAAATTCTTAGTTGCAGTTGTGCCGTCGAGGCCGCTGGTAATATTGCCACCTCTTGCTGTTCTGTATCTTCTATAATCTTGATCAACCTCAATTGCTGCAGTCAATATCTTACTCTTTATAGATTTGGATGATTGTATAAACATTTTAGTGTCTTTGGGCAAACAATGACCTCCTATGCCCTCCCTTGGTTCAAGCAAATGAACGTTCCACTTAGTGTTAAGAGCATCGCGAAGCTCTGGGAAGTTGATGTTGTTTGATTGACAATAAAGATAAAGATCTTCTGCAAAGGCAATTTGAAGGTACCTGTGTGCATTTTCGACAATCTTCGTTATCTCAGCAATTTCTACCTCAGATACAGCATGCATTGGTATTCCAAGATCTCTTTTTAGGCCGGATGCTGTTGAAGAAGAGTTAGACAAAACTGATGACGCATTTAAAGTCAAGCCCCCTGTGGGCGTGTCCTCCGGCATTTGTTTTTGGGTTCCCTCATAAAATTCCATTGCTACATCAAGACAACACTCACACACTCCCCCAATTACACGTAGCTGATTTACTCCATGTTCCTTTTCTTCTAGTGCATACCATCTATGTGGTGCATGCGCAACATGCAACCTATGATTTAAGATTTGAAATATCTTCTTAGAGGTGCCTCTAGGTATGGTACTCTCTATAGATACAAGTGTACCGCTGTTTGCTTCACGTGAAATTCTTTCGGCTATGGACAACAAACCTTCTATTTGAGGTGAAAATATATCATCTGGCCTATGTGTGGAGATGCATAATATGTAAACATCAAAATCTGCAAAGTTGTCAGCCTTTTTTATACCTGTTGTTCGTACTGCACGTTCTACTGCCTTTGGACTTATGTCATAACCATAAACATCAAAGCCACGCTCCTTTACATACTTTGCCACCGGCAAACCTAGCTGTCCTAATCCAATAATTAAAACCTTGTTAAACGTGCTCATTCGCGGTGCTCTTTGATCCGACGTTGACAATATATACACTACTATCCTATATCTATCATTATTAAAGACTTAAGAAACAAGAAACACTAAATTATTCCCTATGAATATTTATATTCTTCTTATCTAGAATATCCAAATTCTATAGTAACGCTCCAATTCGTATATATATATATGCGTCTGCTCGCAATGAATTTACCTTTAACCATCACAGATAGACGGATAAACCGATTCATTAATGTTTTTAATTGATCGAAAATTAAGATAATAGGAGCTAACTGATGATAATATCAAGTAACTACAGACTCATACACTTCTGTCCGCATATGGATTAACTAGCTTATATTATGAGGCACTTTGATGATCTATCAATGCTGAATAAAATCAGACGACTACTCGAACCTCAGCTAATGGGTTTAGGATCCCGCCTAGCTTCAAAGGGCTGGTCGCCGGATCTTTGGACAATTCTAAGCTTTGCATTTGCTATTATAACCGCCATCGTCTTTTCGAATATCCGTCAGACTATGCCTTTTACGTGGTACTATCTATCTCTAACCGCGGGAATTTTGCTTTTAATATCCGGGTTCTTTGATATAATAGATGGCTCCGTGGCAAGAGCATCGCATCGGACGTCGAAAAGAGGTGCTTTCATGGATTCTATACTGGACAAATTTGCAGAGACTATAGTCTATAGTGGCATAGCTTTCAGCGGATTAGTTAATCCTATTCTTTGCATGACTGCGTTGTCATCTTCTCTTCTAGTTAGCTATACTAGATCACGGGCAGAATCACTGGGGGTTGATTTGAAAGGCATCGGACTGGCTGAGAGAGCAGAACGACTATTAATAATTTCTTTAGCAGCTATCGTGCCAGTAATGAATGCGATGTCCTATGCACTTGCACTAGTTCTTATTCTGTCAATCATTACTCTATACCAGAGACTGAGACACACATATAATAAATTAAATTATAATTAATTATCGAAGTCTCCCGCTGGTTCGTCGATCTGATTCAGATCTTACTTTAACGACTCCTCTGTGGACTGCACAAGAGACACAATAAAACTTTACATCTGTTAAAGGTGATATATATGCTCCTTGCGCCTTAAGTTCTTTGGCTAATGTAGGCTCAACCAGAGTTATTCGTCCTGTGACTTTCTTTGCTTTATCACGGGGAACCATAGCACCACATTGGCTGCAGTGAACAGTTCCCGAGCTCCCCTTTCCCCCTTTGGTTCGTCCCCTGCTGGTTCGCTTCTTTGGCATAGTAATAGATTCGATTTCTCCGTTTTAAATCTTATGATATTAGCTTAAGCTCAACCAAGCTTTTATCTGCTCAAGAAATATTAAAGTTAACCTCGATTACTGTTGTGTTGAAAGCAGCAATAGTCTCTCACATCGTACTAGATCATATTCAGGATGAGTACAGGAACACCCTTGCTGACAGCTTGGGTGGCCCAACATGCTACAGTGGCTTGATCGCCAAAAAGTTTGGTTTTGATATTATACCTGTTACGAAAGTTGGAAACGATTTTTCAATTGATAATAGGAACCTATTACACAAAAATGGAATTGAAATAAACCAATCCCATATTGCGAAAAATTTTCCCACAACAAGGTTTCTGATCACAATTAAAAAGGACGAAAGAGATTTGGTTTTGTGTTCTAAATGTGAACCACTACGGTATGAAGACTTCTATGGAATCAACGCTGATTGCTGGATCATCAGTCCAGTATTTGATGAGTTCTCTATCCAATTGTTTGCAGATTTTGCCAAGGATATCAAAGAAAATGATGATTTTATACTATTTGATCCCCAAGGATATCTTCGAAGAACGGATCAATATGGTAATATACTTCCGGTAAGGAATTTCGAATATGATCTGCCAAGATTTACTGCTTTAAAGATGAGCGAAAACGAACAGAAAATATTGACTTGTGGTCTAGAGGGGGAAGAAGCAATGAGACTCATCCATTCAAGCAAGCGAATCAAGTTCCTGATTTCGACTCAAAATTATCGAATACACCTGTTGTATGACAAAATGCATTACTGGGTCAACATACCCTATATAGAGACTAGAGATTCAACGGGCGCAGGAGACATCTTATCAGCGGCGTTTGCCTGTGCATACCTTAAAGAAAAAGACCCGCTATGGGCTATATGCTTTGGAGCGGGAGCTATACGCGCAGCGTTGGAAACAAAATTAACAGGTCTAAACAAGGTTCCGTCGAAGTCAAAAATTGAAGATTGTGCTTCGTATTATTATAACACGGTCTCCTTCAAGATGCTATGAGTATTTTTGTTTCGATTTATATTTTAGCTTTAACTTTAAATTCAAGTGGAATGTGGTTTTCAACTGTATCATAAACAATGAAGATTGCTTTGTCAGGTATTGACTCTGGAGATGGCCTTTTGATTTCCCAGATAAAGAAGACTCTTGATCAGTCATATATTGATGTGCAAATGATGAGGCAGGACGATCATAGAATGGCCAATGAAGTTGATCTTGTTTTGGTAACGGGAGGCGACAGAGGAATACTGGATTATTTCCATAAAGTTGTAACAGATTCAGCACCAGTGCTAGCACTTTATGAATCAGATTCAACGGGCTTTCTTGCCCAATTGGATGTCAGAGATCTTGAACACGCTATTAGCAGATTAAAGAAAGGGGACTACGAGGTAGATGAGGTATTCAGGATAACGGTAAAGGTTGACGGCAAGGAAGTTGAGCCAGTGCTAAACGACGTAGCAGTCTTTCCCAGTAAGAGTGCCGTGTTAATGGAGCATGTGTTGAAAATAGACAAAAAAGATGTCTGGCACGACAAAAGTGATGGAGTAATTGTAGCTACTCCTACCGGTTCAACAGCATATTCAATGTCGGCTGGAGGACCCATGGTGTTGCAGAGATCCCAGGTATTTGTAGTAGTGTCCGTAAACTCTGTTGATAATACTCGTCGTCCGCTGGTAATCCCTAACGAAACGACAATTGAAGTTGCTGACATTATGAGCAGGTACCATTGTGAAGTCGTATTGGATGGCGGAGCGCGTGTTGGCGTAAAAAAAACACTGGAATGTCATAAACATCAATTTCCGGCTAGGTTTGCAAGGTTGGTTTCAGATTCTTCTCCATTATCTATCATCGCAAAAAAGGTCAAACTAGCAGAAGATTTATTGACCATGCCCCCAAGCGCAAAATTAATTCTGAAGACCTTGGAATATGAAGGGGCACTAAGTCAAAAGGAAATTTCGACAAGGACGATGCTTCCAGAAAGAACCGTTAGGCTGTCATTAAAACACTTGCTGGGTAGAGGACACGTGAAGAAAAAAACATCCTTACGTGATGCCAGACAAAGAATCTATGAGCTTAGGTTTTAGAGCAGGCTGCTTTCACAAAGGCATCAAAAGCTTTTTCCGTTTTTCCTGGCCTACTGCTGAACTCGCAATGATATTGTACTGCGAAATAGAATCTGTGATTTGGAATCTCTAATATTTCGGTCCTGCGTCCTTTATCGGAATGACCAGAAAAGATCATTCCCTTTGATTCAAGAACGTGACGATATTTCTGATTAAACTCATATCTGTGTCTGTGCCTTCTTTTTATCATGTGTGTTCCGTAAATTTTATCGGCCTTGGTATTACGGACAATCGATATTTGATGACTGCCAAGACGCATTGATCCGCCCATCTTCTCAGATGAAGCTATCTGTTCTGGCATAAACTCTACTACGGGTTCATCTGTGGCTGGATGTATCTCGGTAGAATTGGCCTGTTTTATATTACAAGCGGTTCTGGCAAATGCAACAATCGCTAACTGAAATCCAAAACATATTCCCAGAAATGGAATATCCATCCTTCTTGCAAAGGTTGCTGTATTTATTATTCCAGCACTTCCCCGTTTGCCAAATCCTCCGGGGATCAGTATACCATGATATCTTTTAAGTGAATTAAAGGACTCTTCCCGTGTCGATTCATCGAATCTTTCTGATTCAATCCACTCGATCGAGACCTTCCTACCCACATTAGCACCAGCATGAGAAAGAGCGTGATAGACGCTAACATAACTATCTGGCAGAGAAACATATTTTCCTATTACTGCAATATTCAGCGTGTTTGGTTCTCTGTAACTGCAAAATGATTTGGCTACCTCTCGCCAATTAGACCAATTGAGAGAATACTTTCTTATCGACAATTTTTCGGTGATGACTTTGACGATCCCTTGTTTTTCGAGCACTTGTGGAACCCCGTAAATTGAAGTCGTATCATGACAGGAAATAACGGAATTTTCTTTGATACTAGCAAATAACGAAATCTTATGTTTCGCTTCTGATGTAAGAGGTCTCTTACATCTTACAGCTAATATATCAGGCTGGATTCCGATCCTTCGTAACTCCTGTACACTATGCTGAGTCGGCTTAGTCTTTTGTTCGCCTACCACATCTAGCACGGGAGCGAGAGTCACATGAATAAAGAATGTACTAGAGTCCCCCTCTTCAAGTTCCATCTGTCTTAATGCCTCGAGGAATGGGAGACTCTCAATGTCACCCACTGTGCCACCGCATTCTACCACTAGCAGGTCCAATTGCTCATTTCTAGCAATATTCCTTAGTTGATCTTTTATTGCATCCGTAACGTGCGGTATGATCTGAACACATTGTCCTAAATATTTTCCTTGTCTTTCAGCATTTATTACTTTTGAATAAATTCTTCCTGTAGTTATGTTGTGATCTTTGGTCATTGCAACATCCAAAAATCGTTCGTAATTTCCAATATCCATATCACACTCTCCACCATCGTCAGTTACAAAAACTTCTCCGTGTGCGATTGGATTCATTGTTCCTGCGTCATAATTTACGTAAGGATCAATCTTGACACAGGAAACTTTTAGACTAGACATCTGTAATAATTTAGCAGTAGAAGAAGTTATCACTCCCTTTCCTAATCCTGACATAACACCTCCTGTAACAAAAATATATTTAGCTTTATTTGCATGATTCAAATGACGCCGTGGCTGCATATTTTCTTTTAATGCGACAGCTTTTTATCTTTTCTTTAAAAAACAAAGTTAGCTCTAACCAGTAACATACAATTATTATTTCAGCTTGATTTCAGGCTCTGGTAATATATCTGGTGAATTTTTATATAGACTACTATTCTTGTTCCTATTTAACCGCCATTAGGTTCTGCGGTTCAGTTAATTAAATGATAGGGTGATAACATGGAAATATGACCGATACAAGCTAAAATGCAGGACCACGGTCTAGAATTATCCATCTAGATAGCCTACGGATGAAAAAAAAGATGTCAATTCAGTTACAAACCTGTTTTCTCTGTTTATCCCATACATTAAATTAACAAGCTTAGTTTCTTTAATCCATTCTATCTTTTTAAGATCTTCAAGGTTACGCTTTATGTCTTCTCTTTTCAAACGAGTTTTCTTGTGCAAAGCATATATCGTACATATCTTATTTTCCTCTGCTAATGCCCTCATTATCTTTATTTTCCCAATGCTTCCTAGCCCAATTTCGATTATCTCTTTGCTGTTCATATAATTTATGGACATGTTATGGTTAGGATCATCATTTAGCCTGCTGTCTAATTTGTTTTTTAAGTATTGGCTCAAGCTCATCTAAGGACATATTACTGACACCGATTTCGTTAAATGACCTTATGTCGATTATCTTTTTTTTCCCTAAATCATCTAAATAATCTTCGATATCCAGTTTTCTTAATTTAAACTCTTCAGCTATTTCAGTAGACTGAGTTCGGATTTCTTTGAGTCCTATATAATGCTTTTTTTTTGATCGCAACGAACGAACTACAGCAAGCAAGGTAAATAATTGATTCTTGCCGAGGTCTTCAATCTCCTGTATTGTGACTGATGCATCAGTTTGACCGTATACCTTTCTAATTTGATCAAGAGTTATTCTGCCGCTTCCCTGGGTCTCTGCCAAATTGCCTGCATAAAGAAGAAGATCAAGGGAAAACCTTATGTCGCTGTTGACATGCGGTGAAATGGTAATATTAGCCACTTCATCTATAATATCACTGCCGATCGCCTGAGAGTTAAATGCTTCTAAACATCTACTATTTAGTATGTCGGTTACTTGTTGAATAGAATAGGGCGGAAAATACATGGGAACTCTGCCTAAGGTACTTAGCTCGGCTTGATCTAGTCTAGAGTAAAATTCGGTGCTTCTTGCAATAAATATCATTCCTTTCACGTTGCAGGATTTATCGTGGTCAAATTCGTTAAGTCGAGTCAGATCATAGATTATGCCCATATCTTTGGTAGTCCTGATCAGATAATCAATTTCATCAAGAATAATCAATGCATAGGTCTTATTTTCGAATAGGTAACGCAATAAATATCTAAGCATTTCTTCGGCACTTAGACCTTGGGCAGGAAGTTCAGGAGCCAGACGATCCAATAAATACCTGTATATTCCATATTTGTTGCCTCCCTGCAATTTTAAATTAACATACGCTGTTTTCATGACGAATCTGTTATTGTCGCATTTTTCTTCTAAAAGCTTACAAACTTTCAGAATAGTAGATGTTTTGCCGATCCCGGCTGGTCCAATAATTTGCAAGATCGTTAAGGGAAAATCATCCGGATTTATACAACAATCCTTGAACATAAAATGTATTTGTTCAATTTGTTTATCGCGATGAGGCAAGTACTGGGGAATGTATCTAGGAGATAGCTTTGATCTATTTCTGAATATTGGGCTGTCAGACATTTATCTGGATATGGATGAGATTAACATGATATTATTATATTAATCCTATGTATTTATGATGATAAAAATGCCGTTACTCTTAGATAGCTTTGCTTTAGTTCAATTAAATTTCAGAGACAAGACATGGAAACCATAAAATGGCGTGAAAGTGTCGTATTTAGATCACATGAGTGTTATATCGACAATTGGCCAACAAATGACGGCTGCTGTTATACTATTTCAAGACATCCCATTCTACATATCCTACAATGGGAGTAACTATAACTTTCCATTTATTTTGTCTTCTGGAACTAAAAATGTTCAATCGACTCTTACTTTTTTTACAATAGAATTTGAAAAACCAGATAAATCTTGATCCTGGATTTTGCATATTATCAAAACGAGTGGTATAATAAGACTTGTAGATATGATAGTGTAGTAGTCAGCTACATCGTTCATATCATCTAGGGTTCGCTCTAAATTGAGTAAGTTCATAAGATCCAACAAAGGTGTTAAAATGCTTGCAGACAATTCCTACAAGGCTATAGAGGAAGGCGCATACAACATAGAAAACCATGACTACAAACTTCACGAAGTGATTAGCCTGAAAAATGCGATACTTTCATGTACACACGCACCAATAATTGCCGAGCTTAAATCAGCGTCGCCATCTGTTGGACATATTTTGAGTTTTGATAAAAACACGATTACACAAATATCCGAACAAGTATTAAATTCTGGTGCGGTGGCGCTTTCTGTTCTGACACAGCCCTTTATTTTCAGTGGGTCTGTTGACTACATTACAGCAGTTAGAAAAAATGCTCCAGTTCCCATCCTTATGAAGGATATAATAGTCAGCGAAACTCAAATAGACGCCGCAAAGCAAGTCGGCGCTGACTGCGTTCTGCTAATTAAGACAATATTTGATGATAATTTGGCTGAATGCAGCTTGGAAAGGATGTCCGAATATGCTAATAAAAAGGGGTTACAGGTTATCTTTGAAGCACATTCCGAGAACGAATTCCGTGACATCTTAGAAAATAACTATGCTGGGAGGCAACAGCTCTTCGTAGGGATAAATAATCGAAATTTGAATACATTCAAAACTGATATTGACACCACCGTGACGTTGCTTAGTAAACACAAAAAAGGAAGAAGCATTGTCATTAGCGAGAGCGGAATAGAAGAACCAAAAGATATACGGCTTCTAAGACGACAGGGAGTTGATGCATTTTTAATAGGGACTAGTATTATGAAGTCAGGCGACATTTCATCAAAAATGAAGCAATTGTATCTGTCAACATAAGCTACATTAGGTTTACAAAATATCTTAATAATACGCTACGTACAGCATCAAATAGGAAATCGTCTTAATATGTCTGAGAAATACCCTGTGGATGGGAGATTTGGAAAATATGGAGGGAAATATATTCCTGAAACTTTGGTTCCTGCTTTAGAGGAGCTGGAAGTCGGATATGAAAAATATAGAAAAGATTCAGATTTTCAAAAGCAACTTAGGTATTACCTAGCTGAATATGCCGGTCGTCCAACTCCTCTTTATTTTGCAGAGAATCTTACAAACCATATTGGAGGCGCACGAATATATCTTAAAAGAGAAGATCTTTTACATGGCGGTGCTCATAAAATCAATAATACTCTTGGCCAGGCTCTCCTGGCCAAGAAGATGGGCAAAAAAAGAGTTATTGCTGAAACCGGTGCAGGCCAACACGGGGTTGGGACAGCGATAGCTTCTGCTCTACTAGGGTTGAATGCTGAGATTTATATGGGATCAAGAGATATCAAGAGACAAGAACAAAACGTTTTTCGAATGAACTTGTTAGGAGCTGAGGTCCATTCCGTTACCTCGGGGACTAGGACTTTAAAGGATGCAATAAACGAGGCATTAAGAGATTGGATTACAAACATTCGAAATACATATTATCTTATTGGATCTGTGGTAGGGCCGCATCCTTATCCTGTGATGGTAAGGGATTTTCAAAGTGTTATAGGGCAAGAAATAAAACAACAAATGGCTAAGTTACGAAACGAACTTCCAAATTCAATAGTAGCCTGTGTAGGAGGAGGGAGCAATGCAATAGGAACATTCTATCCATTTGTAAATGATTCAGAGGTTTCATTGTACGGAGTCGAGGCCGGCGGACAGGGATTACATACAAAAAAGCATTCTGCTAGCTTATCGGCTGGGTCAGAGGGAATACTGCATGGAATGTTTACATACGTTCTACAGGATAGATACGGTCAGGTACTGAATACTCATAGCATTTCTGCTGGACTCGATTACCCAGCAGTAGGACCTGAACATGCATACTTAAAAGAGTCTAAGAGAGCAAAGTACGTTGAATGCAATGACGACGATGCAATAAATGCATTTCTATTACTATGTAAACTTGAAGGGATTATTCCGGCACTGGAACCTTCTCATGCGTTGTCTCAGGCAATGAAAATAGCAGGTAAGATGGATAGGGACGAAAGTGTTGTGGTTACGCTATCAGGACGCGGCGATAAAGACGTGGAAGTTGTCTCAGAATACCTACAAGCACATAAGTTAAAAGATGGTACAAGTACGGTAAAAAGCAAAAAACCGTAGCGTTAGCAAGAAAACTACCATAAGACATAGGATAGCAGACAAGCTTCGATTATCGCAGTTTCACAAATATCTTAGCATAGATCATGTGATGCTGCCATATTGAAATTCATCCTAAATACTCATACTGGTAGGACAGATCAGTATCACACTAATTTAAGAGCCAATACCCCAATCTCAATTTAAGAACTGTTACAATGCGTCAGATGTTGTTGGTACAAAGAGCTTAAGGAGAATGACTTTACTAAGATTAATTTGTTAAATAAAATAAATAGTTCATTGAGAAAAGTATACGTTACCTTGAATGAAGCAAAACTTAAGCAGCTTTTTATTAGTTCATTAAGGAGAGGTCATATTTATAACAATCAAATCTTTCCAGTATCGGAAAGGTTCGACAAGGATGTAAGGATCAAGGAAGAGGGATACTTTGGAAAATTCGATCTTGTGATTTCAATTATAAATAGACGTGATGAGAGTAAGATCAAGTTTGACTCAGTTGAGGCATACGACAACTATTCAAACCTCTTGATGCGGACTAATTTGATTACAGAATTGGCAAGAAACGAGAAATGCAGAGCAGATTGGATCACCTTTTTCCCAATAGAAATTAAATCCGATGATGATGTGTTAGACAGGAGACTTGCCAATCAAGTTCTAGATGCCATT
>DASQQB010000057.1:0-3414 GCA_035643635.1 Nitrososphaeraceae archaeon | reverse complement strand
TCACGAACAACATGTGGAGAAGATGCTTTGAATATAGCACATACAACATCATCTGGTTTTATTCCTAGGTCAATTTTAGCCCCATAGGTTATCCTTGATATTATATGAAAGCTACCTTCTGTAATTAGGTGTATGTCAGATACACCTGCATTGTGGTTGTTATCGATCTTTAGTACTCTGGCCCTTACGACATTCCGCGCACTTGTTTTTACCATTTCATTTGAAAGAATGATATCTTCTGGTCTGACTATTATTCCAACCTTGCATCCAATACTGTAATCTCCTAACACCTCCAGTAGATGTGGACCCATCTTGAAAATAGTAACGCCGTGCTTTGATTTTACAACGTTTCCTTCTAAATAGTTCCCTCCTCCTCCTCTTGCGTCGTCGCTGAAAACATTAGATAAGAATACAGAAGTAGAATTATTATTATTATTTTGGTATCTCAGCATAGTTTCGAGTTTAGCGGTACGTTCTATAAGACCATTTTGCAATATCGACACAGAGTCAGCAAGTGAATAAACATCCTCTTCAAAATGAGTTACATATATAGTTGGCATTATTTGCCTTTCTTTGAGAATTCTTCGCAACTGCAATCTTAACTTTCTTTTACTTGAACTATCTAGATGAGTCAGCGGCTCGTCCATCAGCATAACTCTTGGCCTTGTTACAAGCATCCTAGCCAATGAAACTTTTTGTATTTCTCCTCCGCTTAGTCCTTGAATATATCTATTAACTAGGTGTGAAATTCCAAGATCCTTTATGAGTTTTGTAACCTCAAGATCATCAATATCTCTGTCAACTCTTCTCCTTCTTCTTCTCTTATTTGAAAGGCCAAAAGTGATATTTTCATATACATTTAGATGAGGAAATAAACTTGGATTTTGAAATATGTAGCCTATCTTTCTAAATTCTACAGGCAGAGCAGTTATATCTACACCATTTATACAAATAGAACCACTGTCTGGTTTTAGCAATCCCGAAATGAGATTGAGAATCGTAGTTTTACCACTCCCTGTAGGTCCAATCATAACCAAAATCTCATTATCATTTACTTTCAGGTTTATAGGTCCTAATGTAAATCCTCCACGAAACTTCTTGGTCACGTTTACAAGTTCTAGCATCAGTTTAATTGGTTCACCTGTAAGTTAGTTTCAATATATCATGTTTTTTTCTGGTACTAATGTAAAAGACGATTACAGCTATAATTGATAATAAAATAACTAGAATTATACCTGGAACAGCCTGCCTTATTCCACCAATTGCATTGTCTTCAAAGATCTGAATCGAGATTGTATGTGGGTTGTATGCCATCATCATAGTTGCTCCAAGCTCTCCTATGGCTCTCACCCAAGACATTATAATACCTATAATTAATCCAGTTTTAGCCAGTGGAACTGAAACCATAAAGAAGGTCTCGATTCTGGACTTGCCTAATATTCGTGCAACTCTTTCATATGATTCGTCTACTGATTCAAAAGCTGCTTGACTTGCAAGTATCATAAAGGGCGAAGCCACATAAATTTGTGCTATTATTACCCCCAGTGTAGATTGTGTAAATTCAATTTCAGGTAAAGCTTGAACTATAGGTGAATATGGACCAAAGACTCCTAAGAGGAGAACTCCACTTGCCAGTGGAGGTAGGACTAAGGGAATAATAACTATAATCCGCAAGACAAATTTACCTGGAAAATTGTTATATCTGGCTAACAAATAGGCTAAAGGTATTCCAAAAAGAGATAAAAACAATGTTGAAATGGTTGCAGAAATTAAACTCAAGATAAACGCGTTATAAGCCTGTGGTCTTGTTAGAGAAGATAATAGCATGGGAGGAGATTCAGCAAACATCAAAATAGTAACAAGCGGATATGCGATATAGGCTAGAGTTATTCCAGATAAAATAAGTATAATAATATTGAATCCTTGATGCATTATTCTCATTGAAATCCCTACTACTGTTGTTTCAAGTTATATTATGTTAAGTTATATGTGTGCTTGTTGTAGCTTGTCTTTTATTCTCATGGCTATTTTATAGCATCTATTTTCGTAGCATATTCCTTATAGGGGGCGGAAGTTTGTCTATGCTCCCTTCAGCGACAAGCCTTTGTATATAGTCTAATCCTTGGCTTTCTAGAATATGTTCTCCATCATCAGATAGTAGGAACTTTACGAAAGATATAGACCCATTTAGGTTTTTGACTGTTTCTGGTATTGTTATGGAAAAATAAATTGGTTCGCCGTAGATAGTTTGGCCGTTATGCAAAGTGTATGAAACCTTTTTGTAGAAATCAGAATAAGTCGGGTTTGCTAGGTTAATCTGTGAAGGGAGCGTAATATATGACAAACCTCTAGCTATAGCTTCGTGTTTATAAGCAGCTATTGCATCTAATTGTCTTGATTCTAAAGCAGTCTTGAGAGTTTCTTCTGGAAAAAGTTGTTTGGCATTCCGATCATCTCCTAAAATTTTTTGCTTAATGGTTTGGTCGTGATAGTATAAGTTAGATAGCTTGGCAGTTATAATCATATAATATCCTTTTGGATCCAATTCTGGATCAGTTCTTCCAAATTTGAAGCCTTGCTTTGACAGAATCTTATACCATGGTATTTCTCCTATTCTCGCTTTTTCTAAGTCGCTATAAAAGTGGCTATTCGGCAAATATGCGATTACGATTTCAGCAGATGCAAACTTTACAAGCCATTGTGCAAGAGGAATAGTTTTACTACCGCTATCCCGAAAACTGCTATTCGTAATCAACTTCATTATGGGAAGTGTGCTTGCACTGACAAATACGTCTGGTCTTCTTTGCCCATCTATAATCATATTTGCGATTTGTAGCGAACCTCTTGCTTCACCAGTATAAGTATAACCTGTGTTCTTCTCAAATGAAGGTCCTAACATATTCTCAAATGTATTTACAAGGGAAGCTGCATACATTACAAACACTTTTCCTTGGTTTAAAGAAGAAGAAGTTTGTTGCTGCGTGTTTGCAATTAGAGACAGGCTATTAATTGATAAAAAGTACAGAGTAACAATAGAAAATATTACAATGATGATGAATTTGTTGCAAGTCATAGAGATTGGCAAAGGCATTTAAATCCCGATAAATTACTATTGTTGACATTTTATTATTATTAAGAGTATTTCTCCTTTCTCTCCTCTTATCCTTCCTTCTCCAAAAAGAACTCAACCAGGTTGGACAAATGCCTCACAGACACATTCATAACAGCCTGTATCTTGAGTTGTCTCGCCATAACTATTTGCATCATATACATGGGCATGGTCCTCGTATGAATGACCGCATTTTTTGCATTTCATACTATTTTGAATTTTAGAAACCCTTCTAATTTGTATATTTCTTTCTTATTCAGTCATTCAGTCATTATGATCATAATAGCAACCTTCAGAGGTTAACC
>DASQQB010000056.1:0-20577 GCA_035643635.1 Nitrososphaeraceae archaeon | reverse complement strand
TACGTATCTAGCTTAGAAGCAAATCGAGATGGACACTTTTGAATCTATAACGACCAAATTTGACGTAAGAGAATTTAGTGGACAGGATGTTAAGTCCGAAATAAAATTAAAAATAATTGAAGCGGCCAGATCAAGTGGAACCGGTCTTAATACCCAACATTGGAGATTTATTGTGGTGGAGAATAAAGATAACCTAAAGAAGTTAGCAGAAGATAGTACAAGCGGAAGTTGGGTTGCAGGTGCCAACTTTGCCGTAATAGTATTGACAAATCCCAAATACAGTTTTCACTTGATCGATGCTGGAAGGGCTTTGCAGAACATGCAGCTGGCGGCATGGAACTACGGCGTAGCGTCTGGGGTCTTCACAGGAATAAAGCAAGAAAAGCTTCGCAATGATTTCGGAATACCAGATGAGCTTGCTGTCCCTGTCATAATAGGTTTTGGATACGCTACAGGAAATCCTACGGATATGAGAAAGAACCGGTTGGCACTAGATAAATTAGTTTACTACGAGCATTATATAAAGTCTATAAATCACAATGAGCGAAAATCTAGCAGTCAAGCAGAGTAAGCATCTAAAATAAAAATATATCGCAATATTAAATTTATACACCTCGCGTGCAACAGATACCAACGCCTCTGAGAAAATGGACAATCAAGTAGGAGAACCAATGGTGACGAATCAAATTAAAATACGTTAAAAATTCCTGAGGGTATTATGACTGAAAATAAGTGCTAAACTAAAATTAAAAGGATATTACCTTCAAAATTATGGTCTGATGAGTCGACTGGTTTTACCAAGGTAGCAACACAATATGCTGCATACACCAAATGTGAACCATGTTAACCCTATAATCTACATTCCAAGATTGTGATGACTATTACACCTTTTTTTATTTCAATCCGTTATTCACAACATTTCTCAATTATTTACATTTCTGAATCGTTTTCACTAGCATCTAGGATTCTTTCACCTTTTACTTGTTCAGTTATGGTCTTTTTTTCTGAAATCCTTATCTTTTTAAGAATGACCTCTTCCTTTACATAAGGCTCCTTTCTCACCTGGGCCTCTTCCCTTTTTAATGGGATCCTTATCTCTTGTTTGGATGTAACAGGCGGCTTTATATCATCAGCAGTGGCATTACTTTCGCTTGCAGCTCTTCTCTCTACTATTAATTCTTCTCGAGTGAGCGATACCTCGACTGTCTTTGTTTCGATTATAGGTTCTTTTGTTATAGCAGGTTCCTTGTATATCACGTCTCTTTTGGAAATATTTAGTCTTTCTTGCACTACGGGAACATAAATTGATTCATCTTTTTCCTTCTCCTTTTGTGCTTGTCCTTGTTCCTTTTCATCAATATCGCCTATATTGGCAGTGGACAATTCGGCTGGCAAAGAATCTTGGATATACTTACTCTTCACTTCTTCTTCCGATATTTTAAAGCGCAACACACTGCCATCATACCCTTCTATCTCATTTTGAGGGATGTAATACTTCTCTTTATTTATCAAGCCCTTTTGTACCAAAACATATGTGTCTCCTACCTCCTTGACCTCACCGAGGTCTTCGTTGTTAATACCCCTTGCCTCTTTTTTAATTACATCATTCCAGTTTATGTTCCCCTGTTCCATCGTCATGGAAACAATAAGTGAATAAGAGATTTAATACTTGCCTCTTTATAGAAAATCTGCGAAGCATAAAAGCTCTTCATCATAAAATTTTGATAGACTCGTACCGAGTTTTCCTGTGCTATCTAGGTCCTGATCCTGTCAATTCATCCTTTACTCCATTAGGATATTCTATAGTAATCTTTTCTTTTCTGATATCAATATCAATTCGCTTGTTTTCCCTAACTCTCCTCTTTTTAATCACAATTTCACCTAGCTTTACCTTTCTTTTAGTTACAAGTATTTCTTCTCCCCAGATCGGAACTGTTTTCTCTATTTCGTTTTTGTCTTGTCCTTCTATCAAGGGAATTGCTTGGCCTTCTGGATTCTCGCTATTGTTATTATTACCATAATCTTCGCTCTTTAAATTCGCGTCATAAGTCGCTGAAGATGCAGATGAGGGGAGAGAGTTCTGGGATGAATCAGCATGCCTATATTCTATATTGTTATCCTCAGTTGTAATGCCGTGTGCAATCGTCCCTTTTAATTTTGAAAATAGGCCCTCTTCTTCCTTTTCATATATCTTTAATTTTTTATTGTTAACATATAGCTCTTCATAACTAATTGGAACTTCTATTTTCTGAGTTTTTGTAGCTAACCTTTTTACGATCCTAACTTCCTGGACAGCGGTTTTCTTAGATAAATTAAAATCTTCTTCTATTACAGGAATAATGTCAGCGATTTCAATAAGGTGATCGTTTGGGATACCCGAGGAAGTGTTGTCTTTCTTGTTAGAATAATTAGTCGTATTATCTCGAATAGTATTGTTTGTGGGCAAAGGTTTCCTCTTGATTTTCTTATCTTTATTTTTTTCTAACTTTATCATATAAATCTATCAAGAAGTGCACGATATTAATGGTCAGAATCCTTGAAGACTAATTACTGATACTTGAGCGTTAAAAAAACTTTGTAAACTCGTATCCAATTTTTATTGGGCTATACCTTGATTTAATTCTCATTACAAACAAGGGCGCTGTTTTATAATCTGTGTGGAACATACTACATTAATGGACTGCTTCGTTTGCCTGGCCTTGCTTGATGAAGTTTCCTTTTCTTTTTTTCCCGTCTTCCTTCGAGGGCGGTTTGATTATTATTATACTATGCGAAATCTTTGAAGGTCTAATCTTTATAAAATAAGACTTGTAGTCTGGATCCTTGTTAGTCTCAGTAACAGAATAGTCGTCGTCGTGGTTGTTTGTCCTTTTATCATTTTCTTTATTCTTGCGATTAATAATCTCCATACCTAGAAATGGCTTGACTAGTTAATAAAATAGACCTAATTTGCCTAACCTTACGCCGTGGATAATGATAGCTGTGATCATTCAGATGAAGATTTTTCATGCTCTTGCTGCTTGAGTAGATCTGCACTTACAATACTCCTTCTAAGAATAATAAGGCTAACGGATTTGTGACTTTATAGTTTAATATAAAGACGTCTGGAGGCAACTCTGAAAATGTTTTGCATGTTTTTCAGACGTCTATATTTGCATATTAGCAACCATCATAGTAACAAGAAAGTTGTTTTTACTCAAATGTCCTTCTAGATCCCTTGAACGTTTAGCTGTTCACTTCTAATTTGATCGCTTATTCTCTTGGTTCTTGTAATGGATTGTTTTTTTATTACGATTTCTTCTTTCAGATATGGATGTTTGGAGACTTCAGGCATCTCAATCTTCAGTAACAAATTCGCGACCTCTTCCTCATTCTTTATTGGAGTATTTGAATGAGGAGTTAGTTGATGGTCTGGATTGTCTTTTTTGTCATTTTGAATAGATGCTTCTGGATCGTTTGTAGGTCTTATCTCGATGTATAACTCCTCATGTAAAAGCGAGACTTCCATTGTCTTTACATCTGTTATCGGGTCTTTGATGATTTTGGCTTCTTGTAAAAATATCTTTTTATCTACCTCTAATTTTTCGGCAATCACTGGTACGATTATCAGGTCGTCAGAAATTGTAGCGCCTTCTGCAAATTTTGATTGTGATACAACGGGGGGCGAAGACCTCGAAAACTTATTTTTCAGGTCTTGCAAAGTCATACTAAAGATCAGAGCGGTACCGTTATAACTAGTCACTAAATTCCGAGGTATATAAAATTTCTCTTTATTGATTAATCCTTTTTCTATCAAGAGATAGTCTTGGGTAACTTCTTGTACTTCTCCTATCTGTTCGTTATCTATATCTCTTGCTTCTTTTTTTATTAGATCATCCCAATTAATTTGCCTGCTGTAAGAATTTGCTCCTAACATACGGCTATTAATTAGAAAGTTAATATTGCATTTAATTGTTACCTAGTTTGGAAACAATCAATATGCAAGCCAATTGTAGTCATCTTTGAAGCAGTCGGTAATGGTCAATAACCATCAATTTGTGGGTGAAACTTGAGCTGTTTCGTACTATAAAAATTGAATGAATTAACAGGTCACGAAACTAATTATTTATATCATATCTTAACCAATTGTACTACCTGGATTGGTTTTCCTATTATTAACCGTATTAAAATCTCTTTTGTGGATTATCAGACGTAATGAACGTGATATTATCCATTTATACAATTCTGTTACGCCTTATGTGGAAATTATTACAGGCTGCTTTGACAGCATGGATAAGCAGAGCAAAATGCTTAATTTTGGCTATTGGACTCAAAGGTCTAATAATCCATCAGAAGCACAAAAAGAATTGTGCACCATCATTGGAGAATTTAGCGACTTTCGATCAGCACAAAGAGTGGTAGACGTCGGCAGCGGATTCTCGGCTCCTGCATTTCATTGGAAATTGACATATGACCTTCTCGATATCACCTGTGTCAACATTAACCCCCGTCAATTGCGTACCGCATCCAATGCTGTTGCTTTATCTGTCACTAGATCTTCTAATCTAAAGACTAGTGTCATACAAAGAAGTGATAATCCATCCTTGATAAACGCCTCTGCTGTTCTTCTACCATTCGCCGATGGGTCTACTGACAGAGTAGTTGCTTTAGAATCAGCGCAGCATTTTAAGCGCCTTATTTGTTTTGTCAAAGAATCAAAACGGATACTTAAGCCAAGAGGACTAGTCATAATTGCTATTCCCACTATACGTTCCGGTTATAATCGTGATAAAGTCGGTCGTCGTATACGTGATTTTGTCCATCAATTTGCGAAGTTGGGGATTCTTTATTTTACATGGGCATCAGAGCATTATACTCTAGAAAATATTGTGTCAGTACTCACCTCCGAAAACCTTAGTATACAAGATGTGCAACATATAGGCCACAACGTCTATGAACCGCTAACTGATTACTATATCAGTAATAGAAAATTTCTCAAAGAAAAAGTGAAGAAAAATATTTCGTATTCCTCATCAATACCGATTATTCGGCTAGCATTATTTGAGATTGTTGAGTATATACTATACAAATCATCGTTGAGAATGAAAAATCTATCCCAAAAAGGGATAATAGATTATCTTTTGATAAAGGCTGAAAAGAGTAGCGGTAACAAGGCTCATAAATGAAATGCGTCAGTGCAGAGCAATGATAAAGTGCCGTTTATACGAAAAGTTACGCCAAATAGAATAATATGTAGAAATGCAATCAATCATACTCTTAGCATACCTAAGATGAAATTTGGTCAAGCAATATATATTTAGAATGCTTATGTCTTTTGCAAACTATTTGATGTTGAGTATTATATGGTCAACAATTATGAATATGGAAATGGAGTAAACGACGACTCTAACAAGGCTGACCATTTGAACTACTTTAGTTCTCAAGACTTGACTGACGTTGGAAGAGTAGTGGCCTCATCGGAGCTGCCTATTACAATGGATGGCTTTTGGTTTGCTGTCAATAGCGGCGTTTTAATAAACACCTTTGACTTTGTAACAGTAGAGAATCTCTATAACAGTAAAACCATTGGGATTGTAAAAGAGCTCCAAACAGTTGTTACAGATAATTGCTCTGTCATTCATAGCAAACTATCAAAAGAAAAACAATACAACTCTGGCACTGAGATAGACAAGAAGATTATAACAAGAGAAGATACATTGGACTACGATCTTTGCTCTGGTTCATTACATGCAATCACCTTAGCAAAAGTTGACGTAATGGCTAACACCGGATTCTATGATTACGAAAGCAAAAAGACAATATCCATTAATATGCCTGTTCAGATTCAAAATAACGTTAGGTTTTCTACTGCTGAAGAGATCATATTTGCATTAGGAATACCGAACATGTTAAATCCTATACCCGCTGGAGTGCTGGAAACAACGAATGGATTACAGGTTCCCATTTCTATGGATATCTCATATTTAGCAGGACCTGACACTGCTCATGTAAATGCTTCAGGTATCTCAGGAAATCTGAAAAGTACGTACGTATTATTCTTGCTTCAATCCGCATACCAGAGGCTGAAGGATTATAATGTATCGTTAATAATATTGAATACGAAGGAATCAGAATTATTACAAATCGATAAAAGACAAATAGATGTAAAAGAAAGAACTGAAAAATTATTTGATTTATTGAACCTGCAAATGAACGCCTTTAATAATGTAATGTATTTTCTTCCAAGAGGTAGAGATGGAAAACCAAATTCAGCATATGTACCCAGAAATCACAAAACATATTCTTACGAATTAGAGGATATTTATGATCGGTTAGATTTGTTGTTTCCTCATGCATATGATCCTCGATACAACCTCCAATCAATAATGGATTACATATATGAATCCTGGCCAATAAAGGATGGCAACAAAACTAAGATAAGAACGTGGACTGATCTATTTGAATATAGGGGCTATCCAGAAAACATAGTTTCAAACAAGTCTTCCCTCCTGCATTTTCGAGGGTATTTACAAAGATACCGAAAATCTCCGATGTTTACAGACAAAAAAGTAACCAGCGTGTACCTCGGCAAAGAAATTAAAAACATTAAATCTGGAGACGTTTTTGTTATAGACGTTGGGATGATATCTTCTTTAGAAGAACAATCATTTATCGTAGGAGATGTCATGAAAAGTATAAACGAGGTATATTCTGCAGCGCAATCTAAAGCTGATAATAACAACAACCGTAAGAAGAAAAAAAGCAAAAACGAGGTAGGCAGCAAAAGACCTGACTTTATCCTGATATTCCTAGATGAGATTAACAGGTTCATACCTAGTGCACAAAGCCCAGAAAAGTTGCATCCTGTAGCCGAAGAGATAATGAGGATTCTTGTATCAGGTAGATTAAGAAGGACCATCCTCTTTTCGGCACAACAATTTAAAAGTTCTACGGATCATCGTCTGCATGAAAATACTGGATTACATGTTACGGCTAAGCTAGGACTATCAGAATTATCAAGTCCTGCTTACTCTATGTTGGATGAAAGTACTAAAAGAAATATTGCGAGGTTGAACAAGGGGGAACTGGTTATGATTCATTCTGCATTCAGGCATCCTATTAAAATTGCTTTTCCAAGCACGAAATCAAGTGGTCCTAACTGAAATCGACGGTGGCAAGCCAGAACTACCCTATAGCTTATATCAAGAACTGGTATCCTTTGCAAGTATAAAATTGGGCTAGCCGGTATAGATATGGAAACCGGTGACTGTCGTAAACCCTTCAGCACATGAGCTGAGTACGCAATACTAAATATAACAAAGCGGGACAGATCAATAGATCCTATTTGCGCAAAAGAGTCTACGAAATGGAGTTTATGAGACGAAGGGTAAGACAACTAGTATGACACGAAGTATTAAGGGAAATAAGCATAACATTGTAGATCAAAAGAACTTAGAGCGTGAACATCAGGGTGAACAGGGGTTTACCGATGTTGCAATAGTCGGAGCAGGATTTGCCGGATTATCTGCGGCGTTGATGCTTGGTAGATACCTGCGCACAACAGTGATATTTGATGGAGGCAAAAGCCGAAATTACACCAGTAACGCTGTCCATGGCTATCTAGGATTTGAAAATAGTTCTCCGGAGAATCTTGTCCAAAAAGCATGGAAAGATGTTGTTCAGTATCGATCAGTAAAAGTAATCAGAGAAAGAGTTGTCAAAGTGACGAAGACGAGGATCGATGACGGTAATGATTTTTTTGACTTGGTTACAGAATCTGGGAAAACTTTAACGAGAGCCAGGTACATGATCCTTGCGACAGGAGTCGAGGACGTAAAACCAAATAATATTAAAAATTTTGAAAAGTTCGATGGAAATGGCGCTTGGCACTGTCCGCATTGTGACGGGTTTGAGGCTACAGAAAAAAGACTTGCTGTAATTACTCACGAAAAAACCGCTATTCCTTACGCTAAAGAGCTCCTAGGATGGACCAGAAAAATTACAGTGTTTATTCGAGAAAGTCAGCAGCAAATAACCAATAATGTTAAGGAGGAGGCTGAGGCTTTGGGTATTCAAATAGTAGATAACGATGACATCATACAGATTTCTGGTAATAAAAAAGGAGGCACTAAGACGCTGTTGTGCAAAAGCGGCACATGTCACAAAGTTGATGTAATTTTTTATTATCTAGGATATAAACCTCAAAACCAAATTGCGAGGCAATTGGGGTGCGAACTCGATGATGAAGATGGATTCGTAAAGGTGAATTCCCTTCAGGAAACCACCGTACGCAGAGTGTATGCTGCTGGGGATATAGATACAGATAGACACTATGTAGTTTTGGCTGCTGCTAGCGGTGCATTAGCTGCAATATCAATTTATGAAGAAATGCTAAAAGATTCAATTAAAAATTTAATGCAAAAAGGCGAATGCTAACCCTTTAGTCTTAGGTAGTGAAGATGAAGCTAGGTAATTAGCTTCCGCTACAAAGGATTAGAAAATCAAAGCCATTTATTGGAATACGCAACATTAGTAGAAAATTCTAAATGCTTACTGAGCAATGTTCGTAATAAAAGAAATGATCTAAATCCACTAACTATAGGATACATGATATCTATGCGTATCAGGAGTATTTTAAATAATGAGAAAAAAAGGAAGTACACCATCATTAGTTTTTAAAAAAAGTGAAAAATAGTCATCGGGAATTGTCATTCGATAGCAGATGCAGTGGTAGACATAGATATTCCAGACAGCAGCTGCCCCAACACAAAAATGTAGATATTTATTTATACGCCTGATCATAATTGTATTTTAAAATTGGTCCACCTAACACGAATAATATCAGATCATGGATATCTCGGAAAAATATATCGTATTTTCGCACTAGCCACTCGGCTTAATTAAATGCCCCTATCAGAGAAATCCCATACTATTGCAAATAATATGGCCTTGAAAATATTTCTCAGTCATTCATACATATCACGAAATCTATAGATATGTTATGAAAGCTTCAGACCTATTTATTAAGTGTCTTGAAGAGGAGGGTACGGAATATATTTTTGGTTTACCTGGAGAAGAAAACGCAGATCTGATGATATCTTTGATGGACTCTAAAAAGATTAGATTCATTCTAGTAAGGCATGAACAGGCCGCGGCATTTATGGCTGATGTATATGGTAGGCTTACTCAAAAAGTAGGGATATGCCTTTCAACATTAGGTCCAGGGGCTACTAATCTAACAACAGGAGTTGCAAACGCAAACATGGATAGATCGCCAATAGTGGCAATTACAGGACAAACACATTCAGAACTACTACACAAAGAATCTCACCAAAATATGGACGTCATCACCATGTTCAAGTCTATCACCAAGTGGAATTGGTCTATCAGGAATTCTGACACTATACCTGAGATCGTAAGGCGGGCATTTAAGACATCCTTACAGGAAAAAGCAGGAGCGACACATATTGAATTAACTCAAGACATAGCCAAACATGAGTCAGCAATAATACCGTTAAAACCATGTAAATCGCTGAGAGCGAGACCCCCTAAAAGCTTGATTATGAAAACAGTCAAACTAATTCTGGGCTCAAAAAAACCACTAATACTTATAGGAAATGGCTGTGTAAGAGGAAACGCCAGCCAATCGTTGAGGGAATTTGTACTAACAACCGGAATATTTTCAGTCAATACTTTTATGGCGAAAGGAGTTGTATCTGACAGATTCGATACACACTTGCAAACTATAGGAATAAAGGAAGCAGACCATGTTCTGATCTCAGTAAAGGAAGCAGACTTGGTCATCGCTATAGGCTATGATCTCGTTGAATACAGTGCTAAACATTGGAATAGCGATCTGAACAAAAATATTATCCACATCGATTTTACTCCGGCAGAGGTAGATACTTATTATTCACCAACTATTGAAATAGCAGCAGACATTGAATACACAGTTGAAGCTATAACAAGTCAATTAAGGGAACAGATACAGAACAAAGTCCACTCAAGAGTAAAAAACAAAAGTAAATCCCCAAATGTGAGAGCCTATTTAGAACAGAAATACATACATGAGCCTTTCAAGAAGGTAAAAAAAGAGGTCGAATGGAGGAGCAACGAAAAATTCAAGAATGACCTTTCATTTCCAATAAAACCTGAAAAATTAGTTTACGATGTAAGGACGGCTCTTGACGAAAATGACATTGTCATCTCTGATGTTGGGGTCCACAAGTTATGGATAGCAAAATTATACAATACGTTTCGTCCTAATACATGTCTTATTCCAAATGGGTTTTGTTCCATGGGATTTGCATTGCCAAGTGCGATAGCGGCACAACTCGTAAAACCGGCCCAAAAAGTCGTAGCAATGTGCGGAGATGGAGGATTCTTGATGAATGTTCAGGAAATAGAGACGGCTGTCCGCTTGAGCTTACCAATCATAATCATAGTATGGTGCGATTGCGATTTTGGTATGATTTCGTTAAAGCAGACGAATGAATTTGGTAAAAGTGGATTTACTAGATTCATGAACCCAAATTTTGTTAAGCTTGCAGAAAGTTTCGGTGCTATAGGCTATAGTGTCAAATCCACTGCGGAGTTTGCGAATGTATTAAAAAAAGCTAGGAGTTCAACTACTATTCCGGTTATAATATCAATAGATGTTGACTACACTAGAAACCGGCTGTTGTTAAATGATGAATTTACTGGACTTCAAGTAGGCCATTTTGCAGGATAACCAATACTACCACCATCTACATAATTAACAATTATACCTCTCTGCAAGATTAGGATTACCGAAATACCATATAGCGTACGTGACTTTAATTAATCAAAAATCGGTGAAATAGAGTATTATTCTATTGTTCCATTCCCTATATTTTAAATCCTCTACCGCTCAATCTGGATAATGTCAATTCATTGCTTTCAATACCTGAATTTTATCAGAAACAAGATCGAATCCTTGTTGCCAGAACTCATCAGCAGAAATATTAATTCCTGATTCCTTTAGTAGTTCTTCCGGTTTTCTTGAACCTCCCGCAGACAAAATTTTCGTGTACTTAGAAATGAAGGAATCTTTTGCTTCTGACTTAAATTGATTATATAAAGACAATACCAATAAGTTGCCAAATGAGTAAGCGTAGCAATAAAAAGGTGTATGATAAAAATGTGGAATATACAACCATTCCCATTGAAAGTCTTCAGAGACCTTGACAGAGTCACCAAACTGTTCATTCAAATTCTTGATATATAATGCAGCAACTTCTTCCACAGTAATATTTTGTTGAACTATCGCCTTGTGAGCGGTGATTTCAAATAGAGTAAAATAGGCTTGTCGCATTATAGTAGCATACATGTCATCTATTTCTTGTGCAAGGATTATCTTTCTTTCTAGATCTGATACCCTTTTTGATACTTTATCGTTTAACAGCATTTCTGCAAAAACTGAAGCAGTCTCAGCTAGGGGAAGCTGGGGATGTGATACTGTAATAGGTTTAGTAGATGCTGAGATGCTATGTACAGCGTGACCTAATTCGTGCGCCATAGTAGAGACATCTCTAGACTTACCGTTAAAGTTCAAAAGTATGTATGGAGTTATTCTTGGGGCAATTGTAGAACAAAAAGCCCCGCCCTGCTTATTGTCTCGTATTTCAGAATCCACATGACCTTCGTTAAAAACACGTTCGGCAAAACCTCTAAATCGCATATCAAACTCGCCAAAGCTTTTCAGCACAGTGTCGACGGCATTCGCATAGGAAAATTTTTTTTCCTCATCTCCTTTTTTTAATTTTAATGGAGCGTATAAATCATACCTCCTTAATATTTTAAGCCCCAACATTTTTGCTTTTTGCTTAAAATATTCTTGAAACAATTTTGCATTTCGTCTACATACTGCAAGCAACATTTCGACAGTTTGATCATCTAGATTATTATAAATATTCCTCACAGAAATTGGAGAGTTGAAACCTCGCATGGAAACGTATTCATCATGCCACTGCAACACGCGATTTTGATAAATTTCTCCTAATACACCACTGTTTTTTTTATACGTCTGCCAAAGCGCCTTGTAAGCCGCTTCTCTTTCCTCTGGACGAGTACTACGTATGAGTGAGATCATTTTTTCTTTATTGGAAAAGAATTTCTCGGTAACCTTTTTGCCCTTTTTCACTCTCATCAAAAATTCGAAGGCATTCGTCATTCTATCATAGATTTTTACTAGAGCATTGGTCCCTGTAACTTCCAAAGTGCATATTATTTTTTCTTCCGGTTCACTAAGCGTGTGCTTTGCCAGCAATCGTTTGTGTTTGAAGTACTCAGTATAATCGTATGGCATAGATTCTATCAAACGAGATGCTGTTTTCTCTTTAATCTCCTTTTTGAACCAAAGATCAAAAAAAAGTAGCCTATTCGTGATATCGGAAGACATTATTTGCATTTTTGTTAATAGCGAAGCAGCTTCATTCGAAGAGGTATTAGCAGCAAATTGAAGCTGGGCGTAGCCACTAGCAATATTTATGTTTTCTTCTACATCTTCGATGGAGTGAAGCATAGCTTCAAAGAGAGAGCTAGAAATATTATCGCTGAGGTCTTTGCGCATACATTCAATTTTTTTTACCTTATCTTGGATATCTTCAAGAAATCGACTGAATTCATTCCCTGCATGGTCCTTAACTAACTCCGAGAGCTGCCACGATCCGATTTTGTATCTAGAACTGCTAGGCACGAGAGATATTGAGCTTTAAGAGGAACATCTATATATTTTTTATACTGCAGAGGGCTTTCCCTTTTATCGAATTATCCGACACTTAAGAAAGATCTTGAGGTTCAATAAATTGATTTGCTTTTTTTATGTATTAGTCGGTTTGTATATCTTTCTGACGTTGAAATACGATCTAATTCAAACATTGACGAAGTCGAGAATTGAGACACGATCACTAGGATAATAGGTGAAATGACAAAGTCAATTTTAGAACAAGAAAATGGCGTCTGTCCGCCTTTCATAGTTTTTGTACTCACACATCATATTACTTAGCTCTATGATTGTTTTCGCAAGAGATGTTATTTGCAAATCCTATCGAACAAAATTAAGACAAATCAAAAGGAAAAACTTACATCTGCCTTTTTGACATACCGGTATTGGATTAAACTGAACAAACCTATTTACACACGCAATTTATTGTTGTCAGCGTCAACAGCATCAGCAGCAATAATAACCATTTCAATTCTTTTGCTCTTTGCAATCAATATCTCTAATATCATCTCTTTTGTATCGATAAAAGCCGAACAATATGCTTACGCCGTATCAGCAAATAGACCTCCTTCTATTCGCGTGCCTTCGCATATCGTTGCCGAAGCTGGTGGTCCAGATGGCTCAAGAGTAACGTACTCTGTAGAAGCCAAAGATGGCAATAAGAATCCTATTAGCACTGTATGTAATCCAGTTTCTAACTCTGTTTTCAGGATAGGGGATACAATTGTTTATTGTACCACAGAACGTCCGAACAACAATAGCAGTACGGCATCAAAATCCTTTATTATAACCGTAAAAGATACAAGCCCGCCTTTGATAGTGGTCCCTAATAAAAATATAATAGAAGAAGCTACCGGTCCATCAGGTGCACAAGTTTTCTTTTCATCTTCTGCTACAGATTTAGTAGACGGCGTATTACAGTTACTATGTAATCCGGCTTCAGGTTCAGTATTCCCACTGGGTCAGACTGTAGTAAAATGTTCAGCAACTGATAACGCAGGTAATACAGCATCAAAATATTTCCGCGTAATTGTAGAGGACACCATTCCCCCAGATACTACTTTCGTTTCAGCTAGGGTAACTTGGACGGGATTTCTTGTTAATGACAGCTTAACACCTTCCAATGATATTGTAACAAAATTTACAGGTACTGACATAGTAGGAGTTAATCACTTTGAATGTAAGATCGACAAAGGAGGCTGGCATAATACATTACAAATTATTGACAAAGGATCACAATCTACTTGTGGCTATTTTGATCTATCCGAAGGTAATCATTTTTTTCAGGTCAGAGCAGTCGACTCGGCTGGAAATATAGATCCGACTCCACAAAGCTTCACATGGAACATAGTTAGTCCATCAAGTGGAATTTCAGATTTGATTAACCTTGTATCTAATTTAATGCTTGTAAAGTCTATAGGAGCAAACGTCGTTACGGATTTGAATCAGGCCCTATTATATGCGAACGCTCATGATGAAGCCAAGAATGCAAATGTTTGCATAAAATTGGACTCTTTTTTCAATCGGTTCATGGAACTAGACATAAATGATCTCGTTACTTCGGATCAAAAAAGCAAGGTCGTCTATCTTGCTTTAGCAATAAAAGACCACGTTGGTTGTCCTCCTCCAGATGCTGATGCTGGACCGGATCAGGAAATAAGTCAAGTGACCAAAAGCGTTACTTTGGACGGAACGGGAAGCCTAGATCCAAAGGATGGTCATAAGCTAGGTTTCTCCTGGAAACAAACTGCAGGACTACCAATAGTCAAATTGAGGAATCCGAATTCTGCCAAAGCACAGTTCGACGTTCCTGTTTTTATACCTAAAGAAGGTACCAGGTTAATATTCCAACTTACCGTTACAGACAGTGATGGATTAATATCTACATCGTCGGTTAACGTAAATATCCAAGGAACCAATAGTATGCCGGTAGTTGAAGGAAAAGATATTTTCACAAATGAAAATCAACCAATAACTATTAGCTTAACAGGAAGTGATGTAGATGGTGACAAATTAACATTTGCTATAGTAGCTAAACCAGAGTCTGGTAGACTCGGAGCAATAAGTTATTCTGGACCTAATTCCGCTAGAGTAGTCTATACTCCAGCTACAGGCTATACTGGAGATGATAGCTTCACCTTCAAGGCAAATGATGGTACTTTGGACAGTAAAACTGCTACGGTATCAATAAGGGTAAATTCAATAAACCAAGCACCTGTGGTTAATGATAAAAGCACTGCAACAGATAAGAACAAAGCCGATTTGAATATCAATAAGCCACCTAAAGAGCAAAAAGCAAAACAAACACGCGGCATAGACTCGAAAATAATAGATCAAATAGCAAAGCAAGTAGGATCTAATAATGGCACCAGTGAAGGTAGGCTCAGGTCAGTACTCACACAAATTTACACACAAATTACCAAGAATAAGAATTCAAGTATTGCTGACGATTCTTTATCTTTATTATCAACCGACATTGCAAACGATCCTAATGGTCCAGTCTCGCAAGGATTGTTGGAGCTTGCACAACACGATTCGTTGCCTGCCTCAGACCATTTCACTACTCAAAAGCAAGTCATTAATCAATTGAGCAAAGAAATAGCGAATGGTCAAAGTATTACGGATGTGGTGTCTGATTATACAAAACTGCCACACTCCAAGAAGCAAAAATAAGTTATACGGTTTTTAGATAAATGCTAAACAAACTAAAAGATCCCTAAACAATAACCAAATATATTTCCATATTTCTTTCCAAAGTGAAGACTTTGATAAACCTCAATATAAAGACACAACAAGGTTTATGAATGTAAGGAATATTTCTTCGTCTGTCGATCGATGCCATGCAAGTATATCATCTATGATTGTAAGATGATATTCACACAGAATTATTTACTCTATTCGATAATTGAATAATTTCCTCATGTACCTATTAAAGTACTGTCATGATGAACGTAACTACAATTATTATCTTGTTACATGAAGAGCTCAATTAGATCATATACCTTGAGTCCTGAGAAGAAACTGCATTTCAATTGATTGCTAAATGCTCTATTGTATATTTAAGATCTGGGAATATGAACTTAATTCGCATATGTATTATGAAATAGTAGAATACAAAAAAAGATATGCATAGCCTTCAATTAGTTTAATAAAGCGAAGTAGATGAGGGTATGATATACAGTTGACGATTCGAACAATTAATCCAGCCACAGAGGAAATCATTGATCAATATGATGTGATGACAAAGGAATCAATAGACATGTCAGTAAAAAAAGCTCGACAAGCATTCCTTGATTGGAAAAAGGATCCAAAAAGAAGGACCGAGGTTCTTCAAGACTTTTCCCATGAGTTGAGGATAAATAAGGACAAGCTGGCAAGAGTTGCTACAAACGAAATGGGAAAGGTAATAAAGGAATCTTTATCTGAAGTAGAGAAATGTGCTTGGGCAATGGAATACTATGCCGACCACGGAAGTATCTTTACTACTGATGAAGTTGTTAACACTGATGCTCGAAAAAGTTTCATAACCTTTGAGCCGCTTGGAGTCATAGGTAGTATAATGCCATGGAATTTTCCATACTGGCAGGCCCTGAGATTTGCTGCTCCTTCATTAATCGTAGGGAATGTCATCCTTTTAAAACCATCTAGTGCAACAATGCAATGTGGGATAGAAATAGAAAAAGCATTTAAAAACGTCGGTTTACCCGATGGGGTTTTCCAAACACTAATTGGAGATTCAAGCATCGCTAACTTTTTGATCGATTCAGAAGTTAATGCAGTAACATTTACCGGAAGCGTTCAGATAGGATCCAAAGTAGGACAAAGGGCAACATCTCAACTAAAAAAATGCGTACTTGAATTAGGTGGAAGCGACCCCTTCATCGTTTGTGGCGACGCCGACATAGATAAAGCATCTACAGGTGCAGTGAAAGGAAGATTTATCAATTGTGGTCAGAGCTGTATCGCATCGAAGAGATTCTTTGTAGTAAAGAGGGTTGCAAATGAGTTTATAGAAAAATTTGTTCAGAAAACTGAAAAGTTGAGCGTAGGCGATCCATTATCTGCCGATACGGATATCGGTCCACTCGTTAACCAGGAAGGAATAGAAAATATAGACAGTCTAGTACAGGATTCTGTGGAAAAAGGAGCAGAAGTGTTAACTGGAGGACAGCGTCTCAAAAGCAAAGGATATTTTTATGAGCCCACGGTTATAAAAGATGTTTCCACAAACATGCGTATAGCTTACGAGGAGACCTTCGGTCCTGTCGCACCAGTAACAATTGTAGAGGATGAAATCGAGGCTATTCATCTGGCAAATGACTCTCAATATGGCTTAGGAGCAAGCATATGGACTCGAGACCTAGATAAAGCAGATAGGCTGTCGAGGACAATAGAATCCGGTATAGTATCAGTGAATAACGTAGTAGCTTCTGATCCAAGAGTTCCCTTCGGAGGAGTAAAAAAAAGTGGATTTGGAAGAGAATTATCTAGATACGGCATGCTAGAGTTTGTTAATATTAAATCAGTTAGATTTTACGATCAGCTAGTGCGTCATCACTATGTGGAATAACGATATAGTGAAGTGTACTCAGATGTGGTATAAAGTAGTTCTTCTTAATCTAACATCGCAATCGCAATATTCCCAATTAGGTCCTATCTGACATCGGGAAAAACAGGATAATGCAGATATTGGGAAGTTAGAGCCATTACACCATATTTCCATTGGTTGGCTTTCTTCTAAAACAAGACGCTCACGTAGAAGTGAGCACGTGGTATAGAAACCTATTTTACCGAATGCTTACGGATGTTCCTGAGTGTACTAGCATTTAGACTAATACTATCCTATAGACATGAAAGACTTGCTTCAAAATCGTGTAACTACATACAAAGGCTTAAGGGAAGGACACCTGATATCCTTTATCTTATGCAGGCAACAGAATGTCTGCTCTCTGCAAGTTTGTATTGAACTTATCAGTATACTAGTTATGTTTATCCAGATTTAATTATCTGATTGATCTGTCACGGTGTGGATGAAAATTGGCATAAAAGTTAATTTGTATCATATCAAAGTTAGTAGATGAATTGAACTAGGGTCGATCAGACCCTTCTAAAGATCGATAAAACTCTCTTTGTGGTTACCTACAGGCATTAAAGAAAAACGATTTGAAATAGATTACAACAGAACCGTATTTCATTCTTTATGTATAGCTTGAATACCTGCTCCTGATATTATCCCGTAGTTTCATAGATAAATGCTCTGCAACATTTTTTTGATAGTCATTAGAACTTATATGGTTTCTTTCCGTGTAAACAAACGGACCGTATGCGTAATCCTTTCCCTTTACCGGTATAACAGGTTCAAGTGAACTTAAGATTGAATTAAGATTAGTGCCCTCTTCAATGTTAGAATCCTTCGTTACATTATCCTGTTGTTCTTGAGTTAACTTCTCCAAGATGTCCATTATTGCAGATGATCCCAGCTCTCTATATCCGAACATAACGTTATTGCCACTTGTCAATTTTTGTAATTTACCGGAGTCAGCGTCTAATCTTGTTCCAATTACCATAGGTATCGGTTTGTATATCGAATCGATTTTTAGCTGCCAGACCTCCTCATTGTTTGATACTGTAGCATCAAAAAATCCATCTCTGAACGGCGACGTCGAAATAATAAAATTCCAGTTCTTAGGATTCGATGAATATTTCTCAAAAAGATGTCGCCCAAGTACTTTATCCTGTAGTATTTCCATATTCGTGTTATTGGAGATATGGAGGAATGATAATATGAGAGTTTCGCCTTGCTCACATGGCTGAATATATTAACTCATTATCTTTAGCTTGTGGATCTGGCTACTAACAGCTTAGATATTGTTTCTGCTTAAAATCTATCATTGGCGCGCCTTATGCTTTAATATTAAGCTCGTTTTACACAGTAGTTCTAATGGTACGGTAAGAGTCAAAAATACGAATAATCTCTGAAAAAGAAAATGAAACGGCTTCCGTTAGGAAGGACATCCTTCCATTTTCTGGATGTAGTATCCTCTCGATGAAATATCGTTCGCTACTGCTGGTGGCGCTTCTTGGATGTGGCAAAATTGACATTCTTCTTGAGTCATTTTTTGTTCGGATTGTCCTACGTTTGCAAGATATTCTTTCCCATATTCAATAGCCTTTTCATGAGCTGTTTTCGCTTCTACAATGACGTCAAAATGCATGATCTTACCGTCTTTCTTTTTTACATAGGTATCATAAACTGCGCATTCCATACAAGTAATTTCATATTTGGCGTAATTTAATCCTATTTTTTTATATAGTGTTGACGCATTAATGGGATTAGGAAATGATTAATTTTCCTTATGGTCTAGGTCATGAAAATGATGGTCGCTTTGGTAAATAGGTAAATATGGGCTACCAATCACTTATAAGGCATAATCGATAGTCAAACCCATTAAGCCTTTTTCCTTCCGTTAATCTGCTCCTGTAGGAATCATATCGATGATATCAACATCTGCTGACCCTGGATAAAAGTAAGACTGCATTGAATTTAGCTTATAATTATGGAGATGATCACGGCATTTCTAATACTCAGTGAGGAATTATCATATGTGAAAAGAGTCCTTGCACATTTAGTTTCAAGATGTTTAGCCATTCTAAAACGCATCAGAATCAATGTCCAAATATTATTAGCATGTAATTTTTATATCCATGACACAAGCAATATTTGCATTATGCACCGTTCTTTTAATGTGGAGCGTGAGGAAAAAAGAACCAAAAGGATCTATATCATCATTTTCTATTTTTCGGCAATAATTATGCTCACGATTACATCCTATGCTCTATATGTCAGTGCTACGGAGTATTTTGCTACTGGCAGAATTGTTATCGGCGAGGTCCTAGTAGATACAGAATTCCCTTTCCACGGTCTCACTAAACTTGTAACGTATCTAATGATTGTATCCATTATTTGTTGGTACAGCGCAATCAAATTGCTTGAAGACAGGTTTGCAAACATGACACAGCTAAAGCTTTCTTTGCTTCAATTAATTGCTATTGCAGTTGCAGTGATTGCCCTGTATGAATTTATATATAATTTTATAATATGGAATTCGTTTATTGCAGCCGACGCCATAAGAGGCTTCTTAGATTTGGATAACATCAATTTGGCTTATCCTAACTACAAAACTCCTTGGAATCTGGTATTTGCGACCAAAATGACACTAGCAGCATTTCTGATTTCTGCTCATGCATTTTATCTAGGCACTAAATATAATACTACAACTTCCAAGCCTAATTCGGAATAGTTCTATAATCAGCTCTAGACGCTTATCCAATCCAGGTGTTACACGAGTTCAAGACGCAAGATCTTGCAAAAAAATATTAATCCTCAATTTCTAGATTGTCGAGATTATTTTTAATGAACTGAATTTCCGACCATGTTTTAGAGCTCGGGCAATTTGGACAATAGTTCAATGTTTATTTTTGTATAGTGATATCGACAATTATTCACAAATAACGCCTTGTGGCCAATAGGCTATATTTATGTGAAATAAAGACGATGATTGACATCACGTGATAATTTTATCATTAATCCGCTCCTAATACACAAATAGAGTAATTGTAGGGTTCGCTTAATATTTGGTCTTAAAAATAATTATTATACAGATATCGAATAATAACAGGGGCAAAGCTCAAGATATGATCTAGAGGGAGTCTAAGTTCGAAGCCGGCTTTATAGCAATAGCACCCTTTCAAGAGTGTGTAAAAATAGCGATCTTAATGACCTATAAGGACATGAACATTAGTTACATTTCATCTAATAGAATTGTCGCATTTGACGAATGGCTAGAAAACTT
>DASQQB010000055.1:0-7682 GCA_035643635.1 Nitrososphaeraceae archaeon | reverse complement strand
TTAGCAACTGCAGCAGTCATAATTGTACTTATAATACTTGATTTACTAATGACTCGTCAGATTTTACCTTATGGAACAGCAAGCGCAAGTGTTGTAGAATTTGTACTCTTTGTACTTACCGTGGTCATTGGATATGGAATTGGAACGTGGGCTGTCATAGGATATACTGGTAAGATAAGCAAAGAGCTCAGAACCAAATCGCGTTTGATTAACATAATGTATTTGACAGTACTGATAATCCAGCTTTCATTACTTGGTATCTTATTATTTGTTATCTATAACAATAGTGTTAACTGCCATGATTACTTCAGTTTATGTACTACTACTAGCAGCAGAATATCAATTACCTCGGTATACGCTATCTCCACAATAGCAGCAACTGCTATTATGGGATTAATTAGTATCAAATTGTTTTCATGGTACAGCTCAAGTAAAAGGAATTTTATGCTCTTGTTTTATGGTTTAGCTGCTGCATCTCTTGCTATATCTATAGGAGGAGATGCATTTGACAAGATACTGTTGATAAACGTAGTGCAGGAAAAATCACCATCAGGTGCAATTCCTCAAGCTTCTTATATATACAAAACTTTTGAAAAATATCATGGTGAAATACAATACAAAATAGTAAATCCTCTAACCACTACACTATTTGTTGTACCAACACAGCTATTAGAATTGTACAACCAAATCATATATTGGACTTCACTCTCGCCATACATATTGACATGGATTGGGACTGCATTCCTTTTACATTACTATTCTAACAGAACAGAAAGCAAGAAAATTGGCACCATCAAATTCTGGGTTATCTTGGCTATTCCTTTAGTGTTGTATTTAGTTGGAAGTGGCCTGATATACTCGCTACCATCAGATATTCCATATCGCTTTTATTTTAGACTTGTATTTAGAGCTGGTACTATTGGAAGTAGCGTATTATTTGGTCTTGCTTTTTATATTATAACGAGAAAACTAGCCTCTATAAAAGTAAAAGACTATCTTATCATTTCTGCAATGGGTATTATAATTATCGGTATTGCTAATGAAATTTCTGCTCTACAGCAGACATATGGAGCAGCTGCTCATTCATTAGTACTATTAGCATCATACTTATTTAGCATAGGCTTGTACTGCTCAGCTTTATCAGTATCACAAGATAGTTCATTAAGAAAATCAATTAGGAGGAATTCTACCATGGAAGTGGCCAAATTGATGGACATCATTGGAACACCAAAAATGAAAGAAGAAATAGAAAGACGGGTATTAAATACTGCAAAAGAACAACAGTCTGTTCTTATACACCAAACAGGAATTGAACCATCTCTTACAGAGCGCGACATGAGACAATATCTAGGAGCAGTATTAAAAGAGGTCAAAATACTCAAAAATATCGATGAAATACTTGGAAAGGGAAAAGAGATTCTTGAGTCTTCTTATGAATTTTCCATCTGCTTGAGAGTCAGTGGGTTACGTCTAGCATACAATAATTACTTTGGTTCATATGAAAAAATAATTGATAAATATAAAAATGGAGAACATAAGGGAATAAAATTAGTTACTAGAATTGTGGACAAGGATGATGCAGAGCTAGTTAAGAAATTTCTTGACATAGGAGTACAAATAAGAGATATTAACAATATGCCTCCAATTGATTTTGCTGTTTCAGATAAAGAAATAGTTGCTACAACTGAGAAGACTGAAGAACCTGAAGAAATGATAAAGAGTCTATTGGTAAGCAATGAACAAGCCTACATTAATCACTATGCTTTTATTTTCAATGAACTGTGGAAAGATGGCATTGGTGCTGGAGATAGAATATTAGCAATAGAAAAAGGGATCGAACCGGAATTTGTTGAGGTAATTAACGACCCACAAAGAGCGAAAAAGGTTCTTATAGATTTGGCAAAATCTGTAAGAAAAGAGGCGTTATTTATCCTTCCAAATGATAAAGCAATGACAAGAGTAGATAAGTTGGGTGTTATCGATCATCTCATAAATGCATCACAAAATGGTGTGATAGTTAAGATTATCTGCCCTTTAAGTAAAGAGAATTCCGATATTGTAGAAAAGATGGTAAATAACCCATCAAATATCAGAATTTTGAATGGCATCGTTTCCTCCGCAGGAATGCTCATAGTAGATAATACAAAATTCTTTAGAGCTGAACTAAAAGATCCACATGCTGATGAATTCATGGAAGCTATAGGCTTTCCCATATATTCAAATAGCAAGCATAGTGTAGAATCATTCAGATCAATATTTGAACTGCTTTGGAATGAGAGTATATTAAATGAGGAGTTAAAAAACACAGAGACCATGCAAAAAGAATTTATCGATATAGCAGCACATGAGCTTCGTACTCCGATACAACCAATATTGAGTTTGTCTGCTCTTTTACAGTCAAAGGAAGAAGGCGATATTAAACAATATAGGGAATTGCTAGATGTTATCCACCGCAGTGCAAAAAAACTTCAAACACTAACAGAAGCGATCTTGGATGTTTCTAAAATAGAAAGTCATACACTGAAGTTGAATAAAAACCAATTTAATCTAAAGGAACTAATTTTAGATACCTTAGCTGACTATAAAGCTGAACTTAAAAGTACAGGCAAAGACAATAAAATAAACTTGGAGTTCGCTTCAAAGGAAAATGAAGATCCTTTTTTTGTACATGCTGATCAAGGGAGAATAGTTCAAGTTGTTTCTAATTTATTGAGTAATGCAATCAAATTTACTGAGGAGGGATCTATCACAGTAAAGATGAAAAGAGAGAAAGATGTTAATATAAATAGCCATGAACTGATTGTAGTAAGCATACAGGATACAGGTAAAGGAATAGATCCTGCTGTTAAGGACAAACTTTTCGAGAAATTTGAAACAAAATCAGAAAAAGGAATGGGATTAGGATTGTATATATCTAGAAAAATAATTGAAGCTCATGGTGGTAGAATATGGGCTGAAGATAATGCAAATAGCAAAGGTGCAACGTTTTCATTTAGTTTACCAATCACAAACAAATAGCCTAATACGATTTTGTAATGTACCATCTTTACCTGTAAAGCCAGTAATTCGGCAGCTATAAACCATTCTGGATTTGGAATATAGGATAACCAAGGAAGAAGAAGACGTTAAAAGCTATAAGGAAGAATTGGCTAAATCATAGACAGATTTGAGTTCGGATAATGGCTAAAAATTTCAGGAGGGATCAAAATCAAGAAATTAAACAAATAGTAGCAGATGCCAATATTTTTGGATATACTGACAAGGCTACAATATCTGTAATAGAACAGAAGACAGGTATAGCAATAAGCCAAAGAACCCTTACAAGGATAAAAAGCAACATAAAAGAAGAATCCCACGAATTTCTAGATAATATGACCATGTCAAGATATGGCTATATTGAAGAATACAAGAAACTAATAGATACTCTAAAACTAGCATTAACACAATGTTGGAAAATGATAAATCACTCAGAATCTTCTAATACTGAAAAGCTAGCAGCAATAGGAAAAAGTAACGAGACTATAGCAAGGTTGCAATCAATCTATCAGTATTTACCTCAGGTAATGACTATCACGGACTTGCCATCATTGTCCTTGTCTAGACCAGATGAAGAACAAGAAGAATACGATATCAACAAGGACCCAGAAGCAAAGTTTTAGATCGACCACTAGGTTGCTATGTATCGATAGTATGGGGACAGCGTCTCTTAAAAAATCAAATAAATTAGCGTCATCTATTTAGGTGTGGTTTTTAAAGCAAGCTTTTTTATAGTATTTAATTGACTTCACAACAACTTGAGCAGCTTACCAAAAGAAGAAGGAGAACAACTAGAAGAAACCGAGGATGGAGAGGAATTAGAAGAAGAGAATGAATCTCCGCCTACAGGTTGACAAAGACAATAAGAATTCACCAAAGACGATTATAAAAAATAGCTTCACCTATTTTCCTTTTATCATGGAATTCATCTAATTCAAAGATGGACAATCTGATTTTAAACTACACTTTTACTATAAAGCGTAAATGTAGTAGTTCTAAACTTCAGTAAAATAACTGAACATAAGGAATAGGATATAATAAAGTAAAGAGCTTATGCGTTATTTATTAGCTACCGTATCATACGGTAATTTGTTCCCTAAATGAGGTTTGGTGTATATAGTAATGGAGAATAATGGTAATGGCAAGAAAAGAAATAGAAGAAATGGAAAAGCAGCGGTCGCAAGCCAATAGAATCATTGGAGATATCCGGTAACTCCGTCAAGTGTCAAAGCTATGGTCATGATATACTTATTGTTGGCAAACTTAGTAGACCTCATCAACTTTCAATTTCTGCCCTTTACAATTGTCATATATTAAGACCTGTTGGATTTAATAGGTATACCAGATAGATGATGTTTTGATATTCTTTGTGTAAAGATGCTATCCATTCCTCATGGAATAATAAGCCACATCTATAACATTTCTAGGCTGTAAGATCTCTCAATTGTTTTTAAACTCCAGGCAACTAAACTTCAATTGTCTTTTGTGCTACTCGTTTTCTTAGTATCAAGCCAAACCCAAGTGAGACAGCTGAAAGTAAGCCTGATGTAAGGTATACTAGGTTATATGATCCTAGAGATGGATATGATCCTTGAACTCCTTTAATTGTCTGATGATTTTCCATATACACGCCGGTCAATGCTGGACCTATTGACATTCCTATAAACAACAAAAGAGCGCCCACTCCTACTGATATACCAATGAATGCTTTAGGTGATGACGATACGATGATATTCCACGTTGAAGTTATTGTCATTGAGAGGCCCGATGCAATTATGGCCAGATTAATAGATACCGCTGGTTTTGTAGAGTGAAACATCAACAGTCCTACTGAGCCGATTATACCGATTACAGCACCAATTATAATTGGATTTAGTTTTCCTATTCGGTTAATGATAAGTGGTGTAACGCTTGAGAAAACTAGGAACATGATCGTAAATGGTAGCTGTACGTTTGCTGCATCTACTGCACTCCCTCCAAATCCCAACGGTGTAGGATTTCTTACCAGCTGTACTATAGCTGGATATGCCATGAACATCGTAATTCCAGTAGCCATTGCTATTATGTAAGAAGGCATGAGAGTCTTGTCTTTTAACAACCTCATATCCACCAATGGCAATGGGATTCTTCTCTCAATTACAACAAAGATGGCTAACGAAATTGCTGAAACTACAAAGGCAATTGCGACCTGTGGAAGAACTTTAGAGTTTATTCCGGTCTGTACTAGGGTCAGCGCACCTAGAAATGAAATTACTGTTATTGAAAGTGCAATAGCACCTTTTATGTCTATAGAAGGTGATGTGTATTGCTTCTTTTTGTCGGTGCTTTGTTGAGTATTTCCGTGATCCGATATTTGGACTTTATCTTCTTGTACGAATTTGGCAATCATGATAGTTACTGCCGCTGCAAAGGGAACGATTGATAAGAAAGTGGAATGCCATCCAAACGATTGAATGATTGTGGCTCCAGCTAGGAGTCCAACCACAGAACCTGCAGAGTATGCAGATCCAAATACCCCTACAGCGATGGCAAGCTTTGCTGGTGGAAATGTGTCCCTAAGAAGACTGAATGCTGCGGGAACAGCTGCTAACCCTACACCCTGGATAATTCTTGTCGCTAACAGAAATGTTATATTGTGTGCAAACCCTCCGGCAGTTATTCCAGCTACATATACAGTCAATAGTACAAGTAATACCTTCTTTTTACCATAGAGGTCAGACATTTTACCTGCTATTGGAGTCATTACCGCGGCAACAATGAGATATGAGCTAAATATCCATGCAGCTGTCCCATATGTTATCCTGAAATCATTCATGATCTCAGGAATCGCTGGCAGAAGCATAGTTTCTGAGAAAAATACCACTAATAATGTGCTGCTAAGTATTCCAAGAGTAATCCATGCATGACGATTAATACTAACAGATGATAATGAAGACATAATCACACTAGGTGTATATGCACTTATATAAGTGTATCCGCACGTATTATTAAATAATATACGTTCCTGAAAGGTGGTTTTCGATAGTAATTATCAATTAAGCTTTTATTATGGATACGTGCATATCAACGTAGTTGGCATTAAAGAAGCAAAAGTTCGAAACAATGCTGGACCAAAGTATGTCAGCAGGTACATGTACATGTGGCGAACTGCGGAAGGCAGCTAGGGCAATAACATTGCTATATGATAATGCATTTAAATCCACTGGATTATTGTCCACTCAGTTTAATGTACTGCAAGCCATATATAATATTGATTCTATCCGAATTTCTGATTTAGCAAACAAGTTAGGAATGGATAGAACTACCCTTACCAGAAATTTATCAGTATTAGAAAGGCAGGGATTTATTGAAATTTCTCAAGGCAAAGATCAGCGAACAAGAATTGTGACTGCTACTCAAAAAGGACGTAGTACTGTATCCAAGACTATTCTTCTTTGGAATGAAGTCCAACGCAAAGTAAAGCAAGAAATGGGTGAAAATTCGTGGCGCGAATTGATGCAAAATTTAGGCCAATTAGTAAAAGTAACCGAGCAACTAGTTACACATAATAATTGAAGGTGTTGCAGCTAACCAATTTGCAGTGTCTAAAATATCTCCCTTCGGAATGTTTTAGATAAAATGATTTCGGGCTATGCAATGAGGGTTAATAATTAATAATATAATCAATTTCAGACTTGTTGTTATTTATCAAGTTGAAACTTGCGTTTCTATACAGCTACAGATTGTACGAGAGCGTTATCATCAGTTTTTATAAATAATTATTCCATACATACCAGACCAAGTCATGGCTTTAACAGCAAGAACCTTACGATCACCGGCTAGCTAGATATGGTCAAAAACTGTTACAGTATATTTTAGAAGGTTTGATATTACATATTGACAGGACTGGTCTTGTGAATTTGTTTCTTTTATTTTATAACGATAAGAAAGAGAAGAAGAACAAATAAAATATAGTAGAATCTATATATTATTATCAGTAGCCGAATCCTTAGCTTCTCATTTGTGTAATAATATTGTCATAATATTGTCCAAAACTCTATATTAGATATCAGTAATATTGAGGTTCCTTAATTATGCAACATACTAATATGCAAACAATAACTATAAAACAATCAACAACAATTATTGCTTTAGTTACAGTAGCAATAATTTTAATAGCAATACCTATTGCAAATATTTCGTCTCCTGTAGGAGCTCAACAACAAGAGCAGCAGAAAAATACCAGTACACAAACACTGGCCTCCAACACTACTACCACGACAGACGGAGTAAAGAAGACATTAAGAATTGGCTATTTTCCAAACATAAACCATGCCCAAGCAGTCATAGGATTAGGAAATGGAGATTTCGAGAAAGAATTAGGCAACAACGTAACTGTCCAAACATTTGTATTCAATGCAGGTCCATCAGCTATTGAGGCGTTGCTAGCTAAAAAGCTTGATGTAACTTATGTAGGCTCTAATCCTGCAATTAATGGCTATGTGGTATCAGAAGGAGATCTCAAGATCGTTTCAGGTGCTACAAGTGGGGGAGCATCGTTTGTAATAAGAAATGATGCAAAAATAAATTCGGTCAAGGACCTAGGTGGTAAGAAATTTGCTTCTCCTCAGCTTGGTAATACTCAGGATGTAGCATTAAGAAAGTAT
>DASQQB010000054.1:0-17907 GCA_035643635.1 Nitrososphaeraceae archaeon | reverse complement strand
TTTTTTCTTGCTTAGTTCCCCAGATGAGGTTTAGCAGTTTCAATGCTACCACTACCGTTGCTAGCAGCAGTAGCAGTGGTAATAATCAGGTTTTGCAATATTTGTGCTCAAAATGCAATACAGTATTAAAGGAAATAGTAGAATCAAAGGAGGAAGAAATACAATCTGCTATCGCTTATTTTTCTAAAAAGGAAGAATGCCCAAAGTGTGGCTTACGACTTGCTAATTCTCTTCTTAAAAGGAAATATCAACTAATACAAGATCCTAATAATACTATTAATAAACAACAACTATCGTTATTACCTCATCCAAAATTCCAAACTGCTTATGATATATTAGAAATTAATAATAGGTTAACTCTTGATATCCAACAGATAAACCCTTCATTGCTATATTTCACAACTGGTGAATCTGTATGCATTGTAGGACAAGCAGGGTTTACTAATTTACTAATCTCAAGATTATGTGTTCGTGCTTTATTGTCATCAAATAGATATGATGATGGAGGGTTTGATTCTAGTCATGTTATAATTATTGATGCTGGCGGTAATAATTCAGACCCTTACCAATGTGTGAGCTTTGCAAGACAGTATGGACTTGATATTAAAAAGGTATTGCGAAGTATAATTGTAAGTAGAGCTTTTACAATATACCAGTTAGCTAATTTAATAGTAAATGAATTACCTAAAGTTATTCAACAACAATTTGACAATACTAAACTAATTGTAATCGCTGGTTTGCTTGGTATGTTTATGAACGATCCACAAATTGAAATTGAAGAAGCTGAATTTATGATATGTGAGATCATGACTTCTATAAGAAGGCAATCTTCACAGAATAATCTATTGTTTATAGTATCTTTGAATAAAGATAGCAGTGATGATGATGATGATGATGATGATAACACTCATAAACATGCTAACTATAACAAACGCATCGTTAAAAGATTTAGCAAATGTATTCAAATGTCCAGAGGTAATCAATTTAACAATGATGATAATCTGATAATTGAGATATCAGAATCTAGTGATCGTGATCATCATCATCGTAGTCGTAGCCACCACCACCATAACTCAAATAACAGGTTTTTGATAAAAGAAGATGATCTAAGAAAAATAATATCTTCCTGATTTCGCTCTTACTTCTCTTCAAAAAATATTAACTTACATTAATTAAGACTCTCACAAATGATTTACTTTTAATAAATGAGGTTTTGGATGAGTTACAATCTCTATAGCTCAGTACTCCTTGATTAAATATCCTCATTTGATTTGTACTAACTCAATTCCTTCTTTACTACCTTTAGTTTTTTCCTTGAGATCCCCTACATTGGCTGCATAGTATTTGTTTTCAGAGACATCAGGCTCGAGTGATGAAAATTCCTTTGTTTTGAGCACATGCGAGAAAGAACCGTAAGGAACAGTGAGATTATTGTCCAAACTGAGAACAGTTGCCTTGTCTTCAGCCACGCCCTTGGCGATCTCCTGATCATACGTAACTCCTACTTTGGGTTCTGCTAGCATAATTGTTCCACCCTTCGCTCCTTTCACTCCGGCTTGCCAGGAACCTTCATGAGGGTTTTTCTTATTGGTAAAGTCAGTGGTATCCTCTCCCATGTACCATACGTTTCCTTTATCGTCTTGTGCATACCAATCATTTGTAGTCTCTACTAATTTTCCACTCACCCACTCAGTATCATTAACCACACGTGTGGGTATCCCCTGAATTTCTTTTGTAATGTTGGTGACGGTGATAACATCCCGGTCCGGCTTTCCCTCCTCATCCGTACCATTGTAAATCATTATTTTGCCAGGCTTAAAAGGGAGATACTTGTTGTCTATTTTCAGTGGATCATGAAAATTCGATTTGTCAAAGACAGGAACTTGTGCTTGCACTGGAAACCCAATAAAACTCGCTATCATCATCGCTAGTAATGTTACAGCTACCACAACTAGAACAAAGTCTTTGTATAATGTTCTCATATGCACTACACTCTAATTCAATTTATATTTGTTACTATGTTCTTAAATTTCTTTATATATTGTCCTCATAAAAGATAATATTATACAAGGTTTGAACGAGAAATGCTTAAATATTGAGAAAATTTAATTGTTTCTTGTCCGCACATTAATACGATTCCGCATCAAAGATTTAGTCCCCAAATATTATTTAATGATTATATTGCCGACAAATCGTTTCAAAATAGAAAAGATTAGGTCATTAAATGATAGTTACAGTCAGATATTGCACATTTTATGGACACGTTATTCACTTTCCAGATGCATCTATATATATAATAAACCAAGATCTTCGAATCCAAGTATTTACCTGGAAGCCAGACGTTCAGCCTAGTCTTAATCTTAATCTGAAGGGCTCTTTAGAAAATAATAGTACTGTTGTTACTAGTAAATAATGAAGCATCTCAAATAGTTATGAAGAAAAATGATAAAAAACCCTTTATTTTAGAGAGGGTTGGATAGTCAATTATAACAAGTCGATTTAGTAAAATAACTCTTTTGCTGTATACTGCATATAAGTACACATAAGTACGAATAAGGCTGCATGTGAGTAACTGTTAATTTTGTGTTTTACTACCAAGATACTTTATGAGAAGGAAATGGTTAAGATAGTTAACTATACCTTTTTTGTAGCCTTAACTTACATTAAAGTCTGAAAGTTTGCTTTGTTTTGATAGCGGATTACTCTCAAAAGGATTATTCCACACTATTTCATTGTTGTTGTTATCATTATTATTATTATCATCTTTCCATTGAGCTTGTTGTAATCCTATCATCCTTCTGAAAATGTTGGCTGTCATTGGCCCAAAGCCAGCATAATGATTATTTACTGATACTATTGCAAGACTAATGTTTTCTTTGTCGTTCTCTACCCTTCTCTCCTCTTCAATAACCTTCTTAAGTTTATCAGCCCAATTTTCCATCTCCGCTACTCTATCCTTTTGTATCTTTCCAAAATCCCTTTCAGATATACTTCTATCTCCTATGAACCTAACATACAGAAAATCTGTAGTGGCTATCGGGGGTGTTGCAAGCTCTGCAAGTTGACTCCATACCATACAGATGTTATTATTTGCAAAGAAGTTGTATGCTAAATCCTGAAACCAAGATCTATCTCTGACCTCGATAGCATATCTGAATCTGTTATCTAGTTCTGGTATTATCTGTCTTAAATTCTCTATACCTTCAGCTATCTTTAATGATGGAGGTAATTGTATAAGCAATGTCAGAATCTTATCTGCAAGTGGCAGCATACTCTGAAAAAAATGTTCTAATTCTCTGCTAACATCTTTTAATCGTTTATCATGAGTAATAACTTTTGGAAATTTGGCTGTGAATCTGAAATTCTCAGGAGTCTTCTTATACCAATTTTTAACTGTAAATATATTTGGCATCCTATAGAAAGAAGAGTCAAGTTCGACGTAGTCAAAAATGTGAGCATAATAATTTAGCCATTGGGAACTTTCGATATTAACAGGGTAGAATGGACCTTGCCAAGCAGAATAGCTCCATCCAGAACAGCCTACATAATATTGCACATAAGATACTAATATTAGATGACTTACAACTTATGGATAAATATTTTGAAAGTAAGTTAGAGTAGAAAAAAGGATATGTTCTGTTGTTGTTGTTGTTGTTGTTGTTGCTTCTGCTGCCCTGCGAGTGAGATTAGATCCCTATAAATAAATAGAATGGCTCTTGTTATTTTGTAATTTAGCTTTTCTTTTCAGTTTTAGTTGTTATCATTAATTCAAGAAAACTGTACGGAAATTATCATTCATCGAGTTGAGCAGTTTCATATCTTTGGATTCAATATGGAAGTCAAACACTTGGCTATTTTCCAATATCCTATTATCATGTATTGATTTTGGAATCGTGACTATGTCATGCTGTAAGTTCCAGCGTATCAGGATCTGTGCTGATGTTTTGCCATATTTCTTTGCTACCTTTATGATATCTGGATGATTGAGTCTCTTACCCCTAGTCAACGGACTATATGCCTCGAGCTGGATATGGTTATTTTTACAGAATTTTAATAGTTGCTCTTGGTATAGAAAAGGATGGAATTCTACCTGGTTTACTGCAGGCGCAACATATGACATATCTAGGACCTCGTTTAACTCTCTGATCGAGTAATTGCTTACACCTATTGCACGGGCTTTACCTTCATGCAGTAATTTTATCATAGCTTTCCATGTATCATTACCAAATCCTTGTACTGGCCAGTGGATTAGGTATAAGTCAATATAAGATAACCCGAGGCGCTGTAAACTCCCTTCGCACGCTCGCAAGGTTAAATCATATCCTTGGTGACTATTCCACACCTTTGTTGTAATGAAGACATCATCCCTGCTAATTTCACTTTCTCGTAGCGCTATACCGACATCCGTCTCATTGCCATACAATTCCGCAGTATCTATATGTCTATATCCACTCTCTAATGCGTATTTAACTGCCCTTAGAGTAATCTTGCCTGGTGGTGATTGGTAAACTCCCAGGCCAAGGTATGGAATATCAACTCCATTATTTAGCCTAGCCTTAGAATTCAAGGTCAATATCATAGAAGAAGGAATATACTCTCTTCAATCTACTCACTTAACTTTATCGGTCTTACATCAACAACTCTCATAACAATCCAGTCAAAGCAATGATGCAGGGCAAGAAAATAACGGAATCATTGAGCAGATGGAATTTCAGTAGTTCCAGTCAAACCACATACACCATTCAGTGCAGTAAATATACTGTAGCAGTTCTGGGTTGGTGTATTTGGAAGATAGATATAGTAATAATTCAAAGGTTAATTTGATAAGGAAGCATTATTTTATACTATAAGAATTATTTGTGAAACTGGAGAACAAGATACTATAGAATTTCATAAATACAGATTTATAAGAACATATACACATGCCTTTTAAATTTGGCAAAAAGGACTCTCCGATACCATCATCATTTATAACAAATATTACAGACAAAGAAGATTTAGAAGAAATTAGGAAAATTGCCAATATGCTAAATCCAAATGAGGAAGTATTGGTTGTAGCAAGACAATCTAGACTAAAACCAGGGGGGTCTAAGATGACTCCAAATATTGTATTTGGTACAGATAGAAGGATTATAATTAAAGACCCACATATGCTTGGAATGCGTGAAGAGATAATAGATATTCCCTATGATATGATAACCGGAGTTAAATTAGATAAAGGCATATTTTCATCCAGTATTATTTTCAAAGCGCCAGGACTGATTAGTTCGGGTAGATTAAGAAACATGGAGAAGTTAACTGGTCATGAAGATGATCAAAATAATAATAATAATAATATAAGTATGGAGAATGGAGTAATAACTGCAATTCCAAAAGAGAAAGCCGAGGACTTGATAGAAGTAATAAGAAATGGCATGGGTAAAATACCAGAGCAAGCGTCTTCATCATTAGCATATCAGCAAAAGCAACAGAATTATCGTGCCTCACCGACATCATCATCAATATCAATTGCTGACGAATTGACCAAATTAGCCAAACTTAAAGAACAGGGTGTAATATCAGATTCTGAATTTCAAAAAATGAAACAAGATTTGATAAATAGAATATAGGTAGATAAGATGTACTTAAGTTTAAGCTATAGTATAAGATAACAGCATTCACAACATAGAGGGATTCATTTTGGCCCGTTATCTGATGTTCCAATTTCGCGTTTACAAGAATTTTGAACATTGTGATAAATTATAATCCTTTTAAAAGAAGAGTATAAAATAACAAATTCATTTCAAAATCCAATTGTATTGCAACTAATCTAGAATAGAGATTACTAATAGATATATAGTCACAGATGTAAAGTTCACAAGAATGAAAATTGCTGATTATAATGCCTATAAAGATAATGATAGCAGATGCTTTTCATTTTCCAATATAGAAAAAAAAGGACTCTATAAGGCTATTTTTTCAAGAAGGGATGTTAGATCTCATTTTATTAAAGACAAAAACATTCCAAATGATGTCTTGTTAAGAATTTTAAATGCTGCGCATCATGCTCCGTCAGTTGGTTTTTCTCAGCCGTGGAATTTTATATTAATTAGAGAAATACATACTCGACAATTAGTCAAAGAGTCTTTTATTAGAGAGCATAAGAAGTCAATTTCACTGCTCTCAGATCATGTTGCTGAACATGACGATAATAATGATGATGATAATAATAATGATGATAAGGACGGGAATAATCAAAGTTTACAAAATTACTTGAAATTGAAACTAGAGGGAATTATGGAATCAGCAATAAATATATGCATAACATATGATCCTACAAGATTTGGGCCATTCGTTCTTGGAAGGACATCTATCCCTGAAACAGGAGTCTATAGTGTATGCTGTGCAATTCAAAATCTTTGGCTGGCTGCAAGAGCTGAGGGTATAGGCGTTGGCTGGGTGAGTATTCTTTCAAATAAAGATCTGCAAAATATTCTATCAATACCTGAGCATGTAAGACCAATAGCTTATCTTTGCTTAGGCTATGTTAGTGAATTTGCTGAAAAACCAGATTTAGAAAAGGCTGGTTGGCTTCATAGAATAGAATTAGATAAAGTTACATATTATGAAAAATGGAATAATGGTAGAGTGATAGATTAGCTCTTTTTATCGTTATCAATGTTGAGCAGCAATTTAAAGAGCCAGCGGATTTTTATATTACTGGTATGTGGAAGAATTGACTGGTGAACGAGAAACAAGACAATTCTGACTTGATCTTCTGAATTGAAATATTTCCCACGTAATTAAAAATCTATTTTCATAAGGAAATTCATTCCAATTAGCGGGTATGTTGATCTTTTCACGCTATTCTTAAAACTATTCTCCGGAATCTTAATTGAAGATTTGATGATAAAAGAAACACAATTGCAGTATTGTAAAGTGATAATAGCCAGCTGAGATTGATGCTAAAAGGAGTTCCAATTATGAGACAGTAAAACGCGACTAATCTTTAAAAGGTACTGTGGCCTGTTTATTAATAAATCTGCACTATATACAATATTATTTATGAGATTAGTGAGTCAACAGCCGTATTTGATTAATGTCAGATTTCCATTGGGCATTCAGGAGTAATTAATATTTGTAGCTGAGACAGTTAGATTACAAATTTACATTGAGGCTTACTTCAAATAGGAGAATTGTGTATATCATACCACATATCTATGTCGCAATATATACGAGTCTGTAGGAACTGCGGTATTGTTTTTAATATTGATCGCAGGAAAGAGAAAGATTGTCCACTATGCCATAGTGGAGAACATATGTCATTTAGATATGAAGATGAAGATTATAATAATAAGAATGATAACATGTAGTTATCAGTTCTTCCTTTATTATAAACTGCAATATACGCGTCACAGTCGCTTTAAAACAATAGTCCTATGTAATATATACTTCTAACACAAGTAATAATAGAAACAGAGAATAAACTTTATTTTATCTGTGCCTAAGGATATCCAATATTTCTTTTTTCTCATCTTTCCTTAATTAGTGAATTTTAAGTTTATCAGCCCAATTCTCTATTTCATCGAATCTTTCCTTTTGTATCTTTCCAAATAAGCCTTTTCAGATATACTTCAATCGTCAATGAGTAGTTTGGATGTGAATAAAGATGAATCGGGATATTTTCGTGCTACTTATGAAGATCTTGGTCATTTAAATAAAGCTATAGCATAAGAATATACTTTAACTACTGGGAAGATGAATATCAGATATAATAATACATGTTTGGTTTTGGAATAATTTTAATGCATTTAGCAGATTACCTTACTCGGCGAAAAGATAACAAAAAAAGAAGAAAAGAAAAGCTGGAAGAAACATGAGCTAAACAACTCCTAGAGCAAAAAGGTATGACGTCTATGGTTTGTAAACCAAATTGACTTTAATTTGAGCTGGCATTAAAATTCAATCTCTTAGAGGTTAAGTGTGTAGATAAGCAGCAGGGAATTTATTCCTTGTTTATACGACTGTCTAATGTATGACACTGCCACTAATTTTGTCTCATTCTTCTCTCGTCTATAACAGATTGGTTCGCAGATGTAAAAAATTTACTCATTTAATTTCTCTTTAAGGTGGTCCTCAATAAGATGCTTAGAAGATGATAGAAGTTGGGATATAGTATTGTTATTAGTACAAAAATCATACGTAGATGATGATTGAAAATTTATCGTTTCCCTTGATCGGAGAAATACTACAATACTTCGTGACATTGAAGTAAATATTGTAGACAATACGATATGGTTCGGATACTGGGGACACTTTTCATTATTTTTTTCTTAGTGTTTGATCACCGATATCTTTGCGAGTGAGAAAAATCAGAATCACGTTGCTTAGTTCTGTATAAAATTCATTGATTAAATTATAGTCTCGATGGATACTAAAGATTTGACGTAGGATTCATCTCCTATCTAGTTCCACTTCGAAGAAATAAATATATCGGTAGATAAAAATTCTCGTTAAGAATTTCTCTACTTATAGGCTTTCTTTTACTACATCAAAACAAGTTTTGGTCAATAACTCTAACAAGTCAAAACTAGATCGTATTTGCATAAATCCATCATTTAAAGGGGGGATACAAAACTTTAATACCAGATTTAATATGTAACCAAATTACCAGTGGTGATAAATCAATAGCTTCCATATTCAAGTGTTCTATAGCTTTATCTATCATTATGCTGGTTGTGCCACAGATTATATATACAATATCGTTGCAGCCAGATTCATTTGCAATGAATTTGGTAAATCAAGATAAGTTAAACGATCCTACCCAGAACGTCATAAATGACAATACGGCTCAGTTTACTTTCATTTACAAAAAAAGTGGCGGGATCTCTTTTACAAATAAGACAATTACATTTGATTCTAATACAAAAGAGCTACAGATCATCAATAACAAGGTCTTAGAGAAGAGAATATTGCCCTCTTCTACCATAGATAACTTAAAAAAAGTGATCATTGACCATAATTTCTTTGACGCCAAGAACAATTATAATTCATCTAAAAATGAGAGGGATTCCTTTTCATATAGATTGACTATTTTACTTGGTAACAACTCTCATACGGTTTCATGGAGCGATTTCTCGTCTGATGTGCCTACGGGTTTATTCGCTATTGCCGATGAGATAGAAAGAGTAGCGAACGAGTAGATACGATCCTCATGACCGCCATGAGTGTATTTAGAGAATAAACAGGTAACATATGTCATGCCGCATGTAATTAGCTAACTAATCGTTGTTATTATAAAATTGCTATACTTTGATCCAATGTGTTTAGCTTTGATAGCAATAATATAATTCCCCTATTGTACATGTGATAAAGACATTCATATACAAACAAACTTTCACTCTTGTTGTTTTTCCAACTTTTTTGTCAAATATTCGATGAGTGGTTTTAATTGAGTTGGAGTATTAAATTCAGTTGTCACTATACTATGTTTGCACTCTGGTGTTTCGATCGAAATTCTGTACTGATAATAATCAGCAGCACCTCGTTGTGAAGGTAAGAAGGATGTGGGTAAATTAAAAAAACTGGCATTATTGACATACTCTTGAATTTCTTGTTGTTCTTCAGGCGAAAGAGAGTCAGTTTCGAATTCTACTTCAGAGCTCAATCCAGCAAATCCCCCTGATCGACGAAAATATATCCTCATCTTTCTCTGCTCGGAATTATACATATTATTGAATGGTTATTTCTTGATGCCCTCCTCAACTCCTATATTATTCCACTCTGTGATTCCTACTTGTTCCCATCCTTTCTGCACAGCTTTCTGCTCTTTACTCTTATCACCATAGATAGCCCCAGCAGTATCAAATGTTGCCTTTGCTGCATTCTTAAACTGAGATGTTGCGGTCAATCTATCTCTTAGTGCAATATACCAAATTTTTCCGGCACTTTCCCATGCATAACCACCGATCTCTGTTGCTACCAGATAAAATGCATGATTTGGTATTCCAGAATTTACGTGGACACCACCATTATCATCATTAAATTCATCATTCCACCAGTCCTTCATATGAGAGGGCTGAGGATCTTTGCCTAGTTTTGGATCATCATATGCAGTTCCAGGTGCCTTCATAGAACGGAGTGCTTTTCCATTCACATTAGGAGTCAAAAGGCCCTCACCGATAAGCCAATCTGCTTTATCTGCTGTTTGTTTAAGGGAATATTGCTTCAATAGTGAGCCAAATACATCTGAAAAGCTTTCATTCAAAGATCCAGATTGATCCTGATAGTCCAGATTGGCCGTGAAAGTAGTAACGCCGTGAGTCAGCTCATGACCAACTACGTCAATGCATTTGGTGAATCGTTGAAACAACTTTCCATCACCATCACCATATTCCATTTGGCTTCCGTCCCAAGATGCATTGTTATAGCTCCTACGGTAATGAACACTTGAAACCAGTTCGAGCCCTTTATCATTGAGAGAATTTCGATTGTACTCAGATTTGTAAAATTCATATGTTTTGCCAGAAAAATCATACGCTTCATTGACAGCGAGATCGCTTGCTGCAGGATCTCCCTCATTGCGAACTGGAGTATCTCTTCCTGGGGCTGGTAAAGAGGCTCCGTGTTTTGCATCATATATAGTGCGCCTCAGCTTTGTCGATGGAGCAGATACATCAGTCATTAAACTAACAATGCTTCTACGAGTGCGAGCCCGCTGACTTCCCATAAGAGCATGCAAAGCCCATCTTTTCTGTTCTTCGTCACCTGTCGAAATAAGTGCACGAACAATGTGTGGTGGTATGATGAAACAAACTGGATGATATCTCTGAAATTTCTGTCCTTCCACTCTACGATAAAACACGTTCCTGTAGCGAAGGTAATAGATTTAACAGTTTCCTTAGTATGGGACAATAAAGGATTCTCACCAGACTATGCAAATCTTGAAAAACACAGGGCCTATCGATGTAAGCTAGTTCTATTCAAACTTTGATTAGGTAAATGAAGTAAATGACAGAGTCTGGCACCACACAAGATGTATGAAATATTGGTCAAAAAGAGGATAAAAGTCGATTAGAGAAATACATGTCAATCCGTTATGTAAGGCACCATTGAAGCATTGGATCTATCATTTTTAAGATACGGCAATCAACTGCATTGTACTTTTTATTTTAACACCTTATCTTCACCTTTTCGAAACCCCTTCTATGAATATCACGTAATTATTAATATTATAGTGCTAATAAAGTGGAAGTGGAGGATGCAAAAGGAATGACAGACCCTGTAACAGAATGGGAAAATATAATCCATAAAAATGTCAGAACAAAAGATTTCAGAGCTGTGGGTAAGATTGTTGCAATTGATGAAGATTCTATTGTTATCACAACACAAGGTGGATTGAAGGAGTATCTTGTACCAAAAAAACACGTAGAGACATATAACGGAAGTGAAGTAATCCTGGATTTTCCTAACGGTATGTTGTCCATATTTGAGTTTTAGACTATTCTAGTGGATCTTATAGTTTTATGTAAATAGATTATGCGTCATGTTGTATTATTAAGTTGGTTTGTAATCTATCATTGACAAATCTAAAGGTTATATGCAGTTAAACCTATGTATATATCTACATACTTTGTATGCCGCAGGTATAACCTGTTGAGTAACAATAGCAATCAAATCACCTGCATCTTTATAGGATACTATAATATTGATCGTGACCAAATAGCCCACTAAATGAAATCCATACGGGTAAATGTTCTATAGGCGCTATTTGAAGAATGAACCTATACTGCATTAGCAAACGCATTTAGATTACGCCTCTTCTATATAGAAAATAAACTACCGCTACAGCAGCAGGAACCCCAATAATCACACCGTATACAATATATACAAGAGTTAAAGGATTTACCCTGAAGGGGTTATTAGATTGACTATTAGTATTCTTATATTGTGTCGCTAGTTGATTTGCAGCTGATGAGGAAAGACTGGGATTATCAAATACAGTGCTGTTAAACTGAGCATAAGATGTTTTTACCCCTCCAACATTTTCAATTCTGATATTGATGGGCCCAGAGTTTGAAAATACATAATGCTGAATATTAGTTCCAATTTGTGTAATACTTGGAATACGTTCAAGTTGCTTTCCGTCTTGTATCAAAATAAAATCGTATGGTAAAAGATGTGCTTTATTGTTAACACGATCGAAGAAAATCATAAAAAAAGATATATCTTTGCCTGTTAGTAAGACGTTCGGATCCCAGCTTAAACCAACCTCATACGTTCCATCACTTGTAAACTTGTAAACTGGAAATTTGCTTATTCGTTTACCTAAGTCATCAACAGGGTAGTTAGGGATTTTATTTTGTATTTTTCCTTGAACGGTAACTAATCCTTCCATCCATGGATGGATAGTACAAAAATAACTATATGTTCCTGGGTTAGTGAATGTATGATTCCATGACTGTCCAGGTTTGAAATAACCACTATCAAATATCCCATTTGGTATGCCTTTTTTATTATTCATCACACTTTCAATTCCAGCACTCATGCCACTTGTGACAGTATGAGATTCTGTGTCTTGATTCGTCCAGATAACAGAATCATTCAAGTCTATGGCAATTTGTCTTGGAAGATACCACTGCCTTGGACCTAGCTTGGTAATATCGATTTCTGGATTTGCTGAGCCCTTTGGTATTACGACAGTAAATGATTTTCCTTCATGGGAAGTGGCATATGTTAAGTGATAATAAACAAAATTGTTAATACTAAGATCATTATTTTTGTTATAAAAAGACAATTGAACTATTGAGCTAGTGATTATGATGACCACTAACAAGAAGAATAGCAATAAATTGACAAAAATTTTAGAAGCCTTGCCATCACTCTGATACCCCAAATATTATAACTCATTTGAATTGTTTGCAATATTAAAGACTTGCTTCTTTGCAAGTGTTACTATTATGAAACTATCTTATCTACGCTCATCATCAGTTCCATTATGCATATACATATAATACAAAAAACATTTCATAACAGAAAGCGAATACAACTTGAAAAGATTAAAGTTCAGATTTATAAGAGAATAAAATGAACCTTATTGAAAAACGAAAATTCACTAGACTGGTTCATTTGCAGTCATGACATGAATTTTAATGTGCTAAATATTAGACTTCCCGATCCTACGATAAGATGATTGTTGACATGCTAATGAGAGAATAATTTATGAATATATAGGAGGACATTAAGCAATTTATTGAGAGAAGCTAAGAAGTTTCATCGTATTGAGAGAAAAACAACTTCTTAGGCTAAGTCAAAAGAATTATCCTCCGCCTATTCTACCCAGTATAAAAGCAATAACAAAACCTGCCATAGCGGCAAGACCTATTCTACTTCCTCCTTCTTCAAAAGCTTCTGGTATCATAGACTCGGCTAGCATGACAAGTATCGCTCCTGCAGCAAACGATATGGCTATGGATATTATAGCAGGACTAGTTTTTGATAGCACAGCAAAGCCTATAGCTGTAGATATAGTTCCTATTACTACTGCTATAGACCATAAAAAAAGAATATATTTTTTACTTCTTCCATTGGCTTTCATACCATGTGTGGAAGCCAAACCCTCCGGGAAATTTGAAATGAATATTGCGGCTATCAGTACTACATTTACTGCTCCGCCTGTAACAAGGGAAATACCTAAAGCCATATTTTCAGGAATATTATCCATAACAGATCCAACAAGCAAAGACAATCCAGATGTGCTTTTACCGCCACCAGAATTTTCACCATGAGATCTCTTTCTATTTCTTACAGTAGCAGTTACAGTACTGGGAGTAGAGAAGGAAGAACTATCATCTTTAGACTTCTTATCGAGAATGCGATTTGCTGCACTATATGATATTCCCCCTAGAATAAACCCAATAGCTACAGATGGTATAGATTGTGATAGATTAAAAGCTTCTTCCATAAGAGAAAATGATAGTGCCGCGATTAGTACACCGCTACCAAAGGCCATAATAGCAGCAATGATACTCTTTGGGAGGCTTACAAACAATGCAACTATAGATCCTATGATCAGTGGAATACTAGCAACAAAACCCCAGATAAGAGATTCCCACACAGTATGATACTGAATTGTGAATAATCACCGGCCGCTGTCACTATAGCTGAGTTTTGTACCTAATAATCGTTTATACGGGAAAGAAATGTTGTTGCTGGATTGCTATAGTGAAGCCGTAATTTACTTTATAATTGATCTGCCTTCCACAGATAGACAACAAGGTATTTTCAATTCGATTATGAAACAATCTAGATGTTATAAAGTGTTTGACTGTAGTTCATTAATAATAGAGTTATATAGTGATACAGTGTTACCAATTATAAGTGACTATTTTATTTGACTAGTGTTCTTTGCTTAAAGTAGCATTACGTTCTTGTTAAAGATAGGTAAGAAGTCTATTTTATCATGACTAGTGTTTCACAAAACCATTTGATGTTGGACTGTCTGCCTTTATAATGTCCAACGATCTGGCCTTCGTAGTTTCTTACTTGACATTATAATCGCAAATAATCCTCCTATCAATAAAACCATAGTCAAATTACCTAGAAACTCAGGTACTACTACGTACCCTCTTGCTATGCCATTCCGCGTAAGATCAGGTGTCTGCCCCGCTTTTTGGAGTCCTTTAATTTGCAATTGTATTTGATATATGTCCTTAGCAGGGAAGGTAAGTGTTTGACTATCAGTTGCGTTTTTTGCAAAGAGACTTTGTTTAGTTATTATAGCGTGGCCCTTTTTGTCAAGTATAATCATATCATATTTTATATCGTTTGTTGATAAGGGATTAGAAGTAACTGGATCGTAAAATGAAATTTTTACAGTTGTTTGTGAATTTGGCTTAAGTGGATTTGGTGACCATGATACTGCAGCATGTATGCCGCCAGTATTTGTAACCAGGTCTGACGAAGTTGTAATCTGCTGCTGTTGTTGTTGAGCGCTAGCACTAGGTGTTATTAAATCGAATCTCATTACTCCAGTAGAGTTGTTAGTCTTAACACTGCTATTAGGAGCACTTGAATTGGTATTTGTGGTAGTCTGGTTTGCTTCTTGCTCTGCAATTTTCAACACATCGTTCTTGTTAACCAGATAATGCACAACCATCGCGCTAGGAAATGAGAATGGATCTATAGCTAAAGAACGCCCTGATAATGGTTGACCATTAACTGTTGCGTTGAATCTTGTTGAATCTCCAAAACCTTTCCAAGATTTTGGAAGCCTCATCTCTTCATGTACGAAAATAGGTTGTTGCTTAAGACGTGTCAGATTCCAGTTAAATGGCATCGACCAAGAAAATGACTTCTTTGCTGGGTCAAAATTAATTTTGTTGTTAATTTTATCGTAGTATGAGATCAGAGTTGTGTTATAATTATGATTTTGGTAATTCCAAATATTACGATAAACATCTCCTATACTAAGATATGAATCAAATTTGGGTGCATTTTCTGGAATAAAGATATTCCTATCATTATCAATTCCAAAAATAGTAATTTGAAAATGGTATAATCCACCTTCCAATAGAACAGGACCTTTAACAGTTACACTTCCTCCAGGATCAGCTACCCACGCATTTTGAAATGGATCCTGCTCTCCATATACTGTAACAGAACCAGGTGCCGGCTGTATCTTCAAAGTAAGCAAACCATTATGTGCATGAAAAAAGTCTCTCAGAAGAGGTCTCTCACCAGATGATGAAGATGTTGATGAATCCGTACCCTTAGTAACTGTTATTTGATAAGTAACGTGTTGGATAGTCTCATTGTTGTTTGCATCAAATAATCTAAGTTGTAGATATGCATTCTGTCTATTGTCAGTAGTGAGAATGGGCGGATTAACTTTGACGAAAAGACTTGCTTTTCTACTTCCTACGGTAGCAGGAGGTAAGTTCTCTTGAGTTAGACCGTCCGCGTATGCCTTTCGATCAAGAATATAACGATGAAAAATAAATGATGTGAAGGGACCTGCTAACAATAATGTAATAAAAATCAAAGAAACAAAAATTAAACGAATTTTAACATTGTTGCTGCAGACCATCCTGAATATGCGCCCTTTATTATACATATACCTTTCGTAATACTAAATGGAGAATACTAATACAATGTAAACGAATGTTACACGATCTTTTAGAGTCCATTTATCGACAGCTCGAATCATCCCTAGTTATTCTAACTATACAAATGGGTTAGATAAACTTAATGGTTAGATGCCTCTACCATTTATTGAATGCAAAAGCAATAGTAGACAAATGATTAGAGTTACATAGTGTTAAAGAATAATTGAAATAATAACATCTAATACAAATATACGTTTCAACATCATGTCTAGTGTTTTCGCAAGCATCAAAGTATTGGTTGTTATTTGCCTTGATTCAATATATTTAATAATAACGATAGAATTATTCCTTACAAAGTAATTTAGTGGGTGATTTCTTAATTTATGAAAGCAGTATATATAGTGAATGACGCGAAAATTGCAAAAATCCTTGTTGATCCAATGCGAAGAGCTATTCTGGATTTACTTAGACAAAGGCCTATGACACAAGCAGGTTTGGCCAACGAACTTGGGTTGACAGGCGCTTCTCTTAATCATCATATAAAAATACTCAGATCTAAGAAATTAGTAACTATATTTAAGAGGGAAGTTGAAAGCCATAGAATAATGCAGATATTTCTTTCTTCTGTAGCATACCTATTCGTCTATGATCTCGAGTCCCTGCCTAAAAACGTCGCTCGTTACTTCTATCCCATCAGTATGGAAAGAGCAAGATCAGTTGTTTCTTTGCTTTTAGTATATAATAAAAAATTATCAACCTTCGATATTGAACAAACTCCAGAGGCAATTAATGCTATATCAGAAAATTTGTCTCGGTATCTCATAATATCGGCTAAGTCTTATCAAAAGAGGGTCATCAATCATAGTGATGAGAGATATATATACGAAATATATGGAAAGGCGATACTTAGCTTATTGAAAGAATATAAGCAGCTATCTTATATCCAGAGGAAAACCAGTTTGCCAGGTTAGCATAAATACCCTAGGATAAAGTATCCAAATCTTTTAGTATGCTCTGGTTTTTTCAAGAAAAAAAAGCCGTTATAGAATTGTATAGATATGATATATTTTATCATTATACATCTATAGACATACTATTGGCAGGCAATATTGGTGGGTTCCCTTTAGCAAAGAATTGTACAAATGAACCTTTTTTATATCAATAGTATCTGATGGTAAAAAAATTTAATTTTAGGTTATTAATACATTGTAATTTACCATTATTCAATCTCAAAACGAGAGATGTCTGGTCGGCTTTATAGTTGGTTAGTTATCTTGCTTATGCGGATCCTGTCAAGGATTTCTTATATCCCCGAACTACTTTAAGGGTAAATTGGCTTTAGTATCTATGTATCCATTTTTTGACGTTGTTTGCTATCTATAAAATATATTGAGAAGTCAAAGATGAAAGAAAGGTTACAAACCCATAAATAGTAAACCAAGACACAAATCAAATCAATGACTTGTAAAGATAGCTTTGGATTTTTTGGGATTTTGATGATGGCCGTTATGATATCGGTAGTAACAATAACCACATCTTCAAGTACAGTTATAGACAATCACGCTATCATTAACTTTGCTCAAGCTCAGATAGAAGCTAAAGTCTCGATAGTGCCAGGTGCTTCAACACTCAGTGAAAGGGCATTTTCTCCAAATCCAATTACTGTTAAAATAGGGGATACGGTTACTTGGACAAATGATGACAATCAATTCCATACCGTGACGTCCGGTAATCCCAGCGGTGGCGGAGAAACTGGAAAAGTATTTGATTCGGGGGTATCAGGCACTACTGCATTAACTACAAAAGGCAAAACCTTTTCTCA
>DASQQB010000053.1:0-5315 GCA_035643635.1 Nitrososphaeraceae archaeon | reverse complement strand
TAAGTTCGAAGCCGGCTTTATAGCAATAGCACCCTTTCAAGAGTGTGTAAAAATAGCGATCTTAATGACCTATAAGGACATGAACATTAGTTACATTTCATCTAATAGAATTGTCGCATTTGACGAATGGCTAGAAAACTTTGGACGCGGCCGAAGGGAAAAATCAGCGTTCTTATAATCACGCTCCTCGAAAGGATGCTCTTTTATTTCCAACGTTTATTCACCTAGTGAATTTGGGAGATAAAAGCAGACATTCTCTCAAACTGCTGACTCGGCCCATAAAAACTGTTTCGTAGGCATGTAATCATGTATATCCGAACTTTCTTAGAGTCTAACATTGTACGAACATTCCCTGCTATCTTTTAGCGGTGAAACAAAAATATTTTTATAAGGTTGAGGTAGTAATGAGATCCAAGCCTATAGGATAATGACGATTGTGATAGTCCCCCTATTACTCTAGCACTTCTGCCTAGAAAAGATGAAGAGAATTTACCGGACACCTGAATCCTGTAGTCTTAATTAATAAAGTTTTTATTTGATTGCTCCGGCCGGGATTCGAACCCGGGATCGTCGCCTTGAGAGGGCGAAATGCTTAACCGGACTACACCACCGGAGCCCGTAATAGTAATTGCTATCTTCTAATAAAAGTTGTGAGATGTATTCTAAAGCTAAATCATGGATTTGTAAAAGTTTAACGTCAATTGTAAAATTTTGTTACGTACCCTCTTTACCGTCGTGGAAAAGTCGTCTAATATCGATAATTGATACCCGAGAGTCTGCAGAATTATATTAACAACCATATTTGCTATCCCGTGGCGTTAATCGGATGCCGAGTTACTCGTCCAGAATATTCTCTCAAGTGCTGCGAATATGATTTAGCAGTATTTTCTGGGCTTTCCCCGATACATTCGCCACAATCAGAACCAATAAAGACAACTGAGAACAAAATAGTAAGAATCGGAGATAATTGGTTAGAATTAATCTATTTACCACACCTATCCGGACAAAACTTTATGTCTTTAAAAAATATGGTTGTATTGCGAGATTATGACAACTTTATTATACCGTCTACCGACGGCTTTCCTAGGAACATTGATAAATGCTATCTGAAACGAGCAATGAAAAAGTTCGGCAAAAGATATATCATCGACTCACTTTTTTATCATGAAAACATAACGCGTAATCTCTCAAAACATCCTCTTCTCGCGGCTATGTGGTTAAAAATAGCTGCATATAGTTACCTTCAAGGACTACTACAATTAGAAGGCTTAAATGTCATGCCACTTCATGAGTTAAATCAAATCAGAGATTTAACTATAGAACAGAAAAATGCAGCTGACGGCATAATGTCAGCGTTGGAATGCATAGGGGTCGAGAGGGCTACGAAATCAAGCATAAGGAGATCGCTACACGACACTTTAGAGTTTGAGAATTTAAACAATGGAAGTTCGAACTTGTACGACCAGGAATTGTTCATAAATAAGGCAAAAAACTTGGTAGATAAAAGGATGATAGCTGATTGTTACTACTACGTAGGCAAGAGGATGGCCTCTAGCTTAATCAGAAAAAACTCTGCCTTCTTGTTGCACAATTTGAAATTCATCCAGGATTCTATGGATCTTTCTGCAGATATGCAGTTTACACAAAGGCTGCACCAGAGTCTTTTTAGAGCATGTAAGCACACTCTAAGAAGCAATTAATGTGCAACAATAACAGGTTCAATAGTTTTTATCTTCTTGTTCTTCGCCCTTAGCTTTGCTTTATACTTAAGGTTGCGTGGCTTTGTTCTTAATCTATAGCCACAGCATGGACACCATAATCCTTCCCATTTTATAAATATCTCGCATATCTGACATCGTTTCTGCCCACTAGCATAACGACCAGAACCAACTGGTTTTTGCGCTTTGTGACGTATACATATTCCTTTACAAGTCATTTTGTAATCCGACCAAAAATAGCTGTCCAATGTCCTATTTAAATATGTGCAATAAGGAATCATGATTTCCTAGGGAATTTCTTCAAACCTTCAAAAAAAAGAAGGACCAAGAACTATTGTACTACGAGATTATAGATCAAGCCTCTGGTTTAGCTAACGGAGACACTTTTCGCTTGAAAGGCTTCATTCATAGTGAGGTATTCATCTACCTTCATCTTTATGTCGTCTGGATCAGTGTCATCCATACCCGAGAATCCTGCATCGAATGCAATTTTATTTCCTGATACATTAACATTCTCAATTTCCATATCTGCGTAGACATTTGCTAGTTCATTAACCCATTCTTTTGCTTCGTTCTGGTCCACTCCAGCGGTATCGATGTTTACTTTTAGCATCTTTGTCAACTAAATCACCTAATCCAGATTTAATTTAGAAGTTAATAAAGGTGACGTGTAATAGAAGAAAGCTCCAAGTACTACATTTAAACGGTCTTATGGTTTCCCGTGGCAATCAAGACGCAAACCTGTGATTACATCAGTTTTTCTTTTCTTCAAAGCCCCAATACTTTATCAGTTCCTTCTCAAACTTAGTCGACTGATCCTCGTTTAAAGCATCGCCACAATTCTTGTGTGTAGGCATTACACGCATGCCTGCCAATTTAAATTCTACTTCATAGAAGTGAATCTTTGGACAGCTGCACATGGGGATAGAGAGAATCTATATGGCCTATAAATATATCTTCTTTTTTCACGACACGGAAAAATAAGACAGGCTTTGGCTGATAAACATTTATCAAGTCGTACTTGGCTAATAATATCTATGTTCAAAAAATACCTAAATGGCCTTGGAAAAAGTTCTGTTAATAATATTTATTGCATTACTATATCTCTCATCCTAATTATTGCGGGTTTTAGCACAGCCGGCATGATTGGCCTTGACAAGAATAATCTATCTAATAATGCATATGCGGCTGAATCCTGGTATGTAGGAAAAGGTGTTCAACCAAATATGTATGTCACGTACAAAATTCAAAACCACGATACTAATCAAGGACAGCCTTTTATTATGACAATTTACTTTAAACAATTTGATACTAAAAATAACTATTGGATTGCACCTGTTTTCGTAGTTGACCAAGGCAAAGTTATCAACGGGACTTTTCATCTTAGTGATCTGGACTTGAGTGTTCTTGGAAGCTCTGATGTTCCTTTGAAGCTATCTCCATACAGAAGTGCCTATACTGGCTCTCTTCAATGGCTTGCTGCTTTCGTTCCAAAACCTGGCCAGTCTTTATCGGCCCCTTACTGGGGCAAGATCGCATCGATTGGCGGCTCGCCCATTGCACCTGGACCGGCAGCCAAGGTCACTGTGCCAGCAGGAACTTTTGACACCACAACAATTAGTTATCATAAAGGGGTGGATAATAATATCTGGGTTAATAAGGATCTGCCATATCCTGTTAAAGCCTCTACATTTGCCGATGTGACGACAGGGAGCCCACCAGTACAATATGCTTTTGACCTTTTGGCTAAGGGTAACGGCAAACCTCCAGTTCCTAAGAGTGAGGCAGAAGTCTCCCAACCACCAATGACATTGCAAACTGGAAGGGGAACTTACTATATTCAACTCCTGTGGGACCCTAAAACCATCAAACCGGGAGACGACACTAAATTCGGAATCCTGTTCATGGATAACTCCAAATCCTTGGTTACCGATGTTAGCTACAGTTTTAAAGCTACAGATTCAGATGGAAAAGTCGTCAAAGATTCAAAAGATCAAAAAGCTCCAGATGGAACAGGAACACAGGTTGTCAAGTTCACAAAAGGCGGCGCAGTTGATATCCTAGTAAGTATAGACGCCGTTGCAGGTCAGCCAAGCGGAGAATTTATTGAGAACTCCGACTTCAACTTATTAACGGCCCAGTCTTCAAATTCCACCACAACTCCTCAGGTTCCTGGATCTCAATGAGGAGCTGATCCTTACAACTTGGTAGATAAACATGGGCTTTAGCGTAGGAACGGACGATTATTACTTACCTCTGCTTTTTATTCGTAAATGATAAATAAACGTCCTTTATTTCTAGTTAAATACTGTGTCTCCCGTGCAAAAAGTCTTTCTGTTAACAGGGTTGTTAGCAGGGGTCGGAATACTAGTAAGTGTCGTGATTATTGCAGTGGGAGGAGGATTTGCAGGACCTGGTCCTTCAATTCTGAACCCGCCCTCCACTTCTGACTTGTGGAGAGTGGGTGAAAATATAAAAACAGGTTCCTCACTCAAGTACATTTTGACAAGTTACGGTCCGAGGAGTTCACTAATTAATTCAAGAGTCTCAATTTGCTTTTGCGAAACTGCTGGGGATTTCTGGAAGACATCTTTCATTATAACAAATCATTCTGTTACAAAAGATGCTAATCTTTTACTTTCAAAAAAAGAATTAACCCGTAAAGGAGAAGCAGCAGAAGGATTCAGACCTTATTTTGATCCATTGGAAATATCAGTCTTAGCAATTCGAGATATTGCAAGAGACCCTAAATATCTGGTAGTAGGAGCTCAATGGGATGAAATCTTGGTAAACGTATCAAACGTTCCCATAAAGGTTACCGGACGAGAGAGTCTAAAAACCAAAGCAGGGACATTCGATTCATTTGTGTTAAGCTACACTATAGGCGATAAGACGAGCAAGATTTGGATTTCGCATAATATCCCATTACCCATAAAGGCAGAAGTCTACGATTCATCGGGTCATTTGCAGAATAGGTACGAGCTCGAAAGTATAGTGCATTGAGTGGGAACCATATAGCGTGCAGTATCTTGCAGAATCTTAAGATGCAAATAGTGTCCGGGGAATCAACTCTCATTCAATTTAAAACCTTACTTTGTAATTATAAAGTCAAATTCTATTAGAAATATCTGTTGCAAAGCTCTTTAATAAAAGAACCCATTTAAGTGATTAAGCTTGAATATCAATCTGATATAAGAAAGAAGAAGAATTAATTTTGATTTCTATTACTCACAGCCCTATTGATGTCTCTAATATATTTGAGAATATTAATGACGACAAATCAATTGGGGCTACTTCTATATTCTTAGGTTCAGTTAGAGGACATACTGAAAAGAAAAGAAGCCCCGTACATGCTATTTATTATGAAGCCTATAGGGAAATGGCAGAGAAAATTCTTTCCGAAATAGAAGAAGAAGCTTTCAGCCTGTGGAAAATAACCAAATTCGTTGCTATACATAGAATAGGGTATCTCAATGTAAATGACATCAGCGTGGTGGTAGCGGTATCTTCAGCTCACAGAAAAGAAAGCCTTGAAGCTTGCAAATACGGTATAGAAAATATTAAGTCAAGAGTTCCAATTTGGAAAAAAGAGATATC
>DASQQB010000052.1:0-35050 GCA_035643635.1 Nitrososphaeraceae archaeon | reverse complement strand
CATAACTTTATCTTTTACCTGTTTTTAATACATATGGATCTAAATGGCTGACGAAGTATTCATGTATATTGTAACTATAGGGGTATTTGCTGTGCTTACTGCTATTCTCTTTGGTTCTAGAGCAAAAAGGCATTCTGGTGTGGATAGGATTGAGAAACGGGAAGGATCTCCTGCATAGCGTATGTGATCTATATAGATAAAATAAACCATGCTAAATTCTGAAAGATTTAATTTAGCAATTGGTTATTTAGGTGGTACCACCTGTAACCTTTGTTGCGGTTCAATCAAACCATTACTACAGATTAAATTCGCGTAATGATCAACTGCCATGCTAAATGATATAGAAGGCTCGAGGTATTGATAATTTTGGATGTGGCAATGTTACCCAATTTGAATTCTGTGATTATAGCTGGCCTTAAACATTACATATTCTTAAAGGTATACATCTTTAAAGGATAAGAAACAATTATTAGATTTCTAGATATATTAATATTGTATACCTTTATATCATATTAAAGGAAAATTAAATTATATTTATTTTATAAACGGTATCTATTTTAAAACTTTATATCACGATAATAGTTTATAGAAAAACATGAAACGGGTAGAAGCTATTGTTTCCAGTGAAAAAGTTTTGGCAGTAAATGACGCTTTAAAAAGGGTAGGAATAGGAGGTTGTACTATTCTAGATGGAAAAGGCAGAGGTAAAGGAGAAAAACCCCAGATTGAAACAGGCAGAGGAACTGGAAGATTTGCATCTGAATTTTCAGCTAGGGCCAACATGATTACAGTAGTTGAAGATTCTGAAGTAGATAAAGTAGTAAACACGATACTTGACACTATTAGTACTGGTTCGGCAGGAGATGGCAAGATCTTTATATCAACAGTTAGTGAAGCCATTGATATAGGGACAAAGAAACGTGGAGAGACTGCAGTCGTCTGAATAACAATTTTATATACATCTGTTCATCTTTTGAAGAATTTTTTTGTTTCTCCTCCTGTCAATAATTCTACGGGGGCAATCTTTATAACCATAGGCAATTCACATACAACCTTTCCAATAGTTAAGCAATGACGCTGGGGCAGTGTTCTGACTATAGATTTAATAGTATCATTATCTGCTAAAGACACTTTTGATATTTTATCTAAATCCGTATCATTCATGAAGTTAAATAGAAATACATTATCGACCTGTCGATATATTGCGTCACCTATAGCGTCTGGTTGGTTTGTTATGAATGTTGCATATATTCCAAAATGTCTCATCCTAGTAATTATGTCTTCCCAATAGGTCTCTCTGATGTAAAGTTGTGCTTCTTCAGCAAAGAGAAAAATTGGAGGTATAACAGATCTCTCAAGAAGGTCAACTATTTTACTTAGTACTAATTCAACTATCATCCTTCTTACTACTGGTGTTACTTTACTCATGTTAATGATCATTGCCACACCTTTGTGTTTTTGTTTAACAATCTCTTCAAATCTAAGTCCAACACTGTTGCCTTTATCTAAGAATAGACGTGAAGCCTGAATTACATGATATCTTGAAATTAATGCGTCTCTTACAAGCTCATTAATATTCCAAGTATTAATTGCATTTCCAATGGATCCCATTTCTAGAGTTTGTTTATTTTCAAGCCAATCCCAAATTCTAAAGAATTCGCGTAATGAAGCTGAGGGCATATCAAGAGCATTTTTAAGTATGTTAGAGACGGTACCTTTGCCGCAGTAATCAAGCGAAAAATTCAATCCGTTTCCTGGCTCCAATAGCATTATCTGATCTGTAATGGAAGATGCAGACCCATCAGTGTTCCATGCCAATCCACCATATTCATTGTTTAAATCAAATACAATCACAAATGCTCCATGCTGCACTAGTGTTTTAATGAGAATTTTAGATAAATGCGATTTACCAGATTCTTTTTTTCCAGTAATAATGTTCAATTTACCGTCAAGATCTTCGGCATAAATTTCAAAATCCTCATTATCTTCACCAGCGCTACCTATTTGAATTGGAAAAATACCTGTTCTTTTAAGTAATGAATTCAATTCAGAAATTCTTAATCTAGTTATCCTAGAATAGACTCTAGATGGAATCCATGTAACATCGCTCGATAAGTTACCTGATTTATCTATAGTAGATCTTATTTTAGCACGGTATAATCTCGCATCTCGAATCAACCTCGAGAGACTACCTATATTTAAAGGGTCATGTAAATTTTCGATGCTTGATGCAATTACTACCTCGTCCTTTACAATATCTTCGATCAGGGACTGTGAAGATAAGTATTCTTCATCATAAATCTGAACAACCATTTTTTTATTTGATTTTTCATCCTCAACTAGCAAATAATCGCCCTTGCTAGCCGTATCTGTTTTTACCGCTAGCAATACAAGTTCATTCCCAGTTTTTGAAAGAATCTTCATACCGAAATTGAACTAAGCAGCTTTCTACGAATATCTTCAGATGCAAGTTCCGTTACGTCATAGTTACTCAAAATATGGCCTCTAAGACAGGATACCTCCGTGTTTGTAAAAGTTGAAATATGATGTGCAAGTCGCAATGTTTCAGGATATCCACTCGATATTGAATCATTACCTAGCAATTTTCCTAGTGCCTCGTCTTTATCACCATTGGCAGTGATAAGATCTACCCGCAGTATAGGACTATTATTGTTTCCAAACTTTACAAGAAGATTACTCCCTATAGTATTATGGGTCAAGCCCTTGATAATCACGTCAACATCCATATATGCAGGTATAGGAATTTTTGTGAGTGATACTGAAATTCTGTCGAGTATTCTAAGTTTGGTACTTTTGCTGACTCCTATAAGTGAATTTTTATAAAGAGAACAATTCTCCGCTATATTTTTGATGCTACAATATTTCTTATCAAAGAGTGACGATTTCAGTGGTCCGTCAGTCAGGATTATAGATTTTGTAAAATGTCTTGAAAGTTCCATTTGAATTGCTCTTTCAACTCGCATTCGAATCAATCGCTTTGCATATTCACTATCTAATAATACGAGCTTTGCTAACCTGTGATCAATTTCTGAATACCTTATAGTTTCATCACTAAAATAGAACAAAACAGGACCAATCTTAAAATGCATCAACGCGTGACCGTCAATTGCAAGTGCAATTCCGCTTTTTATTGCATATAAAGCACCTTCCTCTGTTTCTGCAATTTGAATATCACTTGAGTCTATTGCTGATACTATTGTGCTTTCTCTTATTGGGTGAAGAGTGGTTATTTTTGTACAATATGAATCATATCGGTTACTCCCCCATCCATTAATTGGTACAAGACTCTTCTCGTCAACGCTAAAAATGATCTTTTTGCCTTTTAATACATCACATAGTTTAAATGAAATGCAAGTCTCTAGCGATTGATTAAATATATGTTCAAATTCGTCAAGATCTATTCCGCACGTATGAACATTTAATTGTTTGTGCATGATGTGCAACAATATACTCCCTAGGGATGTTTATTAATGTTGCGCATGATGCGCAACATTTAACAACAACTTTATGTGTTTGAAAAATAGTCAACCGTATAAGTAAGTTACTATGAGTGACCCAGCAGTTGTACCTTCTGATGAAGTCAAAATTAAGCTGAAACATCGTGACTGGGAAGTGGAAATAACATGCATTGAAGGAAGGGTTAAACAAGTGGTAGAAAACGTCCTTTCCAGTATAGATACATCTGGTAATATTGATTCTGTACTATATACTCAGATTTCTGAATTAAAAAAGGAGATCGATTTGATAAAATTACAAAATTCAGCCACTACTAATCAAACTCAGGCAATTAATATGGAGGATCTACGTTACAAAGTAATACAAAAAGGAGGGACAACATGCAGGGGATTACTTGAAAAATTGTGGTATGAAGATTATTTTAAATTCGAAAAGTCATTGGGAGAGGTTCATGAAGAATTATCAAGAAGAGGTTACAATTATGATAGAACTGCCGTATCACATTCTCTTACAGATATGGTAAGGGAAGGCATCTTGACTAGGATAGGAACGATGAGAAATTATCGATATATACAAAAACATCCCCCTTTAGAGTCATCATTGTGACAGCGTATTATATGCAAATTATAATGCTGTCTTTTTTGCAATCATAGTATTCAGCCAGTAAATACCATGGGTAGTGATTCTATAAATAACAGATTCAATCTCATCTTTGGTGTTATTCCGTGATACATATCCTGCCTTTACCAATTCAGATAATCTAGAGCTAATAGACTTTGGGTTAAGTGCTGTTGCAGATTGAATTTCAGATACTTTCATTCCATCATTATGACTAGTACTAAGATCTTTTGCAATTTTTGAGGCCATTAGTTGTAATGCTACTATTTCTTTATCTGACAGTTTTTTCTTTCCATGTTCTTCTAGCTCTGGAATTACTCTAGGGCCCTCAGGTGTGATTTTAATTATATTTGAATATGTCTCTATAAGTTCTGTTACTGCATAATTTAATGAAATTTTTTTTGCAAGTGCAATTGTAGGAATCTGTTTTGATAAAAAGTTGATAACAGAAACCATAACTGACTCAGCAGAACCATTATACTGTACTTTTATATCGCCAATAGTTATTGACACATTTACATTCGTACTATTGTTATTATTATTAGGGTTGTTATTATTTTCAGTCATCCTTATCTCGACTGAGGGTATGTGATACCGCTCCTCTCATATATTACTTATAGATTGTATATACGCATTCTTCTAAGATGTAATACTCATATATACCATCAAGATAATAAATCAAGTTTATTTGTCTTCATCTTCGTTCTTTATTAATTTCTACTTTGAAATTTATCTAATTTCTTATTCTAAAATCCTTCGAAGCGACTTTTGGGGTATTATGTTATTAGAAACAAGTACATAAATTACTATACCGTAATAATTAATAATTAACATTCAATTTTTATACTATTATGGCTTTTTGAATAACAAAGAAAAAAAGTATTTTATACTGCTCTTACGTTAGGAACCAACCTATCTACTCGATTATATATCTGTAGTAAACGTAGTCCTTTTTCTGTTGTTCTATAATTCTGTGTTGCTTCTTCAAACTCCAATAATCCATTCTCTGATAACATTGTAAGGTATTCTTTTAACTGCAAATAGGTCAGGAATGCTTTGTACATTATTTTTGTCTTTGTGGCTCCACCATTGGCTGCTTCTAATATTAGCACAGATATATCAGTTCTACTTCTATATTTCATTAGAATCATATAGGAACTTGATAACCAAGTATTTATGAAAAACTACAGTATTGATCATATTATTTGATCATATTATTTGATCATATTAAGAGTATATTCAAGTACCGGCATCTTAAAAAAGATCAGAATACACTTCATTTCCTTTTTCCTCCACGCCTGTGAATTTGAGATTAATTAAGCAAGCTATGATATTAGATGATACATGGAGAGCAGATTAAAAATATTAGCAATATATATCATTTCAGAATAACATGCATTAGTGGAAAATATTGAATTAACTCGAATCTTTAAAGCATTTAATATTTTGCTAAATATTCTTATTGGTAGTTTTATTCTCTGCAAACCTTCTATAAGTAATTTTTCATCGTTAAGATCATCATTAGGTTGACCTAATTTAGATTAGATCTCTAGTTTGGGTATAAAACATGCATTAAGTCATAAAGTCCATTAAAGAAACTTGCTCTTTCTTTTCTTCCTTAAAAAGTAATTTTAATTCCATAATAAGAGATTCAATTCTACTGCGTAAATAATCATTAATTTTAAATTGATTACACATGTTTGTGGCAATACTAATATATTTTTCTACAGATCCCTTGGTAACCGTTTGCAGCAGTTCATTCCCACATACAGTACATTTACCCAAAATAGGCATTCTACGATATTTTCCTCCACAGTTATTACATCGAAAGCCCTGTGAAGAATATGAGCGCATATTACCCATGATATCCGGTAAAATATGTGTTGTAAGTACCATAGAGACTACTTCATTTGGATCAACAGCGGAAATTAATTTTGCAACAGAAATCTGCATTTCCAATTTTTCGTCCATAGTATTTAGTGTTGAGTAGGCACTTCGCTGAATATTAGTTGATAGCGAATCTGTCCAATGAGTAAAATCATATCTAAAAAATTGGTTTTTATTTCCAATTCTATTCTTAACAAGATCTATTGTATTAGACAACTCCGCAGCTTTGGAGTTTGTCCAAGTTGCTTCATAAAATTTTAGAGGGTAAACAGTAGTAATATCTACATTATGAGCCTGTCTTTGCACTTCATGTGGCAACACTACTGGTTGAATTAATAGTGGTGCATCCATAAGTCCACCAATTTTATCTGGCAAAAAATCATATGAGAAATTCAAGAATGCATCCATAAGTAACATCAAAGAATCTGCATCACCATCACAATCCCTACGTTTTGCAGAGTGCCATATAGGGGATGCTAAACATACTTGTGAATTAGAAAATCCAATAATTCTTCCGATAATACCTACAGAAGTATGGGGTGCAAGTCCTACAATTATATGTCCGATCAGATCCTCTATAGAAGAAGCGTTGTAAAATGGCTCGAGACCATATAATTTTACAAGTTCTTCATCAATAAATTTGGCAACATTTAGCAAATGCATAGCGGAAGTAGCGGGGATTATTAAATCCTGCATCAACAGTTCAAGCAATTGATCAGCAAACATCAGTTCTTTGCCAAGATAATCTTTGGTATAACCTAATTCTCTTAATTTGTTTATGCTGGTTGTTAGCCACTTGGGCTTAAAGTGAGTCAATGGTTCATTAGTTGCATCAAATCGAATAGTTCCATCCTTAAAGGTATAAAGGTGATACTTCTGTCTTAGCATTCCCTTTTCTATGATTTCGGCTGATTTATTCTTGCTCATTAAAACTTTAACGCCTTTAAGTGGTTCTGAGGCTTTGATACCTAGAGTTCGTTGTGCTTCTGCAATAGTTGTTTTCAGAGCATAACTTACTGGCGAGTAAGTTTTGCCTTCCCTACCACATCTATAACAGCGGTTGTTATCATCCATTATCTCTTCTCTACAAATAAGACACAATCTGTGTATTGGAGTAAGAGTACCACAAGTACGACACCGCATTCCAATAGAGGGCAGGCTACAATTCTTACAAAACCTATTTGCAATTTCAGCATAAAATGATTCATCCTTAGCTGCTTTTAAAATATCACGCGTTGCACCCCCTTTATACCCAATGGGAAATAATGCGTGAACAGGAGGTTTCATTTTACGCTCTGCAGCCTTTTCAGGGCGTCCTACTCTAACTGCGATCGAGGAAGCAAATTTCGGTTTGATGTCGATCCCTGATATTTTTGAAATAAAGTTGTTTGTATCTTTTATTTCAGTTCCATAACTCATAGATGCAATGGACGAAGATATTACAATATGTGTATCTGTTTTCATTAGTGGTTCATGAACCAATAATCTAATTAGGGAGTACACTTGATCAAAGCTATTAATTTCAATAATGTCGTTTTCATTTATTACGGAATGAGTTATACCAAGCCGTTCTACAATATCCTTTAACGTTGGATCATCTATAGGTAAATGAAAAGGACAAGATATTTCCTTACTATCAATGTCAGCATTTTGATATTGCTTGGAAATTTTTTCTTTCAATAGTAATGCTTCATCAATACTTATAGAGTCCCAATAGAAGGAATATTTCGGATAAAGTGGGATATTAAATCTCTTACTGATTTCAAATGCTTCCTTAACTGTTGGAACTATGGCAAAAGGTTCATTTGATAATTGTATTAATCTTTCAGCAGACAAAATTGCTTCGCTAGTTGTAGGAGAATAATTTGAAGACGAGGTCAATAATTTTGAGTGTAGTTCTAAAGCCCAGATTTCTTCTACATAACTGGCAGGAAGTAGTCTGGCATTATTTTCCAGAAAATCACCATAACTAATTAAAATATCACCAAGGTAAAGTATTTTCTCGATCCTTGGTAGAATTTTTCTAGCTTCCTCTGCTGTTGATACTTGTACTACACTACCATCATTGAGTCTGACAAGTGGAGGTTCGATAGTATCCACAAGCGCTATCGTAGCTGCTTTTCCTGGAACATCTGTTTTGATTTGCGTTCCTACAACAACAGCATGATTTAACAATATAGGAATAGTAGAATGAATTCCAACAGTTGCAAAACCCGTATTATAGCAGCGTCCATATCTTAGCCTAAAACCTCCGACCCTCTTTGTCATCGAGAGCACTGGTCTGCCTGTAATTACTTCTGACATTCTATGGTGTACAGCAGCGTCATCGTCATCAATACCTGTTTGAACTGCTCCCTTAAGACCCCTGAGCCAATCCCAGCCATCAAGTTTCAACGTTTCAACAAGTTTAAGCAACTTTCTGCTTCTACCTATTAGGCCATCATTCATTACCCTCAGAGCACCACCACGTACTCTATCTGTGGAGATCCTGGCCATCTTCTTATGACCTACAACTTCGACAGGATCGGTATCGACACCATCAAGCTCCACTGGCAAACTGGATATACATTTATCTACATCTTCATCCAATACTTTGAATTGAAAGTTACCAACTTCACGTTCGTAAATCCTGAGCTCCTCGATAAATCTTCCTGTCTCATCATCATAGGAATTTGCTATGTATTTATCTAGCCCAGCGATTTTTCTTACATGATCTGCTATTAACATTGTGAGAGCAGCTTCAGTTCCTCCTGCCGATCGAATGGGACCAGCAAACGACACCGAAAGATAGTAACTACTTCCTGCATTATTTTTTATTTTTACGTCAGCAATTCCCTGAAGTGGGGCAACTGTTACTCCCTCTGTAACTACGGCCAAGCCTACACGAACGGCATTATTCAATCTAGATTGTACGTCATAATTCCCATATTCACCTAATGCAATTTCCTCAGCAATTTTAAGTGCTGCTTTCTCCTTAGATGTGTACGAAAGCAAGGAACGTAATCTGGCTGCAATATCAATGTTATGCATTTTTGCAACTCTATCTGCCAAATCATACGCTATTTTTGGCTCTATCCAATTATAAACATCCAATCCTTTATTCTTGGCCTTTGTAGCCAATTCAAAATTCTTTTGTAATTTTTCTAATATATCGTTGTAGTAATTAAGATAATACATAGGCATGCTGACATCTTCTAACCTAGTTATGGCATCATGCATCATCGATACGTTATTTTCATCAGTCATTTTCTTATTGCCATGATAACAGAAGAAAGCTTATCTTCCCAGTTTTTCTCGTTTTCAATCATAGAACCAACCACAATTATATCAGCACCAGCCTCGGCTATTTCTTTAGCGATTTGAGAAGTCCGAATTCCACCTCCAACAATAAGAACACCTCTATAATGTTTTCTTACGGCGGATACCATTTCTGGACATACGTTTTGTGTAGCACCAGAGCCTGCCTCCAAGTATAAAAACCTCATACCCAAATACTGAGCTGCTAAAGAATACATGACTGCGATTCCTGATTTACTAAAAGGAATTCCTCGTGCATGACCTACAAACCAAGCCGTGGTACCCTCACCTATAATGACATAACCAGTAGGTAAAGGCTCTATCCCGTGTTTTTGAATAGCTAGAGCCCCCAAAGCTTGAGCTTCAGTAATAAAATACGGATTTTCTGAATTAAGCAATGAGCTAAAGAGTATTGCATCGGCTTTTGGTGATACTCCAGTAATATTGCCAGGAAACAAAATAACAGGAATTTTAATTCGCGATTTAATAGTTGAAATCAAATGGGTCAGCTCCATTTGATCAGTTACTGAAGAACCACCAACTAAAACTGCAGACGCCCCAATTTTTTCAAATTTTTCTACTACGTTTTCCAAGTTGGACAATGAGTTTTCAGAATCTACCAGCGGAAAACATATTGTTCCATATTTTTTTATTTCATCATAGATGTAATTCTCAATTCTATGTTCTCTTGTATAATCAGGGTCTTTGTATAGGAATGTCATAGTAATTCTGATGCACTATCAATTCTTCGGAGCCGCATATTTGTTATGTTGAAAAATCGACAACTATATTAATTTGTCCTCGCAAAGAGCCTTTCTTTTAAATGAAGAATAATAATGTTCAGATTTAATTTAATAGTAAGCAGCTATACTAGATTGTATAGTAAATGGAAACACGTAACAACAATTTCGATAGTATTTTGAAGCAATTTGTTGCAAATTCTCTATTTACAGCTCGACAAATCGATATTATATTGAAAAGAAACAACGGGAACAGTTCTATAGAAAACATAAGTTCGGGGGCCTATTATAGACAAATAAAGCAGTGTAGAAATAAAATCATCAAATTATACTATTCAATAATTTTGTTGTCGATTGTTAATATTATAGATCTGAATACAATCTCGTCTATGACCAAGATAGTAGAACAAATTAAAGAGCTCGAAACAAATAATAGCAGTGATTCGTCACAATCAACACAGATTGCTGAAGTGATGTCCGTAATAAATAAGATAATTATCACAATGTCAACGTTTCAGTAATTATTATATATATAATATGCAACCTAATAATGTGATAATGTGATATGTACCCTTTTCTTACTCCTAATGTGACCCTTATCACACTGGTAGTCATCCCATTCGTAACTGGAATGCTTAGTATCGTTCTATTCTTCATGCTTCGGGGTGTTAAGGATTATATATTTAATAGTGACAAAGAGTCCATTAATGCGCTTGTTTCAAATTATTTGGGTAAATCAAGATATTTCGAGAGGGATCTTGCTCAATTACATGTAAGAATAGATGAAATAGAATCAAGATTAAATAAAGAATTCAACTCTGGTTCAAATAAAATAATAGGTGTTTCTTCCACAGCAGATGATAATGTTGATATCACGTCACATAATCACGATCACGACATCCGGATAGACTCACAAAATCACGCTGTCACAGACGAGGAGAATAAATCAATTATGATATCACGAAGTTCCTTAGGTGGCTATAACGACATTACTCAATATGTACTAAATTTGTTGATACAGAAGCCTGTGACAGCTAAGGAGCTACAGCACATAATTGAAAGATCTCGAGAGCATACTTCACGACTTTTAAAGAAGCTCTATGAATCGAAATTGCTTTATAGGGATTTTAGCACTAGACCTTTCAAATACAGCATAACGGAGGAAGGTCGGCGATGGCTGAGTGAAAGATCACAAATTAATGAGAAAAAGTTGATGGCTAATGATCCTGGACCAGCGAAATTTGAAATTTCATCTAAGATATAGCAATTGTTGATCCTCTGAGAGCATTCCCAATCCTATTTTGTATGGGTGTTTATGAAACCATTATTTTATGATTTAATATGTTAACACTTGTTGACGAATGTAAACAGAATATAGCATAAGTGTTAACGTTTAGAATGTGAATTTGTATATTGAGATGGCGTAAGAATAGTTGGAATATACGATGTAAGATTTGTTGTTAATCAAATCCATACATGCAAGCTGTTGTCTTGGATTCCACTGGAAATAAAGGGGTTTGTTCACCGTTCTTAACGCTGTTAACGTGAACGTTAACGCTCCACTGGAAATAAAGGGGTCATATAACATTTATTCATTTTAACAATTTGGATTGTCGTATGTATGTCATCTGGGTATACCCCACTGTTTCCGTTCCATGGGTTCATCTCAAGATATGTAAATTGGGATGATTAGATTTAAGTTATTAGATAATATAAATTGATTTATCACTTTAAAAGCGAATTGTTAATATCGTGTTAACATTAATAATAATAATAATGTCTAACTAATTTGGAAAGGAAAGATGGGGGTATGTGTAAAGGTGCAATCGATAATCGGTGTAAATAAGTTTGAGCAAAGACTATCTTGATAATATATTTGAGAGAGCTGCTACAGGAAAAACCTTAGTTAAGAATCGTAGAACACTTACTATTGATTATGTACCAGAAAAATTATCTTTCAGGGATGAGGAAACAAAAACAATTGCACAGACATTATCTGCTGTTTTAAAAGGGGCAAGACCTTCAAATCTTCTGTTATTTGGAAAGCCAGGAACTGGAAAAACTGCTGTAGTTAAAAACGTAATTGGGCGATTACACACAAAGGCACAAGAACTTGGTATAGAAGTTATAGTTCCTTTTATCAACGCAAAAACTGCAAACACGGCTTATAAAGTTCTTTTCGAAATAGCTGAAGAAATGGGAATTAATAAAGAAGAAAAGAAATTACAAGTTTATTTCACGGGGCTCTCAATGGGCGAAGCCACAGACAGAATTCTTGACTTTATTAAGAGGCGAGGGAAACTTCATGTGATTATCATAATAGATGAAATTGATTCACTTGTAGACAAAAATGGTGATGATATTTTATATAATTTTACTAGAGCCAATGAGCGAATTTTTGAAGGAGGATTTATCAGCTTGATCGGAATATCTAATAGCCTTACCTTTAAAGATAAGCTTGATCCACGTGTTAGAAGCAGTTTAAGCGAAGAAGAGATGGTATTTAATCCATACACTGTAGAACAATTACAAAAAATTCTTAGTGATAGAGCCAAACTTGCATTCTATGAAGAGTCAATTTCCAATGCAGCAATAAATCTGTGTGCAGCAGTAGCTGGAAAGGAAAACGGTGACGCGAGGAAGGCAATTGATCTCCTAAGAGTAGCTGCAGAAATTGCTGAAAGAGAAAGAGCACTCAAAGTAGAAGAAAAATACATTAAATTCGCTCAGGAAAAAATTGAAAAAGATACAAATTATGAAATATTAAAAAATTCTACTACTCATACAAAAATAGTAATACTTGCTATAATGAAGTCACAAAACGGAAATACTGGGGAAGTCTATGAAATTTATTCCACATTGTGCAATCATACCGAACAAGAACCATTAACACAGCGTCGTATAACACAAATAATAAGTGAGCTAGACCAGCTAGGTTTAGTAACTACCGACGTTGTAAGTCAGGGGCGATATGGCAGATCACAGAAAATCAAAATCATGATCCCAACTACTACCATCAAAGATGCCTTAAAAGATGAGCCAATTCTTTCAACACTGTTCACTGCTGGGTGAAATCAATTTTATAAGGCTGAAGCGTAGCCAAGTCAACAAGAATCATAATCCCAGGAGTTGGCATAATCCCCATAGTTTGTTGGAATGGCGTCTGAGTCTGCCATGCTCCTGAGTTAACTATTAAGGTTCCTTTATAATTTTGAACATCAGTAATATGAACATGTCCTGAATGAAACACGTCCGGAACCTCCGTCATTACCATCAAGTCTTCCTGCTCTGGTGCGATAGGAGTGCGTTGTCCATAGATTGGTGATAGATGACGAGCCCTAAGTAGAACCTTCATGGCTTCCGCTGGCTTCGAATAACTTAGTCCTGGAGTTGTAGCAATAATGTCATCTAAGCTCTGACCATGAAACATCAAAACCTTTACACCATCCAATTCAATCAAGCTTGGATTTCCAAGCATTGTAAAGTTTTCGGAGGAATATAGTTTATCAGAATATATTTTTGGTAATGATGGTTGAGGAAGCGCTCTTCTACCTGGATCATGATTTCCAGGTATTACAAACACTCTGATATGTTTGGGAATCTTTGTAAGTAGATCCACGACACATACCATCTGCTCGCCAATATTCATATAAAGTATTTCTTTATCTTGATTGGGAAATATTCCAATACCATCAATCAAATCTCCTCCTATACATACAAACTTAATTTTGCGTACGACCTCATCATTAGTTGATGAAAGCCAATTCAAAAATCTAATAAATTCTGTCTCCATGAAATATTTACTGCCAACATGAAGGTCAGAAATCAAGACAGCATAAGATCCCGATTTGGATCTATTAGGGAGATGCTCTGGAATATCGGGAGAAGTTATATTCTTTATAACAAAGCTTTGCGTCCGTTTATTATTATCTAATTCTAACATGACCATTTGGTCAAGTGTTAGCATAGAAGCCTGTTTTTTTACCTCTTCAGTAATAGCAAATGCGTTTAACATACCGCTGTCGTCATCTATTAGCATCTCTATACCATTCTTTGTAGAGCGTTTGGACATAAGTAAACCAGCTATAATAGAAGAATTTGTAGTAGAGGTATTATTACGCGATTTTTCCATATGTGCACTACTTCCTCTTGTGTGTTTTATAGAGGATATTTTCGTGATTCGTTTACTACTAGGACGTTGCGCTAAAATGCGAAGAGATTTGTCAAATCGGCTACGAAAGAGGGAAGTATATCCTTTAACTCCCTCTCCTGTGTTGATATATGGAGTGGGATCTGAAATGACCTTATGAGATAAACGCTGATTAGACGATGAAAAATCGACGGCAGCCATGATCATTGAAGTGCTATTGTAAAAACTACCATCACTACTTTGTTGAACATGGATATTATTAACCTTCTCATCTATACTAATTAGGTTTCTGATATCCTCAACTAAAATAAGAGAAGTCTCCTTGTATTTAATTTTTATTTTTATGATTTCCTGTATAAGCTTTAAAATGTCGGTATCAAGACCCTTTAGCATTGCAAAGGCATCAGGATGCACTTGATAGCCTTTGCTAGTGGCAAAGGACAAAGCATTTGAAATTTCTCTTTGTAAAGCCAAGTGATATGGGCTATTTTCACTAAGGATATCGTATTTAATTACATTTCTATTGTTGACAAAACTAATTATAGAATAAACTATCATTATCCCAGTAAATTGCGTTTTAATATTAAAGGCCGTATTCTCTGTTTAGCAATTGGTGCCGCTACCTTTTTGATAGCTTATTCTATAGGTGCAGCAGTTGATCTAGGCAGTGTAAATGCAGAGAATCTAAAACGACAGTTTGCTGAACAGATCAAAGGTATAGATCAAATTGGCATTTTCATAAATAATGTCAAGATTGCGCTTATAATGTTTTTTCCTGTCATCGGAATAGGAGTAGGAATATTTTCTGGATTTTCAACAGGACTCGTATTTAGTGCATTAGCTCAAAACTCTCCCCTTAGTAATGTTCCTCCATTAGTGATTCTAATTACACCATTTGGAATTATGGAAGTTTTTGCATATGGCTTAGCAATATCTAGAAGTGGTTTACTCATTTATCATTTGATAAAGCTCATGTGTCGTCTTGTTAAAAAAGGACCATGGAGAGAATATATAATTCCAGTTCTAATTAAAACAGGAGTTGAGATTGGAATTGTTATAGTGATTTTATTAGCAGGGGCAATAATAGAATGGCATATGATATCCCATATTAGCAGGTCTAATACGCTGCCTAATATCTAATTTTAAGACTTGTGAAAGAACAGGGAATAGATGCTAATGTATATAGATGAAATCGATAATCCTAAAACGATTCAACCGAAAATAGCAAAGCAATTTTGAAGTACTAGTACAGGTTTAGCATTCCATCCATACATATTTGGTAACTTGACAAAGAAGCAAAAGAATTTCCTGAACAACGAATGAATTATTTATAAAAATATCAAGAGCATGGAGACAAATCTCTTGGAATTAGATGATACATGCAATAATATGTATATATTTAGACATGAAATAGGGTTAATCAAACTGCAAATATGTATGTCGTGTTACTTGATCAATTACCATAACAGAAAGGTCGCTAAATTGCCTTCCTTCTAATTGGTTTACTGTACCTTTGAAAACAGTTTCTCTCTTGTCTTTTGTGAGGTGCTCAAAAATCCAGACCCTGAGATTTGAAGTATCAATGTGATTTATCTTTAAAAAAATAGCGATATCAGATTGCATAAAGTTTTTTGACGGATCTCTCGGCCAGGGGCGTGGTAGCAATATTACACTTTTTCCATCAATTACAGCTTTGATTAATTCTAATTTCTTTTTCTCGATATCACCTGTTACATGAAAGGTGATTAATTGGGATTTATCAAGTGGTATCTTTGCTTTTGCTGCTGCAACCTGAATTGAACTTATTCCTGGAATAATCTCGACATTTCCATCACCAAAAAGTTCTATTAATCTGTCTACAACTTCAGATTCAGAGAAGTTTGCATCTCCTGTAAATGGTACCGTGCAATAATCTCCCTCTTTCATCTGGTAGTATACATTTTGAAATACTTCTTCTTGATTTTCCATGTTAATTTTATAAACTTTCTGCCATTCAAAATCAATTATATTTTCTATAGTTGTCAGTGTGTATTCATATCCTATAATATACACGGATTTGCGAATAACGTCTTTCGCTGCTTCTGTCAAATACTTTGGAGAGCCTGGACCTACTCCTACCACAAACAACATCTGAGGCAATCAGTAGTGTATAAAAAATTGAAGTTAATAATCTACCGCTAAAACTTTCAATTTGACGGGACATAGAAATATGCTATGCCTTTAATAGTGGCGTTAATTTATTTCTCAAAATTTTGAACTGTATATTTACTTTAATTGCATTTGGTATTTATATCAATGACGCTCTGGTTCAATGCATCGATAAAATGTTATTCCGTTGACTGTAACATCTTCTATTTTGATTCGGATTCTATGCTTACTTGATTCGTGCTTTCTCAATACTGCCCTGTCATTGGTAAGAGCACCAAATAAGTCAGATAAACCTAATTTTAACATAGCATAGCTTACCTTATCTTCATTTATGCCTACTGCTTCTGCAATCTCCTTTGCCGAAAAGCCCTTGTCTTTATTCCTACAAAGAAATTGCACTATTATCGTACTGATATCTTTGTGAGCATCAAATTCGGCTGCATCTATTGGTGGCGGACACATTATTCAGATTTGTAATATTGCTTTGTATTATAATATTTTACAGGTCTAAATACTGGTATTGTAAAAGTTTGCTTAATCAATAAGGGCTGATTTTAGGTAAGTAGCAATATAATTTGTAATCCGTAAGATCAGGTATTAAGTATGTATATATGGCTATAATTTTTTGTTTTGAAGATTAAAAAAATTAATAAGTGGATTCCAATTCATACGTTGAAATTCTAAAGGGTCCTTTGCTGGATATTTAACCCAACCTTTAACAACTGAAAATTTATAGGTTTTTAATTTATCTCCAAGATTAAAAACAATTTTAAGCAGTGTTCCCCAACGTTTTTCTTCAGATGAAATGTTTAAAATCTGGCTGAATGGAATGTCCATATTTTTATCACTTTTATTTAAGTCACTTTGCAATTCCTTCATATTATATCCTTCCAAAGGCCTAAATACATTAGCATTTTCCTTAAACCTCTGAAGCTGTCTTATGGAATGTACATCGTGTATTCTATAAGTCATATTTGTTTTTGTGATAAAGGCAATACGAGAATTGGTAATAACAATCATGCCTTCCTTGCCTCTTTTCATAAAACCTTCTTCTTCTCCCCATATCCAAACTAAATGAGCGGCGATCTGTTCATTTTCATCCATTTAAATTGTCATCCATCAGTCTTCTTTCATTGAAATAACCTTTGCCATAAAACCTTCTTTAACCTATAATTACTTATTTGGTAACATGCTAGAATTGTATGGCGAAGAATAATTGTGTCCAAACCATTGCTAAAACTCACTTCATACATCTGACTTGATTTTTATATGGAGGATATGCTTTCTACATATTAGCATAGAGATTTATAAAAATTAAAAAAAGGGAAATTTTAGTACTTTTCGAGTAGGACTTTAGCCTTCTTCCCAGCCTTTTGTAAATAGAGCTGATTTCTTAAGCGGTACTGGCTGGCCTGGAGTATAATCCATTGGTCTCATCCAGAAAATTGCCTTTGTCGGGCAAACGCCTATACATGCTCCATCTGAAATACATCTTTCTGGGTAAAAGACAAATGCTTTGCCCCTCTTCCATCCTTCTACTGGCTTTACTCTAAGAACATCTGGACCTAGAGCAGTACATATCTCTACACAAAGAGCACAGCCAATACAGTGTTGTTCGCTGATATCCGGAATTATTGCGACTGGCATTTATTTCACTTATTCTCGATTCATGCTTAATCTATTTAAACACTATGTCACCATATAACGCTGATATAATATTGTAAGACTATATAGACAGAATTGAAATTTTTTCATTTGATGTCAGGAATATGAAAGTGATTCCACTTGACATAGGAATAAATGAAAGTGATTCCACTTGACATAGGAATAAAGTCAACAAACAACCTCGCGTATTTTATGGGGGATTATTATATTATTTTGTGAAAATAAAAGCAAATGCAGCTTACCAAAAAACTGGAAATTCACTCCAAGAAAAAGATTATCGAATTTTTAAACAAGCAGCCTGTTGGCAGAATAGCCTCTATTGATGCTAACGGATATCCACAGATTATACCTATGAACTTTGTCTATATAGAAGCTAATAATTTCGATATTAACTCGTTTTATGCTCAAAAATCGGATGGTATTTATATGCATTCCCATCCTTTTGGTGAAAAACTTGATAATATTAGAAGAAATACAAAAGTTGGGTTCGAAGTTGATCAGCATATATGCTTTTTACCATCCTACTATTTCCATCCTACTGACGCATCACAAGCTGATACCCTTTACATTAGTGTAGTTATTAAGGGAAGCGCAATAATAATTAGGGATAATGAAGAAAAAGCTCAGGCGCTAAATGGTCTAATGAAAAAATACCAAATAGAAGGACGATATGAAATACTGACTCCTACTATGTCATCAGTACATGAAGTTTCTGTAATAAAGATTATTCCTGAAGAAATGCGGGGCAAATATAAAATAGGCCAACACTGGGCACCTGCTTATAGGCTAAAGATGGCAAGAAGTATTGTTGAGAGAGAAAAAACCCAAGCAAAATCGATCCTTGATATTATGGGGATAGGGATTTTATTAAACGGTGATCTAATGATAAAAAAGGAGCCAATAATGTAATTATTTCTTCTAGCTTTACGACAGATTTATCGCAGTCCGCATATTTGAAATGCAAACATAACACATCCCACAATCTTGCCTGACTGCCTTAATGGATAGAAATTATTGGTATCTTTAGGCATTAATTCGTACTTTAATGCTGAAGTGTCCTGCTTTGACAATGGCAATTTAATCAGACGTCTGCCTACTATATCATCCCATGCTAACTTAGGAAACTGATCCCCTGTTAAGGCCATTATTGCAACAATTCGTGCTGATTTCTCTTTATCCACTATAACTGAATAGTCGTATTCTTCTGTGTTTACAAATGGATCGGGCATAGTATAAGGATCAATTTTAATGTGTTTTTTTAAACTGTCTCTGAAGAAATCTGCCAATGCGCTCATTATAGGAATATCAGTTACAGTTAATTTCTTTACTTCCTCAATAGTAGGTGGTTTGACTGATAAAGCTAGCATATTATTGCTATAATAGCCTCATGATTATATAATTTTAATCTGTTATGTGTTTAGAGGGATTTCATCTCTCAAATTTACTGGATTATAATGTTGTTGTTGGGTTTAAGGCAACTTGTATTAATTGAAAACTATTTAAACTGCAAATGTCTTTTCAAAAAATTGCCGGGGTACCCAAGCTAGGTAAGCAATAGGCCCTAAAAGGGGTCAGCCTCGAGATCTAACATTGAAGTGTGAGCTGATGTCCTTGGACTCGTGGGTTCAAGTCCCACTCCCGGCGTTAGGCTCTTGGATTGATACATTGCAGTTTGTATTGTTACATCATAGTACATTACTGCAATTATGATGACGAGCAACACATACAACTAGATAGGCAGAAAACAAATACAATTGTTAATACTATTGACACAATTGGCATTGGAGGATGATGAGCTATAGGGAAATTATGCGATTTGTCTCCAAGAACTCTAAGATGATAGAAATTGTTGAACAAATACACTGGGCATCCCTTACGCTTATTGATACAAAGTGGCAGTAAAAGCAAGGAGAAATACATACGAAATATAATTTATACGTTTATACTGCAATTTAGAAACTAATTACTCCTTATATTTTTTGAAAAGTAAGTGGTATATTTTGATTATTTTCTGTCGTTGATTATTATTGCATTAATGATTTGGGGCTATCATATTATCAAAATAATGACTATCTGAAAAATATTAATGTCTGCATTTTCATCAGAAGGTGTAACAAGTATATCTATTCCTTCAGATTAATGATTAATTGCAATACAACAATGAGTGATGAGAATAGAAGAAGAATATTAGTTATTGGCGGTGTAGCAGCCGGAACTAGTGCAGCATCTAAAGCTAAAAGACTTGATCCTGATGCGGATGTAAAGATAATTCAAGAAGAGAGCGTGGTTTCATATGGTGCCTGCGGTATTCCCTATGTAATAGAAGGTATCATAAATAATTTTGGAGAGCTGATAGAACGACCTCCAGATATATTCAAAAGCAAATACGGTATAGACATAATCATAAACACACGTGCACATAAAATAGACAGGTTTAGAAAACAAGTATATTCGATAAATCTACAAAACCGGAATGAAATAATATTTGATTATGATTCCTTAGTAGTAGCAACAGGTGCTAGAGCAGTTATTCCTAAACTCAAAGGTGTTAATCAAGAAGGTGTATTTTTTATAAGAAATTATGCTGATGGAGTGAGAATTAATGATTCCAAAATAACAAAAGATGCCCATTCATGCATAGTTGTTGGTGCAGGTCTTATTGGCCTTGAGATGGTGGAGGCATTTAAAAAGAGAGGATCAACATCTAGAGGCGGCAGCATTGATGTAACATTAGTAGAAATGGCTGACCATGTTCTTCCTGGTATGCTTGATAAAAATATGGCCAAGATTGTTGAAAGAGAATTGGAAGATAAAGGTGTAAGAATTATACTTGGTGAACGTGTAGAAGAAATCCAAGATGCAGATGGAAAGGTTAACGGTATAAAGACTAGTACTAAACGTGAAATAGACAGCGATCTCATAGTCGTTGGGACCGGAGTCACACCAAATTCTGAAATAGCTAGAGATGCTGGCATAGAACTAGGACAGGCTAATGCGATCAAAGTAGACGAATATATGAGAACAAATATGTCAGATATATTTGCAGCAGGTGATTGTGCAACTGCTAGAAACTACGTCACAAATAAAGATACGTATCTTCCTTTGGGAACAACAGCAAATAAGCAAGGCCGAATTGCAGGAGAAAACGCAGCTGGCGGACATGTAAAGTTTACAGGAATAGCAGGAAGTGCTATAACCAAGGTATTTGATCTGTTTATTGGCAAAACCGGGTTAACTAGCGGAGAGGCAATAAGAGATGGTTTTGATCCTGTCGAAGAAGTAATAGAAGATATAACTAGAGCCAGTTACTATCCTGATAATAAACCAATTTGGATAAAGATTGTGGCTGATAGAAAGAGTGGAAGAGTGTTAGGTTCACAAATTATTGGGGGCGAGGGTGTAAAAGAGAGAATCGATTTAATTGCATTAGCACTTCTACTTAGAGCAGACATAAGAGATCTGGCAAGCTATGATGCATGCTATGTTCCACCAGCTTCGCCAGTATGGGAACCAGTTAATATAGCTGCATCACAGACATTGAAGCAGTTATGATTACTATATTAGCCTAAAGGACTCCTGCTTACTCTATAGAAAACAATCTCTCCCACCTCATTTCTAATTTTGCAAAGTACGCGCGATGGGCATTAAGAAAAGGTAAAATCTTTCTATTGTTAACTTAAATATAATGGGAGTAAATTTAAAGCCACTTATTAGATCTTCGCCTATTACTATACCAGACTTATCAAATAAAATTGTAGCAGTTGATGCCTATAATGTCATCTACCAATTTCTTGCAACTATCAGAGGACCAACTGGTGAACTACTCACTAACGGTAAAGGTGATGTAACAAGCCACCTAAGCGGTTTATTCTACCGAAATGTTAACTTATTGGCTGATAATATCAAGCTCATCTATATTTTTGATGGCAAGCCCCATCAATTAAAGTCAAAAGAGATCGAGCACAGGCATCATATAAAGGAGGAATCTTCTAAAAAATATCAGAACGCATTAGCTGAAGGTAGATTTGAAGATGCGCGAAAATACAGCCAAGCTACCTCTGTTTTAACAGCAGAAATGGTAGAAGAATCAAAAAAAATTCTAACTTTTCTTGGAATCCCTAATGTTCAGGCGCCTTCAGAAGGAGAAGCATCTGCTGCATACCTCACAAAACAAAATATCGCATTTACGTGTGCTAGCCAAGATTATGATTCTATACTGTTTGGTGCTAAAAGGCTAACACGTAATCTTACAATAAGTGGAAAAAGAAAAGTTGCTAACAGGAATATGTATATCGATATCGAACCAGAAATTATTGAGTATCAACAAGTTCTAAATGAGACCAAGTTAACACGTGAACAATTAGTAGATGTAGGAATTCTAATAGGTACTGACTTTAATCCACAGGGTGTTCCAGGAATAGGAGCTAAGACGGCTTTAAAGTTAATTAAAGAATATAACAGCTTAGAGAATATCGAAAAAATTAAACATTTGTTACATGATATTCCATATCAAGAAATACGGAATATCTTTCTAAATCCAGAAGTCGTTGAAATGAATAATATTGAATTCAATGAAGTGGATTTTGATCGTATTATTGATTTTTTATGCATAGAGAAAAGTTTTTCCACGGAACGTGTAAATGGATCTCTAGATAAACTCAAAAAATCGATTATAAATAGTAATCAATCGTTAGAAAAGTGGTTTTAATGATGATCAACCTACTTCTAAGTTAGCCTCTTTTTCTCACGGTTTTTCTCAGCATTGAGTCTTTCTAACTCATATCGGTTCAGATCAACAAATTTTATTCCCTTTGCAAGAGTAGGATGAACAAACTTTATTTGACTAAACATTTTTTGACATACTTTACGATAATCTGGATGTCCCTGTGGAATAGTTCGAAGCTCAATCATATGACAGGCTTCACGCAGATTGATCTTCATAAAATAAGGATATCTATATGCAAAATTAACTACATACTGTGCCTCTTCTGGCATTTGCTTTGAAATAATTTCGTAAGCCTCATGACATTTATACATACAGTCTTTGAAATCATTTACAATACCAAAATCAATGATCTCTGCAGGAATATCATATCCATGTCTTGTAGAGAGTAATTGTCTCTCGATAGTGAGAATTCTATGACGATGCAAGTCACGAAACATGCCAAAGTTTGTGAACATTTCAAATGTATATTCTGCCATTTCAAATGCTCTCCCTGGTCTGTGTCTCCTATTGGATCTGAATTTTGTGTATGTTCTGATTATCTTATGTCTCCCTTCATCTGGAATAGACCTGAGGTATCTCATAATACTTTCAAGGGATTGGCCTGTGGCTTGCTCATATAGAATAGCTGAGGCAACCTTAACTTCTACTTCAAAATTGTCTTGAAAATCAAGTAGTTTGACCGCTTCAACTGGATTCTGATCTACTTTAATACCTTTTAAATATTCTTGCCCAAGTTCAAATATTGCGTTCCTTGTATTTATAAGATAAGATTGAATACTCTTACCGTATTTGTTATCGTTCGCTCTTTTTACAAAAGCTGGGATAATTATATTGAGCTCTGTATGCAGTTGTTCTGCCAGAGATTTCACTTCGTTTAAATTTGAGGCAAACATTGTTGACAATAGATACTCAAACGCTCTTCCATTTCCTGTAATGCCCAAATTTGTAAGTGTGGATGATGGTAAAAGTGCACGAAGAATATCAAGTGTTTTGGCCTTTATGGTTGCATTATAAATTCGTCTTGCAGTCTCTATGTCTCTGTCTACTTTTAAATTACCATATGGTATCTCTTGTTTTGAAGAAGAGTCAAAAAAGAGGAGGCAATCTATAGGTGTTATTTCAGAAATATATTTTTGTATTGTTTCGATATTCTTGCTGTACGTATCAAAAGCCTGATCACATGCTTGAATATATAGGTCGGCATGGGATGATGCCATGATTGCCTCTTCCCTGTGATATTTGTATTGACCATTAATTTTTTTATCAAATGCTATATAGCGAGAAGATTTTTCAAGGTAAGAAAGTCCAATTCTATGATCCTCTATCTTCTTTGCAGCAATATTTGAAGCTGATTCTAATGCAACTTGTGCCTCTCCTAGTTCTGCAACAGAATCATCTCCATATTCTGACAATACTTTTCCATAGAATTCATCCCCTCTAGTTGGATTATTGGCGAATTCATCTAAGAATATACGTCGCATTGTTTTATCCGTTCTAGAGTATCTTGACATCAGCGCTCCTCTGTCCACCTGTCTAGGCGTTATTATTGCGAAAATTGTCTTATCTGTATTAGAAAAATGTGATTTAAGAATATGCTCTTCCTCCTCAGAGAAATAATCAAAGACAGTGTTGTTGGAGGTCAAATACGCACAGTATAACATTCGATGATAAAAACCTTGCAAAGATAAATATGTATTATATATGTCATATTTGCCCCACTCAGAAATCCAACGATCCTAATTTTCTAATCTAATTATATGCTGAACACAGATCTTTTGCTGTAATGGCTGTAATGACAAAATGTCTAACTAAATAACACAATAATTTTGACAACCTCGCCATTATATCCAGAATTATCAAACGACTTGCATGAGCGAACTAAAGCTCGAATTTGTAGGCAAGCAAGTCAAGGACATGTATGATACCTTGATGGGAAGGGTGGTAGGTGTACTGACAGATACTGATGGTTCAATTGAATCTGTTAGCGTTGATTGTGGTTCTGTTGGTATAAAACAGTTAGCGTACGAACAACTGTTAGTTCAAGGAAATTATGTAATTTATATTCCTAGATGGAGATTGGATGCTCAAAAATTATTAAGACAGAAAAACCTTGCACTAAAACGTATAAAGGCGCTCCGAGACATAGTTACAGAAAATGATCTGATGAAAGAAGATGCTGAATTGATTTCTATAAAATATGAAAAGAAGCTACATGATTTAGAAGAAAGCGAGAAAGCAATTAATGAGCAATTACAAATTAGGATAGGAGAATTAGATACAGAAGGTAAAAATATTAGATCTATTTTATTTGATGCGAAGCTTCAATATCGAAGTAATGAAATAACAGAGGAAACATATCAACAAATTAACATTTATTCAAATGAATTAATGGAACATATTAATCGCGAAAAGACTGAAATTAATAACGTAAAAACTAGACTAACGCAACAAGTCACAGAAAACGTTTCTCTACTAAACACTACAAATAATAATGCTACTTCTGATTTAAAAGTACAGGAATCAAGACCTGCTACTGATATTGATCTGACACCGCCATTGGAAAGTCAGGATGAAGAGGACGTCTCTACCATACAAAATTTGCCTGCTCCTGAAATTATGAACGCAAATACCCAGTCCACTGTAGGAAAGAACGACACACCTACTACTAATAATAATAATACTAATAATAAAGTTGAAATAGATTCACGGGAGTCCAGTTGGTTAAACAGAGTAATTCACAGTGAAATGAGTGATACATAATCGTACTAAATGGATCTGAATATTGTAAAAGCATTAAAAAATTAAAGTGATAAGATAGCGATCTTGTAACAGTATGCTATACTAGTGTTTATCTATATACACTCTAATAATATTTGTTACTGCTGCTCTTTGCTTCAGATTGTATACTCTGTAAGTAAACTCCTGATGTCGCATTTACTAAACTATAGGACGCAGTTTTACTAATCCCTTTACTCATACGCGAATAATTCACTATATGTAAATCTCTTATAGTTCAGAGTTTGCAGGGTCGACCATCATTCATACATTAAGAATAAAAGACTAAAAGGTTTATTTAAGGTAAACTTTACTTAAATTTTTCAAGAAAATCCAATAAAGAAAATATAAGGAGCTACTTCATTGTTTAGCTGAAGTTTGCAAAAGTTCACCTATTTCGTTGTGCATTTTTAGAAAGTTTAATCCCTTTTCAGTAGTCTTATATGTTTGTGAGCCTTCTAAGTACTCTAACAAATTATTCTCGATAAGTACTGAAAGATACTCTCTGAGCTGTGCATAGCTAAGAAATGCTTTATACATTATTTTTGTCTTTGTTGCTCCCCCGTTTGCTGCTTCCAAAATCATCGCCACTATTTCTGTTCTGCTTCTGTATTTCACAATTTAGATACTTTAAATTTATTTATTTTAATATATTGACACATTTTAGCAGAAGATTTTTCTGTATAGATATTTCATAATACTAAATTAACTATATGTATATTTTATTAACTCGGTAGCGCATCAGTAACCTTTTAAAATTATTGTTCTTGTATTTAGGCAGTTGTCAAATCTAGATTCTACTGACGATGCATTATCCAAGATATATGGCCAAAGTGAAAAAAATAAAGTAACCTTGGAGGGCAACAAATTCAATAAAATACGAAAAAAGGCCTTCGAAAATTTAGAAGAGTTCTGGGCCGAACAAGCAAAAAATATAGTTTGGTTTAGGAAATGGAATAAGACACTTGATTGGAATAATCCTCCATTCGGAAAATGGTTTGTTGGCGGTACATTAAATGCATCAGTTAACTGCCTTGATAAACATATAACAGATCCTATAATAAAAAATAAAGCAGCTATAATTTGGGAAGGCGAAAATGGGGAAGTTCGATCTTTTACATATTATCAATTGTATCGCTATGTCAACCAGTTTGCTAGTGGCTTGCGAAGTCTTGGCGTGAAAAAAGGTGACCGCGTCACAATATATCTGCCTATGGTCCCTGAGCTTCCAATTGCAATGTTAGCTTGTGCAAGGATTGGTGCAACACATACTGTTATCTTTTCTGGCTTCAGTGCTCAGGCGATATCTGATAGAGCAAATGATTCTGAATCTAAGGTCATTATAACTGCTGATGGCGGTTTCAGAAGAGGAAAACTTGTAGAATTAAAGAAAATAGTTGATATGGCTGTATCTTCAGTGCCTTCGATAGAGCACGTTATAGTCTTGAAAAGAGCTGCAAACAATGTCATCATGGGTCGAAAAGATCTATGGCTACATGATCTACTTAAAAATGCCAAACTATACTGTGAACCAGAAATTGTTGATAGTCTTCATCCTTTATACATTCTTTATACCTCTGGCACTACAGGTAAACCTAAAGGTGTAGTCCATAGCACTGGTGGTTACCTTACATATCTATATGCATCTACTAAATGGGTTTTTAATTTTGGAAAAGAAGATATTTTCTTTTGTACTGCAGATATTGGATGGGTGACAGGTCACAGTTATATTGTTTATGCTCCTCTGATGCAGGGTATTACCGAGATTATGTACGAGGGAGCTCCAGATTATCCCAAACCTGACAGATACTGGAACATTATAGAAAAACATGGTGTAACCGTTCTATATACCACCCCGACTGCTCTTAGGATGTATATGAAATTTGGGAATGATATTCCTAATTCATTTGATTTATCTTCACTACGTTTATTGGGCACAGTAGGAGAGCCAATTAATCCAGAAGTCTGGATATGGTATTTTAAAACTATTGGAAAGGAAAATTGTCCAATTATTGATACGTGGTGGCAAACTGAAACAGGTGGCATTATGATAAGCGCATGTACTGGACTTGGGGACACTATCCCAATGAAAGCAGGTTCTGCCACATTTCCACTGCCTGGAATAGATGTAGCAATTATTGATGAGAATGGAAAACCAATACCCCCAGGAAGAAAAGGATACTTGGTACTTAGAAGACCGTGGCCTAGTATGTTAATGACACTCTGGAAAGACAATGAAAAGTACCAACATACTTACTGGGAAAAATATGGAAATATGTATTACTATGCAGGCGATTATGCACTTTCAGATACTGATGGCTACATTTGGCTTTTAGGCCGTGCAGACGATGTACTAAAAGTGGCAGGACATAGACTTGGAACAATTGAGTTGGAAAGCGCATTCTTATCTCATAAAGCAATTGCCGAGGCTGCAGTAACTAGCAGACCCGACAAGAAAAAAGGCGAAGCAATAATCGCATTTTTAACACTTCGTACAAAATTCTCTGCATCTGACCAATTGCGCATTGAAGTTATTGATCATATCAGAAAGGAGGTAGGACCAATTGCATCACCCGAAGAGATTTATTTTGTCAATAAACTTCCCAAAACTAGGAGCGGAAAGATTATGAGAAGATTACTAAAATCGGTAGCAGGAGGAGATTCGAAAATGATTGGCGATATAACAACATTGGAAGATGGGGCATCAATAGAAGAAGTAAAACAAGCATATAATGACTTACATAAAACAGTTCAAAAGGATCAATAATTTTTACTCAACAATATAGATATATACCTGCTAGGCTTGATTGTTTTCATCAGTTACACCTATCATCTATTAGAGCACGTAAATATTTAGTTAACTCATTCTGCGAGTAACTTCTTTTAGTATGATAATTATTACTCTAGTATATGTATTTCAAATTATACTTATTCTTGACATATTAGTAATTTTATGTTTATCTATGAAGCCTGATGTTGCAGCAATTATGTATTTAGCGGGCTTGGTATTTTTATAAGTACAGTTATCTATATCAAAAGTACTTTTACACGGGGCTGCATCTTTTACTATATATACTGCACTTCCACTCCCGTCGAACCAGATTAAATCCAGATTATACTCGATATTTAGTAGCCACATAGAGTACAAGTCTGGTTTTTTATAAATCAAAATCATTGCGGAATCTAAAGGTAATTTCTGCTGTCTAAACATTAACCACCTTTGCTTCTGTGCATCAGATTCAGCAATTTCAACCTTAATTATATTATTATCTATTCTTACCTTTCCTTCAGGTAGTTGTATTGGCATATTTTTAATATCAGGAGGAACAAATATCAAACCAACTACTCCCACCACAATAGCTACAACAATTATTGGTATTAGAACAGCTATTTTGTGAACCACGGTAATTCACTAATTTAATCTCAATAACTATTCCTCTTTCTTTTCACCAAGTTCTTTTGGCATTGAGCTAACTATAGAGCTCAATTCTTCAATAACGCCTTCAACTACTATCATTTCAGTCAAGGGTTTGACAGTACGCTTGACAAGGGGCATGGACGGTAACAAGAAGAGGATGCGCTGCAGTTCTTCATTTGATTCTACATTCCATAATGTGACTCCTCCAGGCGAGTCAGCAAATGCATACGAAAATTTTAATTTTCCTTCTCTTTCTAAATCTTTGTATACATCAAATGTTTGTTTTAGCATCGTCATTTCGGCAAGTGCGATGTCTGGTTTCACAAATGCAAGTTTTATATGATCAATTACAAGAAATAGCATATGGGAAAGAGTATGAATGTAGAATATATGTATTGACTTTTCGAGAAACCCAACACTTTGATTATGCTAGATATGATTATTGGTGCATCTTGTTTTGATGAAAATACCTATCATATTTTATTTGATCTGTAAAAGGACGCACCTCTATACTGTGATCTTTGGTCTTCACAGACTACCGATTATATATATTTTTGACACGGATATTACTCCTATTAATATTATGTAAGGAATCGTTAGGTAAATCACTCCAATATCTTCTTTATTGATTAGATATTTTTAACAAATATATCTACTGCTAAAACAACTTAAAACAACTTTTACATGTGGCATGGGAATGGTGGATTGATCAAAGTGCATGACATAAACAATTGAATTCTTATCTTCCACAATAGATATTAAGCGTATCGCATATCTATAATTATGAGCACAGAAAGAAAAAATCCTCTAAAGCGTGACCAAGCTTTAAATGATGCAACTGGCGGGCAGTTAGGAGAACAGCCAAGGCCTGAACCCTTGCCTGGATCATCCAAAATCGAAACTGATAGCAATAATAGAGATTCACGTATCAACACGGCTCGCAAAATGTCGAGAAGTCTCTAATTCATAAAAGCGAGATATTATGATAAAATCCTTTCTTTTCTGATTCATTATTTTCTTCAATTCTATCTCTAGCCTCAGAAGGATTTGATTAATCTAAGTCAATTTTTTTATTTTAATATAATTTTTGTAGCTGTCTTAGATAATGTAATTTTTGTATGATTTTTTCACATTGAGCTACTGGAGCATTAGATATTAGGTAGGCACTGCTCATTATTATTATATCTTTTCCCTTTTTAGTCATGACGCTTCAGGCATTTGTAGATACTATCAAACCTTGGATCCTTAGATGCTTTACTAATGTCTTTATAGCACCTTCGCCAAGGAACAATTCTTTACATAATAGTGCTCTACTTACATGTCCTTTTTTTCATAAGTTGTAGTGCTTTGAATATATGTACCAATTCAAAAGAATGAACTCGGAGCGTGTATAGTCACAATATTTGTTAGCGTCTTGATATGAAAGTTCATGGCTATTTTACCATGACTTTGTAATTAGCTACAGTCCTCATCATTATATTACTGACTCTTCTTATTCTACATTATGAATTTATATTTAGGTTGGATAAACCGGCCAACTACTTATATAATACGAATTATGACCATTAATAATTGTCTTTCGTGAATAACCCATTACTGATCGTTAAAAAGAATTACAATGTATTAAATGTGACTATAGTAATAGCAATATTTCTTGCAAATTTAATATTAAGGAATGTTTATGATATGATAGGATATCACTCATGGCATCTTTTTAACTTTATCCAGAGGCAAAAGGCCTTTGGTATAAAACGGATGCATGAACTTTATCATGACATGAGATATTCTGTTGCATTTACATGTCATTAGAAGAATTATAGTAGTAATAGTTGGGAAACCAATATCTTAAGAATTGAAAACATTAACTTTTATTGCAATAACTCTTCTTTCTGGTGCCATTGCAGGTACTGTACTTGGTTTAATTAACCAAGTTATAGTAGAGCCCTTAATTGATAAGGCTATAGCAATTGAGACACAAAGAGAACTTGCCGCTGGTAAAGCAACAGACGATCCATCCAAACAATCACAATATCGCATATGGCAGAAAGAAGGAGAAATAGTTGCAGCAACTGTATTAGGTACTTCGATTTCGGCGTTATTCGGAATGGTTTTTGGATACAGTAGAGAATCACTACCAGGTTCAAACAATATTAAAAAATCACTTGTTTTAGCAGGTATTATGTTCTTTGTATTATATTTGGTTCCAGCATTAAAGTATCCAGCCAATCCACCAGCTGTAGGTAATCCAGACACAATATACTATAGAGAAATTCTGTACATCGGATTTACTGTTGTGTCTGGAATCACCGCATTAGCACTTGCTTTAATATATAGAAAATTAGATAAAAATGATAGCACCCATCAACTCAAAAAGAGGATAAGAATTCCATTAATTTACGCAATGGTGATTATTGGCGCTTATATTGTATTTCCTTACAATCCAGATGAGATCTCCATTCCTATGAAACTAGTTGTAGATTTCAGAGTTGCTAGTGCATTAACTATTGGCATATTCTGGGGATTAATGGCCATAATTTTAGGTTCTTTCTGGGATAATCTCCAGCCCTCTAAAATAATAAATGACTCTGGTATAGAACGTTTCAAAAAATAAGCAGTAGTTTGTTAGTTCCAAGTAGTCTACCAAATCAAATTCAATCAGTATTAATCATCGGTTTTGTCCGTTCTGCAAATAAACTAGAGATTTTTAGTAGATAGTATGGCATCTAATGTATTAATCAGGAATATCTGCAAAAAAGACATTTCTAAAATAGTGGCCATACAAAAGGAATCATTCCCAGATGTAGCTGCTGGAATGATATTTGAACCATCTTTTCTTGAAGATCATATAAGTCTGTTTCCAGAAGGACAGTTTTGTGCAGAATTAGACGGAAGAATAGTTGCATCTGCGACTAGTCTAATAGTCTTATTAGATCCTGAATATCGCGATCATACATGGTATGATATTGCCAGTAATAGAAATCGTTTTACGAGTCATACATCTAGAGGTGATAGTCTTTATGCAGATGATCTTTGCACACATCCTGATTTTCGTCGGTTGGGAATTGCATCTATGCTCTTTACTTCAAGAAAAGACTTGGCAATAAAATTGAACTTGCGTAGGATAATAGCTGGCGGACGATTACCACGATATTATAAATATGCAGATAGGATGTCACCTCTGGAATATGTAAATAAAGTAATAAAAGAACAGCTTATCGATCCAGTCCTTACGTTTGACTTAAAGAACGGCTTTAGCTTTGTGAAAATACTTCCTAACTATCTATATGACAGTAGTTCGATGAACTATGCCACTTTTATCGAATGGTTGAATCCTTATTATTCAAAGAATAAATCATAATGATTCAACCAGATCTTATCCGCTTGAATTATCTCTAATAATCGGGATAAATCAAATAGCATTAGTACATAGTTATAGTGGAATGGTCACTTCTACGAACGAATACTTAGGAGTAATATTATACCGTAATAGTTTCATTTAATAGAAATTGATACAAATTTTAGTACTATGATGGGCTTTCCATAAATACTTAGTTTACTTTTCTTGATTGTGATGAAATACAGAAGCAGAACTGATATAGTGGAATTAATATTAGAAGCAGCAAACGGGGGTGGCGCTAGTAGGACGAAAATAATGTACAAAGCCTTTCTATCGTTCGCCCAGTTAAAAGAATACTTAACACTTCTAGTAGAGAATAATTTGTTAGAATATGAAGAGGGACATCATTCGTATAGAACCTCAGAGAAAGGCATGCGGTTGTTGCGAATATATAATAAAATGGAAGAGTTAGCTCCAATCAATTATATGCAGTAAATTAGAAGGCCTATCGATCCATGTCTTATTCATGATATAGGTGTATTATGTTATGAAAAAGGGCCATGATATATACTGTCTGAATGTCTACATATAAAAATACAAAATGCATAACAACACAATATGAACGTAAGTCAAAAACTATTCATATCTGATAACTATTAAGTTAGAAGAGATATTCGTCAAACAAAATTATCAATAGATATTTGTACCAAAGGGGACTAAATAAATAATAGTAATCTGATCATTATAATTAAATTGGAATGTACAAATGCCTTTCGTTACTAATGAATAAGAACAGTATGTAAATTTTAGTTCCGTTGAATCTTTAGGTATTTTTTGAGCACTACATTTGTAATAAAAAGGGAAGAGAATTATGATCTTGTCAATTTACTACTTATCTTGTCCATAAGGAATTGGTTAAAGTATAGATATACCGCTCATAAGCGACCAAGACTAATACCACAGTCCTAGCCGTCCTTTCGAGTAGTAAAAGTTTCATGAGGGAATATGTCAAATAAGCTCATGATTGGTACTAACACTAACAGACCAACTATTAATAAATCTGCTATAAAGATTATGTTGGATTTCTTAGAACATTTCAATTTATTTTGTTGAGAATTATTTATGAATTTAAATCATGGATGTTGCAAGTTTAGTGATTCAGTATTTCTGCTTTTATGATGATATTTTTCAAAAATTGACTAACATTATGAACCTAGATAGGATATCTTGCAGTCCTTGTTAAATGTGCATATCATTATCATTACTAAATTGATACTTCTACAAATGGAATTGATTATTTTAGTTCTATTTTATATCACAGTTCTACAATTCTATGTAGTATAAAATAAAAATATGGAAGTGATAGTGGATAATTTTTCCAACTTCTTATTTGCATAGATAACAAATGTAAGGTATACTTATGACTTTTAGTAAGATAAAGGAGAAAATAGAATCTGAAGTATATGATGAGTTCTTTGGTGACAGTGATCTTAAAATGACAGAGCCCTTGTAATGGGTGCTAAAACTAACATCATCTGATAATTTATTAGAACGTGATATTCCAAAGATCTAAAGAAAGCATTATAATAAAGAAGAAAAATGTCTGATAAAGAAAGAAACAAAGATTCACATATAATCACTAACAAAAAAAGGACGTCCCAAAACTAAATGAATTTACCTCGCAATATAATAAAAGTAGATGGTGCGATGAAGTTTGCGGCAGATTGAAAAAGCATTCTATTAAACACAGCAAGATACAAAAGGTAGTCTTCGACTTCTAACTTAAAAAAAGAGTATGTTAGACAAAGGCAAAAAAGAAGATCAACAAAAGCAGAAACAAGCCCAACGCTTCTACGCGTTGCTACAATCGTTGATGGATGAATTATTTGAATATGCTTCCAAAAATGGACATGTTAAGATGCCATCTAATGTATCTTTTGGATTAGTTTATGATAAAACAGATTCTTTTTTACTATCAGGGACAGACCAAAAATCTGGTAAAAAGATATATCTTTATAATTTGAGAATAATTGCAAACACCTTTGAAGAAAGAAGAAATCATATGATTGCAGACAAGACACCTGCTTCTTTATTTAATTGGATTTATGAAGTTTGTTCTCTTTATATCAATCCATTCGTTTACGAATATGTTGTTAACCTTCAACACAGAGGAAAAGGTGCTGCATATAGAACAACAAGACAGATTGTTAGAGGATTTATGAATAAACTTCTGAATGACCATGAGCTGAAATATGTGTTGGAAGCTATCAGAGACAATGGAGGTCAATCTATGAGTGGTAATAGTAGTGATAAACCTGCAGAACATAATTGAGCTAAAAACATTTCAATAATCATTCGAATAAAGGTTGGAAAAACTTAGTACAACAAACAAGAGAAAGAGGGTGTTCTAATGCAGATTTAAGGCAACATATATCAGTTACGCTAGTAGTATATCTAATCCAAAGACTACTAGTACTACTATGCAGCCTCTTGTTCTATAGGAAGTATTATTTAGATCATTTTTTAAAAAAATGACTCAATTCTTAGAGTTTTGGTATAGATAAGGCTTATTATAATAATAAACTTATGTAACTTTTATTATCATCAGTTAATTAATCCCTTTTTTTATCCATGTTATACAGGAGATCCTTCTCGTTTCTCAATCCTATCTACACCAGAATGCCTTTTTGCTCTAGAACCAAAGAGAATAGCAGTAAGCACAGCAAATACCCCTATAGTTACAATATACATGAATACTTCGTCAGCCATTTAGATCCATATGTATTAAAAACAGGTAAAAGATAAAGTTATG
>DASQQB010000051.1:0-10152 GCA_035643635.1 Nitrososphaeraceae archaeon | reverse complement strand
AAGATTATAGGAATTACAGATACCATGATGATAAACAGGTAAATCTCGTCATGACATAGAATACCTAAAAGTGAAATTAACGTAAATATTACAAAATATTTGATATTAAAATGATACTTTTTATCCTTATTTTTGGTCTGTAGCTGATGCTGTTGAGATAGTGGTGGTGGTGGTGCTGGTGCTTTGTACTTTACCTCTTCCAGTCCTTGCTCTCCATCTTTGTCACTTCCTCCTCCTTTTCTGCTTTGTTTTCCTTCCGTTTCTTTTAATAAACCCAGCAACACAAATCCTACAGGAAGTACTACAAGCTGCATACCAGTACTGAAATCAGGATGCGAGACTAGAAGAAAAGCACTGGGGGCTACAATATCAAACGTCTTGACGCTTGCTAAATGAAGAATATCTAGTGATGATGATGTAGTTGTAATAGGATGAGATATTGCGATACTCAGAGCATACATCCATCCAAATCCTCCACTTAATACAAACAATGTTGAGGCTAACAACGCTGCCTTGCGCCATCTAGCTGGAACCCATTTTGTAAAAAAATAATAAAAAGCAAGAACAGGTATTATATTCAAAAAGCTAATAGAAGCATATGCATTGACTGAAGGATTACCTGATAGAGAAATAAATGCAGCAAGAAATGCAGACAAAAATGGCGGATACAAATCATCTTGTGCAGAGTTTGCAATATCTCTAAAAGTACCAGAGATAAACATGAGAGCTCTTCCATGATGAAACCACTGATCTCCTATGATAACGCCTCCATACAGATAATATGTAGATAAAATTACTAATGCAAACAGAGCTGCAAAAACAAGAATTACCTCAGGTCTAATATTATTTTTATTATAATTACTTCTTATTTTTAATGATAGTGAGAATGGTGATGATAATGATGATACTGACACTCTCATTCTAAATACAAATACAACAAGTATTACTCCATAAATAACAAGGAGAGGAAGAATGATATTTATGCCAGATACTGGTATACCAAATGATGCTATGATGTATCCTGCTAATCCTGTAATCAATACACTGAGAATATAGCCAAGAAGAACCTTTAGAAGAGATTTTGATTTTGGTCTAGCTGGTAGTGATGGCGCTGATGGTTGTGGAGTTTTGCCTCTTTCGATATTGTTATGACTATGACTGCTACTATACTCTTCTATTGTTATTTTGTCTTTTAAGATAATAGAACTTACCAAAGCATATCCTGGTAAGAAAAATGAGAGTGCTATTGCAGCGCCTAATTTTATTATTGTGTCTATAGAATTAAATTCCTGCTGCCAAGGAACAAACAACTTTAGTACTTGCGGTTCTACATGCGGGTTTGACATAGAGAGAGAAGAAAAAGAACCTATTGCTATAACTAATAAGGCAATAATATAACCTACTATAAAAAAAATATTTGTTGGAGGATGATGAATTTGAGATGATTTCTTATTATCAATATTACTGCCCTTTGTACTCTTGTTGTCATCGTAGTCGCCATTGCTAGTGATAGTGTCACTGAGTAAACTGCTACCGTTACTACCCTTAACAACAGCATAATACTTGGTTAATCCAAATACTAGAAGAGAAATAATAAACGATAGGGGAATTGTAACTTTAATGGGTATAGACAAATATGAAAATATAAAGTATATTGCAAGGCCAGAAATAAGAGCTCCTGGAAGTACCACTATATTAAGACGGAATTTTGAAGAAGTAAAAATCACTCCTCACCCTAATCTAGCATAATAATTTGCTTATTTAACAAACCAACAGTACCGCTGAAACCATAATATAAAAATGAAGGGATACCAAAGTTGGCATTTTACTGAATTCTTAGTAATACCAACAATATTGTAGGTTACAGTAAGTGTCAGATAATGGATTTATTATATTCACAACGCAATTGTAATTATTGCTTCTAAGTAAGTCCCAGGGTTAATCAATTAGCAACGAAAGTTTTAAATGCTAAACCAATAAAATTTAATTTCAGGTAATTTTTAGATAATCTTGTGAATAGTAGGGAAGCAAATTCTTCAGCAGAAGACTGGGCTGACTCACGTAATAGCGGGGTTAGGATCGCATTTGTTGGTCTATTTTCTCTTGTTCTGGTCTTTGTAATATATTCTCATTTCACTTCTCCATCAGGAAATCAGTCAGTTATGGTTACACCATATTTAAGGAATCTTGCAACAGCTGTTTTGGTAATAACTTTTTGCTCATTGTTGTCTATAGGCTATGGAACATATAAAATTGCCAAAGCAGAACAACAAAGAGTAGTTAATACAAATACTCTATTATCTTATATTACAGCTGCATTTTCTGATAATAAATTTTGGAAAACAATGACAGTATCTGCAATAGGCTATGGAATTTTCTTCGGATTTTTATCTCAAATATTTATTTATAAATACGATATTTCCTTTGCACAGCAAGGTATTGCAGTTCCATCTGTCATTATAACTCCATGTTGCAATACTATAGGCTACGTCCCGATGTTGGCTGCATACCTCACTGATCACTTTTTAGTTTTGTTAATACCAATCAATGTAATCTTGGTAGTTCTGGTATCCACATTAGTAGGATTCAATATCTCTTTGAATGTTTATGCATTAAAATTGACAAAGAAAATACAAAACACCAAAAAGATTACCCTAGTCGGAAGTCTTGGAGCAACATGTGGATTGTTTATAGGCTGTCCTACATGTGCAGGTAGTTTAATTTCAGCTCTCATTGGATTTAGTGTTGGAACAACAACAATAGCTGCTATCGCACCACTTCAAACTTTATTCATTTTACTAAGCATTCCAGCTTTGATAGCAGCACCATTTCTTATTGCGCGTGAAATTCGGACAAGATCTACCTGTAAGTTAAATCAACATTAGTATTTTTTTATTTTACTGTTATTATTTTATCCTTTTCTTTGTTATTATATTTTGCTCTATCGTAGGCAATGTTTTTGAAATACTATCTAAATACATTTGCACATACGGCTCTACAATCCACATTCTTTCATTTTTATTTTCAAATAGATAACCATATCGTTGTGAACTTCCAATTTTTTCACGTGATAAAAGGATCTCTAGATATTGTTTAGAAATGGCAGATTCATCAAAACCATGTTTTCTTGCAATTGAATCAAATACATCATGAATGCCAGAGCCATGCTGTGCTGCTTCCTTTATACGATATGCAATATTTCTTGGAATGCCTAATTTCTGTGCTGTCTGTCGATGCACATGTTTTCCAAAAGCGTCATCGTCACCTTTTACATTCAATCTCGGATCTATCTGCATTGAAAGTCTAATTATTTCCATATCAAGAAATGGTTCCCGCATCTCTATACCATGTGACATTGTAATTTTATCCTCTCTTTCAAGTGTCTCCTTGTAAAGCAAAAGCAAATCTTCCGTCATGTGTTCACGAAGTTTTTGATACCCTTCTTTTTCAACAACTTTAGTATACCATGAATATCCACCAAAAAGTTCATCCGCCCCTTGTCCACTAAACATTACATTGATACCATCTTCATGTGCCAGCTTTACTGCAGCATATACTGGAACTGCTACCTCTACCTGACCAGCGTTTGTATCTTCAATTGTATGGATAATATCTGGAATCATCTGCTCTACTTCATCGTTAGTAAGTTCATTTACTCTAAGTTTAAGTTTAAGTTTCTTTGCTATCTGTCGAGCAAATATTATGTCACTTGAGCCTTTAATTCCTCCTGTATAACAAATCACTTCTCGCACCATTTTCTTAGCAAGCCATGCTATAATCACACTGTCAATTCCACCCGAGAAAATTATGCCAATTCTGTCAAAGTCCTGAGTACGTTTTTTCATGGCTGCAAGTAATATTTTTTCGTACTCTCTAATTGCAGAATTCATTGTTTTATAACGTATTTTTGTAGGCTGTATTGGAGGATTAGCGACTATGTATTCTTTTGATAGGCCACTTGCTGGAATAACTATGGCCTGACCGGGCAAGACGCGTCTTGTAGGCTCCTTTATCCCCACTTTCCATAGCGCTTTGCGTTCTGACGCGAATGCTACCAATCTGTCATTTTCCCCATAGTAAATTTGTCTTACACCCATCTTATCTCTCACTAAAGCTATGGTCCCTGTTTCTTCATCTTTGATTACCAGACTATACACACCATCAAGTTCAGCAACTGTCTTTCTGATTGCATAAATCAAATCGTTATTTTCGTTAAAATGCTCTTCTAGTAAGTGAACAATAACTTCGCTATCTGTCTGAGTAATAAATTTATGGTGTTTTGATAGCTTTCTTCGAATTTTTTTATAATTATAAATCTCACCATTATGCTCTATAGTTAATCTATCATTGCAACTACGAAATGGTTGATGGCCACACGTACCACCCACTATCGCCAGTCTTAAGTGTCCTAAAACACTATTGGCAGAAAACTGTCGATAATTCAAATTTGCTAGTGTGTCTGACTGTATAATATAATCGTTAACTGCTATTCCTGCTCCATCCGGACCACGATTTCTTAAACAAGAAAGCATGGGTCCAATCAATGGTACTACATTTTCACCTTTTTTGCTTAAAATACCTGCTATTCCGCACATGTATTATTATTCTCCCCCGAAATTTATGAAGTTAGGATTCCATAGTATAGGGTAGACAGCTAGCTGAACTTCCATCACAATAAGAAATAGTCACCAATGACTTAAAAGTGTTATAGATAAGTAAGATTGTTCGAAACTTTATAACCTAAAATACATACTTTAATTCATCGAATATATTAAAATAGTCTAAACAGCTCAGCATACAAAATCGGTTTAATTGCTCAATCTGTTTAATTTGCATTCCTACCTATTTTTGGGAATCGATATATCATTTTCAGCGTTATGTGGTTATAGAAAAAAGGTTAGCATAGTAACAAAACATAGTTTTATTTTCACTGCAATAAATTTCTAGCATTTTCCACATTCTCTACTTTATTAATTAGCCAGAATGAACAAAACTCGTTGCTCGATCATGAAGAATCCTTGTGAATTGATGAATATCTATATCTTTAAAAGAGCCAATTTTCTGAACCATATCCGGCTCCTGTCCTTCCTCTAAAATGTTTCTTCCACGTAGCTCTTCAATAATTTTATCTCTTAATTTTGGAGGGCAGATCTTGCTGTGATATATACAACCAAGAGATCCATTAAACATTTCTTTAAGATGTTCGTCTCCTTTTTCCTCATGAAAATGAGGATTTCGAGTTTCGACTTGCATAACTTCAATTCCTCTGTCCATTGCATCTTGGTTTTCTGAAGGTACTATACCTCCAAATTCCTCCAATACATTTACAATTTCATACGGCTCTACTGAAAAACCAGAGGAATAGGTTAAAAGCTCTGCTAATTTCATTGATATGCAATGTTCTCCTGAATTTCCAGTACGCATAACTTCGGTTTCAAAGCCAGTGTAGTAAGATATCAACGAATTAAGAGACTGGTTAGTTATTTCAGATACCCTTCCCCACTTTGAAAAATACAGGCCTCCTTCAGATACCTTCGGTTTATAAATCCAAGACACTCTAACCATGGTATAAGGTGTATTAGACATTGCTATTCCAGCTGCAAATATTTTTACATATTCATTTACTGCTCCCGGAACATAATTGTCGGCATCAATAAATCCAATATACTCCTTTGCTGCCATCTTTGCAAGGAGCATTCCAATTATCATTCCTTCAGACTTACCATTCCTTACCGTATCATCTGAACCGAATATAGTAGTATAACCTACCTCTTTAAGTGCTTCAGATAAGCCAGGGTCTTTTTGATGCAATATTAATGCGTTCCTTCCTACAAATCGATTAAATTGCTCAAGTGCATCTTTTTCTAATTTATACCTGTCTACGGGTTGTCTGGGACTATTGGATATAATAATCGTTAAGCAATCATGAGGTATTCCACTTAATACTCCTTCAAGCAATTTCAAGCGCTCTCCTTTAATGGGTATGACAATAGCCATTTTTCGTTCAATTTCGAAAATTTCTTTATTTCCAATACGTCTAATAGCTTCAGAAGTTGGACTACCATCATTGAATCCTGAATCCAATTCATAAACGCGCTGTACTCCATGAAGACTTATAGCTCCGAATCTTTCAGTATATCTAGGTAGGTCTAGTTGCATACAAATTAAATGGTATGATTATTTATAACTATTAATAGAACAGAAGAATATGATACGGTGCTAGTACTTTACCACAAAATAATGAATAACTTCTACATGGTATATACATAATTTGGCAGCACAATATTGCATAGGAGTACGATATCTAAATACGTATACAAAAAGACTGGAGAAGAAGAAAATTGTTAAATTAAATAATCTATCATATGAACTAAACATATATTTTTCCATTAGGACATAGTATTGAAAGTAATAACGTCTCCTATATCTCTCAAAACATATCATTGAACGCTAATATGGATTTAAGATGTTGACTAATCTTTATTTGCGATTATTTATTAGATTTGGAATGTATCTTCTGCAACATATTTATAATTCAATATCTTTTGAATGTTTGTATAGAACATATATTTTTAAACATACTTATTTCAAATATAGATTTAATTAATTAATTCCGCTTTCGTATATGTATTAACAACATTTCGAATAAGGAATGCAATATTGCATGATAAAAACTAGCCTTTGATTAAGGAACGTTTAATAGTCCTCCAACGAACTTTTTTCGATTGAAATATGCCGAAGTTCAAATCAACTCAAGATATACTAAGGATTATTGGTAATCAGGAACAAATACGTAATTTTGGTGTAATTGCTCACGTAGATCATGGTAAGACTACTATGAGTGATAGCCTTTTAGCTGCATCTGGTATTATTTCCCCCTCAGTGGCTGGTCAAGCCCTTGCACTTGATTCCATGAAACTTGAACAAAACAGACAAATGACTATACGTGGAGCTAATGTCACACTATTCTATGAAAGTGAAGGTAAAGAATATGTAATTAATATGATCGATACACCAGGTCATATAGACTTTACGGGAAGAGTTACCCGTGCCCTTAGAGCTATTGATGGTGTTGTTGTTGTTTCAGATTCTGTTGAAGGAATTATGACCCAAACAGAAACGGTAACAAGACAGGCCCTCGAGGAAAGAGTTAGACCAGTCCTTTACATTAACAAAATCGATCGGTTGGTAAAAGAACTAAGGTTAGATCCACCAGCCATGCAAAAATGGCTTTCAAATATAATTGCAGAATTCAATAGACTTGTTGACATTTATGCTGAACCAGAACTTAAAGAAAAGTGGAAAGTCAGTATACAGGGAAATAGTGTTGCATTTGGTTCTGCAAAAGATAGATGGGGCTTCAACTTCAAGGTGGCACAAAAAAAGGGGATTAGTTTCAAGGACGTTTATGACGCTTATACTTCAGATGGGCCTGATGCGATAAAATCCCTTGCAGAAAGAGCGCCGTTACATGAGGCTGTTCTAGGAATGGTTGTTCAACATCATCCTCCTCCACATGTAGCACAAAGATATAGAATACCTAAGATCTGGCCGGGTAATTTAGAATCTGATATTGGAAAGTCTCTCCTAGCATGTGACGTAAAAGGTCCATCAATAATGATGGTCACCACAATTAATGTTGATCCACAGGCCGGAAGAGTTGCAACTGGTAGACTTTTCTCTGGTACTGTCAAAGATGGCGACGAAATACACTTAATTGATGCGAAAAGACCGGGAAAAGTTCAATCAGTAAACATTTACATGGGCAATACTAGGGAGGTAGTAAGCATGTTGCCGGCCGGCAACATTCCTGCACTACTTGGTCTTGATTATGCTGTGGCGGGTGAAACAATTTCAACAGTAAAAAGTATACCCGCATTTGAATCAATAAAATATGTTTCAGAGCCAGTTGTTACAATTGCAGTAGAGCCAAAACATCCAAAGGATTTGCCGAAACTTGTAGAAGCTTTACGGAGACTTACCGTAGAAGATCCCAATCTTATAGTCAAGATTAATGAAGAAACGGGTGAAACTTTAATGGCAGGGATGGGCGTATTACATCTTGAAATTGCTACTTCTCTTTTACAGGAAGCAGGTCTTAACATTACAACTACTCAACCATTGATCAACTATAGAGAAACTATCCGAGCAAAAGCAGGACCAATTATGAGTAAGTCTCCTAATAAACACAATAAAATTTTCCTGCGTGTAGAACCACTTGGAGAACAGATCATAGATATGATAAAAAATGGTCAAATTAATGAAGATATGGACAAAAAAGAAATGGCCAAGACCCTTAGAGAAAAAGGTTGGAGTGCAGATGAAGCCAGAAGTGTTGCCGCAATAGATGTAAGTGGTAATATGTTGATTGATGAAACAAAGGGTGTCCAATTTATACAAGAATCTATGGATTCGATCAAATCTGGTTTTGATGATGTCATACATTCTGGTCCAATAGCTCATGAAACAGTAAGAGGTGTAAAGTTTGTATTGCATCATTTTGTTCCACATGAAGATCCAGCCCATAGAGGTTTAGCACAATTAATGCCAGCAAGCAGAAGATCTATGCTGGGTTCCATGTTAATCGCAGACCCAGTTTTACTCGAACCTATACTTGGTATTGAGATCAAATGTCCACAGGAACAAATTGGTACAGTATCTGGAATACTATCTGGTAAAAGAGGTAAATTACTCAATGTCGAACAAAAAGGTGTAATTTCTATTATACTCGGCGAAGTACCAGCTTCTGAAACATTTGACCTTTCTGAGATTATGAGAGGAGGAACAGCTGGTAAGGCTATGTGGAGTACTTACTTCAAGACGTGGCAACCTGCTCCTCAATCAATTCTTAGAAATTTAATTACAGATATAAGAAAAAGGAAGGGTCTTAATCCCGAACCCCCTAACCCAGATGAATTTATAGACAAGGAATAGCTTTTTCTTCCATATTTTTATTTTACAATTCGTTATTATTCTGTAATGAATACTAAAGCAATTGTTTATTACTTGCTTGGCTGCATGAGATATTAGAAGAAGGAAAAAAGGTTATGAATAATATAAAAAATGACAGGAGATTTATAGTATGGGTTTTCCAAAAATAGATAACTCAATGTTGACTAAATAATAAGGATAATATAATTTTCATCTTCTTGTAGGCGGCGATCTAGTTATAGAAATGTCTAGTATAAGTTAGGCTAAAACTAATTTCACAATAAAAGTAAATTATCTTTTACAGAAAATATTACGCTAGCGCTTAAATTATTTGATTTACACGGTTGTGAACCATGAAAACGAAAATGACAAAAACTACAAACATAACCACAAGAAGAAGAAAAACTGGAACTGCTACAACTACAATGAATTTAGTAGTAATAGCTGTAGGATTAATTGCGATATTGGCTGTAGGTACATTAACCACAACAATAATGCTGTCAGGTCATACTGCAAAAGCGGAATCAGATCACAGTTCTGATCAGAGTAAGCAAGGTAAAGATCTCAGATGTGATAAAGATGAAGGAGGTAGCGGAAATCCACATGATAAAGAAAATCCTCAGAACCCACATGATACACAACTAGGATTCTACAGAGGAAACCCACACGACGAATGTGTAGGCAGTTAATTAGTCATTAACAAACAAAAGAAACAAATCACCAATCAATTAATCTTCATTTTAGTCTTCCCGCTCTTATTTTTATTAAGATCTACTTTAGAGTAAACTATATTCATATTATTAATTTCGACAGTAATAGTAAAACCTAAAGCTAATACGCATTCTATGAGTACAATATAAAATGGTTGTTACATGCATTTAGCAACTCAAGTAGGTAGATACCATATTGAACCTATAGAGAATTATTCCTACTTATCGTCTCAAATGCATATAACTGCAATTCTCTCCAAATGATAAAGGATCTTTATCTAAAAATGCACTCATGTTTTAGGCTATTTCTAATTACTCTATTAGCACTCGCTTTTGTCTTACTGCCGTCACAATATTCTTACCCTGTATCTTCTAAAGTTGCATATGCCGCTGTTTCCAAACCACAATCAGATAAGGGTCCAATTATTAACGATCCTAACTTGAAGGCACAGATGGTATTCAAGGGAAGTGGTTATCCTACCACGATGGCATTTCTAGGTCCAGATGATAT
>DASQQB010000050.1:0-7811 GCA_035643635.1 Nitrososphaeraceae archaeon | reverse complement strand
AAAACCAGCATCTCTTAACTTGAATTTAAACAAGGGTACAAAGGATCTAAATGGGAATTATCATCTATTGGGTAACGTAACTAATAAAGGAAACAATACTGCAACTCATGTAAGAGTATCTACAGTATTTCTTAATGGTACAAATAAAATTATTGATTCACAAGGAGGATTTACAACGCCAATGAATTTACAGTCAGGACAATCTGCACCCTTCAATTTTACAGTTTTATCTCCAAACCTAAATGAAATAAAGACTGTTGCTGTAAATACACAAAGTCAAGAATATTCTATGATGGTGAATAATAATAATAATAATTCAACAGAAGGTAGTAGTGGCCTCGTTGTTCCATTGCCAGCAGTAGCTTCTTCAATCACAAATAGCAGTAAAAAGCTATTAGTATCGCTTGAAGCAGAAAAGAACCCTATTATCAGCGGAAATAAGCAAACTATAATGGTGAAATTATCTGACTCAACCTCTGGTCAAGGAATTTCGGGGGTCAAAGTTAAAGGCATTATCATGCCAGTCTCTGGACATCCAAAAGAGGAATTCTCAGGTAATACAGATAAGTCAGGACACATTTCGTATTCTTGGATAATAAACAAAAATTCCAAACCTGGAAGCTCTAATGTAAAAGTACATGTTTCTACTACAAATGTTACAGGCTACAACTCGACTTTTAAGAACACATCATTTAAACTAATTGATAAGGGAGTATCACAAACTAAGACAGGTACGGCCACTCCTGTTAAACACAGCGATAATAGCAAGAAAACAACTAATACTAATAGTGAGCAGAGAGGAGAAAATAAAGTAGATAAATCTGGTAGACATTACTATGACGTTCACAATTGTAGTAATAAGAAGGGATCATCAGGGATTGGGGATCTGTCTGAATGTCAGGCGGCAGAGAGAGAGACACAACAAGAATCGGATTAGCACTTGCGCGAATAACGATTATTAACACTTTTATTAAACCCCTTTAATGGACATAGCCTACTGCTCATGATAACTTATAATATGCTTGCTTGGCTATGGCTGATAGACAATGTCTGATACCAGCCAATTACTTGTTAGAAGGATCAAAGACGGAACGGTAATTGATCATATCGAATCAGGCAAAGCTCTGCTTGTTTTGCACGCCCTAAACATTACAGGTAAGGAAGGTAACGTAATAACCGTAGCCCTAAATGTTCCAAGTAACAAACACAATAAAAAAGATATAATAAAAGTGGAAAATAGGTTTTTGGAAAAAGATGAGACTGATAAATTGGCATTAATTGCACCTTTTGCAACAACCAATATAATTAAAGATTATAAACTAGTTGAGAAACGCAAAATTCAGCTTCCGAGTTTTATTGTTGGAATATTCAGGTGTCCTAACTTGAAATGCGTTACCAATAGCGACGAGTACATTAAACCAACAATCGACATTATAGACAAAGAAAAAATCGTACTTAAATGCAGGTACTGTGCTAGAACACTTACTATAAATGAATTAGTTTTCTGATGATTATTACGTATAACAATTTTCCTTATAGACTGGATACAAAATTAAAGAAACAAGAAGGGACAGCAATATTTAATGCCTTCATTGTTAATAAAGATCGTGGTTAAGCATTGGTAGCAACAAACGTTCCATCAAGTGAGGAAAATAAATCCAATAGATGCTTATCGATTTGCCAATGGTTTCATAAATTTAACTCCACATTTTTAGTTTTGAGCATAATCAGTATGATACTTTTAACATTTGTCTATCAATTCGTTTTGACAGTTCAGATTCTTGACAAGTCACTTTTAGAAATAATTGTTCAAATTTTATCCATTACGCTAATTTTCATTACAGGCCTCCCCCTGTTTTCTAAAGGGCTAATACCTCTATGTATGTGTATATTAGGCTTATCTCTAATATATGCCGGCATTGTTCTTCCTTTAAGCAGCTTTTTCATCGGAGAGGGTCATTTTAAAACTGTGAAGATAGCCGTTACTCAACAATCCATAACTATGGCTTCGCAAAGTTACTTTGTTTTAGGTATATTTATGCTATTGTTGAGCACAGTAGTAGCATATCGGCCTGCCTTGCTATACACTAAAAATAGGCCTAGTACCCTAGAATCTATCTGGAAAGACTATCCTGTATGGGATGGTGATGATAACAAGTTAAAAATTGTTAGTGGAAAATACGACAATACTACTATTCCAATAATGAAATTAATAACAGATAAGGAAAAATATATTCTATGGCGTTACGAATACATTTTGGCGGATATTCTCGGAAGGCCTCACCTAGTTAAAACTAACGCCTTTGTTCCTCCGACTTCAGTGATCTTCAGAGATAATAAAACCGGAAAAATAATGGGGAAACCCAAATATACAGGATATTTTATCTAAACATTGTCCAGACCTTAAAATATATACAGGTGATTAGGTCTTTTCTATAAAAAAGAGTATTATAAAAGCTATATAGTTTGCTGATGTTCTGATCTTTTTGTCAGTATAATGGTGTGTAGATATATATCTATATACATCATTTACCTATCTATTTATCAACCACTTCTGTTACTATTTTTTGGCTGCAGTCATCCTAAGAACATCTACTTGACCACTGTGCAACCAGTCCTTTAATTCGTCATGCGTTGGCTTAGATTCATGCTTACCGGCTAGATGAAGATGCAAAAGAACATAGTTAACCTGATTTAACAATGGTTTGTTTCCTTCATCCCCTGCACGAGTTTTTTGCTGTAAATCAGATGGAACAGTTGCCCACCAATCGTTAAAACTTCTCTTTCCAGTACTGCTTGCTTTTTGTCCAAATCCTTTTGGTAATGTCATAGTGACAACTATGATATGACTAGGGATTTAAGAGTTTTATTATTGTTTTAATAATTATTATTTGTCATACAAGAGATGCATGAGACAAGAAAGAAATTTTGTCATGCCTATTGAATACAAAATGAAAATCGTAGATAGGGAATTATGACACCTGCATTCTATGGGAAAAAGGCTAGTACTCGCCGTCACTATTATCTACCTTCGGAAAAAATTCATCTAACCGAGACATATCTGCCATTTCTTCGTATTTTTTTGATTTCTCGCATTTCTCCTTTAGGTTTTGACTTGGCTTATAGATAATTATTTCAGAATCTCCATACCCATAATTTCCAGCAATTTCTACAGCGTCTCTGTCCTTTAGGCAATTCATGATTCGATCCATAAGAAGTTTATAGAGAGACCCCCGTCTGCCGTGAAGATAATGTTGTCCGTAATTTTCGTCAATATATCCCTTAAGGTTAGTTTTGTGGAATAATTCAGTTTCAGGAAATGTCGAGTACCTATCACACATCCCGCAAATATATTTCAAGATTATCCATTTGAATCTCGAAAGTTCTAAATCACTAACATCATCGAGTACTTCTTCAGGTGATTTGTCAGTCATATACACATGATAAAACTATACTGCCTAACAAGTTTTATGTTCTCGTACTGTCTTGGATTATACAAAAAGTAGCGAGGACAATATATGAAATTATACAACAAGTTATACAAATAAGATAAGAACTTTAAAGCATCACTGTACCTAATTTACATATCTGTCTTCTGATATCTAATATATGTGGATCTGAAGATAATGGCTAAAACAATTATAATATTATTAATGCTAGATATAGTATAGAGATCAGTATGGTATATACTACATCACCAGCCAGTCTTGTGAGCAGGGTATACGCTAAATTAAATAATAATATATCTAAATTCAAAAAAGTCACAGATAGACCTCTTACATTGACTGAAAAGATTATAATTGGACATTTTGATGAGCAAATGCTCTCCTATGTAGGGAAAGACTTTCCAGTTCCAGGCAAGAGTTATGTATTTCTCAGACCAGACAGGGTCGCGTTGCAAGATGTTACGGGACAGATGACGATTCTTCAATTTATGCAAGCAGGCATGGAAAGAACAGTAGTTCCTACAACAGTTCATTGCGATCATCTTATTCAGGCACGAATAGGAAGCGAATCTGATACTAAGGCAGCACTTTACGAGAACAATGAAGTATATCAGTTCTTGGGCTCTGCATCAAAAAAATATGGGATAGGATTCTGGAAACCAGGCTCAGGCATAATACATCAGGTGATTTTAGAAAACTACGCCTTTCCAGGGGGTTTAATGATTGGAACAGACTCCCATACCCCAAATGCAGGAGGCCTTGGAATGATCGCAATAGGCGTAGGAGGGCTTGACGCAGCAGAAGTTATGTCAGGGATGTCTTGGGAAGTTCTATATCCCAGACGAATTGGTGTTTACATGACCGGGGAGCTGAATGGATGGGCCTCTCCTAAGGATGTCATACTCTATGTAGCATCCCAACTTACAGTCTCAGGAGGTACAAATGCAATAATCGAATACTTTGGACCTGGTGCAAAAACAATTAGCTGTACAGGAAAGGCTACCATTACAAATATGGGTGCAGAAATTGGTGCTACTTGCTCAATATTTCCGTACGATAAGAGAATGGATGCTTATCTTAGGGCAACAAGACGGGGATTGATAGCGGATCTTGCTAATGAACATATTAATTTGCTAGTACAAGATATACAAATAGAACAAGAAATAACTGAAAATAAAAAGAAGAACGCACCAAAATATTTTGATCGATTAATTGAAATTGATCTTTCAAAACTTGAGCCCTATATTGCTGGTCCTCATACACCGGACCTTACAAGACCAATTTCAAAGATGGCAGACGATGTTAAGAATAATAAATATGTAGATGCAATTTCGGTAGCGCTTATTGGAAGCTGCACAAATTCATCGTACGAGGATGTCTCTCGTGCAGCAGACGTCGCTAAACAGGCAAGTTCAAGAGGCGTTCAAACAAAAGTACCACTACAAGTTACTCCAGGTTCAGAGATGATAAGGTCAACTATAGATAGAGATGGTCAAATGCAATTGCTAAAAGAGATAGGTGCAAACGTTCTTGCAAATGCATGTGGTCCATGTATTGGACAATGGAGTAGGCCAGAATTGAAAAAAGGGCAACCAAATACAATTGTTACGTCATATAACAGAAACTTTCCAGGACGAAACGATGGAAAAAGAGAAACAATGAATTTTATAGGTAGTCCCGAGATAATTGTATCCCTTGCTGTAGCAGGAAGACTATCATTTAATCCCCTTGCCGATGAATTAACTGCAAACGATGGAACAAAATTTAAGCTCCAACCCCCAAAAATAGCACCTGAAATTCCACAAAAAGGCTTTGACGATATTACTAAAGGAGTATTTGAAGAACCAGCAGACGATTATCATGCTAGAAGTGTAGAAGTAATAATTAACAAGGATAGTGATCGGTTGCAAAAATTGGAACCGTTTCCCAGGTGGGATAGGAAAGATTTTGAGAAATTGCCTGTATTAGCAAAGGTAAAAGGAAAATGTACTACTGACCATATTTCGCCAGCTGGTGCATGGCTAATGTATCGAGGTCACTTGGATAAGATAAGTGACAATTTACTTCTTGGTGCATCCAATGCTTATCATAACGGTGAAGTAGGAAGAGGGAGAAATGTTCTTAACAGAAATATCGAATCGTTTCCTCATATAGCCAGAGAATACAAAAAACAAGGACTGAAATGGGTTATTATTGGAGATCAAAACTACGGAGAAGGTAGTAGCAGAGAACATGCTGCGATGACACCCAGATATCTTGGATGTGCAGCCGTCATATCTAGAAGCTTTGCTAGAATACACGAAACTAATCTCAAGAAACAAGGGGTATTAACATTGACATTTCAAGATCCATCAGATTATGAAAAAATAACTGAATATGATAGAATTAGTATAACAGGTCTGCAAGATATCCGACCAAGTAAGCCTGTGAAATGCTTTTTGCATCACAGTAATGGAATTGATGAAGAGATAGTTCTGCGGCACTCATATAACGAATCCCAGACAGAATGGTTTTATGCCGGCTCAGCTCTTAACGTCTTGCTTTCAAAGAAAAAATAGAAGATATAGCTGTTATTAAGCTAAAAACTGGTACTATGGCTAGTAGGACAATCAGGTAATTGTACTCCTGCATAGATAGAATAAAAAACATTCACCTACCCATTACAATACAATACAATCACAATCTCATTTTAAAGTTTGTCCCCCCCCTCTCTAGAAACGTGGGTATATACGAGGACAACCAGATGGTGATGATGATGGCGCTATTATAACAAAAAAGGATTAAAAAAGTTTTTATCGTTTGCAAAAGAAAAGAAAGGATCTCGCGAAAACACTTTCCCCTATTGCTGAGATCAATAATAGCAAAAGCTAAATGAATCAGCTAAACAACAGAGACTCCAAAAAGAACCGATTTACTTACAGACATATGAGACACACCCCACACATCCAAAACACACAAAGACTTTCTACTTAAAGTCCTGGATTTCTTCCGGAGTTAATCCTCTCAAATATGGATATATTTTGTAGGTAGAATATTGTGATGGCGGGTAGGTTTTAAGACTATATGTAAAGCTAAACTTCCACTCTCCTATTATTTCTTTGCAGCTGTCGCATTGTAACTGCGAAGATGTTGCTATTCCTGAGAAATATTTATGATCGCAATTTGTTGTACTTGATGATGATGATCTAAATAAGTCATCTTCGTAGTAATGATAGCTAGGATCATCTATGTTACTATATCTATCATCTTTTACTTCGTCTTCTGTTTGTTCGTCTACGCTAATGAAAGGAAAATACTCTTTTTCATTATTACCGTAGTGATCCTTATTCATGTTGGATTCTTAATTACTGAATTGATCGTTGATCCAAGAATAGTCAATCGGCTCTTCTTACCTTACTATTGTTATTGTTAGGAAGAACACAGGATATTTCACAGCGCCTAACAGTACTCCTCTATATTCTCGTTTTTTACAACACGTTGTGACTCGATAAGCTCATTGATCCTTTTTGGATTCTCTTTTAATAGAAAGGCATTTGGTAAGACTTGGAATATCATTGTACTGGAATGTATCATCTTTACCAGATGTAGACTAGATATGATATAGAGTGGCCATGTCATTCTATTTCTTCACTTCCTCTTTCAACCTCCTCATCCAAAACGATATAGGATTTCTCCACAACCCAATTCACTATGATAAGCTCCACTACATTATCTATATAAGATTTCTCTAGAACAAAAAGTGTTTTGTTCCCGCTTTTGGATAAGTTAGCGTCATAAAATGGGAAACGTACGAATTCTTAAGTCCTAAAGATCAATCATACTTTTCTATGATTAACTTGTTTGCCCCCGCCATCCAATATTAAGTCGCGATAAGAAGGATAAAAGGAACTGCTAGATTTATTATAAGAAGTGACAGAAGAGTATTATATCGTCTTTTTCTATTATATGTAGAGTCCAAGAGGCGTTTAATAATTTGGTCTCTATAATTCATTTCATGCAAATGACATTATCTGTTTTTGTTAAAGCTTTTGGCCATTTTATTCTTAAATATAGTATATTTGCAAAACAGTAGTCAGGACTAATTAATTAATTCATTAAAGGATTGAATAATGGTAGACTAATCATTCACTATTTTGATACATTAGTAGTCAATTTTTTAGAAATAGTGTACCCAAACCCAGTTGCAATGAAGAGGGCAACTACACTTGAAAGCAAGGTAATGAGTAATGTCGTTTTGAATATATAATGCGTAACAACTGCTACCAGTATAGCCGGAACAGAAACTACTATTGCCAGAACGGTACTTGCTGCAAATATCCTTGTTATAGTTATATCTTTTGACTTATCCTCTGAAATCCTACTGCT
>DASQQB010000049.1:0-4020 GCA_035643635.1 Nitrososphaeraceae archaeon | reverse complement strand
CAAATGGAGCACATACTTCACATATGCCTTGAGCAATAATAAGATCTGGTTTTGCTTCTCTTAATTTCTCATCGTTTATCACATATATATCTGTGGCAGATTGCATTAGTTCTATAATTTTCTGATCTATACTCTTGCTATTCATTTTATTAGCATCAAATGAAGCATTTATTACTCGTGGCTTTTTTTTGGCATCATCAGGATAATTACATTCGTGTGTTACACCTACTATTTGGGATCCTGCGCCAATTTCATAAAGTATTTCCGTGGAACTAGGTAGAAATGACACTATTCTTTCTGAAGACAATGATGTATCGTTGTAATCACAGTGTTATTTTTATATATCATTGGTGTAATTGAGTACGCCCTTACACATGTCTTCAGAATTCTATCATTAGCAATACGGTGCTTGTTCTAATTTGTAGATATTAATTCTCGAGTACCCTTTATGAAAAGTTCTTTGTAAAACAAGTTTCCAATCTGTAATCTAGAACTTTGCTTGTGGATCTTTTGATATGTCGTATGATTCATTTTCAGTCTTTATTCTCTCTTCTTCTTTGGATACTCCTGATGCTGTAATTATTTGAGGTAAATACTGATAAATTGATTGTAATCTTGCTACAGTTTCGTTACTCTTTGCTACTGCAGCTAGCTTTTCCATTTTTGAAGATTCTGATTCGTTTAGTATCTTCCAACATTCTATTAATGTTAGTTTTAAAGTATCTATCAATTTCTTGTATTCTTCAATATAGCCATATCTTGACATTGCCATATTATCTAGAAATTCATGGGAATCTTCCTTAATTGCGCTTTTTATTCTGGTGAGGGTTCTTTGGCTTATTGCCATACCTGTCTTCTGTTCTATTACAGATAGTGTAGCCTTGTCAGTATATCTAAAAATATTTGCATCTGCTACTATTTGTTTAATTTCTTGATTTTGCACTTGTTTCCATTTCCTAAGATTTTTAGCCATGATCCGAACTCAAATCTATCTATGATTTAGCCAAATCTTCCTTATAGCTTTTAGGGTTGTAGTTAGTGCCTGTGATTTTTCATTTGGCTAGATTGTCAATATCTATAATAACTCGTTAAGCTAAAGTAGACATTCTCTTCAATGGGGTAATTGTTGATATTGAAAAATGACTCCTTAAATTGTATTTTTCGCAGGTAATTGTGTAATATTTAAAACAGCAATCTCCTTTTGTTTTGATATCTTCTTGCTTATGTTATAGAAATGACTGGTTCAACAATTGTTGCTAAATTACCAAGAGGATTTGTTGGTGGGTATGAAGTAGATTTGTTATTGATGGCAATATCGATTAGTCTTTTGCTGACAGGTCCAGGAAGAATATCTGTTGAGTGGAACATATTAAAAAGAGAATTATTTCCAAAGGGTAAAGAAATAGTATTACAAAAACAGCAGCAATAACAACAAGTATAGAGGTAACTACATTACTAATTGAAACTATAACTAATGGTTTTTAAACAGTTTTGATGCATAGAATATAAGGAATTGTCTTCCAATACATTAAAAGCAAATTTCTCAAAAATATTAGTTGCAATAGATGGCTCTGAAGCATCAATGGATGCAGCAGAATATGCTATAGAAATGACAAAAAAATATAATGCTGAATTAATAGCATTGACTGTGGTACGCCTTCCATTATCTTCATATGGCTTATCATCAGCAAAGAGTGAATTAAAGAGACCAAAAGAGAAAGAAGAAATACTTGAATCTAAACAATGGTTAGATAATCTTAGCAAAAAAGCACAACAAGATAATATACAATTGAAAACTGAGATTATTAACAGTCAGATGTCTATTGAGGGGGAAATAGTAGAATATGCTGAACATCATGATATCGATTTGATAATAATGGGAACAAAAGGAAGCTCTGGATTCAAAAAAATGCTACTAGGAAGTACTGCGTCGGGTGTAATCACTTATGCTACATGTCCTGTCATGATAGTAAAATGAAGAAATATGATCGAATAGATCAAAAAGCAATAAGGGAGGTTCTTTTTTATATCCCAACCTTCCGATAAGTAAATAGTATCTGTATAATACATTTTATATCATTGCATTACTGGATAGGTTCATTTTGTCAGGCTATTGATAGCCACGATAATAATAATAAAAAACTTGTCTTCTTCCCTACTGGAGTTGTTGCAATATCTGATATAATAACCCTGATAGAAGATATCGGAAATAACATACCAGAAAGATCTTGGATGCTTTATGTGCTTGAGCTTTTCAATGTTCAGAACATTGCAGTAGAATTAAACCTTATCTGTTCTTTTAATAATGATGGAAAATTCAACGCAATATTCAATGGTGTGAACCAATACCAATTCAAAGAAATACATCCCATAGTGGGTCATTCATATTTACGTCAGATAATTCTCAATCATAGCCAGCAATGCATAAGCTATATTTTACAGGACCAAAATAATATTCAAACAGAAAAATTCGATCTACAGATACAAAAACAGTCGTTTGGTTATGAAGCGTCCAATCAGTTTACAGGAATAGAGTGGTGGAATAGGATTGGGAATTATCCCTATCCAACAAGATACACAGTTGAATTCTCACAACTAATGTTTGGTTTAGGTGATCCAATAGACAAAGAGTCGATAACCTATATTCCTCATAAAGCTTTGAAACCCAATACGGATGGCTCTGGTACTAAGTATCCTATTTCATTTCACAGTATCAGAATAAAAGATGATTGTATTGCATACATGGTAAGCCTAGGCGAATGCTATAACGGAATGCGTTATAATTGCTGAAATGACGAAAGAACATCATCGTCATTTATCAATATATATCGTCTAAGTTTGGCACATCTATGTACCACCAATTCTCATTTGCAATTCAATGAATCGAGAATACTCCTATTCAGCTGGAGGCCCATCATGAATTGTAAATCAATTGTTTGTTTGCAAAACAACATCTAATATCTATATATGTATCCTCACCAAATAAATTCCAATATTTTGGACACAATCATTGCAAGAGCGAACGTTGAAAATGCTCTTATACTTTTAATCAATCAAAGTGCCTCTGCATCAAATGTTCATAAAACATTTGCGGGATTGCCATTTCCTCTTAGCCCAAGCCAGAATGTTTGCTGTCCATTTTCTATGGCCTAAATACGGAACCATTTTCCTCTAAATGCTTATCACGAAAAACTGTAAAATTTGAATAAGAAAATGTATATTTACAGTTTCGGTGCTGCTTCACTCATACAGTTTATGATGATGTCTTATAAACCGGATTTTTCTTAATTACATTTTATGATGTAATTATAATAAATCAAAATAAATAGGATGATGAGTTCTATTAAATATTAAAACAGAAATGGATCAAAGAAAGACCGAATATGTTAGGATAAATGAAAATAAAGATCTGTGGGAAATAGATTACGAAAAGTGTATCGCAATGCATCAAAGACAAGGAATAGGTTTCGAAGATCTCAACCAAACAGAGAGCCGGGACAGTAATAAAAAGGACAGTGAAAGAAGTCTGATAGGATACAATGGAGATATAACACAATATCTCGAAGAAAAGGGATACATGTGGAAACAGCTAAGTGAAGATTCAGTTAGCTTTTGGCACAAAGAAGAAGAATAGAAAAAATGCTCAATCTGTTGTAGCTCGTCTACTGTAAAGATTTAACTAACAAGTATTAGTCTTTTTGCGCCAATGGAATTAACAAGGTAATAGTCGACACCAATCTGGATGATATCACCTGGAGATATCTTACTATGATTTCTCTTACCTCTAAGTGGTATTCCAAATGGCTTAACCTCCTCCTTGAATTTTAACCAGACTCTCCCTACATTCAAAATATTCTTAAACTCTGACTCCCAGACTAGATCATAGAGAGTGTCTAAATTATGCATTTTGATTTTGTGGTGTTTGAACAACAACTCAGCATAAGATTCCCTGCAGAAATACACTTTAACTTTCATTGGAAGGCCTTAGGCATCAAGGTTAATCAATTATTCTAAAATCCA
>DASQQB010000048.1:0-7092 GCA_035643635.1 Nitrososphaeraceae archaeon | reverse complement strand
TTTCGGATGCTGGCATACCGATGGTTTAACTTATTGTCAATGTCACAAAGTATTCAACAAGAAATGACTAACCGCAATATTATACCAGCAATACTTATTCCTAGAATAAGGGAGGATTTAAAGAAGATTAGATCAGAAAATCCAACAGCGTTTTATGCTCTAGATATTGGGGACCGAAACGCTCTATGTGAACAAAAAGAATATCGAGGATGTCCTTAAATGAGTGCTTTGCAACTAATGAAAGTACCAGCAGGGAGATAGCAATGAAATAAAATGGTTTGGACTCTATCACATGATAATAAAATAGTTGGAGAATGGACAGATGAACTTGTTCAAAGGGTAGCAACAGAACCTAGAAAAATAAATATGGAAATGATAGCCGAGTTTCTACCAGATCCAATTAAAAATAAAATTGAGCATGAAGAAGAGTAACCAAGTCCTAGAATCTACCATACATGAATATAATCGACAGAGGGAGATAAAAGCAGACCACAAAAAGAATCTTAATCTATCTATCTATAGTGGTCTTTGTAATTGGCCTACCTCAATATCTTAATGCCCGATTAAAAACATCCCCGCATAAACCAATAAAGTGATGTTATTTGACTATAGTGATGGTTTAAAGACATCATTAATTCTTACTGCTCTATTATGATAATGCAGCTTTATGTTTTGAATCCTATTGTTATCATTACTTTTCCATGACGTAACGTCATTTCTACTAATTATCAAGACTTCTATTTCGTCATGATGATCTGAACTTTTTACTTCTAAATCAAAAGATAATCTATAATCGAACATGAGTATCAGGTTTACTCCAAAATACAATATCTCATATCCCTGTGAATGGCCCGCAGGTATATTAAACTCGTTAATATTTCTCATTACGTGCTGAAGAACTCTTACCATTAACACATAGTATCGACCCTATCCTATAGAATCTTTTTGTATCTTCTCAAGATAACAGTGAAGATTTGAATATGGTAATATAAGTAAATGAATATATGGTTATTGAAGCACGATGTAGGATAATTGATCCTAGTTTGATGGAATGCGAGATAAACTTGACTATTCTTAACCCGGAACCCTGATAATTTTTCGAAGCTTGTTTGTAGTCTCATCGGTTTTTCAAACCATTAATGTGCATATTTGTTATTAAATCGGATTTGTTTTTAGTTATTTGCAGTGGCTGACATATCATTGCGTCTTTTGTGTATTCTTCTTATTGGGTTGAATTAGTACCGCTGACATAGTGCTAAAATAACAGATTGTTTGAAATCCGATGTAAGTAAATAAATATAATATCTGCTGCTTTGTATTACAGTCCAGAAGAATTTAGAAAATTATCTCTATGCTGTTCAGAACAAAAGTGTTCTATTTTTAAAACACCTCTATTAGAGTCTCCTTCTACATGAGGCCAGCCTTTTTCTTCCTCTGAAAACTCTTTACCACAATAAGCGCAGATCCTGTTTTCCACACTATTTCAGATATTGTACAATAATTGCCAATTTAAATCCTTTATCGGACCCTAATTATGCAGCTGACAAGGTTAAACATATTATAGCAAATCTATTTGAATAGCGCTCCAATTTATTCAACCTCTACTTTATCTTTATATTTCTGTTTATATTGACCTGACCAAGGTTTTGAAAATAAGTCCAGCCAGTATTCACTCATCTTTGCTGTATTTCTAACTGATTCAGTATATATATTAGTCCACATATTTACAGATTCACGCCATAAACTTACATATGGTGATGTAATTGAATTAAGAGGATTGTATTCTTGTTGTTGTTCTTGTTGTTCTTTTTCTAGATCACCTTTTCTGCTTTTCTCTTCCTCCTCCAGTCTGCTAGCTATGCTCTTACTATCTACTATATTCTGATCTGACATTATTTCTTTTTTTGATCCTCTGAGAAGAGCTGCTCTTTCTTCTAAACTTAGATCAACATTAGATGTGGATGGTCCTGCTGATGAAGCATTAACATCAATATGAGACGAAGCCTGATTATTTATATCAATAGTCTCTGCTTCAATTGGCTTAATTTTTTCAATATTCGAGGATATCTCTTTTAGTTTCTCTTCATTTATAGTAGATGAGTTCTTCATTTGTGTCATTACATCATACTTGGACGAATCAAAAACCTCAGAAATGCCGTGGGTCATAGTAGTATTAACACTGTTTGTAATCTTTTCCTTTCCTTGTTCTTCTTCTTCTTCTTCTTCTTTTGATCGTGGAGTTGAAACCGTAGGATTGGAAACTATATTTTCGTGACTATTATTGTTGCTAGCCCTCTTACTTTTTTTATCTACTTCTTTGTTATTATTAATATCGCGTATAGCCATCTCTCTATCATCTCCTCTCTTGCCTGCCTTATCTTTAATTCTTACTCTTGAAGTTTTTCTTTTTCTCGTCATTATGGATTATTTTTGCAGCATGGATAGCGTATCATATAAGTCTCATCATGTTAATCAAACATCGCTCTTTAAATTATATGAAAGTATGAGCTGTAAACTGGCTCTTGTATTGAGCTCAGCTTTAATTAGCTAACGCTGGTTTTTTCTTATACGAGAATATATTTTTTGACTTTCATTACTTTTCTACATTATGATGTTTGTAATTCCTACGAACCTTCTAAACGATGAATTGTGTAAGTTTCAGTAAATTAATGTTCATATTGTAAACACATGATACAAATTTATTTTCCGAGTCTGTTGTAGGATGTATATTTTATTTTATTATTTTTATATGTGTTCATATATACAAAGATATGCCCACCTCATCAACAGATCCAAAAAATCGCGATAATTATGATAAAGAAAGTAATATTAATAAAAATAGTGAACTCTATGACTTTTGTAACCAAATACTGAAATCAGACAAATACATTAGATTTGTAGGGCTAGCAAATAACCTCGGAACATTGCTTTCAACAGCATATAGAGAAGATTTGATACCATTAATGAATAAAGAGGAAACAGCACATTATGCAATTAAAGCGGTACTTCGTGCTGCAACAAGGGAAGACTTTGAAGATAAAACCGGTAGATTGCACTACTCTATTGGAAAGTATGAAAGATTAATTCGAGCAACCATTCCAATTATAGTTAAACACAACGAAGTTTCAAAGTTTTACTTGTTATTATCATTTGATGTAGAAAAAGGCTCAGATGTTATTAGTTCAACTATTGAAAATAAGATTTTGTTACTTATTAATAAGAATAAAGGGTTCTTTATTTAATGTTTTGTAGTGTAGCACATGCATTATACATCTAAAATCAAGTTATAGGACCTATTAGGAGCCTATAGAAGAACAATCTGGTTGACTTCCGGTATTTTTACTATGGGAATGACGTAAGTTGAATTGGATATGAATTAAGAATGAATGTATATTTCCTTTTTACAACTTTTATTTGGACAAAAGATGATCTTATAACCTATGCAGCCATTATCAAAAGACAAATTAATTGAGAGTATATAGATTTAGTTACAAAACAAGCCAGGCCATTCTTAGAGGAAAGTACATGGACAGGTCTATGTAGTAAGGGAAGAAGAGTGAGATGCAGAATTGTATCTAATGCAGAATATCTAAAACTTGTATTCGTAAGATGTTCGATAATGACGAAGTAGAATATGAGGATTTGGTTTTATTATTCAACCTTCACTTTATCTCTAAATTGGTACTGTTGCTTCTGCGCGTCTAACATAAGTTTCCAATATATGTTATACCAATATTCAGCTATTTTGGTGCCATTTTGAACAAAGTTTCCATAAACATTAAGCCAATTTGCCATCGACTTTTGCCATAATTCCATACCAGCAGCAAAAGGATTGTAGAAATTTTTATATTCTGTTTCTTCTGTCAAATAGGAATATGGATACTATTGCTCTCCTTTAACTGTTTTCTTTCACATATCGGTAAACACCCGATTTCTTGTTTATACGTAATTAAAATAATCACCTAATTGGTTAGGATAATAAAATAATAGTTTTCATAAACTAACCAATCTAAAAGAATGTGTGCAAGATATTTTAGATTATTCTCTTTCAATTCATGGCGATTGAGGATTTCAAATCCAGAAAGGTTATCTTTCAGTCTTGCAAACAAGGCTGTTTGTCCTGAGGCAGCTTTTTGCATGTTTGCTAAACTAACTTTTGTAAATCTTTGAGAGTCACTCTAAGCATAATATAATAATATATTGCAGCAACAGATTAGCTTCTGCTATTGTCTTTTTTACTATTAGAAGAATATATAGAAGTAGGAGAGTAATAATGGCATCTTTCCAGTATGGGATATCGTCTTTTACGATACTAATACTTGTGTTTGTAATGTTTATAATATTATATAGTATATTCTCTGCTTCGACTATAAGTAACCATCCCAATCGATATGCTGTTTACGCACAGTCGTTGTCATCATCATCCCAGGTGTTGAAACATAATCAAACTACAGAGCAAGCACAACCACAACCACGTCAAGAAGAAATAATCAACTACAAAAAAAATGTAGTAAAGCTAGTAGCTGACATAGTTAGAAATAGACTTCATGATGCTGTCAGAATACTGGAAATTACCAGTAGACAACCTGCAGTGCAAAACGTGTCATTTGCAAATAATATAAGCAAGATTCACATGGGAATACCAGAAAATCTTGATGTAGAAAAAAGGAAAGTGGCTCAAGAAATTCTCAGCAGGGATAAAGACTTTGGAAGCATATACTTCACTTTACCAAATGGTAATATTTACATTGGTGAGCCGTACTCCGATCAAAAACAGCTGCCAAGGCTCAATTATGCTGATAGAGATTGGTATAAAGGAGTAACATCCACAAATAACACATACATAAGTTCTGTCTTTATCTCAGCATCTATACATGTTCCAGCAGTAGCAATAGCTGTTCCAGTGTATAGTAATAATGTTGGTATAAATAACAACAATACTAGTATCACTAATACTAGTCCTCATACCCTTGCTGGCTACTGGGTTGGAATTTTTGATTTGGCTAGTGTCCAGGAGAACATTAACGAGCTTTATCTTGACAGAGGTGAACGACTAATAGTTGTTGATCATAATGGTACTTCGATAGTTGATTCTAATTCTAAAATCAAATATAGCAGCACTATCAATTCTGCTTCTTTTTCAAAGACTAATAGTCAACAGCTAAAAAGTTTTGCCCATCTTCAAAGTTTTAAAGATGCATTGAAAGGAACTGCAGGAACAAAAATTGAAATTGCTAATGGAGTTAATCTACTATCTATTCACATGCCAATAGGGATAGGCGCTCGCAATTGGGCAGTTATTTTAATACGCTGAATCTGTGTTAGTTATTTTCTAACTTGCAATAGTTTGTAACTATAAAATAGCTATAAAATCTATTATTCAAATTGGCAATTAAACGTTTAACAAGAAGACAATGTCACCTATGGAGTTATTCATTACCAAGAAGGCAAAAGTATCGTGACTGACGGATATTAATGCTGTGACCTGCAGTGTACGCTTTGCAAATAAATACTAGAGTTGGCCTATGTTTAAGAATGAATGAGTCCAATCCTGAACAGAGTAAATATCCATAGAAAGGGGCTGGTTCGATTTTTCAGTTTTACTATGATTTCCACGTTGTTAATTGTCGCAATGACGTCATGGTCTCACGCGGCTAATGCACAAGCACAACTCAGCAATACTCAACGCCAGGCTTTGGACAATCTAATAAAAACAGGGTATACTAACAGTTATCCGACAAATCCTCATCGCACATGGTGCACTGGCTGTCCAAATATTTCAATACCATATAGCATATAGCTAGGGACAACTTCTTGCAATAGTTCCAGATCAACCTAGAACTAGTCTTGACATTCTACTAGCCACAATAAAATACCAAACATCATATGGGTTATTTACTATACAAATACCACGTTGGGCCTTGGATTCTAAAAATCCATCAGGAGATGATATACCATTTAGGGTAACAACTGATGGTCATGGTCTTGATTGGAAAGAAATTTAAACGACCAAAGAGTATACAATACTAGGATTGTTATTTAGCGGCCAAGACGCCCTTCTTCAAATCTACGGAACTCAAGGTGCTGTAACAAAGGCATTCCCAACAAACCACTATTTTGTGTGAACAGATGTAATATGAAAGAAGACAAAAAACAAGATGACCAAATTGATATACCAAAGATATCTGCTGACTTTCAGTGTTTTGTATGCGGAGCCATCTTTACCACCGATGAAGATCGAAAACAACATCTAGAGAAAGAGGCCCATGGTCAGATTCGTGATGACGAGACAACTGAAGAGAAGGAAATTGCCAAGAAACAGGAGGAGTTAGATGAAAGTCATCCACATCATAATATATGACAAACAAAAAAATTGGCACAGTATGCTAGAAGATGAATAGAAAAACATGATAAACTATCAGGAAGAGAAGAAGAAATTGATTGACAAACAAATGCCAAAGTATTTAAAGTATCTACTGCTCTCCAATTCTACTTTCTAACAACTTTATGTATTTGCTCTGTGCTACAATTACATTAAACAATACGTCACCATACTGTTTAATCAATCGATCAGTTTCCATTTGGTTAAGACCACGTTAACAACGTTTTCGTCACTTGATCTTTCCTTCATTTGGCGTGACCAAGCTTCCAACTCTGGAAACTGTGTAGTCAAAAAATCTACCTCATGTCTTGCCTTGCCTTGTCTTGTCTAGTTGCTTATCTGAAACATCTTGATGCAGCTGATATTTTTTCAGGGTGTATACTGCTATATATCTTCATATGTGTACAATTTTAGTTCCATAAAAGCACTGATTGATATGAATAGCTCTAACAGTCAAGTTATATTACCTATTCTTCGTGTGTGTCGATAGATAGATTTTCAAAAAAGCGCTTCATGTTCTAGATCCTATAGCATATCTGATATTGTTTTATTTAAATTAAATTCTCAAATGCTTATCAGCCAATCAAAACTATACCCGACGGACATCAATGATATATATGACTATGGGATATTTTTATATACGAAACTCAATCTAAATTTAAATCTTGGAAACGGTTACCTACACGGTGACGCTACCGCGACTGAATCTA
>DASQQB010000047.1:0-9062 GCA_035643635.1 Nitrososphaeraceae archaeon | reverse complement strand
AAAGAAAAGATAGTGGCACAGTCTGATGATGTTCATGATAGTGTTAATTTATCAGTAACACAGAGAAGGATTTCAGACTTCATGAAGTAAATCTAAGGTTTCACAATGCAGGATTGAAATTAGTAAGATAAGAAGTAGAAGACGTGATGGACAGAAGTCAAGCTTAGAAGCAACAATGACAAACAATATCATTAGCTATTATCATCATTAGCTCTTGCTGCTGTTATTCTATAGATTGTTCCCTGTTCTTTGTTAAAGGTAAGGATATATAGATAACCATCAGGTCCTACTTCTATATCGGTAATACCACCAAAGCCTTTTCCAAATATAATTTCATCATTGAATCTGGTTTCATTACTGCTTAAAACCTTATCTGAGAAAGGACTATTAGGTGGAAATAGTAATTCCGTTCTCTGTTTGTTTAAATCAAAATGATAAATATTGCCATTAATGATATCACCTACAAACATATCATTTTGGTATTGTTTCCCTAATTTGTCAGAATTAAAAAATCTTATTGCGGTAGGACCAACGTCCTCAAACCACGTAAATTCAGGTGGGCTATATTTTCCCTTTCCATTAAAATCGATCAATAGATTATCTATTGTCTGATTTGTAGCTATATGATGCGCCTCAGTCTCTCCAATTGGATATCCTCTCAACCAGATACCATCAATCTTGTTCCATCCACTGTTAAATCCTGGTTCAACAAGGTTTATTTCATCACCAAATACTACTCCATTTTCTGTATCCCATAACTTTTTAGTTACAGGATCAAAATCAATTCCAAAACTATTCCAGATTCCATAGGCATAATAATATTTGCTTATAGAGTCTTTGTTGTTACTATTATTCTTACCAAGCTTAGCAATCTGTTGTTGTTGTTGTTGTTGTTGCTGCTGCTGCTGTGATATTGCTTTTCCATCCTGAGTAATAACTAGTATGCCACTTGTTCCATCAGGTTCTCCTCCATTCTTAACGTTCTGGGCCTTGGTTTTGTGACCATCAATACCAACACCTCCAATTGTTATATACAAAAAATTATTATTATTATCGTCATCACCATCGTATGGATTGACAAGAATCTTACCACCATTTCCAATAGCTCCTGGGATAGCAGGAAGGTCTAGTAATAGTTTTGGATTTATCAACCTAGTATTATTTACAAATTCATATCTATACACAACATTACCCAGAGGTTGTTTTCCTTGAGTAATAGCTTCGCTATCTTGTGCTTGAGCTGCGGTATAGTATAAGAACACATATTTCATAGAATTGTTTTTGGGTGTAATAATTTTGTCATGTGTAGTATAGTTAGAGAGGGAGGAGGAAGATGTATTGCTAATAGCAATACCTAACAACCCCCTGTGTCCAAATGTCGCTACATTAACGTCTAGCAGAGGATCTTTCAACAATACGCCATTTACAATCCTTTTTATAATGCCTGTATCTTTTTCAGTAACTAAAATATCATTTGCGGCTAAAAATGCCATATCTGTAGGATATTTTAATCCTCGGAAAACTACTTCTGCTCTTAAATTAGGGTCTTTTAAAATAGGTCCTGTAGGAGAAGGAAGGGCACTTTCTGGATAGTTTCTGTCCACAAGAGCATTAACATTTCTTTTTTGGTTCTCATGTGGTGGGTACAAGAACGCAAATAAGATGCTGGAAATTAATAGTAATATTGCAAGTACAACTGTTCTTACAGCAGCAACATCTCTGTTTAACATGGAATAGGATAGTAGTAAGAAGATGATGATATTAAATTAAATCGATTCCATTAAAAACGCAAATTAAAATCAACCTCTGACCTCCCTCACATATAGATGTCAAATCCCACTGACAGCTTTTGAACTGCTTTTATATTAATATGCATAAATGAATCGCTATGTGCAATCAATAACATTATCTAGGTTTAGATCGTTGCATATTATCTATTTCTATTAGCGGTTTGAAGGAATCTATGTCTAGCCCAGTCCTTTTAGTTATTTTACTTCTTCAATCTCTCGTTTGTCATTGACATAAAGTCCAATGATTTGTGCATGCATATTCCATGAGGATACTTCACGCATCGCCATCCGTATATGCATATAGTGATGTTCCCTAGTCACCGGGTTTCCTGCGCAATCATAATGCCCCACTACTGCTATTATCCGAGAACCATGCTTCTCTGTTGATATGGAGATTGCTCTTCTGATAAGTGCAATTTCTTCTGAGTGGTCCCCCTTAGAAAAGAGTCCATCAGCACCTGGAAATGTCACCATGTCAACTCCATCAATGTTATAGTTCTGCTTCATGTGATCTATTACAACCTGCTGAGTTCTGCCATCTATACAATTTATTGCAGTTCCAAATCTGAAACTATTCATCATTTCTGAATAGCCCTTAGAGTATCTGCGGAGTAGTTACTATCTTACCGAACAGTTGCGAGTCTGCCATCTTGATATGCCCTTCAACCATATTACTAAATGGAAGGATTGTATCAATCACTGGCTTTATCTTTCCTTTGCTGACCCAACCTATTACTTCTTCCAAACCTGCCTTCGTTCCCTGCGTTGCCCCCAACAGATTGATTCCTTTGAAGAAAAGATGTCGGAGGTCGATCGTCGAGAGGTAGCCGGTGGTCGCACCCGTGGATACAAGTGTCCCCCCTATCTTCAATAGCGCAACTTCTTGGTGGAATACAGTCTTGCCAATATGCTCATAGACTACATCTACTCCTTGTCTATTTGTTATTTCACGCACCTTCTTGTACCAATCAGACTCGCGATGATTGACTGCAAAGTCAGCGCCAAGCTGCAAGCATTTTTCCATTTTGTCCTTGTTTCCTGCTGTAGCAATTACATCGCAATTGAATAATTTAGCAATTTGTATGCCGGCTATTCCCATTCCGCTTCCTCCTCCCATTATCAGAACCGTCTGTCCAGGCCTTATATTTCCTCGGGTAACAAGCATGTGCCAGGCTGTCATGCCTACCATTGAAATTGCCGCTGCATCAGTAAACGATACATTATCCGGGAGTTTTACCACGTTGACTTCTGGTAGATGTGTGTACTGCGCAAAGCCGCCCCATAGCGGACCTGTCTGAAAGCCCCATACTTGCCTGCTGCCGCAGTCATATTCCCTTCCAGATGTACATTCATAGCATACTCTGCAAGTCAGGTTTGGGTATGATGCCACTCTATCTCCCACCTTGATATTAGTCGTGACATTCTTGCCAACTTCAGCGACTGTCCCAGCAATGTCGCTTCCTGATATATGAGGCATAGGAATCTTGATCGGTTCACCCCAAATGCCCCAGAGATCGTTATAGTTGTATGCTGCCGCTTCAACTTTTATCAAAACCTCATTGCCTTTTGGGTTTGGTGTATCAATGTCTTCGATTTTAACTACTTGCCTGGGATCTTTGTCATACTGTCTATAGACTGCTGCTTTCATCTATACTGTATCAACTACTTCACAGCCGACATTTATTCATTGGTGGAATCAAATCAAATCAAATCAAGCCAAACTGAAAATCACGCAAATGCAGCGCAGGTTCATACAGAAAGTTGAATGATTTAGAGTGCCCTGTTTTCTCTGACCTTCTAATATAAGCCGTGAAACTGGATACAAAGTCTCAAATAAAAGTTATCTGTAACCAAGTTGATTATTTAATCATGAAGTCTACTAAAAGAGGAATGCGAACCGAGGCTTCAAAGCCACCAGTGGGATTTGAAGCCTTTTCATGTTGATACGAGTAAATGAAACACTAAGTATAAGAATTGAATTCTAATTGATAATTGGGACCAAAAATCGTGTCAAAAATGGTTCATAAACCACTGGCCCCATTGTGATATTAGTTCTCTAATTGGATTCACTTGCAATAAAAAATAAAAAAAGAGGTAGAGTGAAACTGATAGATGCAAATAGAACAATGCTGAGAAGAACGACAACAATAAATCTTCGAAGATAGTTAGAAAAGAAGCTCTCGTGAACTTCCCACTATATCATTGATTTTTGAATACTACACGTTGCTAAAATAAGTATATCTATATATATTTACTTAATGGTAGACTAAAGTAAAATGTAGCTCCCTTCCCGTCTTTATTATTCTCACCCCACATCTTACCCCCGTGGGCTTCTACAATTGACTTGGAAATATACAATCCTAATCCAGTGCCTTCAAAAGATTTAGATGCGAACTTTGAAAATAATCTGGGTAATATTTCAGGATCTATTCCTTGACCTGTATCTTGAACTTTGACAAAAACAATGTTGTTATCATCTTTCCTTTCAGTACTAATCGAAATAATACCGTGCGTGGTGAATTTAATGGCATTATTTAACAGATTAGAAATAACTTGGGATATTCTTGCCTTATCTGCATTTACAAAAATATCTTTTGGATCATCATATATTAATTTAATACTTTCTTTCTTTCCTTGTTTTTCGATCTGATTTCCATAGTCTTGTATGCTCCTAGATATTACATCTTTTAAGTTAAATCGTTCTACGTTGTGGAATTTTAGTGATTGGCTTTCAATCCTTGAAACGTCCAGGATATCTTCTGCAAGACGTAGTAGTCTTTTCCCGTTTCTGATAATGACATCCAAATATTCAAGTTGCTCATTATTATTAATTTTAGAGTAGAGAATACCAGCGAAACCCAGTATGGGTTGAATAGGCGTTCTTAATTCGTGAGCTGCTATATTGATAAACTCTTTCTGCATCTTATCATGGGTTTTTAACTCTTCATTTGCCTGATTCAATTGCTTTGTTCTTCTTTTTACTTCATTGTCTAGGCTGCTATTCCATTTCACAAGAAATGTAGTAAGAACTGCAACTGCTATAGTGACGCCTGCAAGAAGAGTAAAAGTTTCTATCCTTTGTGTCAAAAGCACTCTGTCAATCAGGGAATATATTGTAGAAGTAGGTGTTATTACAAAGACAGAATAGGCTGGCTTTCCTTGTATAAAAATAGGAGACCCTGTGTTTAGTCTTTGACCATTTTTAAATTCATATACTGCAAAAGTTGGCTTACCATCCATTACTCTCCTAATTAGATTATTTAGGACCTCATTATGTCCGGTAGCTGTTTGGGTAATATTTCCAAAAAATGGTTTTCCTACAAAATCTTTTACTGGATGAATCAATTGTACAGAGTTACTATCTAAAACTGCAAGATATTGTGATTTAATGTCATAGATATTTCCATAATGGGAGAAGAAGGGGATAGTGGGAACAGCCGCCCCTATTAATCCTAAATATTCTCCAGTTTTTATGTTTATTATTGGATAAGTTATTCCAATTCTGTTTTTACCATCTAATCCTAAATAACCATTAGAAAATATTGGTTTTTTTTCAGCTTTTGTTTCACTTATCCAATTAAAACGTGACACGTTGCTGCCAAGAAAAGCTTTTTGATCTTTTGGAACCATATTTAGCACTACAATATCATTTTTATCTACAAGGAAAAGCCTATCTGCTATAAAATTAATTTGAAGATATACTCCTTCTACCAGATTTCGTGTACTGTTATTCGATAACTCACCTTGTTGTATGTAGGCTGAACTTGCCAAACCTCTAAGATTAGCCAAGACGAAATTAAGATCTGAGTTAATATGCTGTGATATGGCTCTAGTTACATCTATCTGCCGCTGTTTTTGATCATTAAAAAGACTCGTTCTAACATTGGCCTCAGTACTATTCCCAAGGTAGAAAAATATACCATATGAGACAACGATAATCAGTATAATGGAAATTATGCCTATTTTTTTTATCCTGCTGCTGCTGCCATCATGATTGGATGGGCTATTGGGATTCTTTTTTGGAAAAAACAATGCCAAAATGTCTATCTGTGGCCATTATTAAAAGTTTTAATACAAATGCGGTAAACAATAATTCATTCTTTGGGTTTTAGAATGCCAATTTCGTATTGTTTAGCCACAAAGCGCAGCCAAAAGGGAAAATCGATACTCAATAGACATGACCTATTACTATATTGTCCTTTTTATATTATCTTTCTTAATTTAAGTGAATTCCATGCTTTGGGTTGTAATCAACTGTGTGACAATCGTTGCTATGCAGTGGTAAGAATCCAATTTATCACAGGAGCAGACAGGACAAGCACAGATCATCTTGGTATTATTATCTAGCGAATACGAAGTTGCTGACCATATACATGATTCACACAACACAAAATATTTATTATGAAATGAGATTTTTTATCTTCAGATAGTGTTTTCTTCTTGTTATTATTTGTGATTGAAATAGCCACATCCTCTCCATACAGTTTTACTAATATTATCTGACTGTTTGTGATCGTCGGATAGGAATATCTGACTTAAATCCATCTTTAATTAGTTCAATTCCAATTCACTGTCTATGTCTAATGAAAATAATCCATCACCAAGTTCGTTATTAGAATGGTTCAGACAAAATCATCGGCGTGAATTCGATTTGCAAGGTGAAATAGCACGACGCGCTGAAGAGATTTTTAGAGATGTTACCACACAACTTCCCAAAGGACAGATACAACCTATTCTAGTAGGCGTAAGTAGAAGACCAGAAGTTCCCAGATTGGGAATAGTAATGAATGAGCCAGGGATGGTATTCGTCGGTACTATGGCAAGGGCTATATTAGATTCTTTATCTGCAGAGTTTGAAGGAATTATATCATCTAGAATAGCAAATGAGGTTATAGAAAAAAAGGTAAGAGACGTTATTTCACAACAGAATCCTACGCAAGGGCTGAAGAAATGTCCACATTGCCAAAGCGACATTAGAAGTATATCAAAATACTGTGATCAATGTGGTAAGGAATTAGAAGAATAGTTCTGAATTATTACATCGGTCGGTAAGTTTGAGTTTTCTTTGCATAATGCGTATTCGTAGCCTTTCCACAACTCTATTTCTCTATCAAGAGGAGTATTACTATCTATACTATGGCCTTTTCATTATGCATAACTTTGAAATAATTTGATAATATGAGCAGCTAATAAATTCGGTAGATAGTTATTTTGCTATATAGATTCGGCCCAATCTAATAATAAACTAATTTGATTGTCTAATCGGCCCCATGGCGTAGTCTTCTTGAATTGGAGGAATGGGGTGGCTTAATTACCTGACTAGCTATTTCTGGTGTTGATATCAATTGCACAATCAAAAGTTCAGTCAAAAAAGGGTCGGCCCTAAGGGCAATCACTTTGAATAATATAATCTTCTTAGTTAATGTTGTAGATTTAGTTTTACAGATAATATAGCACGAGTCAAAACCCAAACAAAAGGAATAAAGACAGCAAAGAAGCAGCTGAGGAAAATATAGAACAACCAATAGACAATGAAGATCCATCTTCAGCAGTGGAGGTAGGAGAAGGAGAAGTATCAGGATCTCGAGATACAAAGAGTGGAGACGCTGCTAGTTCTGCCGATTCAGTAATAATTTAGCTTTGGAAAAAGGCATCATTTTCTTTTTTTTACTCAGATTTTTTCCATCCATCCATGTCACAAACTTTGAAGATAGAAGAATAACAATCCAATCCACACAAAAAGAATGCTAGACATATATTATGCTAAACAGTTACTACTTCTAGATAGTAATTACGAGTAAGTAGCTATGAAAACACTGCTTATCCTACGTCATGCCAAATCTAAACCCAAAGATCCCGATATATCAGACTATGATCGAGAATTAGACGAACTTGGAAAAGATGATGCATTGCGTATGGGAAAATTGCTAAGAAACAAAGGTCTTGTCCCAGATTTCATCATAAGCTCCAGTGCACTTAGAGCTAGAACAACTGCAGAAATTGTGGCAGAGGAATGCGAATATAAAGGAGAAGGAAAAATCGTTCTGGAACGTTCGCTATATGATGCTAAACCTCAAGACTTTATGGATATACTAAATCAACTCTCTGATAGGTATAATAGAGTGTTGATAGTAGGACATAACCCAACAATAGAAGAGACAGTACAAACTCTTACAGATTCATTAGATTCAGTAGTAATTCCAACATGTGCCTTGGCTCATCTGAGTATACCAATTGAAAAGTGGTCTGATCTTCTTAAGAGTAGCAAAACAAAACATCAGATTGTTTTACAAGGGATAATACCGCCAAACTAATGTTTTTACGTAATAGTTAGTAGATTTAATGCCAGATAGAGTCTATATCATCAATATACATCCGACATCTTTTGGTCAGATCTTAATTTATACTAGCTTAAAGACCATATTCAGAATTAGAAGATTAAGATCATTGACACAACCTAGCACGATTTAGAATAATAGAATTTAACTATGCAATTTTTTGTGCAAGGTTCAAACCCGGAGGGTTGTGAATCAAATTTGACCCTCATTTTGGGCCAAATTGTGTGTAGTTGAAGAATAGATGTCTCTTCAGTCTATTGCAGAATCATTGTTTTCCTCTGGGATACTAAAGGCAACTGATAATTCGATCGTATCAAAATAGTATTTGTTTACTTTAGATTATTGGATCTCTTTTTTCCACAGTGCTCTATGGATTTTGACTTATCGGTTGAATCGAAAAGCATCTTAAAAGATCGAGACCTGCCTTCTTGGTTTTTTAGCTAGTGCATTTTTCAATTTTTCAGTAATATTTTTCTCCGAGTCCATTTTCTCAAGTTCATCACGTGTTTCTAATGTTGAATCGGAACGCGGTTACAGGGAGGAGCCGAAAGGCGCAAATGGTCCCCAACAGAGGAATACAAGCACAGCTCAAGATTTCAGCAAGTAATGCAAATGCAGTCTGTCAGGAACATTTGGATCTATAGTCGTCGATAGTCAGGCGAAGTTCGTGTTCTCCCCTGCCCAATATTGCTAGAAAACAGTTAAATTCTGACTAATAGTAAGGGACTTAAGTATGTCTCTTGTAGAAATTAAACGAACAGCTCACCAATTTTTTGATGACGTATACAACCAAGGAAATCTGGACAGTATAGACAGTCTATTGACACCTGGCTTTGTATACCATGCTCGCGGTGAAGATGTGGAAGGAAATGAAAACTTTAAGAAATGGATTTCCTCAGATCGTGCTGCGTTTCCTGATATGCGGTTTACTATA
>DASQQB010000046.1:0-8330 GCA_035643635.1 Nitrososphaeraceae archaeon | reverse complement strand
AAAGAAACAAAAATAGTCACTTTATTAATATATCTTTTCTATTTGCATATGCTATCTTTTGGATGGTTGCAGTTAATACAGTTTTCATGTTCACGCTTCCGTATTCAAAAGGTCAATATTTTGACTTTAATCCTGATCCGTTTGCTGCAATTATTACCGCATCTTTATTGATTCCACTAATTACTGGAATGATTTTTTTTATAGTTACAAGAACCAACAAAACGCCTTTCATGTTTACTCTCATAACTGCATTCTTTATGATAATACAATCAACTGCCACAATTATATCAAATACTTATTTTGTAACACTCTACCCTCTTTATCTTCTAAATATTCTATCTGCATTAGCAGCTGATGTTATTGTGATGCAATATGGTAGAAGAAGAAAAGTGAAAGAAACAACGGAAATTAAATCTTCAAAGATAATTATAACAGCTACAACAACAAATACCACCGATATATATAGATCTATAATTGCTCCTGCTATAGTCTCAATTTTTTTCATTACCCTTTTCTTTCCTTGGTCAGTTAATGTATACAAAACCTACTTCGGAATACATCTAAACACATTTGGAAGTGTAAGTATATTTGGACAATTACTTTGGACTATTATAATACCAGTTATAATGCCTATAGCAGCCGTGATGTCTATTGTTGGAAGCTATATTACGTTCAAACTCATGAATACTGCAAAAACAAGAAAACGAATTTTTATTTAATAACTAATCATCATTGTTATTTTCTTTTGAACCTATTGTATATAGAACAACCCCATCAAACTCCAAAAACCATTGCTCCAATCAAAATTCCTATTCCTCCCTTGACATAACCAAACAGATATGACCTAACACCTGCAATGAGAAGAAGTGGATCATAATTGCCATGCCAGTTTCTGTAGATTAATCAGACTCACATTATCTATCTACATATATTATAAGATATACATATACTTTATATCGTTATTAAATAATATTTAACTTTATGGCACATTCTTTATGATAATATTTTGCGTTCACACGCTTACTGTTTACAATGACATCATTACTCTCAAATTTTTCATTGCAAAATCGGCAAAATCCATTTTGCTTGAATGATATGTATCTTTCTACCTTTTTATATTCTACAATGCGTGTTAATTAAATCACTATTTTTCTATATTATTAATAATTTTTAATGGGTACTGTTACATCAGCCAGAAAATTAAACAATAAAATTGTCATCATTGTATCAACGCTACTATTACTCTTTTGATTCAAAGAGAAACTATTTGAAATACATGCGATTTGCTTTATTGTATCTGGTCGAAAAAGTATGCAAATATACTTGTCAAAACAGCCATAATTGCAGTGAAAACAACAATCAAAACTACATTACGTATCTGGCTCATTATCAGTTATTACTAAAACATCACGCAATTGCTTCATTTAAAGCTATTTATTATTACTTGAGGAGGAGGGGAACTTATTCCACGCTATATCGTTGATGCCTAGACGCTTATTTACAACACGAGCTGCTACAAAAAGTAGATCTGATAATCTATTTAAATAGGCAATAATTACTGGATTTATAACTTGGCTTTTTGATAGCATTACGACTGTAGTTTCAGCTCTTCTGGCAATGCTTCTGCTTATATGAAGACACGAAGATTCGATAGCTCCACCGGGCAATATAAAGAAAGTAATAGGCATAAGTTCTGTTTCAAATCCATCTATTAGATGCTCCAAACCGTATACCATTCTTTCTTGAGTACGTGGAGTATTATGTTGATTTTCAATTGAGTATTTCGGATCTGCTAAATCGGAACCAACAACAAATAGATCATTTTGGATCTGAGTAAGAACGGCAATCAAGTCTGAAAATAGATTTCTATCTTTTATAGCAAGTACTGAAATAGCCAAACCGATGTTTGAATTTAATTCATCTACCGAACCATAAGCAATAATTCTCAAGTCCCCTTTTTGGACTCGCTTACCACCGATAAGGCTAGTTTCACCCTTATCTCCAGTTTTGGTATAGATCTTCACATCATGTCAACAAGTTAGCTATTTAATAACAATAGCTATTCTTATATCGTATATCGCTCTCTCTATATTCTTTTTATTTTTCGCAATCAACCAAAGATTTTCTCTTAGGATCTTGTGAATTTTTTATCGTCAGAATATTACGAGGCAATAATTAATCAATCAATTAACAATCGATCAGATCAATATGAATGGGCTTCCGACTTGTGTTCCCGTAAATATTTTTTCTTCTTGAACCGCTCATTGCATTTTTCACATTTAAAGGGTCTTTCAAATTCTAAAAGGAAGCGTTTTCTTCTCTCCTCTGGAGTTTCAACTGTAGAATCAGCAATATGGCTTGATTTTGAGTCAGATGTCTTCATCATAACCTATTACAATAAGAAAATATTTGTATGTTTATTTACCTTAAGTAAGATAATTACGTTAAAATTATTCTAATTAATAGACGTAGAATTCTTGTCTATACTTTTTTCAATAATGGCGTTAGTTGGTCTCATACAAGAAAATATATAAGATTTGTTGGATACGTAAATATGTGCCGTCGTAGCTCAGCCTGGGAGAGCACTCGACCTAATAGACTCGGGGTGAAGCTGAAGACCGAGCTGTCGTGAGCTCAAATCTCACCGGCGGCACTTTTAAAATACGACAACAAATAGTAAAGAAGCATTTTATTATATGTAGTATATAAGCTAGTAAGAGGAATAGATAATAATAATAATGATGATGATTAGCCAAGTATTTCGTAGAGTGTTTTGCAATCATGAGAAATCCTTTTCATTTAGGCGGTATGATGATTTTAATTTTAATGAATACAACAAGTGTTGCACTTGCGGAAAGATATTAAGACATTTAAAAGGTTTTGATGAGGATATCAGAGGTTGAATAAGCATCTACGCCTAGAATTAATCTTCTTTATATTTTAATTATTAGTTGGTGGATAGGAGCAATTAGTGCAGCTATTGCTTTATTACTTAATAAATATGAAGAATATCTTGCAGTTGGGATAACTGGATGGACTATAGTGGCAATCACCACTGTACTTATAGTTTATGAGATAAAAAGAATGAAGGAAGTTGATAGAAGAAAACAAATAGCAGAAAAATAAGATCAAGTATTACTATTACTATATTTATTTACTATTACTATCATCTTTACCTTCTGTTTTCCCGCCCTGTTCTTCTATAACCACCAAGGTTACAGTTGAAGTTATTCCTGGTATTTTTCTAATTCTATTTGTAACAGTATGGTTCATTGATTCTGTATTATCTGATTTTACTTTGACAAAAACATCATGAACACCGTATGTTCCTCTTACTTCTTTTACATCTGGCAATTTTGCAATTTCATTAATTATTTTCTCTTCCGATCCTAAAGTGCAGTTAACTAAAATATATGCAGTAGGCATAATATTCTAAACTAACGTTCTTATCAGTATTTTAGTCTTTTCTCTTGAAAGTTTTTTCAAGTTATAATTATCAGTCTAAACTCGTATAGTATAAAGTTTATAAATCTGACCTGTATGTCGATTAGCGTATTTCCAGTTTTCAACATTATATTTAACTTCTTTAAACTGCATTTTGAGCTGTGGATGAAGCATATTATAGACGTCTTCACCTATTGTAATTTTATTCGGATCAGTTAGTGAAGTTATTTTTGCAGATATACTCATACAATAGCCTAGAATGTCTATGGGAGAGATTTTATCATGTCCATATTGAACTATAACATTTTCACCTTCATCTAAACCTATTTTGACGCTGAGTTCTGGATAATCATACTGGTTTAATATTGGATTGATTCCATTTTTAATCACAGCTATCATGGATTTAGCGCATTGTGTGGCTTTATCACAAGCAAGCAACTTATTGAAATCAGACGGAAAAAAGGCGATAACTGCATCACCCACAAATTTTAATACATATCCACCAAGCGTATGCACTATCGATGACATCTCATACGAAAATGCTCTAATTATCGTAGTAAATTTGTCAACGGGCAAGGTCATGCTCATATTAGTTGAGCCAACCAAGTCTGCATACAATACTACAAGACAAATCTTTGAATTTACATGATTGAGGAGAAAATCTCGACTAGTTTTCAAAGTTGAATCATACTGATAACGCCTTTTTAATGCTCTCCATATTCTATCCTGAGTTTGGGATACAAGGGTTTCAGTATCAACTATCTCCTCGTGTTGATTTACTATGTCGTTATTTTTGCTGCGGTGGTGGTGGTGGTCGTCATCCATCATCATATCAATAAGTGAGTCTGTATTTGCTTGACTATCACCAGTCCTTTTATCATTTTTCTCTTTAGATAGATTTTTTTGATTTATATCCTGTTCTTTATTTTCTCTGGTCTGCAATTATAATACAATTTTATAATAGTTATCAGGATTTAAATATCGTTAATATATTAGTAGATTAATATAGATATAGATATATTAGATGGGGCGATAAATATCTTTTTTTCTCCAAAATTTAAGTTCACAGTCCAGTGATCCACAAAAGGCCAAGCGAGTCAATCACTTTCTCTAATAATAGAATATATAGATAGAATGTAAGAGTCAAATTTAATTTTACTAACTCTATTGGGAATTTTGCAATAAAGAAAGATATGGATTAAAATAGATACACAATATGTAGGAGGGATATCATCATAGTTAGATTTTGTATATACAATAACTAAAGTTCCCATAAACCAGTAGCTAGAGATATTTCTAGTTTCTATCAAGAACCCTAGCATGAGGGGCAGATTCAACCGTTGACACAATAATATCTCTTTATCATCATCTTATCCAATTCTTCTCTCTTTTCTTCTAAATTCGTTCTGATGTGCATTGTTGATATTGCCACTGCTGTTGCTGCTATTACTGTTTAATACTGACGTGATGCTACTATTTACAATATACTATTTTTGCTATGTCTTTCTCTCCTTCATTATGTGCTATGTATGTGGTGCGTGCATATGTACGTCCCACCTTTTCTTGCTTACGGCAGTCAAAGCATATAATAATGCATAATATGACTGGTTAAATGCTTGATAACGATTAATAATCTCGTTAAAAGGTATGAGAAGTTGACTGCAGTAGATGATCTTACTCTTGATATTCATGAAAATGAAGTATTTGGTCTTTTAGGACAAAACGGTGCAGGTAAAACTACTACTATTCATATGCTTGCAACCTTACTCAAGCCCACTTCCGGAACTGCTACTGTAAATGGCTATGACATAGTAAAAGAGTCTGCTAAAGTAAGAGCCAGTATCGGTGTTGTATTTCAAGTTCCAAGTAGTGACGATATGCTTACAGGACATGAAAATCTAAAACTTCATTCTATGTTGTATGGCGTGTCGAAACACGTTAGAGAAAAACGAATTCTCGAGGTATTAGAACTAGTAGGACTTACCGAAAGAAAGGATGATCAAGTAAAGAAATATTCTGGCGGTATGAGAAGAAGATTAGAAATCGCAAGAGGTCTTATTCATAAGCCAAGAGTGCTTTTCTTAGATGAACCCACCTTAGGACTCGATCCAAGTAATAGAGAAACAATGTGGAAGTATATACAACGGCTAGTAAAAGAGGAAAAAGTCACTATTATATTGACAACACATTATATGGAAGAGGCTGACGTGCTGTGTGATAGAGTTGGAATCATAGATAAAGGCAAAATAATCATGCTCGATACGCCATCAAAATTAAAAGAGCTGGTCGGAGGACATATCATCAAGCTGAAAATAAATGATAATTATAATAGTAATAATATAAAAAGCATTAATAACAATAACATCATTGAAATCCTAAAGAATTTTACGTTTATTCATAAAATTGAGAATAAAGCTGGAGGCGTCATTATTTTATCGGTAAACGATATCAGTCATGATCTTCCTATAATTTTAAGAAACATTGATGGTGTAGAGTCTGTAGAGTTTACAACTCCTACGTTAACTGATGTATTTCTTCGTTCTACGGGTCAACAAAATATTGAAGAAGAAGCAGAAGGAGGCTTTATGGAAAGGTATGCGCGGTACGATTAAAGACAACAATTACGATAAGGGCAGTAGCAGTAGCGCATTGGAATTTCTTCTAGGCCAATTGTATTCCATTTGGCTTCGCGAATTCAAAGTATTTGTAAGAGAAAAGAGTAGGTTGGTGGCCTCAACATTTACACCGTTACTTTGGCTCTTTGTCCTTGGCTCTGGTATAGGTTCTACCACTACTAGTACTGCTGTTCATGCTGGTATAGATTATCAAAGATTCATATTTCCAGGTATAGTATGTATGTCTGTCATCTTTTCTTCTGTATTCTATGGTTCTTATATAATCTGGGATAGAAAATTCGATTTTTTAAAGAGTGTAATGGTTGCACCGGTCAGCAGAGCAGCCGTTTTCACTGGCAAAACATTTGGAGGAATGACTAATTCGTTAGTTCAGGCTTCTATACTTTTGGTAGTTGGAGCAGCTATAGGAGTTCAATTTACTGCATTATCTCTAATTCAAACTGTTATAGTTATTTTACTCTTTTCATTTGCGTTAACATCTCTGGGTCTTGCTCTTGGTAGCTATATGCAAAGTTTAGAAGGGTTTCAAATGATTGTAAGTTTTGTAGTTCTTCCTCTCTTCTTTTTAAGTGGTGCACTTTTTCCGCTAAATAATCTTCCACTTTGGCTTTCAATTTTGACAAAGATAGATCCTGCTACATATGCTGTAGATGCATTAAGGAATGCACTATTTGGTTTGGCAAGCCAACCATTTCTAATAGATATTTTTGTTTTGTTGTCCTTTACAATAGGTTTAGGTTCTTTTGGAGTTTTCTCATTTGCAAGGATGAAGGCTGTATAATAATAAAATAATTTGCAAGTAATTAATTAACTCCATACTCTACATTTAATAGAGGTTATTCTCATCCATTGTAAGGGGCTATCGTCTAGCTTGGTCTAGGATACCATCTCTATGTATTTACCTGTCAATTTATTATGAGGTATACGCCTGGGGCGCTGGCGGTCGTGGGTTCAAATCCCACTGGCCCCATTGTGATATTAGTTCTCTAATTGGATTCACTGTAATAAAAGAGGAAATGAACTAATAGATGACAGATAGGACAAAGAGAAGAACAAGAAGAATATCCTCCATAATAAATATGGTTGTTCTTTTTATTTATCTACAAAGATCTAGAAAAGATCAGAGGCTTAATCACAATTGGATGCTACTACCAATGTTGACTGTATTCCAAACCGGTATCAACATATGTATATATACATAGTGTAGCCCACAAAGTCTTTTTATAATAATTACCGATTATATTCCCTTATGTCCAAAGAATGTGCAAATCTAGATCAAAATACTTGTCTAGTATTATCTCTTGGTTTGATTATTCTCTCATTAACTTTTTTGCTAATAGGCAATAATGGCACAGCTGCCGGTTTTAACAGTACCAATAATGGCCCAATGAATGTTATCATTCGAATAAATCCGGGTGCTTCTGATCCAGCGAGCCAACATCCATTGAATTCGTCTACAGTTACTGTACCTGTAGGATCCACTGTAGTATGGGTAAATAATGACAACGTTTCCCTCAATGCGACGCGGAATATACACAGTATAATTTCTGGAGATCTAGTTAAAGGACCTTCGAATGAGTTCTACTCTCCTCCGATTCGTCCAGGGGAGAAATTTTCAGTTACGCTCAATAATACAGGAGTTTTTCCGTACTATGACGGCATTCATAAACACATAAAAGGACAGATAATCGTGAATCCTGTAACAACACAATGATAAATACTAGATACATCTTCTCGATGATTTTAAATTAGAATCTAAATAAATAGCTATCAAAATATCCCTTTGTTCAATTTGACACTATCGTTATCTTATAGTACGGAATCTATTATATCTCTTCAGTCCCTGTTTATTTATAATCCATTAATACCAACATAATAGAACTATTCTGTAGGAGAGGTATATTCAATGACTCCGAATTAAACTCATAACAAAAGGTTTATAGCTTTGACTATTTTCTAATATTTTGAATCCATTTTCAGTATCAATATCACAATGGGAGCCACTGGATTATTCCTTTTTAATCACTATTATTGAACCCACTTTACTAGCAACGTTCAAATCCCACTGGTAACAAACACACTCTTGTTTACTCTAACTTACTTTCAAAATATTTATTCGTAAGATTACTAATAATCATATTGTATTTACGTGCAATATTACATAGGATGCTCTGGATGGAGCTATTCTGCTTGGCAAGGTCCATTCTATCCTATTAATATTGAAAATAATGAGTGGCTAAATTATTATTC
>DASQQB010000045.1:0-3956 GCA_035643635.1 Nitrososphaeraceae archaeon | reverse complement strand
GCAGGAGATATTTCTGATAGATAGCCTGCTCTAGTAATTCCAAACAATTCAATCATGGAGTTAATGGTCCACTCATCTGCACCCATATCTTTCATTCCTTTACGAGCATCTTCATCTGATACGTTTACGTAATTTACTTTTTTTCCTATTTCCTTAGAAAGTATTTCTGCTGCCTGTCCATATGAGAGTGCTTCGCCTCCGGTAATATCATATGACTTCCGTATATGGTCACCTGTGTCATTCTTGCCGCTGCGGCCACTAAGAGCTTGTACTGCTACTGCAGCAATGTCCCTAACGTCAACAAAACTAGCCTTGGCATCTCCAGCTGGCGCATAAAAAGCTCCCTGAGTTTTTATAAAATTACTATAGAAAGTAACAAAGTTTTGCATAAAGAAGTTTGGTCGCAAAAAAGTAAATGGTATTCCAGATTCCTCTATGATCTTCTCAGCTTGTCTGTGCAAGCGACTAGGTGTGATCGCAGGTTGGGCATCAGCTCCAAGTACAGACTGTTTTACAATATATTTTACTCCAGCATTCTTTGCTACATTTACTAAATTTGATGTTAGGTCTACCATATTAGACTGAAATGGAGTAAGCAAGAAGAGTTTGTCAACATCTTTAAAAGCTGCAGTTAAAGTATCGGGTTTATTATAATCAAGCTCTACTGTTTGTATTCCTAAGTTCCTAAATGTACTGTCATTAGCTGAACGTGCTGCTGCCTTGATACGCATTTCTTCTTCTTGTCTTTCTCCTTTAGCTGAAAGTAACTGCTTTACAACTTCACTACCTACAGTTCCAGTAGCACCAGTAACTAAAATGGTTTCTGCCATTGTTTGTTCTATCTTGTTTGTATACATACACGATCTATTTATGTTCGGCAGTAACCGTTTGGTTAGTTATTTGATTGAGCTTTACTCGAGATAATTGATCGTACTGGTGTGGACTACTTCTGGAATGGATTTAGATCAAAAAATATCAACGCTCAATAAGATAACTTTAGACCTACCCTATAGTTAGCACTTACTTTATTCTTTTTCTGTTGCCTTTTTCGCCAATCGCGAAAATGAGACTTGGCCCATGTCATTTGGCATATGTGGTTGAGTATCCTGCGGTTTACGTTATATGGCATAGAGCTAGCCCGGGCTTTCTTCTAAACTCTTAAATAATTTTCTTCTATAATATTCAGATTGTGACGTTATGACAGGAACATCTAAACTCATACAATACGGCCTTGCTATATCATTTTTTACTCTCATGCTTATTACGTCAACAGTTGCAATGCAGATACAACTAGCATATGCTCAGGTCAATATCAATAACACTAATTCAAACAATTCACAAAATAATATACTAATTACAAATATCTTGGCAAAGAATCTCGAAAATCGCATTCAAAAAGCAGGTGCCATTTTAGAAATAACAAGTAAATCACCACAAGTAAGAGATGCTCCCTATGCTGATTTGCTTAACCAAACATTAACTACATTACATGGAATACCACAACAAGCAGACATTGAAAAAAGACAGGTAGCCAAGAACATACTATCTAGCAATAGTGATTTATATGAAATTTTCCTTCTTATGCCAAATGGAGATATGTATTTTCTTGAGCCTTATTCCATACAACAGACTCTTGCCGTGAACAATTATGCATTTAGAGATTATTTCCAAGGGGCGATTAAAACAAATGACACCTATTTAGGAAATGTGCATACTACTGCGGCTGCTTCTGGTGTTAGAACAGCAAAGGTTGCCGTTCCAGTGTATTCTCTAAAGGATAACTCTACCATCGTTGGAGTATGGGCTGGTAGTATTGATTTTGGTATTTTAAACAAAGAACTTCAATCGCTTAATCTTACATCTTTAGATGACAATGCACGTGTAGTTTATGTAGATAGTAATGGACAAAAAGTAGCAGACTCTGATGTAAATAAAAGTACAACTCCTGAGTCTTTTGCTAATCTTAATAGTTTTAAGGCTGCTATAAGTGGACAGACTGGTTCAACTATTGATACAGTGAATAATAATACAAAAATGTTGGTAACATACCAGCCAGTAAATGCATTTCATAATACTTGGGCAGTTCTTTTGATACAACCACCAACACCACAATAATCAACAGCTATAGTGTGGCAGGCCCTTCCAGAATGACTTATCTCCTAGTTTATCGAACACTTTACTTTGTTCAGAATTTAGCTGAGAATGAATTAATTTCTGCAAGTCTTTGAATGTCACTTCTTTAACATATTATTAGAACAGCATTAGCTTTAGGTTTTACTGATAAATAAATAAAAATCCTTTATAGTTTCATACTCCTTGTAAGGCTTATGGCTGAAAAACTGGTGTTACAACAACAATGTCAACGACGACAATTACATCATTTTGTCATTATGAGAACAGTAATTGGAATAATGATCATAGTAATAATAGGATTAACTAGTACTATTAACATTCCAATATTTCAAAATACATTTGCAATAGGCTTTGATAAAGCAAGCCCAGACTTTATTGGAACTCCTTCAATATCAAGGGACTCAGACGGAACTATTAAGGTCAACTTCAAAGCCGCTGGATTGAGCAATATCTTAACATATGGATTTTTGTCAACATCTTCTATAAATTGTCATGGGGATATTCATAATAATGTAGGAAGCAAGGAAGTAACCTTTGGACCCCAGGATGGTAACATAAAAGGATTTATAACACTTACTCCACCTGAAGGTTGCTCATCACCAATTACATATGATAATCTTGTTCTGCATTTACAACAGAAGGGTGTAGATGTTCTAACATATAACTTTGGAAATTTCAATCCATAATAACGATAAAAAAGTATTATAACTCTCAAAACAGAGGGTAGGGGCAGTAAAATGATAATGCTATCTATTATTCTTCTTCCTAGTTATATTCAGACATGACGGGGGTCCTACTTAATTAATCCTACAGATCAAGCAACAAAATATATATTTTAAAAGTACTTCTGCACTCCAAATCCAAAACGGGTTATTCTTTAACACATCAAAACCCTTAATTGTGCATGTATTTGCTGTTGGCTTATTGATACTACTTTATTAAGGTCATTGAAAGTCATTCTAGCATACTATTAGATAGAGTTAGCTTTAGGTTTTACTATATTTTTGTAAGTATACTGATTCTCTTCTATGACTTTGGAAAATCATGTATAGGCAAGTAAATTGAATTAAAAGATTATTAGAAATTAATTGTCTGTAAACGCCTCAAATAATAATCTCTTGTAATTTGTGATCTGACTGCATACACAAACAGAGAATAGGCAGTAGATTCCTCATTCTCATCCTCATCTTTTTTCTCCTTCTCGTCAATTGGCTGTTTCTGTTCTCCTTGTTGTCCTATTTGCACCTATATTTCACTTTTTCCCTTTCTTTTTATTGTAGTGAATCCAATTAGAGAACTAATATCACTATGGGGCTAGTGGTTTATGAACCATTTTTGACACGAATTGTGGACCCATTATATTATTCAACGTCTAGTGATTCAACTTACAGATAACCTTCATTGGTTAAAGTATGGTAACATTAAACCAGATCTGAAATTGACTGGATTACAATTGTTCACATTAATATTAACACTCATGGTGGATGGGAAAGTGCGACATTTATGTCCTTTTTACTAGCAGATTCGCAGGCTTGTATATATGATTGATTGTTCTGATAATGGATGGCCGCTCTGCACAACAAATCGACCATATTTTTTCTATCAATTAATTTAATTTGGGAATGAGGCCAAGTTTCTTTGCTTAGAAGAGATGGAAGTAAATAATCTAATGTTTTCTGCAATCCCGCCTCTTCGGGGGTCTTGCGATTCCATAAATCTATTCCAAGATGCTCTCCTATGGTTGCTAATCTGAAAAGACCGAGCACATTAAACGTACTGTAATCCAATGAGTTCGTTCTCTTTATCTCATAATGTAGGGACCC
>DASQQB010000044.1:0-8183 GCA_035643635.1 Nitrososphaeraceae archaeon | reverse complement strand
TAGTATGTTTAAAAATGCACCTCCCGGATGGACTGTAAAATCAGTGAGAGAGATCTATTCAACAGACTTGATAAAAGTATTTGAAGATCGTCTTGATTTGGATGGAAAAGAGAAAATATATACAAGAGCCATACGTAGAGATTACTCTACCATAGTTCCGTTCATCTCCAATAATGAACTACTTATAATTCGAAGTTATCGGCATTTAGTAGGTTCTACTGAAGTGGAGGCACCATCAGGTTACATAGAAGATGGTGAGAGTCCTAGCCAAGCGGCTGCACGTGAACTTGAAGAGGAAACTGGATACGTAGCTAAAAAAATTGTATCCCTAGGTTCCTATACTCTAGATTATACTATGTTTGAACAGAGAGGTAATCTTTTTGTTGCGTATGACTTGATAAATGACCCAAAGAAAAGATCGTTAGGAACAATGGAAAAAATAGAAATTGACATCCTTACCATAGATCAGATAGAGAAGTTACTATTTGAAGGAAAGATACTAAATGCAGCGTCTATCGTAGCATTTTATAAAGCATTAAGTTTCCACAAGCGATTCCAATCATAGGCAATATTCAAAAAGTGCAACTGTGTTAAGATAATCTCGGATAAGAGAAAAATCTCAGGATACACATGCTTTATACATATCATATTTCTCAGAATTCTTCCTGGTTCTATCAGTTAATAATAATTTGAAGTGAATGCATAGTTTATTGAGTTACGTCAAATTCTTACTCCATCTCTTACATGGGACTTTACATTTACAACTAAAGATGAGTAGTTTTATAATACGACTGCTGATTTCTAACTAATACTTATCTCTAAAGCATCTCTAACGTTTTTGGTAAATTCTAAAGTTGTTTCAGTAGTCCTACTCTGGTATCTGCCAGAATTTCTAACATATTCCAAATAATCCCTCATTTCATCCTCGTACAACACCACATTATCTGCAATAACAACCGCATTTTGTCTCAGTAAGTTCTCATCTTCTATTAATCTTAGATACTTAAAATAATCTCTCTTAATGGCATCCAAAAATACCAGGTCAAATTTGTAGCCATTAAGAGTAGGAATGACGTCAAGAGCATTACCGCATAATACTTTAACATTTTTTGATAGTCCTGCATTATCAATATTCTTCTGTGCAGTATCTGCCAAGTTTTTGTCTATTTCAATAGTTATTAGTTCACCGCGAGTGTTATCATTGTATCCGTAATCTAACAGATCTGCCATCAATATTGCAGAATAGCCATGCAAGGTTCCAATTTCAAGTATTTTTGTAGGTTTATATTGTTTAATGATTGCTGAAACTATCTTTCCTTTTTTAGGACCAATTGAAGGAAGACCTTCTCTCTTGGCTGTATCTTCTAATTCTTTTAAGACTTTTGCCACTTGTTTGTTGATAACCATAATATTAGTATACAATGATATGGGTATATCTCTTCATATCTTTGTCGCTTTGCTACAAATAGCGGGTCCTCACAGATTATATTGCAATACAGTCTTCCCACTATGAAGGTGGTTGTATATATTAGGAATGCTGAAGATCAAAGAACAGTTCTATTTTTAGGGTAGACTATGGTTAATTAAAAACAGTACTTACACCTTTCGCGTTTACAGGTTTAAAGAACTTGTATCAAATCATCAGGAATACTATTGTGTATCTTATCAAGAATCGATGCATAGAACTGGACAAGCATGAGTGATTAATTTATTTTAGTAATGGCTATACTGGCATATTCCGTTGGCGATTCGCTTTTATTGCCGGGCATTCCTCATCGAAATTCACTTCTTATATAAATAATCTTTCTGAATAAATATAATACAACACATGTCAACAGCAAGCGACATCAAAAAGCGGCTGGAAGAAAATTGGAATAGGTTTTTAATTTCGAATCGTGCCACTATCTCGTCAGGAACGCTTATTGGTTCTACACCGCCATCAATTTTTGTTGGTCGGCATGGTTATCCTAAAGTAAAAGTTGGACCAATGTTGGCACCGCTGCATGGAGATACTACTATACTTGATATGCCAGAGATGTGGATTGGGAAAAGCATTGAAGAAATCGTCAATTATCGTATATCTCTTATCAGAGGAGTCTCAAGTATCAATATTAACACTACATCTGGAAAGTATCTAGAGTCTTTGCAAGAGTTGGCAATGGCAAAAGAATCATCTGAAAGTGAAGCAACATTTGAAAAGAAACCTATTGCAGATACAGATCAAAATAAAGATCTTCTTATGGATACTGAATCCGCTCCCTTTGGCCCCATTGCTCTATTAAAGACTTTCAAGACATCATCGTCACTTTCAGTGGATCAAAAAATAGAAAACGCATTCTATGATAGGGATCTACATGCTGCTGACGCCGTAACTTTGCTCTATAATAACGAGATAGAGATTAGTAAAATCCAGAGGGTACTTAGTATGGGTATGCTCGGAACACAAAAAAATAGAAAATTAGTACCCACCAGGTGGAGTATTTCGGCAACAGATGATATTATTTCTGATTATCTTATTAAAAATATTCGAGTTAATACTACAATTGATTTCTATGAAGTATACAAGTACTCTCACATAGGTAATCACTACTGTATTATATTAATTCCTGAACAAACATGGATCTTCGAAATGCTTGAAGCATGGTTTGACAAAAATGGAAATTTAGCATTTGGCACAGAATTTGAGGATGCTACTGGATTAGATCATTATCCATCTATAGCTGGAGCATATTTTGCTGCTAGGCTTGGGATTGCAGAACACTACCTAAAAGTAAGAAAAAGTGGCGGAGCGATAGTCCTAAGGGAAATCCATCCAGAATATGTATTGCCTGTAGGAGTTTGGCAAGTAAGAGAAGGAGTCAGGGTAGCACTTAATGGTGATAGTAATGACTTTGATAGTTTTGAGCAAGCTTTGTCGTTTGCCTGTATTAGCTTATCTGCTTCAGAAAAGGAATGGCAAGGCCATAGCAAATTCTATAAGAATACAAAAGATCAAACTAGGATAACAGACTTTCTCCACCTTAATTAATGTAAACAAATATAATCTATATTCAGTAATTTTTTGTTATCAATCCAAATCACAATCACCATAAATTAAATTTTCGATAGAAATACCAGAATTATTTATTACGTAACAATAACAGAAATAGTTTTTTTTCAATAGGGTAACATATTATTAGGCCCGAAACGTTAGGTAATCGTGTACTCTAGAGCGAACGCAACGACTCTTATAATGTATGTAGTTATTGTTATAGTATCTTTAACCTCGTTAATATTGCAACAAAATAGTTTTGCACAACATCAAAACAGTACTATTTCTTCAAACACTATTAGCTCAAGCTCTGGAATAAAATTTAAAAAACAAATGATGACGCCAACAAACGCTAGCCTAGTTTCACTCCCTTTATCTAGAGGTTATGTAAATGGAAAAACAGGATTTTTTATTGCTACTGATGCGTCTGATAATCAAACTGCGGCCTCAATATCTGATAGCCTAGGACATAAAATTAATTTTGCAACATCCCTTGCATCTATCCCGCGATCGGCCATCCAACAGGGCTATGAATTCTTAAATGGAGTAAAAGGATCAGGAGCCTTTGGACATCAACTTCCTGTAGCAACTGCTTTACCTGGAGATAAAGGTTATAGCCCAATTGTTCAGCTTAACTTTGTAAAGTGGAATCAAGGCCAAACTCCAACGGAAGTGAAGTCTGTCAATGAAATAAAGACTGCTGAGAGTATCGGTAGACTAACAATTACAAGAACAAATATTATAATAAATAGTCCCGCAATCCAGTAGTTTGAATCTTTACTGTTTTTATATAATGGGATTGTGTGTATCGTTCTGCACTGATTGATTGTTATTGAATAAGGCTCGTTAAACTAATTCATAATGGAGTCATAGTGTCAATGAGTCTTGCGTTAGTTATTTGCCCATTTTCCCGTATTACAAGATCAACAGTGTATTGGAGATTATTTGATAAAAACGTGACTTGCACATCATCATAAGCCCTTTTCTGATCCTTGGGGAGATTACTTAGTTTGTATGGAAATACCACTCTAACCTTAAAATTTTTAATATCCTTGCCATATAGTGCTTCAACAGCCCTTTTCGAGGCTTCTTCTATTCTATTGTTTTCTTTATGTGATGATGATGACGATGACATGGGTGACTATATAGAATTATAAAATATAAAAAGATATTGCCGCAATACGTTAAACTAAAATAGGCTGTACAGTCTGGCCAGTGATAACTTTTCTGACGGTTCTGTAGTTGCTAACTTTCCATTTATCTTGACTCTATAAGTGTCAGCATCAATGTCAATCTTTGGAGTTAAATTATTAAAAACCATATTATGCTTGCTTATACTTCTGCAATTTCTGACAGGGATTAATTTCCTTCTAAGACCCAATTTCCTAGCCAATTTATTTCTTATTGCTAGTCTAGATGTAAAGGTTACTGATATGGAATACTTAGCCGAGCCCATAGCCCCAAACATGGGTCGGTAATAAACTGGCTCAGGCGTGGGAATCGAAGCATTTGGGTCGCCCATTAAGGAATATGCAATAAATCCACCCTTGATTATCATTTTTGGTTTTACTCCAAAAAAAGAAGGAGTCCAGATAACAATATCAGCAATCTTGCCTTTTTCTAAGGAACCAACATAATCTGAAATTCCGTGAGTTATTGCAGGATTGATACTAATCTTTGCTAGATACCGTTTGACACGTAAGTTATCATTGTGTCCGTTTTCTTCTTTTAATGAACCTACTTCTTTTTTCATTTTATCTGCTGTTTGCCATGCTCTTATCCCAACCTCTCCTACTCTTCCCATTGCTTGGCTATCAGAGGAATACATACTTAAAGCGCCTATATCATGCAATACATCTTCAGCTGAAATAGTCTCACGCCTGATCCTCGATTCTGCAAATGCTACATCTTCTGGAACAGAAGGATTGAGATGATGACAAACCATCATCATGTCTAAATGTTCGTCTAAGGTATTGACTGTAAATGGCCTTGTCGGGTTGGTTGAAGATGGGAGTATATTTTCTTTAGATGCGATCTTCATAATATCTGGAGCATGTCCACCTCCTGCACCCTCTGTATGATATGTATGTATTGTCCTTCCTGCGATAGCTTCGATCGTATCATCAACAAAACCGTACTCATTCAAAGTATCCGTATGTATCGCAACTTGGGTATCTGTTTTATCAGCAACCTTAAGCGCGGCATCGATAGTTGCCGGAGTAGAACCCCAATCTTCATGCAATTTTAGCCCGCAGGCTCCCTGTGCAATTTGCTCTATTAATGCAGGCTCTAATGAATCATTTCCCTTACCGAGAAATCCAAAATTTACAGGAAATTCTTCTACTGCTTGTATCATTCTATGTAGATTCCAGGGACCAGGAGTACAGGTGGTCGCATTAGTACCATCGGCAGGTCCAGTTCCTCCTCCAATCATCGTAGTTGTACCGCTACATATTGCCTCAATTGTCTGCTGTGGAGAAATAAAATGTATATGCGTATCAATTAAACCAGGAGTGCAGATCGTATGCTCACCCGCAATTACTTCGGTATTTGCAGACACTATCATTTTCACTCCATCCATAACATTTGGATTCCCCGCTTTGCCTATACCAGCAATTAAACCATTTTTAATACCTATATCTGCTTTAATTATGCCCAAAATAGGGTCCATTATTACAGCATTAGTAATTACAAGATCCAGTGCAAATTTACCGGTGACTCCACTAGCCTGACCCATCCCATCCCGTACACTTTTTCCTCCTCCGAAGACTAGTTCATCGCCATAAGTGAGCAAATCATTTTCGATCTCAATAATCAAATCAGTATCTGCAAGTCTAATTCTGTCTCCAATAGTAGGCCCAAACAAGTCCACGTATTGTTTTCTCGGTATTTTCAGAATCATCAGTTCATTCCTTAAATCCTTTCTCTTTTGCCATCTTAAGAGCCTGCTTCCTTTTAATATTTAATTTTCCATTGACAAGACCGCTAAACCCGTAGACTATTTTTCTACCTCCATATTCCGTAATGTCAACTTCTTTGGTGTCACCTGGTTCAAATCTAATTGAGGTTCCTGACGGAATGTTAAGACGATAGCCATAAGCCTTTCCTCTAGCGAATGCAAGAGCCTTGTTTACCTCAAAAAAATGTGCATGTGAACCTATTTGGATTGGCCTATCACCGGTGTTCCTTACAATGACTTTAAGCACTTTTCTACCCACATTTCCGATGATTGGGTCTTTGACCAAGAAATATTCTCCCGGAATCAAACATCTCACACTATTGGATCGTGAACAGTTACCAATTTGGTGCCATCGTTAAATGTTGCCTCTACTTGAACACTCTTGACAAGATCGGATACACCGGGCAGCACATCAACCTTCGATAAAACTTTTCTACCACTACTCATTAGCTCAGAGACAGATCTTCCATCGCGTGCACCCTCAATAATATAATCTGCAATCATCGCTACCGCCTCTGGATAATTTAGTTTCAAACCTCTTTTTTGTCTTCTGCGAGCAATTTGTGCTGCTGTAAAAATGTATAGCTTATCTACTTCTCGTGGAACAAGCATCATTAGGATATTATCCGGTACTAGAGTCTCATATTTATAATTGCCCTCATTGTCAGTAAACAATTAAGCAATCGCTTGTCTTAGCAAAAAATAATTTAGTGATTAAAATATATTGCTTTGTGCTTACGATAAAGTCCATCATAGGCAATGTATTCCAAAATGGATCATTAGGTGAAAGATACAAGATTCTAGATGCTTCTGGGAAATGTGAGAGGCTAAAAATTTCAAGAATGGAGACAGAACGTTTCAGGTTAAGAAAAAAGACAGATAAAGGGACTGATATTGGATTAATAATTGGAGCAAAACAAAATTTGCACCATGGAGATGTCTTGTTATCAACTTCCAGAAAAATGATTATTGTAGAACAGCTCCCTGAAAAGGTAATTTCAATTGTATTGAAAACTAATAAAATTCCAGTACAACACTTAATAAAAATAGGTCACATTCTAGGAAACAGACATAAACCAATAGCTATCAACCCAAAAGGTATAGTGTTCTTTCCAATAGATTCAGACGCCGAGCTTAATGTATTTACTGCTCTGATGCACGATATTATCGATTTTTTAGAATTAACCTTACAAGAGCGGGTTTTTCAACCACAAAGTGGATACAATATTAATGAAGAACATTAACATCAGTAAAGAGGAATTTTATCTCATGCAACTTGCTGATTCATTCTTTCCCTCCGGTACATTTGGAATGTCTGGAGGTTTGGAATCATTTGTAAAAAATGGCAAGATAAAAAATGAAAAAGATGTTCTAATGTTTTTAGAACAGCAGTTAGTACTGCGGGTTATTCCATGTGATTGTATTATACTTTCCACCATAATAGACGCAGCTAAAAAGGATGATATAGTTATAGCGATGTTTATCGACAATGCGTTCTATTCAATGAAACTGATAAAAGAGATAAGAGTTGCCTCTGTTAGGTCAGGACAGCAAATATTGAATTGCGTGTTGTACATGAGTTCTGCTTATCGCAAAAACAAATTTGCAAAAAAGTTCATGTCTAATATTGAAAATAAAAAAACAGCAGGGACATATCCCGCTTGTCTGGGTATATCTGCACATTGTCTAGGCATAAAAAAAGAAAGCGCTATACGAATAATGTTATATTCATACAGTGTTAGCATTGCAGCCGCTGCATTGCGTATGGGGATAATTCAACATCTTAGTGCCCAAAAGATTCTTGCGATGGTTTCAAGTGATACGAATATCAACATAAAGAGTATAGGAGAAAAATCAATTAATGATGTATGGCAGTTAACGCCATCAGCCGATGTTTTGCAGATGCTTCACGAACATGAGGATATTAAAATGTTTATTACATAACAGTAATGATAAATTTCGTGGGAAAGATCAAAACGCGCATTCCAAGACTCGGAATAGGCGGACCTATTGGTTCCGGAAAAACACGTCTAATAGAACTGCTCGTCCCCCTTCTTTCAGAAATGCATTATCGATGCTGTATAATTTCAAATGATGTAATATCAAAAGAGGATGCTGAACGCATGAAACGAACTTTATCAAATGAATCAAAGGTGTTGCCCGAGGATATGGTTATTGGAATCGCTACCGGAG
>DASQQB010000043.1:0-2869 GCA_035643635.1 Nitrososphaeraceae archaeon | reverse complement strand
GATATTTTATGAAGAATACTTTATTTATACAAGTTATATGATGATAATTGACTAATCTTCTATCAAAGCAAATTATGTATATGATAAGGTTAAATAGTGACTCAAAGACTCAAATTAGAACAATTCTTGTTTGAATCTACGTCCATTATTATTTTACGTTCAACATTGTTTATCTATTGTCCTATATTTTGATAACCAAAGGTAATCATATAGACGGTCTGATCGCGAAATGACACTATATAGTCGTGCTTATTCTACTGTGGATAAGCCCCCCAAATATATATACACATAATAATATTACAGATATAATTATGAACGTTTCACTTTATTCTAAACCATTTATAACAAAACTTCAAGAAAACATACAAAGAGTAGATAAGAGAATTAATGATTATGTATCCGACTCAAATGAGACAAATATACACAACATAAGAACATCTATCAGGAGAGTGGATGCCTCTTTTAGATCGCTCCCAAAGAAGGTACGTAAAAGAAACACAGTATATAATTACGTTACAAACTGCAAACGACTGTTTAAGATAAATAGTCAAATAAGAGATTACGATATAATTCATGAAAAACTCGAAAAGTACTCCTCGCAACCAATATACGCTGAAATAAAAGAATCATTGAAAAAAAGAAGGGACGCACAACTGAGGAAAGCAAGAGATATTGCGTTATCACTGAGGAAACTCAAGTTACCTAACATAGTGGAAAAAGACCTCCCTAAAAAAAAGCTAAATCGAAGGTTTAATAAAATCATATCTAGATTTAGCGATAAAATTGAGCTAAATTTTCCAGTTGTACTTACGAATGTCAATAGAACAAGACAATTACATGCAATGAGGAAGGATTGCAAGAAGTTGCGTTACTTGTTGGAGTTACTTAGTTATCATAACAAGGAAGTGAATAGGACGATAACTGAACTAGAAAAGATTCAAGACATGCTAGGATTAATACATGACGATGACATTACGATAGCTTATCTGAAAGGAATTAGATATTCTAAAGAAGTTCGTCATATTCTCGATAGTGTGATTGCAGAAAGAGCTCATAAGTATGATGAATTCATTGGATTTTGTAGAAGTAATCTATTCAATTCGAATGAGAGTTTCTTTAACCAAATACGGGGTCTTACATAATCTAAATACGGAGGTATATTTTTCTTCTTGATCTTCGCAATACTAAACTATCTTGTAATGTCTTCTTCTGGATATTGCATAGTGCTATAACAGGACGTGAATTAAATGCTAAGAACAATATCTCATATTTGGAATTGACTGTTGGTTAAGAAAGCTGTCCACAAGAGGTAATGAATATTAAAACATGGTGTGAATCTTCCTCAATATTATGCAATAATTGTTGTGTGTAAGAGAGAGACCTCGCGTTACCTCGTTGCTACCAATATTAGCTATGATCAGCAGTACTAATATCCTGTATTGTGATCCCGTTTCATTGTCCATGATAGTTTTAAAAAAGGAACATCATATACCTAGTAACTTACACTAAAAATCGTCGTCTATAATAAATCCAGGAACACAAATTACTTATGACATTATAAATAACCTAAAAGTTAAGGAGGGATCATGATGTATCTAAATGCATTGAGTGCTGGGAAAAATCCTCCCGAAGAAATTAATGTGGTAATAGAGATTCCTAGAGGCTGCGCCATTAAATATGAAATAGATAGTGAAACTGGAGCACTCTTCGTGGACAGAGTATTATCTACATCGATGGTTTATCCATACAATTATGGCTTTATTCCAAAGACTGAAGAAGATGAAGACCCGCTCGATGCATTCGTACTGGGTAACGAGCCTATAGTATCAATGTCTATAATTCGCTCAAAACCCATTGGAGTATTATTAACCGAAGATCAAAATGGTCAAGATTCGAAGATTATTGCAATCCCAATTCCAAAAATTGATCCAAATTTTTCTAACATTATAGATCTAAATGATATTCAAGAACATACATTAAATCAACTTAAACACTTTATTGAACATCACAAGGATCTAGAAGAAGGAAAATATGTCAAGGTAAAAGGATTTAAGGATAATACAGTAGCAAAGAAGACGATCTGGGATGCTATAGAAAAATACAATAAAAAAAGGAGAGTTTGAGTAAACTGCTCCTAGGTAGGCTTGATATAATATCAAAAGAGATTGATGCATATTATGCTGGCCGCAAACTGGCACAATTAATAATAATAACTACAAAAAATAATTGCTTATCTATTTTAGATGTTTATACTCTATACACTACTACCAACATTTGTGCGAATGGATTCTTTAATGTGAAGAGTAGAGTTTTTATTCTCCACGATGGGGGGGGAGTAACTTAATGATCTTGTTTCTTACTAATTGTTGTTGTTCTTCAATACCAGATGTTCCATCTATGACTATAAATCCCTCAGATTTAATCATAGATTCATATTGTTCAACGATTCTGCTTTGAAAAATTCTATAGCTATCATAAAGATCATTACTTAAATTCAGATCCATCCCTGCCTCATAATACTTTAGTTTAGGCCTACTTACCGATATTCTTTCTATAGCAACGTCAATGGGTACTCTAAAATAAAATATTGCATCAGGCTTTATTGCAAAGTCATAGACTTTTCGAATCCAGTTTGGACTGCAACCTCTAACTATGTCTCTTGCATATGCAGTATACACATATCTATCTGCCAATACAATATATCCAGCGCGCAATAGAGGGAATATATTTCGCTCATACCTATCTGCAAAGTCAGTTGCATGTAAAAGACTAAATGTAGTGGGAGTGAGGATATTTTTTTTCTTGCCTTTAGATGTTATTTCTTTGACCAGCTCCGATGAATTCCATTCAGTCATGAAAACAGGTGATA
>DASQQB010000042.1:0-22452 GCA_035643635.1 Nitrososphaeraceae archaeon | reverse complement strand
CAACAAAACGCTATTGCATATTCAAAATTTTTTGTACTAGTTAAAATATAAACCAACATATTTTGGTCTAGCCATTTGAAAATACCAACAAAGACCTTTGCAAATATAGCAACTAAAGGCTCGAATAGCATACTCTCAGATGGATAATAGCTTTCATTTTATATAATGGATTTCTGATCTAGTCCTGACATTGCATGGTCAGGAAGTTGCTGCGCTTTTCTGCTTAGTAATAGGGCTTCAATCCTCGCCAGTTACAACTTATTATTATAATAGAAGATCTGGTAAAAGTTGACAAATGTATCTAATGCATTTGCAAGTACTCTTTTTCGGGAATTGAATTTTAAGACTTTTTCTTCTCTTCTTTTTGCTTTATAAGCCTCCTTACAATAAGACTTGCAGTAGCTATTGCTATACTTGTTATTATCCTGTTCTTTAGCGTCATTGTTTCATTATTAAAAGATAAACTAAGCTTATTATCAGTTGGTATTATTTTAGTTATTTGTTCTATATGGCAAATAGGATGATCATCTAGAGAGTCAGTATTTGCAGTAGGTCGTGTGTTTTGCAACTCTGATGACATTGTGCTCATGCATACTGAAAAGTCGTTCATCAATGTTTGCATAATAATAATAATAACAACTATGAAATAGTGCGGACTAATCCTTTTGAGAGTAATCGAGCATCAAAACAAAGCACACTTTCAAACTTTAATGTAATTTAATATTTTTTTGAAGAACTCAGAGCGAAACCACGAAGATATTACTTTTCTTAAATCGCTTTTTTTATCAAAGCGACAACTTGTAGTCTATGTCATTTACCTCTTGTTGGCAACCCACTTAGACCAACTAACAATACCTAAGTCGGGCCTTCGTTCCTTGTCGTCTAGCATCGTCAGATATCGATCAGATGACCATCGGGATCCCGGAAGTAAATTGCAGCTGCAGGCATCCATCCTATTACACTTGGCTCCCACGACTCTTTACCAAAGAAAGATAGCGGAACTATGCCGTGATCTTTCAGGAGTTCTGGTGCATCTAAAAGGTCGTTAATTGGTGCCACCTCAAATGCAATGTGCAGATTAAGCCCTAGTGGCGCTGTACCGACTGACCATAATCCGAGCATCGAACATCTTGAAGTATGATCACCGATCCAGAAGAATGCAGCATTGCCCTCCGATACCTCATGTGCTAGCTGAAGTCCTACTATATCTCTATAGAATATGATAGAACGCTGCAGATCACTTACAGTTAGGTGCGTCTCAAAGAGTCCATGTATTGGAACGTGTTTACTCATAATGAACTAGCTACACGACCGTTTGTAATTAAACATAAACATCTGTCTATTATTATCACGCAATAATGAGAGATGAACCATAAATATTTGCAAAAGCTGCAAATCATTACATTGGTCGGTTTATGGAAGGTTAGTTAATACCGATCACAACACAATGTAAATCTGCTAAAAAATAACAAATCTCTACATGTTTGCTATGTCACAAGTGAATATCATGTCCAGCAGCATTGATAAACATCATCTGTCATCGAGTCTTTTTATAAATAATAGAGTCATTACTGGCTGTCTGTATTGGTAGGATCTAAAGGGCCTTGCTAATCTTCGAGACTATCTATATCTTGCAAGATTACTATTAATAGCTAGAATTTCTCTAACTTATTCACAATAATATTTAATTCCTGCAAAATAATCACTTATAACCTTTAATAACTCTAAAATACATAATCATTTGTATCTGTGCATGAAAAGAATACATAGATCCACACGTAGGTAGAGGCTTACGATGAGAATGGATATTCTTGTAGCACACAGATAACCTAGTAGGGGAGGCGAGAGGAACTATCGAATTATCCTGGCGAGGAATATGGGAATCTTGCTATACCTACAGGGATTGTATAATTTCTTGGCTTCATTAAGAATCGTGTTTCTAAAGGTTCACATACTATAAGCAAAACATAGAAACCGATTTTTAGAATTTATGGAAGCACTTCTAAGTGACCTATCATACTTGGAAGATCATATCTACAGAAGTAGGTAAAACCGCCTACTGTATCAGCCTTGAAACTAAAGGTTGTATTCTGTCCGCCAGCAAGATCATGATCCATTTTGTATGGAGGTTGCATAGTAAATGTGTGTCTATCTCCCGGTTCATCTGCAGTATTGTAGAAATGAATAGTAACAGTGTCTCCCTTATGCACTATAATATCTGTTAATGTGAAAATAGCAACAGGAACACCAAGTTTAGATTCATTTGCAAGTAATTCTTGGGTAAAAATATAGTATTCATTTTGCTTTAGCATGGGTGCTGCGATTTCCATAACTGCAGAGCGTGGTGATGATGATGACGACTGGGCCACTGCCGCAGCAGCAATTAGCATACCGCCACTAATTGGCAATAGAGTCAAGCCCACTGATGCTATTAACGTTCCCAAAAGGATCAATTCAGTATGAAATCTTTTCAATATATATGAAGGCCTTTTGGAATATATAGGTATTCTGTTTACATTACAGTGCAATTATCTCTTTTTATTCATTAAAAAAGGTAATTATTTCAGTTTGATATTGTTGATGGGGGATATTAGCCTTCAACATTGCACCAGCATTATCAAAATCAGTGAAGTTATCAATAATTCGTTAGCATTCACTATAATGTCATGAGCCCAAAGACCAAACCCTCCACGACGAACATTCTATTAGTTTACATTCTCTTCTTTTAAGAGTCAGCAAGTAACGAGCAACATTTTGGACATCCTTTCTCTTTTAGAAAAGTAAGAGATTGAAGCCTGTATTTCGTCTTCTGATATCGATGTTCCTTTAATACTTGTGGCATCTCGAGCATAGGTATTGTGTTATTGGAATACTATCGCTATTAGTCGTCGGACTGATACTCTTAAAACATCATCTGGGGAACAAAATTTAGGAAAATAACAGTTTATTATATTAGATCAAGCACTGTAAGGTGAGAGAGAGGAGCAGGAGAAGAAGAGAGATAAAGCAGAGTAGCTATTATTGGATGAACCCCTGCGATTAAACCTACCGTTTGGTAGTTTTCGTTGTTATTAAATGAGACCAAAGGAAAATAAAGATAAGGCTTTTAAGAATGGATGCAAGACCATTCTAGAACAATTGTGTTGAGAATGATTTCTTTATTATCTTAACCAGTTCTGTAACGATAAGCCTTACTTACTAAGTGAATCAGAACTAGTAATCTTAAATATTTGTGAACTGTTCTTTATATCTGTATCAAATATGGCTCAAAGTGAATTATTTGTAGAAGTTGCAAAAGTCAATGAAATTCCCCCTGGAAAAATGAAACATGTTGAACTTAATGGAAAAGAGATAATGATTGTAAACCTAGATGGCAAGTTTTATGCGTTAAATGATAGATGTAGCCACATGAACGCGTTACTTTCAATGGGAAATGTTAAAGACAATATTGTAACCTGTCCATTTCATGGGGCCAGATTTGATGTCACTAGTGGTAGAAAAGTTTCTGAGCCTATCTTGACTCCATCGCAAGAAATGGAGCCATTACCAAAGACATGGCAAAAATATTTGGAACATGCTGGTCAACTTATGTCCCATATCAAAACATACGATGAGGAGAGATATGAGGTGAGAGTTGAAGAAGACAGTATTAAAATAAAAGCCTAACGAATACCCAGGGACATGTAACTTCCCTAACAACAGCTGCAAATAAAGTAGCTATAGAAGATAATGTATACAGATCATTAGATCATAAAATACAGTCGGAATTTCACGAGCAGGTAATGCCTGGTGATGAATGGAATTATATTAACTATGAGACTGATATACCTTACAACGTTTACACGCTGAATGGCTGAAGAGTGTCAGCACTATTTGTTGGATAATGGTATAGACAGGATTTCTTTTATTATCTTAACGAATTCTGGAACTATAATAATGAGTGTAACAGTAGATAGAATCTTAAAAAGCAATAAGGTCATTAATACATTATGTCGTCGTCTAACGACACAAAGGATAATCAAGCTAATCAAGTGCCTTCAGAAGACAATAAAGAACAGACACTAAGGGTTGCTAGAAAACAAATGAATGTGGACGGTCAGAGGAAGGAAATTGTGGTTAACGATTATGCCAAGGCCGCAACGCTATCACAATTTTTAAAAGATTTAGGTTTTCCGGCTAATAAAGATAAAATAGTTCAGTTTGTTCAAGAACAGCAAAAACTATTAAACAATTCCGAAAATCAAGACATATTATCATTACTTAAAAAAATCGAGGATAAACAATATCAAAATGTATTTGAAGTGACTAATGCTGCAGGATTGGTTAGATAGCAAGCGACTAGACGAGCTATTCCGTCAAATACGCAGGATGTTATGAGGAAACCATTCAATGTAATGATGTTTTGTAATTCCCGAAACATCCGTGCCAGTTGTCTATAGTCTTACATACAATGTATTTGTACCGGACATATTGTGGAAAGGGACTTCACCATTGATAGGCTTACAGCTATATGTACACACTAGAATATTTACTATTACGCTCTTAGTGGGAAGTATAGTTTCTATCATTGTTATTTATTAACTACCACGCAGTTTAGTGCTACAGGATGATCCAGCAACATATGAAGCTTGATAATAATTTACAATATTTTTGTATCAAATGCGGAGGACAGCTTTTAAGAGTAAAGCCTTCCATGCCAGATAAATCATACAATTCTGAAGAGTGTCCAAAATGTGAATACACATTGCTCTTTGGTACTGTCAAGAAAGAATGGATGAGGAAAATGAGTAGTGATGAAAACTATCAAACTGAGATTTAGAATTTACAAATAAAAACATTGCTCTGGATAGACCGTATACAATTCCCAATGAAGAGGCCACGCTCGGACTAATGATATACTCCTAGGAAACAATATCCAATGAAAACATCACAAACACGCGATTAGTTTGGTTATATAGAATTACTGCAAGCGTTAAAGTGACCATAGATACTAATGCAATAGCGGAGAATATACCCTCTACTTGCTGTCAGCGTCTGCAGTTTTGAATTTACTTTTCGTAATAATCTCATTCTTCGAAAGGCTCCTTTTCTTAATGATTATCGCTAGAGCAATAGTAACTAGCGATAGGATTGTACTAGTAAAAAATATGAGTTCATAGGACTGTGATGAAGGAAAATAGCCACCAGCAGCTCTAACAAATACTTGATTGGTCTGCATAAATATTCCGGCAACTGCCGGTCCTACTGCTCCTCCAATAAGATTAAGAAGAACAGTGGTGCCTAGAGATGTTCCACTTAATTCTCTTGGTGTAGATTCTAAAACTATGTTAAAGCCTCCAACTTGTATCAATGATAGTCCTACGGCAATTACAGATAGATTTACTGCCAACAAAAAGCCAGTAGAATGCAACATGAAGATACTAAAGAAGCCTACTGTTCCTATTATACTTCCGATAATAGTAGGATTTGTATTTCCTAACTTGGAGATTATAAACCCAGAAGAAGGAGCAAATAATAGAAATACAATCATAAAAGGAATCTGAATACCTGCAGTAGTTGATGCATTTCCTCCCAGACCAACTGGGTACGGACTTCTTACTAACACGGGTATAGTCTGATATACTGTGAACATTGTCAGAAAGCTAATCGTTAAAAGAATATTAGCAGGGAGAATGATTTTATTTGTTATCAATTTAAAATCAATCAGCGGTGACTTTGCTCTTTTTTCTATAAATATAAATAAAATCAAAGATATTGAACCTGCTGTAATAAAATACATAATCTGAAATGGAAAAATGGTGTTGTTGTTACCTGTCTTCAGATATGAAAGTGCCAGAAGAAATGAAGTTACAGTTACCGCAAGGGTTATCGCACCGCTTATATCAATGGACTGTGTAGACTTTGAACTGACACTACCAACATTTGTATGTCCATCAAGCCGCTGCTTCTGAGCTTGTATCCTAGCCCCATTTTGTGAAAGTTGGCTTGGGTATGGAATATCATAAATGAACCTTCTAATAATAATCCACAGGCCAATTGCGAAAGGTATTATAGATAAAAATGTGGCACGCCATCCCAAATTTTCAATTATGCTTCCACCAGCCGCTAAACCTATAACTGATCCAGCTGCAAACATTGAACTAAATATCCCTACTCCTATAGCAAGTTTTTCCGGGGGAAGCTGATCCCTAATGATTCCAAACGCTATAGGAAACATCGAAACACCAATACCTTGGATTATTCTTACAATAATTAGAAAATTTATATCTCGAGATATTCCTCCTAAACAAATTCCTACAACATAGATCATCATTATTATTAAGATTATTTTCTTTCGTCCATACATATCGGAAAGTTTTCCGCTGATAGGAGTCATAACGGCTCCTGCGATAAGATATGCAGTAAGTATCCATGATGCCATATTATAGGAAATGTGAAACTCTTTGATAATATCAGGAATCGCTGGTAATAACATAGTCTCTCCATACATAGTAATAAGAAGTGTTGAACCTAGGATAGCTATTGTAATCCAGGCAGAGGCAGAAATTGTTTTATCTGAAGAAGGTTGACGTTTGATGACATTCTTTTTATTATCTGGAGTTTGATCATCTTCTACCATGGTATATTTTGAATTTATATGATTATATATTAACCAATAACATGACCATATTCTATATACAGCACACACTCTTGATGCCTATTGCATTTGCACTTTGTCACAGTGATTGTTTTAAAGTATAATTGTTATAGTGCCATTATTTTGGCGGCTTCTTTGATGATTTAGTAGCATTGGAGCTTGTCTTTAGACTTGCCTTTAATGCCTCAAGTAAGTCTTTAGTATCATCTTCACTTTGACCACGAGAGATTTCCTTAACTTTCTGCCCTTTTGATTTTGCTTCAATAAGCTTTTCTAGCTGCTCAGTATATGTGTCAGAATATTTTGTCGGATCAAAATCTTCACTTGTCAGGTTATCTACTAATGTCTTTCCCAAGGAGACTTCTTTATCATCGAGCTGCTGTTGTTGTGAATTTTGTTGGGAAAATGAACTAGAAAGCTCTCCAATTTCGTCCATGGGTTTTATTTCATCCAAGTACTTCATCTGATGCATCACAAGACCACGCTGATAACCCCTTATTGCAACTAAATGCTCTTTTTCTCTCAACACAACCTTGCCGATTGCAATCCTTTTGGTTTCATTTAAAACATTGACAAATAATGAATATGCCTTAGAAAGTGTATTACTACCATTTTTCTTCTTGGTAGTCTTCTCAGCAGGTGCTATGTAATAGGTGTTTTCAACAAATATTGGATCAAAATCTTGGGCTCTGATGAATTCTTTAATATCTATAGTACTAGTAGTCTTGAGCCTTATTTTTTCCAAATCTTCTTTTTCTAAAAGCACGTAATTCCCTTTAGCTATCGGATATCCTTTTTTGATCTCAGAATAAGATACCTCCCTTGCTTCAACGGGGCACCATTTTTTATGTTGAATTTTGTGACCTTTGGCATCTAATTGATTGAACGAAATGCTTTTACTGTCCGTGGCTGTATAAATCTTTACTGGAATATTAACAAGGCCAAACGATATACTTCCGCTCCAAATACTCCGAGCAGTCAAATGTTTGAATCCTAGTTATTATTAGAAATAGCCATTATATTACTTGCTGAGGAATGATATGAGCTAAAGCTATTAGCTATTTTACGCTAATAATAATAAATCAGCTTTTTTATAATTACGATGCACACCTGTATCTTTGAGTTCTCTGCTTCTTAATAAAATAAATCTAAAAATTCCTGTCTTAGTCACTCTTTATTACAGCTCTAAACCTAACTTTACCTTCAGCTACCCATATCATAAGCGTGAGCTATGTTATCAAAAGAGAATAGTATATTTGTGAAAATGAGAATGCCATCTCTTCAATCGAAAATCCAATATACAGTCTTTCAACGTGTCATTTTTATCCTAGGCTATCGTTCATCCCGGTTAAGAATCGATAGCTTTTCTAATTATGTATGCAGAATAGAACGCAAAAAGTGAAATTGATGGGATGTTCCATGACAGAGTATAAAGTGGAGCAACTAGATTGTTGCTCCATTATTAAAATATATAATTGAGTATACACTGTCTTGGAAGAATGTGATTATTCCAGAAATTTAGAAATTGGTATTGCTGCTTAGAATGTAATTCCTTTATCCATAAAATTCTTTTTTCATTCTCATATTCAATCACGTTATAAAATACATTTAGTCAACATCTTTCTTGGTCAATTTATTTGAGCAGAACGTTTTGTGATCTATGTCGTAATTTTCATAACTATCGATTACCAAAAAAATTTAATCAGCACTTATTTATCTCGCTAAGTATTAGAATGAATAGAAATGGACTATTCGGGAAAATGCCTTGCATGCAGCGAAAAAATTCAATCTTTGCCGGCGGGTAATACATATTGCTATCTACATCAACAGATATTTGACAGCCTAATTGCAGAATATAAAGCCGTTTTTGATGTCTATGGTAGTACCTCATGGCAAGACTTTCTTCTGAAGAAGTTAGCTGACACCGAAATCTCCGGATTAGATGTAAACAAAGTCATTGATGCCGAATTAAAAAAAATAAAGATAAAATGAGTGTAGACTGATATTTTTTTAGATATTTAACGTATGTGTGTTTAGTATCTTGTACCTGGTCTAACTCAAATTAGAATAAGGAAATTAGCAGGCAGCTGTCACGCAATTTACAAGTGTAATTAACAACTAGTAAAGTGTATGACAATAGAATAATACTAATCCCGACCTGATCTGTGAAATACATGGTAGCCGCATAAGTGGGAATGAAGGAAGGCCAGATCGGGATTAGCGCTTAGACTTCCAACGTTCCTAACAAGTCTTACGTTAGGCATCACATAAACATTTACAACATTCTTATTTGATTAATAGCTCATGATTAATTAATTTCTATTTCTTATCGTTTTTTTAAAGTATGGAAAACTAAAGTATATTCTTCTGTTTTGCTCTATTAAAAGAGGTGAATACGATAAAGGTACAATTCACGTAAAGTAATCTGTTTAATATAACCCTAAAGAGCACTATAAGATAAATCAACATAATTAATAATTCTGTATTAATATGAGCATACATAAATTGTATTCTTACATATTAATCAGGACTAATTATATTGAGATTTTCTGTATTACCAGAATTATGCAATTGTTGTATTAGTTACAATCACTGGCTTTAAAATCAAGTTTCTTGTGATGGGATAAGTGAAAAATAAGAAGTGCCGTTTTCGGGAAGACGGCTGTTTGTAAAGAAGATTAAGAGATTGATAAGCTCGCATATGTTATGTCATTATCTAAAAAGATGCCCTTTATTACTATCTACTTCATACTCGCATGAGAATGGATGTATGACTGATAACACTGTATATTTAGAGATGATCGCGATAAATATGAAATACATCTTGTGGTAATCGCGGTATTGGCTATTTCGTTAGTACTGCATTTATTATTAGGTTCATGATAGATAATTGAAGACTTCTTTTTAATCTATATAGGCATACTACAATGTAACATCTTAATCCTACATTGCTTGGCTACATGGAACAAACAATAATTTATATAAAAAGCGATTTACTATATGAACCAGTATATGGCTAGCCCTCTGGATCGATCAATTGTCACATTATTTAGGCCCTTTTTAACAGCAGGAATAATCATTATCTCGTTTGGTGTCATCTGTGTTTGGATTGGAAGCACAACTGCAATAATTAGTTCACCCAAGGAAGAACTAGATGGATTTAGGATTATTGGTTGGAGATTCCTTATTGGGGGGATTATTTTGATCGCGTTGGCATATACACTAAAATATTTTATGACTATCAAATATCTATGGAAACAGCTACAGTATAAACGCAAACCCGAACAGGATAAATATTCAGATTGGAACAAGCCCTAGGGTTGGCCCATAAGACTCTAACTATATTTGTGTATTATCTACTCCTCCATATTTTAGCGCCCAGGTTATGATAGCCTTCTATTGACAGGTCTATTAAAGAAAATAAGATATCAATATGAATAATATTATTAATGAGACTGATCAATACTATATAGATCTTGGCAAGCAATTACAACCATAACTACTACGATACCACAAGAGGCAACAATCTCAATCATTGGGAATTTCTAATATTAAATGCTATCAGAAGAGAGTCAAGGACTGAAAACAAAATCTCAAAACTAGTAAAATTAAATGAGTCTATAGTTTCAGAGATAATTACCAGCTTGATAGAAAAAGGGTTTGTGATAGGTATACGAAAAAGAAGGCTGTTTTTCTTTCATGCAAAATACTTTTCTACTACACTTGATGGCCTGACGGCATTAGAAATAATTAAAGAAAACCAAGATAGAACTAGCAACAATGCTTTTTGGAAACACATTGTAGGTATGATCGGAGGAGGAGGAGGAGGATATAGAGATTATCAATAAAAAGAAAGGATGAAATAACTATGAGTTCCTATATGTATTAGCCAAATTTCTATCGACTATAATCCGTTTCTATTATCATACACCTACCTAATATCTACATATGAAGAATGTATTACTTTCATCACTAACCGCCAAATGAAGACAGTAACCTATTATACTTAATTCCTCTGAATTAGCTGTATAAAATTAATATTCTTATTTTTGATTCTTATAGCACCTCTATTGGTAACAACTCGTGGTGTCATCGAGAAATTATAACTATAGTAAGGAGGCCGTTCAATTTTCAGAATATCCTCTTCTCCTGCCTCTTCAACATCAATTCCCTCGTGTTTTAGTCCTCGAATTATATTTTGGTACAAACTCTCATTAGTATCTATCAAATCTTCTTGAGAAATATCAGATATATGTGCATTTTTGCTTCTATCGTCTTTTGTAGCCACTTGTACTTTATTCATAGCAGTTACAACTAACAAGGCAAACCTGTGAATTAATAAATGTATGGTCTTTTTCACAGAGCTTGTTTTAGTCCAACCCTTTAATAATTCACCCTCGTCTTCAGTTTTTACTTTTAGATTTTCTGTCTTCAATTTCTTTGTCTTCTTATAGATAAACCTACCAAGGATTAAGAGCAATTGTCCAACCTTTCTTACTAATGCTATTGAGAATGCAAGTAATAAATTTCCTATTGCCTTGGCTTTATCTTTTCCACCACCCCTTACCTTTCTAATAATGAATTTAGCCGTAGTGATTACCAGGATTCCAGCTGCTCTGCCAACAACTATCAGTATGTTCAATATTAGCATTCCAACTTCCCTAGCTTTAGTAGATATAATTCCCAAAACGGATTCACTTGACCAGTCCATAATCTTTTAATCGCAAACTACTGTTGAACATCAATATATAATAATCCTTCTTAACTATACGTGCCAATACTAATTAATGAGCAATTATTTAATTTCTTCTCAACTGATCCGTTAGATACTCTGATGTCCTAGTTCTCAATTCTGATCATACTAGTTGTCTCTGAAGATATTTTGTTATATTGTTGGAACTTTTAACCTTTGTTGTTCATTCGAAAACAAGTAAATTTTCTCGCAAATTACGAATAATTTCCTATTTGTTGTCTGAATTAATAATTGGTTTTCTAAATTGTATGTTTTGTAGTCATCATCGCTTAAAATACGTGTATAGAGACCCAGTATATATGGTTCAAATTTGACTGATATGTAGTACTCAAAATGAGATAATGTTAACACAGATAAGGATTCTAATAATCTTATGTATATGTTCTAGGTGATTAAGATCGAAAGTAATATCTATAAGGTATAAAGTACGATTCTATATAATGAGCAATATTAACTCCTCTGAGGAGAATGTGGAATCGCCTTCTACATACGGCGGTGAAGCATATAAAGAATATAGAAAGAAAAAGAAAGACAAAAGGCAGCAAACCGACCAGTAATGAAGATCCTAAATCACACATAATTATTGTAACATACAGACACGCTCATAGATACGTAGTCATGTAGTACTAATATTTTAAGATGAGTGATATAATGAATGTGATATAATGAAGACAGTTTTTGATACACATCGCTAGATTAAAAGAGAATAATATGTTTATACACTTTTTATCATATGACCTTTATTTTTTACTACTAGCAAATTTCTCCAAAATAGTTACTATGCATTTTATAGTCTTATTCAATTGATCTATCCTGATATATTCATTAGGGGAGTGATTTCTGTTAGCTAGATCGGTGCTCCCTACACATACAGATGGCGCATGAAGTATCTTATCGAAATAGTACATTGGTCCTGTACCAGCGGAAGATACGTTGACAATAACACTACCATAAATTTCTGTAGCGGCTTCCCTAACAACGTCAACAAATTGTTGGTTAGCTTGTGTTCTTGACGGAGGTTCTCCTTCTAGAAATCTTATCTCTACATCTTTGCCGCCAACAATATTATTGCCATTACAACAATCTCTATCAGAGACACGGTCTTTGAAGTGCTCTACGAGACGTCTATACTGTATCTCAGGAATCATATTGGGGACTAAACGAAAATCCAATCTTGCTGTCGCTATAGCTGGAACAACAGTCTTTGAACCGCTACCAGTATAGTCTGATAGTAGGCCAGAAATGTTACAGGTTGACGTTCCAGCGAATGCTTTCTTTGCTTCGATACCAGATACGTTATTTAGAAAATTATCTATATTATAATCCTTCTTTAATGCCTCTTCATCAAACGGCTCTGTAGTTATAAGAGAAATTTCCTCATCCGTAAAATCTCTTGCTTCATTATACCAACCATTTATTAGGATTTTTCCAGTAGCATCTCTTAATGTATTTAATAACTTAATAAGTCTCCATGCTGGATTTTCAATTATGACTGCCAAACTTGAATGAGCATCTCTTGAAGGGCCTTTTACACTAATTTCAACTGATAGAATACCTTTTTGACCCAAAGAAATGATTGGGCGACCATATGTATCTATAAATCCGCTTTCCCATATAATACCATGACATTTAAATTTATTTGAAAATAGACGAAGGTATTCGTTTAAATGCGGACTTCCGACTTCTTCTTCTCCTTCTATGATAAATTTGATATTACAAGGTACGTCGCCAATAATCTTCAAATAAAATTCTACTGCCTTAATACGAGTAATTAGTTCTCCTTTATCGTCAGCTGCTCCTCGTCCAAAGATGTAATTACCATCTACTTTACCGCTAAAAGGATCCTCATCCCATAACTCTACAGGATCTTCTGGTTGAACATCATAATGGTTATAAAATAGGATGGTTTTTCCGTTTGGATTTGATTTAGATTTAACCTCGCCATATACTATTGGTGGGATAAAACTACTACTGCTGACGCTACCTTTAGTTTTAGGACAATTGAGGTAGAGCAATTCCGTATGAATTCCGGCTCTTTGCATGAGATGCAACACTAGATTCGCACACTTTAGCAGACCTTCCCTTCTTGCAGAAACACTTGGCTGCCTGATTAAAGTCTGAAGATCCATTAAAACACCATCCATCCCGCTATCTACCAATGAGTCTATTTTTGTCAAAGTAACATCCTCATATTCCAAGCGACGAATATGTCTATGCTCAAGTTATAGGCTGATTATCCTTGGTTTTCTGCCAGATATCAGCGATAACTTCCAACACTGTTTGTTCAGCAGATCCATTGAACTTTTCATGCCATAGTTTAGCCACGTATTCGCCAGGAGCATTCTTGTTCTCCAATCTTTTTTCCAATATACTGAGAAATTCTGCTTTGACACCTAAGTCAGATAAGCCTTTGCGTGCAAATTCCAGTTGACTATCTATAGTATCTACGATATTAAAATGCGTTTTCGCATTATATCCAGAGAGTACCACTGCCAATCTCTCTTCTCTTAGAGCAGAAAGTGGACGCAGTTGTCTCTCTTCGTGAATGGCTCTGTACAAATAACCTATGAAGAATTCTATCAGCGCCATCAATGATTTAGGAGTTGGCTGTACAGACATGATTCTGGTTTCAACGCGATAAAACTTGGAGTTCAAACGAATTCTCAAATCATCATGTCTCTCCTTTTCCAGTTCGAAGTAGTCCTTTGCGATAATTGCATCGCGCGAAGTAATATACTCTATGTAATCTTCAAGTGACTCTAAGTACCGAGGAATTGAAGGAAAGCCTGAATTCTGCTGCTCAGATTGATCATATAAATGAATTCTTGGTTCGTACATAGAGAATAATTTGCCAGCAAAAAGCCTACTATTTGCTCCAAGTACGATTGCTGATGAAATTAAATTCAAGATGTGATTAAACATTTGTGCCGCATGAGTAGGATTTTCTCCTTGAAGATGAAGATGAAAACCTTGGATAGCTGACGCCACTTGGAAAGCCTTGAATTTCTGCCCTTCTATATCAACATCAGGAATTTCACTCTGCCATCGTGCAAGTTCATTATACCTTGGTTTATCTGTAATCAGTGTTCGTCCTCCAGTTTCATCATTTACTCTCAAAATTTCTGGTGAAGGATTACCACCTAAGAACACAGGAAAAACTTGCCTTTCTTTGTAAACTTTACTAATTGCCTTGTCAAGATCTTCTATAAATCCTTCGATTAAAAAATTCAGATCAAGGAGTCTATCCATTGGAGTTGGCTGCGTCTTATATTCAAATTGACATATACCATATTCAAAATCAATCTTATGTTCTGTGTCTTCAAGTTCTCTAATTAATGGCCCGGCATTGACAGGTATTGCTTTATTATCAAGTAAACATGCTTCAATTTCTACCCCTACTCTGAAAGTTTCATCATACCTATTGAAATCCCTTCTGATTCTGTCTTTCAACTCCTCTGCTTCTTTGAATATTTTGGAGTACTGCAACTGGAATCATCACTATGATATGCACATATACACGTATCAACTTGAACTTGAATCTAAAAAGCAGAATCAAAATATACTTCTATGGAAATTATATTCTTGCTATTACTGTAGATGGATTTCCAAGAAATAGACGGCTGCAATTAGCATATATATTTTTATAGCCAAACTACTTCTTAACGACCATTATATTTTTAATCACTGTTGCAAGATCAATTGTGATATCTATCTTTAATATTCATATTCGTAGTCAAGTACTCCCAGCCAATGTTGCAGGTAGTGAATTCAAGTTATATGTTTTAATAAAGGGCTGATCTTCATGAGATGCTTAACGACAGATTTCATGGAATAATATCTTAAAATTCTTAGCCTATTTGTACGTCATATTTTTAAGCTCTTCTTCTCTTCTATTCTATCTGTCATCCTAAGGTTTTAATAGGATATTGTACTAGAACTCATATGCAAGGTGTTCAAAAGGTAAAATGTGCCTCTTGTGGTACAATGTTTATGTCTGAAACCGGAAATGCTATATGTCCTACTTGTTCTGAAAACCATGGAAATCAAAGCCATGAAAGTAACGTAAGTGGCGGTTGCGGCTGTGGTCACGGCCACTAAATTTTTTTCATTTAAACATTACTACATATTCAAAACTATGCTTCGATAGGGTAATACAAAGGATTTTTCAGAGTAAATCTAGAAGAATATATACCCGTATGTGTGAATTGTTTACTTGCGAACCTATCAGTCTATTTTGTAAATTTGCATATAGCCAAGCGTAGGAGTCAGTACCCTTTTACGTTCAAGGGGATTTTCATGATACACAACAATCAATATCCTCAATTGCTACATCCAAGCACTGGCTAAAGAATTAATGATGGATGATTTATAATGTAATTGTACATACGTTAGGTTTCTGATTGTAAACGAGCCAAGGATTTACCGATATAGATATTCACTCTTTTTTATAATTTTATAATCAGTCATGTTTTGAGATAAAATCTAGAATAAGGGAAATGAAATTTCTCACACGTATTCTTATACATCATACTTTTACTAGCAAAATATGCTCCCGCCCTCCCTCTGTAGGTATACAGGACTTAAAAATAACGATCAAACACGTTTGCTATGAAAATATCTTCAGAAAAATCTGATCTAATTAGACAAATCCAATCATGGCAAAGCTTTGCGGATAGTCGACTTGAGACAGAAAAACAAAAGAAAGAATTCAAAGACATTTTAAATGACTACTCCAAGTACGCCATGGTTATCATTACCTCACAAAGCGACCGATTTCCAAGTAAACCATTGGTCACAGCATTGCTTTCTTCGCAGTATAAGAGAATAATGCGGTGGATCGTTGATAATACTAAATAAATTAGGCGATTAAACAACAGAATCTCTGTGACAAGTTATTGTTATTCACAGACAATAAAAAATCAATCAAACAAAAATCTTACATATTATTTGAAGGTTGGACTCCTAAACAAACTTAAGTAATGATAATAAAAAAATTTGCATCATTAATAAAACTTGCTCTAATTGAACCACCAATAGCACTAGGGGTAGCACTGCTAGTAGAGGGAAGCGTTCTCCCATCAATTGAAGCTTGGGCTAAAGGATGTTGTAGTACCTCTCAAGGAGACATAGCTATCAATGCGAGAAAAACACGCTGCTTCCACTAGTATATATGCTGACAGCAACTTCTTGCCTTAAAATGCAGCTTGAGACTTGTTACCTGAGTTTATATTTATCGGTTTGTCAAACCAATTTGCTCTAGATAACGTCATCATTTAAGATTTTTCTATAAAAATATTCAAATACGTTTCGTAATTATATTATCATGCAAAATTCTTATCTGAAAAATAGAGTAAAAAGTTTTGTTCACAACAGACACAATCTACTGTAGTAAATTGAGCTTGTTTACCCATCTCTTGCTATTGACTCTGTCATTAATTTGGATTAGTACTGTTACTATAGTTGCCGCCAATGCACAACAAACTGTAGGTGGTGGTGCTATTGGCATAAAAATTACAGCGCCTTCGGCCGGTCAGAATATTCCTATTAGTACACAAAATGGTAGTACGGTTAACAACTTGACAGTATCAGGGACGTCAACTGACAGTAACAATACAGATTGCCAAGTCTCTGTTATCGTAAACGGCATTAAACCATATCAGGCAGCTACTGCAACAGGTAGTGATGGGAAAGACGATTATTCAAAATGGAATTTTATACTTACTCCAGAGTATCATGCTGTAATTAAAGAAGGTCCAAGTAATAAAATAACAGCCAAATTGGCGTGTTCTCCAAACTTAGTTAAATGGTATAGCTTGAATGTAACAGGAGTAACTGCGTCGTCGTCATCTTCACTATCAAGGGATGTTGTCAGTCCTTCCCACTTAGTACGGGCTCCTGATAATCTGACAGCTATTACTACAAATCGAATTAATGCTAAGCCTGCGTCAGAGACCACTATGATAAACATTACATCCCCTACTCCACACCAAGAGATACCTACAGGCAGCAAGATTACTATATATGGAACATCGCTGGCCAATTTTCAGCTGAATTGCAAAGTGTATACAGAGAAGAACAATCTACCATTCCAAAATGCAACTGCAACAGGTTCGAAAGGAGCTAATGATTATTCCACATGGAAATCGACGTACTCAGATAAGAAGGATTTGATTAGTTCAGGAGATACTAACAATATAACGGCAATGCTATCGTGCTCCAAAAACCAGAATACTACGTCTAATCATATGACCGCAATCAATAGTAGTAAACAACTTACAGCATATGCTAATGTCAATATTATTGGTATTAATGAAGCTCCGATTGCGGTGGCTAAGATCGATGATAAAAAAGTGAACGAAGGCCAGAAAGTTATTTTAAATGGTGCTGGCAGCAAGGATCCTAATAGAGACTCGCTCACGTATTTGTGGAAACAAACAGGTGGCTTCCCTGATAATTTAGATATTATAGGCTTTAATAAAGCAAAAGCGAAAATCACGATACCAGATGACCTTAGAAAAGATACAAAATTTACTTTTGAACTCACTGTGACTGATCCTTATGGTGAAACAGGTACAGACTCTGTATTTGTAGACGCTATAGGCAACATAAAACCCGTAGCCGATGCTGGCAGTGATAAAAAAGCAGTGAGAGGAGATGAGGTTACTTTGGATGGTACTCATAGCCATGATCGAGATAAAACTGGCAGAATTGTATCGTATAAATGGGAACAAATAGGCGGTGGCGTTAATGTTGATCTACAAAACCGCGATCAACGTGTTACAAAGTTCACTGTTCCATCAGTAAAAAAGGACACAACATTTGAGTTTGCACTAACCGTAACAGACGATGAGGGTGCTAAAGATCAGGATAAGGTGAAAGTAGAAGTGAAAGCTCCTTTATTACTCTCACCTATTAAAACTCTTAATCAAGAGCTATCCGGAATAGAGATTCCGCCGCTTCTGTAAGCAATAACCATAGATAAAATGACAATATCTTTAATAATTAAAACCTGTAATTTGCCGCTACTCTAAAAAATAAAAAATAGCATACATACCATTGTAAGTCCTTCGTATAGAGTAGTTACAATAACAATTAACAATAAATTAGAAATTGCCGCCTTAGATATTATGATAAACATACTACCCAGATGTTCCACGTGCGGTACGCCAGTTGCTGATTCTGTGGAAAGCGAAATTAAACGACATGGAAAAATAAAGGCTGGTCAATATTTAAGAGGCATTTGGATATGCGACGACTGTATACAAACTCAACAATCAAGAGGAAAAAAAACTAGCGAATCTACTTCAAAAAATAAAAATGATAGCAATGATAGGATCATACTCTAGCGGTAGAAAGTCAATCGATGTATCTCTAATATTCATAGAGTACATCAAGCCAACTTATAAAATCCATTAATTTCAATTAATTATTATAACTGACTTAAGAATAATATCAATAGCATTGGGGGCCAATAACTACAAGATCGGTCTACTCGCCATGAAGGAAAATATCGATTGAAACTATTGAATCATGAACTAGCGTGAAATACTACCAGTTATTTTAAAACTTCTTCCATACTTTTATTTGAATACTTTGATTGTGGCAAGAAACATGGAACAGTCGATATGATAGCAATTATACCAGGCCATTCAAGATTGAAACAAAACCAAATACACAAGTGCAGGACTAAATTTAACAATCAATAATGCAATCTTTGACACTGCTTGATAATTATATCCCAAACGTTAAGAAAAGTGGCTACAGCTTTGTTGAAATCAAACCTCATGAATTAAATCGATCAAACTTCTTTTTGGTTTGGGTTGAAGTATCTTCTGAGGATATCCTAAACATAGAATTGAGGAAGGTGAATATTGAGTGCCGAGTGCTGTCATTACTTTTCCCTCGTCTATCATACCTATCCAAATAGAGCTTAAACCTAGCGCATGTGCTGCCAGCTGAGCATATGCTGCAGCAAGTGTTGCATCTTGTAAAGAGAATTTTTTAAGAATATCAGGAGGAAAATTCATTTTTACCCTGTCAGGATTCATACAGAAAACAAGGACAACAGGAGCGTTAACATATGGCTGCTTATTAGCGGCATCAACAAGCTTTAATTTAATGTCTGGATTTTTAACATGGTAAATCTCAAATCCCTGAAAGCCACCAGCTGTTGGAGCTGTATCAGCAGCAGCTAGTATCATTTCAATTTTAGAACCTTCAACCTGTTTATTTTCAAACTTTCTTTGCGATCTCCTACTCAACATAGTGTTAAAGATATTGGTTTGTAGGGCATCGTCTACTGCCTGGAGATTCACCTCCTCTTCCACTTCCTCCTTTGGATAAACCAGACCTTTATCATCTCTACCTATTTCTGCATACATTCTAGAGAATACGTCTTCTGGATAAGACATCAATTCATGATTTAATTACTACACTATAAGGAGTTCCTTTATAATCTGGAAAGTCTTTCAATACTGTATTTTCTGTAGAACGTTCAACTTGTTGAGGACATTTTATTATCCTTGGGATGATGATTATTGAAAAAACCCCACCACTTGCTTGGGAATTTAGTCAGTTGATCCATGCAGGCAGGAGTTAAGCTAAAAAGGGAAGTGAGTAATGAAAAACAGAAAACGATCCTAACAAAGTATCACCTACAAACACAGTTCCATGTAATAACAGTATCATAGCCTGAGAGCACATTTCGATCAGTAGAGCAAAATTATGAATTCTGTTTTCTGAGATCTAAAAACTTGAAGAGTGTGTGCGTGTTTACAGTAGTTTCTACAAGAGCCTCATGTTGCGGCTCATTACGGTGTTCAATAAAACAACTAGAAATTATTCGGAGCAATAGTAATAGCATTTAGCCTAGTAGAGTTCTATGGCCCTTGTTGCTGATGTTTCGCTATTCTACTGGAGCAGCAGCAGAACATTCATTTGCGTATATTATGATCAGTTCTTAATAATTCATGTCGATCCCTTTCCCTTTCGTTGTACTAACAACCTTATCTCTCACAGCATGTTTGTCCTGGTCATAACTTGTGATATTGTTGGCTGCAAATAGTTACCTTTGCAATAGAAGCATCTTTCAACTACAACAATTATCGTTTTATTGTTTATGATAATCAACTGCCGTATTGATGTATTTAGATACATACAGTAATAAATCCACTTGAGAGATGATTATGTATACAATAATAGGCGGTAGAATAAACCTTTGATATTAAAAGCGGAGCAAAGTTCTTGGAAAATGTTTAGGGGTAACGCGATGAGAACAGGAATATCGTCTTCGACATTGTCTGCAAAGCCTTCCCTTAAATGGGTAATAGAACTAGGCCCAATGATATCTTCACCTATAATTGATAATGGTATTGTATATGTTGCCACAACCACTGGAAGAATTTTTGCCTTGAAAATATCTCAAAGGGAAGAAAAATGGCATACAAATATTGGTAGTCCAATTATCTCTTCTCCGTTGATTGAACAAGATTTGTTAATATGTGCTACGTTTAATACTTGGGTTAATGAAAAAATCTTTCCTAGCAGAAATCACATTGTTGCACTAGATGTAAATACGGGGGAGATCGCCTGGCAGTTTAAAACTAATGGTGACGTATTCTCTTCGCCATGCCTTGCAAATGATATCGTAATAGTTGGATCTTTAGATAAGTACATTTATGCAATTGATATGCATGGAGATGTAAAATGGAGAGTAGAAACTCAAGGTGAGGTTTGGTCTTCGCCTTCTTTTAATGGGAATGAATTATTCGTAGGCTCTGATGATGGTTTCATATACTGTCTGAATTCAGATGATGGTGGATTGCAATGGAAAACAAAATTGGATGGCAAGATAAGATCCTCCTCACCGTGTCTGTCACATGATGGTCTGATCTTCATAGGCACTCATAACGGTTCGATATATTGCTTGAAACAATCGGATGGATTAATAATGTGGGATAAGCATCTAACAAAGCCTTTTTTAGCCTCTCCTGCAGTTCTAGAAAATAGAGTCTTCTTTGCATCTTCAGATAGGAAAATATATTGCATTTGTAGTAACAGCGGATCAAAGATATGGGATTTTGAATCTGGTGATAGGATCTGGTCTTCACCTGTAATAACTCCAAAAGATGAGACGTTATTCTTTGGTTCACTTGATTCACATATATACGGACTGGACATACGCAATGGTAATCAATTATGGAAATTCCCAACCATGGATCTAATAGATTCTTCACCTAGTATAGGGGATAATATGCTCTTTGTGGGTGCAAGAGATGGTTTGTTGTATGCGTTCGGTCAGCCAGAGACCCTTTCTTATATCAGATGAGCCTATTCATATCTTAAGATGACCAACATGAATTAGGAAAGTAACATTAGGTTAAGTTTTTCTGTTCTCTACTTGGTGTTTACTACTATTCGTAGCGCCTGAGAAGATATCGACGATAGGCAAGTAACCTTTCTTTTAATAAATTCCTTCCTTTCTTAAATCTAAACCATTCTGCAATATCGGAAAAATCATCTTTTATTAGACCACCCCCTACGCCTGCAAGAATGGCTGCAGGGAGAGGAAATTTTCCGAAAAGTAAAGAAAGAGCAAGTAATGCACCAATTTCGCCGTGATGAATTCGTCTACCTAAGATGTAAATTTTAGGAGGGCTTTGTTTGGAGTTCCAATAATATGTCATAAGCTCGGCAATTGTAAAGCCCAAGACTAGAGCACCTCTTGTCCCTATACTGCTAAAGACCAAGGGCAGCATATTACTAGTGATATCACTAGAAATATATTAATATTTACAAGACTTCAAAACCAATTTTATTGTCTCTGTTTAGGTATTTATTTTTATAATAGCCAGAAAACATTTGATCAGGATACAAAATAATTATACGACGTGGTACATATTAATGGGTGCGAGACAGAAAATACCTAAAGAAGAAACAAGTAGTAGAAAAGTTTATTCGACAACGTGGAAAATCTGTGGACTATTATGTTATCCTAAACGAAGTGGACATAGGATATGACACTTTAATGAAGATACTATCTGAATTGCGTACTGAAGGACGC